>NZ_JBHTGV010000016.1:0-119366 GCF_042675445.1 Cohnella sp. GCM10027633 | reverse complement strand
GGCGTCCATAGACCGAAAACGTGAACAGGAGGCACAAGGATAATCCCTTGTACCTCCTGTTTTTGTCCATCTAGACGCGATGTGAACCGTTTTTTACTGTGAGCGAGTCCTTTTGGGACAGCCCCTTTACTTGGCTAGCGCGATGAAGCAGGCGATCGATTATTGCGGAACGTAAATCTGATCGAAGATCGCTTTGTCCGCGAAGTGCTTCTTCTGAGCGGCCTCCCAGCCGCCGAAGTCGCGAATCGTGACCAGCTCGATCTTCGGGAATTGCTTGGCGTATTGCTTCAGGACGGCAGGATCGTTCGGACGATAGAAGTGCTTCGCCACGAGCTGTTGCCCTTCCTTCGTGTACAGGTATTTCAGATATTCGTTCGCGACTTCCGTCGTGCCGTTCTTCGCAGCGTTCTTCGTCACGACGGCAACGGACGGTTCCGCCAATATGCTAAGCGACGGAGTCACGATCTCGAAGTCTTTGCCGAATTCCTTCTGAATCAGATGGGCTTCGTTCTCCCAAGTCAGCAGGACGTCGCCGATGCCGCGCTGCGCGAAAGTCGTCGTCGATCCTCTTGCCCCGGAATCGAGCACGGGAACGTTTTTGTACAGCTTCGTAACGAAATCCTTCGCCGCCTTCTCGCTGTTCTTATTATGCTTGAGCGCGTACGCCCATGCGGCCAAGTAGGTCCAGCGCGGCGCTCCGCCCGTCTTCGGGTTCGGAGTAATGACTTTCACGCCGGATTTAACGACGTCGTTCCAATCCTTGATCTTCTTCGGGTTGCCCTTGCGCACGACGAACACGATCGTCGACGTATAAGGCGAGCTATGGTACGGCAGCTTCTCTTCCCACTTCGGTTGGATCAGCCCTTTATTCTCGATCTCCTTGATGTCCAGCGACAATGCCAGCGTCACGACGTCCGCCGCCAAGCCGTCGACGACCGAACGGGCTTGCTTGCCGGAGCCCCCGTGAGATTGCTTGATTTCCACCGTCTGTCCCGTCTTCTTCTTCCAATAGGTCGCGAAGACAGCGTTAAATTCCTCATATAGTTCCCGTGTGGGGTCATAAGAGACGTTCAGGAGCGTTACTTTTTTCTTCTTCGTCGCGGCCTCCGCTTGGTTGCCGATCCCTTCCGCGGAACCGAACAGCAACGCGATGACGGCCAGCAGGACGACCGCTGGTTTGATGCTCTTGAAACTTTTCATGTACTTTCCTCCTCGTTTCGAAAGTCTGGCTCCAATCTCTGATAGGAATTGGAACAATTTAGAATTCCTGCTTATCATAATACATACTATTCCCAGTTGTAAACTATGTTTTATGAAAAAGATGAACTCTTTTCGCGACGGCCTGTTTCAAGAACAGGAAGATAGGGTAATAGAAGAATATCATACGAAGGGCACCCGATTCGGGCGCTCTTTTCTCGTGTGCATGGAGGTCATCGGGTCGATGGTTCCCCTTGATTGTGACCTGCGCGCACGGCAACTATAATAAAAATGAACGAATTCGGTAGTTTCCTAGGAGAGGGAAGTGAGTCGGCGATTATGTTCGGCAACAGACGGATTACGATACGTACGAAGATCATGACGGGTTACGCGATCATTCTATTATTCCTAGTCGCGGCGCTGTTCCTCCTGAGCACGAGAATTACGTCGATGGAGAAGGCAATCGACTTCATCACGGATCACGATATCGAGGTTCATAATCTCTCGAATCAAATCGAGAAGACGATTATCGACATGAGCGCGGGTCAACGCGGTTATGTCATTACCGGGGACGAGCGATATCTGGAACCGTATACGAAGGGCAAACTCCAATGGTCCGAGGATTACAGTCGATTGTATAGCCTAATCGGAGACAATCCCGATCAGCAACGGAAGCTGGAGGAGATCAAGTCTCGGATCCTGCACTGGTTCGATACGGCCGGGGACCCGACGATCGCCTACAAGCGAGCTGGTGATATGGAAGGGCTGGACGCCATCTACAAAGCCGATACCGGCAAAAATATTCTGGATCCGCTTCGGCAGCAGCTTGAAGCGTTCCGCAATACCGAAATCGAGCTGACGCAGCAACGGGTGGACAAGCTGGACCGGCAGAACGCGGATCTCCGGCTCGCGCTCACGATTACGTTCTTGTTGATCGTGGTTCTCTCGGTGGTGACCGCGGTTACTCTCTCCGGTTCGATCGTCCGAACGATCAAGGACGTCATCGCGGCGATCTCCGAGATCGCGTCGATGGAAGGCGCCGGAGCGGGCAAGCGCATCGAGACTTCGTCCCGCGACGAGGTGAAGGAGTTAAGCGAGGCGACGAACCGGCTGCTCGATAGCCAGGAACGGCAGCAATGGCTGCAGAGCGGCATCGCCGAGGTGGCGGTCGCTTACCAAGGGCAGCCCGAGATCGCCACGTTCGCCAAGGCGTTCATCGCGAAGCTGGCGGAGCTTCTCGGCGCGTCCTACGGCGTGTTCTACATCCGTTCCGGAGACAGGCTGTCGAAGTGCGCGTCCTACGCCGCGACCGGCGGGGAGCCGGGCTTCGAGAGCTTCCGCGTAGGCGAAGGCGTGGTCGGTCAATGCGCGCAGGAGAGGCGCGTGCTCGTGATGGACCAAGTGCCCGACACTCATATGAGAATCACGACGGGACTCGGCGAATCCGCTCCGCGCAGCATCCTGATCTTCCCGATCGAGCACGAAGGCCGGGTGGAGGGCGTCATCGAGCTGGCATCCCTTCAAACGTTCACTTCCATGCACCGCAAGTTGGTCGAGCAAGTACGCGGCATGCTGGGCATGGCGGCGAACAACGTGCTCGCCCAGATGGAAGTGAAGCGGCTGCTCGAGGAATCCCAGACGATGTCCGAGGAGCTGCAAGCGCAGACCGAAGAGCTGCAGCAGCAGACGGAGGAGCTTCGCGCGCAATCGGAGGAGCTCACGGCGCAGCAGGACGAGATGAAGGCGACGAACGACGCGCTCCGGCGTTCGGAGGAGCATTTGAAGCGGCAGCAAGAGGAGTTGGAGGACAGCAACAGCGAGCTGACGAAGCGTTCCGAGTTAATCTTGGACAACGCGCGAATGCTGAGAGACACGAACGAACGCATCGAGCAGCAGAATCATCTGCTAGAGATTCAGGCCGCCGATTTGTTGGAAGCGTCCCGCTACAAGTCGGAGTTCCTGGCGAATATGTCGCACGAGCTTCGGACGCCGCTGAACAGTCTGCTCATTCTGTCGCAGCTGCTCGCGGAGAACAAGGAAGGCAACATGCAGGCGAAGCAGGTAGAATTCGCCCGGACGATTCATTCCGCGGGCGGCGATCTGCTCCGGTTGATCGACGATATTCTCGATCTGTCCAAGGTGGAAGCCGGCCAGATGAACGTCGTGCTGAGGCCGGTTTCTTGGGATGAGATCTATAGCAGCCTGCAGAACGGATTCCAGCCGGTGGCCGATCAGAAGCATCTCGATTTCCATTTGCAGGTGGAGGAGGAGATCGAGGAGACGATGCTCGTCACGGACGCCCATCGGCTGCTGCAGATCTTGAAGAACCTGTTGTCCAACGCGTTCAAGTTCACGCACAGGGGACAAGTCAAGCTCTCGATTCAGCGGTCCGTTCACGCGAATATCGCCGATGCGATCGCCTTCGAAGTATCCGATACCGGCATCGGCATTCCCGTTGAGAAGCAGAAGTCGATCTTCGAGGCGTTCCAGCAGGCGGACGGATCGACGAGCCGCAAGTACGGCGGAACCGGTCTGGGGCTTACGATCAGCAGGGAGCTGGCGACGCTGCTCGGCGGACGGATCGAGGTAGAGAGCCGGGAGGGAGCGGGCAGCCGCTTCACCCTGTACCTGCCGGCGGTGCCGGAAGCGGAGGAGGTTGCTACGGAGGACCATGGCTCCTTCCTCGCGGTCGAGAAGATGGAAGCCGCGGCGGCCGTTCCGCCGACGTTGGACATGCTTGCGCCGCGCATGAGGTGGACGGATCCGGAGCTGTTAGAGCACCCCGATATGCCCGACGATCGTTCCGACATTCAGCCGGGCGACCGTACGCTGCTCATTATCGAAGACGACGAGAACTTCGCCAAGGTCATGTTGGACTTCGCCCGATCGCGGATGTTCAAGGGAATCGTAGCGCTGCAAGGCAATAAAGGGCTCGCGCTTGCCAAAGCCTACAAGCCGGATGCGATTATTCTCGATATCCAGCTGCCCGTCATCGACGGCTGGTCGGTTCTGGAGCGCTTGAAGCAGCATCCGGATCTGCGCCATATTCCCGTGCACGTCATCTCGGTCGTCGACGAGCCGCAGCAAGGCTTGACCCGGGGCGCGATGGCGTATCTCCGGAAGCCGGTCGACCGGGAGAATATGGAGGAAGCGTTCTCGCGGATCGAAGCATTCCTGGACCGCTCGCTTAAGCGGCTGCTCATCGTCGAGGACGACGACGTCCTTCGCGACAGCATGGTGGAGCTGATGGGGCACGACGACGTTCTCATCTCCGCCGTCTCGACGGGGCAAGAGGCGCTTCGGGAGCTGGAGCGGGAGCACTTCGACTGCATGGTCATGGACTTGGGGCTGGCCGATATCTCCGGCTTCGAGCTGCTGGACCGCATTCGGAAGAACGCGAATTGGAGACAGCTGCCCATCATTATCTATACCGGCCAAGAGCTCGACATGAAGGAAGAGATCGAGATCAAGAAATACGCGGAGAGCATCATTATCAAGAACGTGAAGTCGCAAGAGCGGCTGTTCGACGAAACCGCGCTGTTCCTGCATCGGGTCGAGGCCAATTTGCCGGAAGACCGCCGAAGCATACTGAAGAAGCTGTACAACAACGAGACGGCGTTCGAGGGCAAGCGCGTGCTGCTCGTGGAGGACGATATCCGCAATATTTTCGCCCTGACGAACGTCTTGGAGTCGCATCGACTGAACGTAACCTTCGTCGAGAACGGGAGAGAGGCGCTGGAGCTGCTCGAGAGGGATACGAGCTTCGACCTCGTTCTGATGGACATCATGATGCCCGAGATGGACGGCTACCAGACGATGAAGGCGATTCGGAGCATGCCGCGATTCGAGAAGCTGCCGATCATTGCGCTTACCGCGAAGGCCATGAAGGAAGACCGCCAGCGCTGCATCGAGGCGGGAGCGTCCGACTATATCAGCAAGCCGATCGACGTCGACAAGCTCTTGTCGCTGCTGAAGGTATGGCTGTACCACTAATCCACTAATCCGAAGGAAAGAAGGGAAGATCCATTCCTGCAGATAATGCCGGCGCCGATCCGTTAGCGGAACCGCGGGAAGCCGATCACGAGAAGCTGGAAGTGCAGTTGCTCCTGCAAGCGATCTATCAAGCGTACGGATACGACTTCCGGAACTATGCCTACGATTCGATACGCAGACGCATCAGGCACGGCATGCAGGCGATCGGCGAGAAGACGGTCTCCGCGCTCATCCCGCGCGTGCTGCACGATCCTGCGCAGATGCAGCAGCTGCTCCGATCGTTAGTCATCAACGTAACCGAGATGTATCGCGATCCATCCATGTTCAAGGCGTTCCGGGAGAAGGTCATACCCTTCCTGCGCACGTATCCTCACATCCGCATCTGGCACGCCGGCTGCTCCAAGGGCGAAGAGGTCATGTCGATGGCCATTATGCTGGAGGAGGAAGGTCTCTACGATAGGGCGCGCATCTACGCGACGGATATCGACGAGGGGGTGCTGGAGATCGCGAGATCGGGCATCTACCCGCTCGGGAACATGAAGCTCTACACGCACAATTACATTCGCGCAGGCGGGACGAGGGATTTCTCCGATTACTATACGGCGGAGCATAGCGCGGTGAAGTTTCATTCCTCCCTTCAGCGCAATATCGTCTACGCCAGGCATAACCTGGCCACGGATCAATCGTTCAACGAGTTCAACGTCATCATGTGCCGGAACGTGCTCATCTACTTCGACCGGCAGCTTCAGAATCGCGCGCATCGCTTGTTCCACGAGAGCCTGTCGATGTTCGGCGTGTTGTCCCTGGGCAGCCGGGAATCGATCGGGTATAACGACTACTCCGATAAGTACGAAGCGATTGACGAAGCCGAGAAGCTGTATCGAAGAACGAAATAAGAACCTTCGAAAAGAGGCAATCGAATGGAACGCGGTTATCCGATCAATATACTGATCGTGGACGATCGTCCCGAGAACTTGCTCGCGATCGAAGCGGTGCTGGAGGACGAGCCCTACCGGCTGATTCGCGCGCTCTCCGGACCCGAGGCGCTCAAGTGTCTCCTCCGGGAAGAGATCGCCGTCATTCTGATGGACGTGCAGATGCCCGGCATGGACGGCTTCGAGACGGCTAGCCATATTCAAGCCTACGAACGGTCCAAGCACGTTCCGATCATCTTCATCAGCGCGAACAGCAAGGAAGCGCAACACCTGACGGCCGGCTATTCGGCGGGGGCGATCGACTACATGGTCAAGCCGTTCGTGCCCCAGATTCTGAAGGCGAAGATCCAAGCGTTCGTGCGGCTGTACGATATGCAGAAAAGCCTGCAGAGGCAAGCCGAGCAGTTGGCCAAGGCGGAGGCGCAAGCGCGAATCGTCATGGAGACGTCGTTGGACGCGGTGCTCGTATTCGACCGGCAAGGCGCGATCTTGAAGGCGAACCCCGCGACGACGAAGCTATTCGGCTATTCTCCGGACGCGCTCGTCGGCGAGCGGCTGTGCCTGCTGCTCCCTTCGCTGCCGCTGATCGAAGTCCAATCGCTATTCGACCAGCTATGGGAAGTCGAAGCCGCGAGGCAAGACGGGACGACGTTCCCCGCGGAAGTCCAGATGGGCCGATCGTCCGACAACTCGTCGCTGCTCGCCTGCACCATTCGGGATATTGCCGACCGTAAGCAGGCGGAGAGCGAGTTGATCGAGTCGAAGGAAATCGCCGAACGCGCTTCGCTGGCGAAGTCGGAGTTTCTGGCGTTCCTGAGCCACGAGATTCGCAATCCGCTTAACGGCGTCATCGGAATGATGGACCTGCTGCAGGAATCCGGGCTCCAGCCGGAGCAACGGGAGTTGGCCGACATGATCATGCAGAGCGGCAACGCCATCGTCTCGATCATGAACGACGTGCTCGACTATTCGAAGCTGGAGTCTGGACGGGCGGAGATGGAGGAGGAGCCGTTCCTGCTCAAGGGATGTCTGGAGCAGGTGAGGGATATCTTCACGGCGCAGCTGAAGGAGAAGCAGCTCGATTACATCGTCGTCGTGGACCCGGCTCTTCCCGGCATCTTGCAAGGCGACGTCTCGCGTTTGCAGCAAATTCTGCTGAACCTGGTCGGCAACGCGGTGAAGTTCACGGCGGAGGGCGGCATCTACATATTCGTTAGCCAGACGGAAGTCAGCGGCGATACGATAACGGTTGAATTCAGGGTGCAAGACACCGGAGTCGGCATACCCGCGTCGGACGTGCACCGGATGTTCCGTCCGTTCGCCCAAGCGAGCGCCTCGAGCAGCCGTCAATACGGCGGGACGGGGTTAGGGCTGTCCATCTCCAAGACGCTGACGGAGATGATGGGGGGAGACATTCGCGCGGAGGAGACCGAGGAGCCGGGTTGCACGATCGTCTTCACCGTCAAGCTACGCTTATGCCGCGAGCCCGATAGCGCTTATCGGCAGATGGAGCACGCGCTTCGTCTCTCGGAAGAGGCATCCAGGGAAGGAACGAACGCGCAGCGGATTCTGATGGTCGAAGACCGGAAGGAGAATCAGAAGCTGCTCCAGCATATGCTCCATCATCTCGGCCATACGGTCGTCATCGCCGAGAACGGCGAGGAGGCATTGAGGGCGCTCGGCGCGGCGGGAAACCGGTACGACTTGGTGCTGGCGGACATCCATATGCCCGTCTTGAACGGGGTGGAGATGGGGAGGCGGTTGCAGCGGATGCCCCCTTCGGAGCATAACCCTACGCTGATCGCGCTGACCGCGGACATGCGGGAGGAGCTGGAGGGCGACTGCCTGGAAGCCGGCTTCGCCGAAGTGGTTCGCAAGCCGCTTCGCATGGAATCTCTGAGGCAGCTGATCATGCGCCACGCGCCGGCGAGCGGGGAATGAACCGAGCCCCTCGTTCGAGAGAGCAACGCCGAACGAGGGGCTCTATAGATACGGGAACTTTACTGCCCGTTGCGCCGATAACACCGGATGTAATCGATCGCGAACTCGCTAGGATAAGCGGGTTCGTATACAATCATCCTATCGAGACGCCCAAACAGATCGGAGAGATACGAATGGCCAACACCGACAAGTTCGAAATGATCGCGAACACGTACGACTCGCCCGGGAGAATTCATATCGCCAAGGTGTCCGCGGACGCCATTCGCGAATACGTCGCCGGCGCGGAGGGCAAGAGCGCGATCGACTTCGGGTGCGGCACGGGACTCGTCGGCCTGACCTTGATCGACGCGTTCGGCTCGGTGCTGTTCCTCGATACGTCGCCGAACATGATCGAGCAGACGCGGCGGAAAATCGTCGCCGCCGGCATTCGGAACGCGGATACGCTCGTTTTTGATTTCGAGCAGGATACGTTGTCGGATCTGCGCGCGGACTATATCTTCATGGCGCAGGTGCTGCTCCATATTCCGGAGGTCGAGCCCGTGCTGTCGCGGCTCTACGACGTTCTGAACGAGGGCGGGCATTTGATTATCGTCGACTTCGACAAGAACGGCAAGGTCGAATCGGATATCGTGCATAACGGCTTCCGGCAAGAGGAACTTCGGGACCGGATGACGAAGATTGGATATCGGGACGTTCGGTCCAAGACGTTCTATACGGGAACCAACATCTTCATGGGCCAAGACGCGTCGATGTTCGTGCTTGAAGCCCGGAAGCAAGGATAGAATAAAGTCCCGTTGAACGATAGCCCGCAGTCGCGTAAGCAGAGACGATCTGCTTGCCGGCTGCGTTTTTTTGTGTTTATCCGGAGGGTTGCGAGATTCGAATGTTGAGGGGTTTGCATAGGTATTGTTGAGTGTATTTTGCGACAATGAGATGTCGGTTATAGGTCGTTGGTCGGGGGATTTGTCGAATTTATTTACTCGTAGGGGGATTTAGCATGCGGAGGATGAAGCAGGTTATCGTCTCTATAGTGGCGTGGCTATTGGCGATGGGGAGCGTCCCCGCGTGGTTCGGAGGACAAGCCGCTTACGCGGCAAGCAACGACATCATTTGGACCGCGGTAGGGACGGGAGCCCAAGATTCTTACGGGGACGGGGACTTTGCGACGGCAGCCGCGGTGAATCGTCCGGCTGCCATTGCCTTTGACAGTGCTGGCAATCTCTATATCGCGGAAGGTGCCAGAGTTCGGCGGGTAGATAAAGTTTCCGGGCGTATTTCCACGTTTGCGGGCTTGGCGACTGCCGTCGGTTCCGGCGATGGGGGGCCGGCGGTGGAGGCAAAACTGGTCAATCCGAGCGCGTTGGCTTTCGATGGCGCCGGCAATCTGTATATCGCGGATTGGGATGACAACCGCGTACGGAAAATCGATATGGCGTCGCCGTCGAAGATTATCACCACGGTCGCAGGTACGGGGGAATACGGATACTCGGGAGAAGGGATTGCGACTTCGGCTCAGCTGAACAGCCCCTCCGGGCTCGCCTTCGACGGCGACGGCAATCTATATATCGCGGATGCGTATAACGATCGAATTCGTAAAGTAGATACGTCGGGGATTATTAGCACGTTTGCAGGTTCGGGTATTCGCGGATATTCGGGAGACGGGGGAGCGGCAACGGATGCCCGTCTGGATCGGCCTTCTCACCTGGCTTTTGACGGCAGCGGTAACTTGTATATTGCGGACATGCAAAACTATAGCGTTCGCAAGGTGGATAAGACGTCAGGGAAAATGAGCACGGTGATGGGCAAAGGGACGCAGGGTTATGCGATGGATGGCGCCGTTGCCGCGGATTCCCATATGGGTCCGCCAAGCGGTCTCGCGTTCGACAGCCTTGGCAACATGTACGTCTCGGAGGGCTTGTATAGCCAAGTTAGAAAAATCGATACTTCAGGCATTATCTCTACCGTCGCGGGAATTAGCGCGCCTCTCTACGGGGGGGACGGGGGGTTGGCGATCGAAGCGCGAATTAACTTCCCGCTCGGTCTAGCAGTCGATGGGAACGGCAAGCTGTATATCGCGGATTCGGGCAACAACCGGGTTCGCAGACTCGCTCCGTCCAACAACGCGAACTTAAGCAGCTTGACGTTATCCGACGGCGACTTGTTCGATTTGGGTACGACGAGCTATAAGGCCAGCATTCCACTTAACGTGAGCAGCATTACGATTACGCCTACGGTGAGCGATGCGGATGCTACGGTAACGGTCGGCGGCACGCCCGTGACAAGCGGTACGGCGTCGGGCGCGATAAGCGTGAGCTTAGGAGTCAATACGCCGATTCCGATCGTGGTGACGGCGCTCGATGGGACGACGAAGACGTACGACCTGACGTTAATACAAGCTTCTCAAGATGCGAGCTTGAGCGGATTGGCCACTTCGAGCGGCAGCCTGACCTTCGATCCGGACGAGATCGCCTATTGGGTAGACGTAGGGTTTGACGTGAGCAGTATTACGGTCACGCCGACGCCCAGCGATCCCGACGCGACGGTTACGTTAACGGTTCAGGTTGGCGGAATTAATGTCACCAGAGGTCCGGCTACTCCCGTCGACTTGGAAACAGGGACGAATATCATTGACATCGATGTAATTGCGGCGGATACGTTAACGACGTTCAGATACGTATTGTTCGTGAGGCGAGCGCTCAACGACGACGCAAGCTTGAGCGGGTTGACGCTGTCGAGCGGCAGCTTGAGCCCGGCGTTCGCGACCGGTACGACAGGGTATTCGGCCAGCGTAGCGAACGGCGTGAGCAGTATTACGGTGACGCCGACGACGAGCGATAGTAATGCGACGATTAAGGTCAAAGGGGTAACCGTGGCAAGAGGGACGGCATCTGGCGCGATTAACTTGAATGTGGGCGCCAATGCGATCCCGGTCGTGGTGACGGCGCAGGACGGCTCGACGACGGAGACGTATACCGTGACGGTGACGAGGGCGCCGAGCAGCGACGCGACCTTGAGCGGGTTGACGGCATCGAGCGGCAGTCTGAGCCCGGCGTTCGTATCGGGTACGACGGGTTACTCGATAAGCGTCGCGAACGGCGTGAGCAGCATTACGTTGACGCCGACGACAAGCAACGGGGGAGCGACTGTAACGGTAGACGGCCATCCGGCGACTAGCGGATCGCCATCCGCGGCGGTCAACCTGAGCGTAGGGGCGAACGCGATCCCGGTCGTAGTGACGGCGCAAGACGGCACGACGACGGAGACGTACACGGTGACGGTGACGAGAGCCGCGCTGAGCAGCGACGCGAGCTTGAGCGGATTGACGGTGTCGAGCGGCAGTCTGAGCCCGGCGTTCGCATCGGGTACGACGGGTTACGCGGTCGGCGTGGCGAACGGCGTAAGCAGCATAACGGTGACACCGACGGTGAACGAGAGCAACGCGACAGTGACGGTAGACGGCGCGGGCGTGACGAGCGGAACGGCATCGGGCGCGATTAGCTTGAACGTGGGGGCGAATGCGGTTCCTATCGTGGTGACGGCGCAGGATGGCACGACGAGCACGTATACAGTGACGGTGACGCGGGCGCCGAGCACCGATGCAAGTTTGAGCGGGCTAACGGTGTCGAGCGGCAGTCTGAGTCCGGCGTTCGCATCGGGCACGACGGGATACGCGGTAAGCGTCGCGAACGGCGTAAGCAGCATTACGGTGACGCCGACGACGAGCAGTGCGGGGGCGACGGTAACCGTAGACGGCAATGCGGCGACTAGCGGAACGGCCTCCGCGGCGATCAACCTGAGCGTAGGAACGAATACGATTCCGATCGTCGTGACGGCGCAGGACGGCACGACGACGGGGACGTATACCGTGACGGTGACGAGAGCCGCGCTGAGCAGCGACGCGAGCTTGAGCGGATTGACGGTGTCGAACGGCAGCCTTAGTCCGGCGTTCGCATCGGGCATGACGGGATACGCGGTAAGCGTCGCGAACGGCGTAAGCAGCCTTACGGTGACGCCGACGGTGAACGAGAGCAACGCGACGGTGACGGTAGACGGCACGGGCGTGACAAGCGGAACGGCATCGGGTTCGATTAGCTTGAACGTAGGCGCGAATGCGATTCCGATCGTAGTAACGGCGCAGGACGGCACGACGAGCATGTACACCGTGACGGTGACGCGGGCTGCCGCGCCGAACGGCGGCGTCCCCGTCAAGAGCAACAATGCCGACTTGAGCGGCTTGTCGCTATCCGGCGGCAGCTTGAGTCCATCGTTCGCGTCCGGCACGACGAGTTATACGGCCGAAGTCGCGCATGACGTGAGCAGCGTGACGGTATCGGCTTCCGCAAGCCACGGCGCGGCGAAGGTCAAGGTTGGCGGAACGGGATCGGGTACGATTCCTCTGAGCGTAGGCGCCAACTCGATCTCGGTGGCGGTGACGGCGGAAGACGGCACGACGACGAAGACGTACGGCATTACCGTGACGAGGGCGGAAGACAAGGGCGCGCCGCCGAAGCCGCGCGGCCCGATCCTCAACGAGAAGCTCGCCAACGTCCTGAAGGTCATCGAAGAAGGGCTTGCCGCGCTGCAATCGAACGTCCCGCAATCGTTCTCGGATGTTCCGGCGGACCGCTGGAGTTACCAAGCGATTCAAGTCGCGAGGCAGCTTGGCATCGTTCAAGGACGAGATGACGGCAGCTTCCACGGAACCGATTCGATTACGCGCGCGGAGTTCGTCGCGATGGTGGCGAAGGCGCTGCGTCTCGATAAGGAGAGCGATCCGGGGCAACGCGGATCCTTCGCCGATACGCAAGGGCACTGGGCAGAGTCGGCGATCGAGGCCATGACGGCGGCGGGCGTGATCGAGGGCGTAGGCGCCGGCGCGTTCCAGCCTAATCGTCCGATATCGCGCGCCGAGATTTCCGCGGTCCTGGCTCGTCTCATTGTTTTCGACCAGACATCCGGCAACGCTTCTTTCTCGGACGCGATGGATAGCTGGGCGCGTCCTTATATCGAACGGCTGGCAGGCGCGGACATCGTGAAGGGCTCGGACGACGGCCGATTCCATCCGAACGCCGACGCGAGCCGCGAAGAGGCGGTCATGATGATTCTTCGCATGTTGACCGTATGCCGCAACGTCGATCTGGGATTGGTAGACTAAGGAGGTTCATATGAATCGAATGCAGGCGTACTTAAGAACGAAGGCCGCTTCTAAGCTCGTATCTATGATTCTATCTTTCGTACTCGTATTCACGATGATGCCGATTACCGCGTCGGCGGCAGATACGGTCGTTGCGGCGTCCGATATCTCGATCGGGACGGCAGCGCCGGAAAATGGGGCAACCATCGCCGACGGAACGGTTTCGGTCGTCGGAGGAACGGCCGCCGTCACTTGGTCCACGGACGGGACGAGCTATGCGGCGGCAAGCGGTACGTTCGCGCAGAGCACGATCTATCGTACTAAGTACGTGCTGAGCGCGAATACGGGTTATGTGTTCGCTCCGGCGGCCGGCGCGTACGAGAAGAATGGCGCGAGAGATTTGTCGGGAAGCATCGCCAATCTCGGTTCGGCGACGTTCACAGCCGTCGTCAGCACAGGGTTTACGCTGAACGATACGCTGACGATCATCGTCACGTGGCCGAACGCGACGATCGAGCCTACCGACATCTCCATTGGAACGCTCGCACCGGTTGCGGGAGCGACGATCGCGGACGGCTCGAATACGTTCCAGCATGCGACGGCCGTCGTAACTTGGTCCGACAATGGCGGAACCTTCAGTCCGGCAAGCGGCACGTATGCTGCGAATACGTACTATTACACGCGGTATGTGATTAAGGCAGACGCTGGATACGCATTCCATACGACGAGTCGAATCTACTTGGACGGGGCGAAGTCGTTAGCAAGTCGAATCGCCAATCTGGGCACGGGCATTGTGGTGGGAGCCGCCGTCTCGACGAGCACGCGAGCCAATGACACATTGACCCTCATCGTAAACTGGGATACTTCGGGAGCCGCTACGGGACAGCCCCTGATCGGGGCTTCCGATATCACAATCGGAACCGTTGCTCCGGCCCCGGCCGGCATCGCAGCCGACGGCACGAACGTATTCAACCATGCGACGCTCGATTATATCGAGTGGTATTCCACAGGTCCATTGACTCCGGTTGCGGGAGGAGCTGCTTTCGTATCGGGTAAAACGTACCAATCGACGTACGCCCTCATCGCGACGAGCGGCTATGCGTTCGATACGCCGAGCAAGTATATGAAAGGCCAGGCGAGAGACTTGTCGAGCCGTATCTCGAATTTAGGCTCAGGCACGTTCACCGTTTCCGGCGACGAAGAGGAAATTTATATCTACGTCACTTGGCCCCAGACGGGGCTCCTCATGCCGAGCGACCTCTCGATCGGCACGCTGGCGCCGGTCGCGGAAGCGACGATGGCGAACGGCACGAATACGTACAATCATGCTACCGCGGCGATCACTTGGTCCACCGACGGCGGAACGAGCTACAACGCAGCAAGCGGAACTTATGCGTATGTAACCTCTTATAAGACAAAATACGAGATTACTGCGGCAGCCGGCTACTTCTTCGATGCTACCGCCGGCGTGTATGCATCGGGTGGCGCGAAGGCGTTGACGAGCCGCATCGCGAATCACGGTTCCGGAACGTATACCGCGGTCGTATCCGGCGCGTCGAACGACACGCTGACGATCGTCGTCACCTGGCCGCAAACGGCTTCGGCGCCGTTCACGACCATTGCCCCGTCGGAGCTGTCCGTCGGCACGGTCGCTCCGGTTACGGGGGCGAGCATCGCGAACGGCACGAACGCGTTCCCGCACGCGTCGGCGAGCGTAACGTGGTCCGCCGATAATGGCGGGACCTACGCTGCGGCGAGCGGTACGTTCGCGCCGGGTAAGACGTACAAGTCGAAGTACGTGCTGACTGCGGAAGCGGGATACGTATTCGATTCGACGGCTGGCGCTTATAGCGCGATTTCTATTCCGAACAAAGGCGCCGGCACGGTCGATGCGCAAGTATCCACGACGAGCACGGCCAACGACACGCTTACGATCACGGTGACGTGGCCGGCGACGGCGATGGCGACGATCGCCCCCAACGCGATAACGATCGGAACAGTCGCTCCTTCGACCGGCGCGAATATGGCGGACGGAACGAATACGTTCCCGAATGCGACGGCTGGCGTGACGTGGTCAAGCGACGGCGGCCTCTCTTACGCTGCGGCGAGCGGGACTTATACGCCGAATACCGTGTACAGAACGAAATACGTGCTGACCGCGGCTAGCGGATATACGTTCGATTCGGCAATGAATGCTTACAACGGAGTCGTCGTCGAGAGCCTTGGGGGAGTCTCGCTCAGCGCGGACGTGTCCACGTCGGCGACGTCGAACGATACGTTGACGATCGAAATTACATGGCCGGCAACGGGAGCGGCTACGTTCATCCCCGCGGACATCTCGATCGGCACGGTTGCGCCGGTGACCGGCGCGACGCAGGCCGACGGCACGAATACGTTCGCGCACGCGACGGCAGTCGTGACCTGGTCCGGCAACGGCGGAGCGTCCTACGCTGCGGCGAGCGGTAACTACGCCGCCGCAACGAGCTATAAGACGAAATACGTGCTGACTGTCATGTCCGGTTACGAGTTCGATCCGGCTGCTGACGTCTACGAGAAGAACGGCGCGAGAGATCTATCGAGCCGTATCGCTAACCTGGGCGCGGGCACGTTCACCGCGACGGTGTCGACGGCAAGCTCGGCCAACGACACGTTAACGATTATCGTGACATGGCCGGCAACGGGCGCGGCTACGATCTTGCCTTCGGACATCACGATTGGGACGATTGCTCCGGTAACGGGAGCGGCCCAGTCGAACGGAAGCAACGCGTTCAATCACGCGACGGCGAGCATTTCCTGGTCCGCCGATAACGGAGGCACGTATCAGCCGGCGAGCGGGACGTATGCCATCGGGAAAGTTTATAAAACCAAATACGTGCTCACCGCCGCCGCGAATTATCAATTCAACGCGACTGCGGGAGCATACGATGGGATCGGCATTACGAACCTGGGCGCAGGTGCGTTCACCGCTCAAGTATCGACGGCAAGCCTAACGAGCGATACCCTCACGATCATCGTTACGTGGCCGGCGACGGCGATTACCGACACGGTTAAGGTCAACATCAACAACACGACCGACTTCCGCGCGTATTCGGGCAGCACGCTCATTCCCGCGCAGGGACTGACCGTCAATGCGGCGGGGAATTACAGCATTACGCTCGTCAACGAGTCCATCGATTCGACGATCGCGTCCGCGCCGCTCACGGCCGCGATGGTGAAAAGCATCGTCGTCGAGGACGGTCTCGGCAACGACATCCCGGCGAGCGTGCAGACCGTATCGACCGGCGTCGCGCAGGATCATCCGTGGAGCTTGCGGATTACGATCGACGGCAACGCGACCGCGTCCGTCAGGCTGATCACGATAACGGTGAATACCGATACCGCTAACCGCATCGATATCCGCAACCTGATCGGGTTCGCGAATCCGACGATTGACTTCGTACAATCGACGCCAAGAAGCGCGTATCCTTACGTGTATGGCAACTATTACTATTTCCTGCCGGGCGATCCGTTGAAAATGCAGACGACGTCGAGCGGGCTTATTCCGGCGGGCGTGCAGCTGGTGGGCCAAAACACGTCCAAAACGTCGCCCGTCACGAACACGCTGTTCGATACGTCGAACCCGACCAATTACCGCTTCGCCTATACGTTCGCGATGCCGAGCGAGCCGATCTTCCTGTCGGTGACGTCGACGGACGGGCATGCAGCCCACGACATCAACGTAAACGCGACGATTCCGGGCGTCGTATCGCCGACTTTGTCCGGAGCGGGGGCTAATGCAAATGACTTCGTGCAAGCAACCGTCAGCAAGCCGGCTAAGGCTCTGTCGGGCGTTATCATCACCGTTAACCTGGGCAGCTTCAACGCTCGCTTGTATAAGATCAAAGAAGTAACGGCGCGCTCCGAGCTGCTGAACATCCCGTTGCCGGTCACGAAGCACGCGACGAACGGCACGTACTCGTTCGTCATGCCGTTCACCGACGCCAACGTCACGATCGTCGTCGAGAAGATCGTATCGAACAAGGTGCAGACGGAGATTACGACGAACCCGAACGCGGAAGCGTCCGTCAGCCTCGAGGACTATTATCCGGGCGATAAGCTGGCCGTGCAGATCCTGAACAAGGATCCGGCGAAATTCGTCGCCAACGTGCAAGTGCTTCGCATGCGGAACAACGTGTCCTCGTTCGTCGCGCAGGGGCGGCCGTCGAATCCTTACGACTCGCGAATGGAGCTCGAATTCACGCCGTATGCGGCTTCCGCTTCGCTGACGGCCGGAGACACGCTGAAGGTCGTCGTCCGCTTCGACGAAGTCTCCATACTCGTTAACGCGGGTACGGAAGCCAATGCCGCTCAGTTCTCCAGCTACCCGGCACGGGTGAATCTGAACGTGCCGATTACGTTCAGCTTCCTGCCGCCGACCGATCCGAGCAAGATCTATAAGCCGGTCGTCAGCTTCCGCGATACGCAGAACAAGAAGACCGTCTACGCCTGCACGTACGTGAGGTCCGATCCGCAGGATCAGACGAAGAGCGTGTATACGTGTCCGGCGGTCACGAAGAACAGCATCAATCTGGTCGAGCTGATCTCGGATGCGATCGATGCGAATTCGCCTGCGGGAGGCGGGCAAGGCGCGACGAAGCTCAAGAATATCGCGACCATCTCGCCCAATTCCCGGCTGCAGGGCATATTCAAGTCGATTAACGTGTTCGGGACGAACATGAACGGGCAGGGGCAAGTCTATATCGGCACGGAGCCTAATCCGACGGTGGCGGCTACCGTCACGGACGTAACGGCGACGTCGCTGGTCGTCCAAGTCCCCGACAACATGAAGTCGCGTACGATCGACGTCACGTATTACGTGTCCAGCAACGGCGTGCAGAGATCCGTAACGATTCCGGCCGCCCAGAACGTAAGCCATACGAAGTTCGGCTACATGGCCGTCGTATCGGACGGTCAATTCAATCACTCCGTCGTCGTCTCGGAGAGCGAGCGGGACTTAACGCAGCAGTTGGGCAACCGCACGCCGCTCTTGACGATCAAGGGAAGCTTCACGGCCAATGCGAGCATGAGAGGCGAATACAACTTCAGCGGCACGACGACCATCAACGGCGGGCTGACGGTTCATCTGCCGGGCGCGCAGAGCCTGCTCAAGGTGCGGGACGATACCGACGGCACGGTCAGGCTGACGATGGAGAAGGTCAACATGGTCGCGGGCTCGTTCAGCATCCTGTCGACCTCGGACGGTTCGATCTTGCTGGATAAGGGGATCGAATACATCGCCGAGTACGCGCGGGACGAAGACGGCGATCTCGTCGATCCGACGAAACGGAACATCGACGTTTCGATCCGGAACCAGAACAAGCTGACCGTGGTGGGAAGCGGCATGCAGGCCGGCTTCACGGGGGCGACGCTGCTGGGGAACGCCGTTATTTTCGACGGGAGATTGTACTTCGGCATGGCGCTTCCGGGCAGCAGCACGGTAGGCATCGACCTGAGCATCGACCGTCTCCAATACGGAATGGACGGCAAAGGCAACTTGAGCTTCCAAGGGGTAACCGCCGAAGGCTCCTTCACGCCGGGAACCGAGATGTCCAAGAAGCTGCTCGGCGGCTTCGGCATTAACGGGACGGCGGAAGGCTCGATCGATACGTTCGATGGCAAGTACGGCATGGCCTTCGATATCGACGCGAAGCTGGCGAATATCGCGTCGACGCTGAGTCTGAAGAAGGACGGGGCGACCGGAGCGTTCATTCCCGACACGATCAAGATCATCGTCGGGCTGAGCAACGGCATTCCGATCACGCCGACGACGCCGATCGCGAAGCTGACGAGAGTCGGCGGCGGGGTCAAGGGGCTGGCCGATACGATTACCGGCAATTACAAGGGCATCGCGCCGATCCTGATCCTGCTTAACGGCGACCTTGAAGTCGGAAGCACGATTCCGGGCGCCGGACTGCTCGAATTCAACGACATGGAGCTTGCGATCGGGCCGTCCGAGATTAGCCTGTCCGGCAATCCGACGCTGCTCAAGATGGAAATCTTCGACAAGTTCAAAGCGGGCATCTACGTCACCAATACGTCGGTCTCGTACCAGATGCAGATCATGGCCAACATCCTGAAGAACTTCTCGGTCATTCTGGCGGGCGGTACCGCCAATCTGACGTATTACCGGAACGACGGCTTCAATCTGAACGGGCAATTGCGAGGCCGGCTTCAAATTCCGGAGATCGAGATCGGGGTGCTCTCCATCGGTCCGATATCGCTGCTCGATACCGACGTCGGCATGAGCAATTCGAACGCGTACGCGTCGTTCAGCCTGCTCGGCTTCGGCTTCAAGGTGAACTATTCGTTCGGCAGCGGCTCCGTCGGCATCGGCCGGCGCGGCGCGATGCCGACGCAGACGGGACCGGCTGGACAGACGGTGTACGACGACAACGGCGAAGCGGTCGGGCAGATCAACGCCTTCTCGAACGTGAAGGTCGTCGCGTCGTCGAGCGGCGAAGTCGGCGAGAGAGGCATGCTCAGGACGCTCGCGCTTGAACCGACGATCTCGACCAACGCCGAGGGCACGGAGCATACGGTGTCGTTCCCGGCGGGCTTGACGGAGGATTACGCCTTGCTCGTCTCGGCGGATCCCGACGATCTGCGCATCTCGGCTCCCGGCGACATTCCGTTCGGCTTGACGTACCCGGGAACGTTGGAGGACGGAACGCCGTATTACGACGATCCGAGCGCGAACGCAGCGATCGTCTCCGAGGGCACGATCATGATTCGATTGGGCTCCCAAGCCGGCGATTGGAAGATCTCGTCCAGCCAATCCTTCGACAGCGCGCTGATCGCCATTGCGCCGATTCCGAAGGTTGCGGGCACGTCGTTCGACGCGAACGCCGACACGGTGAGCTGGGATCTCGCCGGCCTCGATACGGGGGCGGAAGACTACCGGGTCGAAGTCCGACTGTCGACGGACGACGGAGAGGATCCGAACGCGAGAAGCGCGGGCGTACTCATCCGCACGATCGACGTCGACGCCGGGCAAGTGACGGATCGGACGGTCAGCGGAAGCTATTCGTTCACGGCCGAAGATTTGAAGTACTTGCAGAGCGGCCAGTATTTCGCGAGAGTGTCGCTGATCGGCATCCCGATGAGCGACGCGACCCGCTCGATTCCTTACGCGAGCCTCGGCGCGAAGGAAGCGCTCGACGTCGTGAACCCGCTCGCGCCGGACGCGGTGAGCGCCGTAACGGTGTCCGCGGGCGGCAACGGCACGATTCGCGCGGCTTGGGACGCCGTAACCGGCGCCGACGGCTATATCGTCGGGCTCTACGATGCCGAAGGCAACGCGATCGTATCGCCGCTGACTTATACGGACGAGGTCGACGAAGACGGCAATCCGACGGGTAATCAAATCGCGCACGCGGGCAGACCGATCGAGTATCAAATCTCTGCGGACGACGCGGTGAACGGATCGCATGCCGTGTACTTCGGCGGCATGGAACCGGGCTACGGTTATAAGCTTGCGGTTACGCCGTTCGCGTACGCCGATCTTGCGGACGCCGCGGAGGAAGAAGAGACGAACCTGGCGAATATTTACGGCGAGTCGACGGTGACGGACGTCGTCGACGTCCCGCTCGTCAAGCTGCCCGTCATTCACGTCGCTCCGAGCGCGGGCGTCATCGCGAGCGACGAGCTGCTGGGCAACGTGCTTACGGTCGGCGGCGACTTCGACCTGGACGTCGCGACGACCTATCTGAACGCCGACGACGGGCAGACGCAGGACTTGGACGTCATGTTCACGGTATGGCAGAGCGACGGTACGATAGACGAAGAAACGAGCTTGCCGAACTTTACGCAGATTTACGCTAGCGACGATTACAAGAATAGCGGCGCGATCCCGATCTCCGTCGACGGAGACGCCGGATCGACCCTGCTTCGCATCGTCGCCGAGAACGAACAAGGCGATGCGTCCGAGTACATGCTGGCCGTACAATATAGCAGCCTTCCTCCCGCCCTGTTCATCGAGACGGATACGGACGGCAAGATCGCGGCCGATTCCGCGGGACGCTATCGGATCCAAGGCAGCACGGCACCTTATGCAACCGTGCTGGACGATCAAGGCAACCGCGCGACGGCGGACGACGAGGGCTTGTTCAGCCTCGGCGGAACGCTTAGCACCGGTACCCAAGCGTATAGCACGATTACGGCGACCGACGCCGTGGGCAACTTCTCGCAGGACGACGTGACGATCGTGAAGAGCAACGGGTCCGGCAACCCGGATCCGAATCCAGGCCCAGGTACGGGAACGGGCTCTGGCACGGGCACCAACGAGCCGGACGAAGAACCGACTGACGGCTCCGAGGGCAGCGAGAATCCGACGAAGTCCTCGTTCGATGACGTGAACGTCCAAGCGCCTTGGGCCGCCAAGGAGATCGAGCGGGCCTACAAGCTGGGCATCGTCTCCGGCCGAGAGCCTGGCGTGTTCGCTCCGAACAGCAACACCCGCCGGGACGAGGCGATCGCGATGCTGGTGAGAGCCCGCCAGCTGACCCTTGGCAAGCAAGCCGACCTGGACGCTGCCGCAACGCGCTTTGCCGATTGGGACAAGTTGCCGGCGTGGAGCAAGCCGTACATCGCCGCCGCTTACGCGAACGGGCTCTTGACGGGTACCGAGCGCAACGGCAAGTATTATGCGAACGGAGGCTCGCTCATCACGCGGGCGGAAGTCGCGGTGCTGTTCCAGAACGCGTACAAGCTGGCCGCGGACGCGGACAACGGCAAGACGTTCGGGGACGCGATCCCGTCCTGGGCGGCGAACAGCGTAAGCGTGCTGTCGTCCAAGGGCATCATTACCGGGTACCCGGACGCGACGTTCATGCCGGGCTCCAACGCCACGCGGGCGGAGCTCGTGGTTATGCTCATGCGGTTGATCGATTTGCAATCCTAGCCAAGACGCAAGCAACGGCCGTAATCCGGATTCCACCGGACTACGGCCGTTTGTATTGGTTACGCCGTCCGCTCCCAGAACCGCCCCTGCGCGATTCCGTTAATGAACGCTTGGATCGTCGACCGGTCCAGATCGTAGACGCCTACGCCGTCCGGCTTCACCCGGCAGGACGCTAACGCTTGTGGATCGGCGAGCTTCATGCATGAACCACTCGACTGGAAGCGAAATGCATGTATTTTCCTCTAATCGCCAGAGCGCTATTCACGTTCCGGAAGGAAGCGGTCGCGCGGTCGTGAATGTTCCTTCTCGCAACGGCAACAATATCCTTATCGTAAACGATGGAGGGTTGCCGTTTTGCCGAATTTCGTTCCCTTCGCAATCATAGCCGCCGCTTCGTCTATCACGCTGTGCGCGCTGCTCGTCCGATTCCGAAGCCGATGGCCTGCCGTTCTGTCGTTATCGTACTCGGGCATGATCTTCGTCTTCGAGTTCTTCATATTCATCCTGTGGGATTCTTACGAATATAAGCCGGGCGTCCTCCCGATTCCTTACTACGACAATACGCTCGGAGCGCTCGTCTCCAACTTGTTCGTCGTGCCTGTGGTCGCGACATTAATCGCGGCGCTCCGGTTGCGCACGCGGTGGATTCTGCTGTTCGCCTTCGGCCTGGGCGGCATCGAATGGCTGTTCGTTCACATACGGGTGTATGAGTTGCACTGGTGGCGAGTCGGGTATACGGTAGCAACGCTCGTCTTCTTCTTCTCCTTGGCGAAGTTCTGGATGCGCAAGCTGCGCGAAGGTTGCCCGCGGTATGTATTCGTATCGTTGTGGATGGCGGCCTGGAGCTTGGCGGGAACATTCATCTACCTGCTCGCGGTGTCCGGCGTACGAACCTTTCAGCCGGGCGTATTCGATGACGTCTACCGAGACGATCTGTTCGCCGGGGCAATCGCGGGCTTCTTCAAGGCGTTGATCCTTGCATGGGTCGTCTACCGTTATCGGGGCGTATGGCCGAAAATCGGGGGATTGGCCGTTATTGCCGCCGCGAACCTGTTGTTGATCCGCTTGGATATCTTGAACATTCATGTGGCGCTATGGCTGTATTGGCTGATGTACATGTGTTGTTGCGTATTGGTGTGTTGCCTCGTCTGGTTGTCGCTACGGTCCATGAGGCGCATGGAAGCGGATGGTTCTAGTTCGGCGCTTACCGACGACCTGTAAGAGCGTACCGGATTGCCAGGATTTCGATAGTGCGCTACAGTAGGGCTACGAAAACACGAATCATGATGATCCAGGGAGGGACTCTCATGAAATTCAAAGCGATGCTGGAGCTCAGCAAGAAGACCGCGACCGGCATTCAAGTGCCGGACGAAATCGTCGAGGCGCTCGGCGCCGGCAAGAAACCGCCGGTAACGGTGACGATCGGTTCTTACACGTACCGCAGCACGGTCGCGTCGATGGGCGGCAGGTTCATGCTGCCGGTCAGCCAGGAGAACCGGACCGGAGCGGGCATTCAGGCCGGCGACGAGATCGAAGTCGAGCTCGCGCTGGACACCGCGCCGCGGGAGTTAGAGGTGCCGCAGGACTTGGCGGACAAGTTGGACCTTGATCCGGAGGCTCGGCGATTCTTCGATGCGTTGTCCTATAGCAACAAGCGCCGATTCGTCTTGAACATCGAAGGGGCCAAGAGCGCGGAGACGCGGCAGCGGCGCGTCGAGAAGTCCGTCGAGCTGCTGCGCGAAGGGAAGCTTCAGTAATGATCGTCCTGCGCTCGAAGCGGTTGGCGCCTTACGTCGATAAGCTGGCATGGTACGGGGACGGAGCGGGCGAACCGTTCACGGTGTACCCGGATCTGTATCCCGTCATGGGGTTCCAGGCGGTGGGCCGCACCTCTCTCGTGAATGGCGGGCAGCCGGAGCCGTTGACGTCGGCGGGAGTAACCGGGATTCATCGGCTCCCGAAGACGTTCCGCAACACCGCCGCCTTCTCGTCGGTCCTCGTCTACTTCAAGCCGGAAGCGTTGTACGGATGGAAGTTATTCAGTCCGAAGGAGATCGCGGAGTCGAGCGTCGCGCTCGCCGATTGCGGGATATCGCGGGCGGTGTTGGAGCGGCTACCGGAGCTGCAGGCTAACGATCCCAGAGAGTTCCTCGCTTACATGGAGGAGTCGATCTGGCAGCTCGTGAAGGACATTCCGATCGATCCTTGGGCGGAGTGGGCCGTGAATCGCATCCGTCAGACGAACGGCTCCGTTCGCGTGGGCGAATTGGCGGAAGAGTCGACCTTGGGCAGAAGGCAATTCGAGCGTCGGTTCGCCGAGAGAATCGGCATTCCGCCGAAGACGCTCGGGCAGATCGCGAAGTTCCGGCACGTCCTGCGGGCGCTGCCGTCTTCCGACAGCCTCACGCGGATCGCGCATGACGCCGATTACTTCGACCAATCGCATCTGATCAAGGAGATTCGCAAGAGAACCGGTCTGACGCCCGGGCAACTGCACGCCGCGGAGAAATTTCGAATTTCGCCCTGAATGTCGCATTTTTACAATGGATCGGACTCTCCTCCGGTTATCCTAATGGCGAGAGGAGCGGATGAGAGATGAATATCGAAGAAGTCGAACGAATCAGCCGGGTGTCCAAGAGCGAGAAGTGGCCATATCCGAGAACGTTCCAGGAGTTGCTCGGCGCGGGCGTCGTATCCTACCGGACAAGCCTCGTCGACGGAAGCACCTTGTTCCGTGGGACGGGCGCACAGTACGAGGAGCCGCACGACCCGTCGTACGCGGCGCTTCAGGTGGCGGAGAGGTTCCAAGCCGATGCCGTGAAGCGGGGGTTGGAGCACCATCAGCAGCACCGAACGCCGTTCTCGGCGTTCCTACGGGACATGGCCGATGCGGGCGTAAGGTTCTACGAAGTGAACATGAGCGAGCGTACGATCGATTACACGAGCGGTCGGCCCGGAGAATCCTACGTGGAGGCTGTTCCCGTATTCGAATAACGCGATGCATGGAGTTGCCGGAGAAGCCGGCGTTGCGGCGATATTCGGTCCAGAACCTTCTACGAAGGAAGCCGTATCTTCATGGGACAAGACGCGTCGATGTTCGTTCTGGATTCCCGGAAACCATGAATTATCGAAATCATTGATGTCTCGAATAGAATTCTATCGATAACTCCATTAGTCGAGGCCGTGCTATAGTGATGTCAATCAAATGATATCGCTATTGGAGGTCAATCTAATGACAACGATTCGCTCTCTCGTACTGGAGACGCCGGCCGCTTCCCCCGAACATACGCATCGCCATTATATGAACAAGCTTGCCGTGGAGACGGACGTATCGGACGTGCGTTACGACATGAAGAACGGCGTCGCCGACTTCGTCCTCGCCGACGTCCGCAGCGCCCAAGCCTACGAGGAATGCCATGTGCCCGGCGCGATCAATCTTCCGTCGAGCGGGATCAGCGCGGAGACGACCGCCGCGTTATCCAAGGAGCAGCTCATCGTCGTCTATTGCTGGGGCCCGGCATGCAACGGCGGCACGAAAGCCGCGGCTCGCTTGTCCGCCCTCGGCTTCCGGGTGAAGGAGATGCTCGGCGGCATCGAGTATTGGCGCAAGGAAGGGCATGACGTCGAAGGAACGCATGGGCATTCGGCTTGCATGGTCGGGTGATAAGCAAATGAAAACCCGTCGGGAGTTGGGCTTCCGACGGGTTCTTATGTTGACCTATTCCATCGATTATCTCCGCAGTAACTCCCTCGCCAGCGTCCACGCCGACTTGAGCCTCGATACTTTACCGTGCTTCTGGATATACCGGTAATCGGTAAGCATCACTCCGGCGTCGCGGATCGCGTAGCCGAAGTCGTCGTCCAGCATCAGCCGGTACTCCCACACTCTTTTCTCCCAATGAGGAACGCCCGCCTGCATAGCGGCATCGTCGATGGCCGGATGGATGTACGTCTCGCTAATGCCATCGGGCAGCCGATACAGCTTGGCGATCAGCGACTGCTTGAACGTCTCGTACGTCTCGCCCGGCAATACCTCGAACGGATGCGAGAGCAGATAATCCGGAACCGGGACCCCGAGCACGCCCGCGAGCGACGACGCCTTGGCGACGATACGTTCGACGCCGGGAATGCCGGCCAGAAGCGGATCTTCCGGGTGCACGTTACGGAACAACCGGAACGGCACGCCCCACTTGGCGCATTGCCGCAGCGCTTGCGGAATATGGCTTCTTCCCGTTGCCGTTCCGTATAAGCTGCCCATATGGTTGTCGGCATGGGTAATCCGAATGCCGTACCCTCGCACCGCGTCGTACTGGGCGCGCAGCTCCGCCATGACGGCAACCGTGTCGGCCTTCCGCTCGAACTCCGCGACCGTATGGTGCATGTACCCGCTGTCGTCGTGCAGCGAAGGATGCCCGGTCAGGCTGCGCCAGCGGATCGCGTCGAACTCGCTCGTCAACGTCAGATGGAGGCCGATATTATCCAGCCCTTTCTTCGCGCTCCACTCCGCGGCTTCCCGGAAACCCGGCGCCGGCGCCATCAGCGTCGCGGACGACACCTTGCGCTCCTCGAGCAGATGCATGATCGCAGCGTTCATAGGCGGGCTCTGGCCGAAGTCGTCGCAGTTAACGATGAGCAGCTTAGGACTCATGGGCCTTCTTCCTTTCGATTGTCATGAACAGCGATACGAGGAAGGAGATGCAGAGCAGGCCGAACGGGATGACGCTGATCAAGTAACGGAACGTCGATTCGGGATCGGGTCCCGGATCGTCCCCGCTCTCGTAGCCGAAGACGAGGCCGACGATCAGGAACGCGACCGCCGCGATCAAGCCGCTGGAGCGGGTAACGAACCCGCCGACCGCGGTATAGATGCCTTCCCTTCTGCTGCCCGTCTTCTCGTAATCGCGGTCGATGATAAGGCTGCTTACGACCGGCGGCGTCACGAGGAAGCCGGCCAGCCCGAAGCCGACCAAGATGCCGGCCAGAATGCCGCCGATCAGGTTCGAACCGAACCAGAGCGGAATGACCGACAGGGCGTAAGCGAGCAACGAGATTCGCCAGCCTTTGACCGGATCCACCTTATTCATGATCCAATACCATACCGCGACGAGCGGAATAACCGAGACGAAGACCGAAGCGAACAAGATCGTGTTCTGGGCTTCGGGAATGTCCAGCACGTATTTGGCGTAGAAGGGAATGGTCGAAGCGAGCAGTCCGTTCACGGTTTGCGCGAAGGAATTGGCGATGTTGAAGATCCAGAACGGTTTGTTGCGGAACGTCATCTTGAACGCGTCTTTCATTCGCATCTGCGGCGCCTTCTGGGCTTCCGCGTCTTCTTGGATGTTCGCGAGGAACAACAGCATGAGCCCGCAGAAAATAAGCGCGTACACGATCGACATGTTGCCGTAGCCGATGGCATCGAACAAGATCGGCGTCGCGGCCGTGCCGATTAGGATCGCCACGATCTGATAGCCTTGCTGAATCGCCGACGCCTTCGCCCGTAGCCGGTTGCCCTTGAACAGCTCCGGGAACAGCGCGCCGTAGTTCACCCAGATGACCGTCGATACTGCCTCGAAGAACACGAGCGCTATCAGGAACCACGTGAACAGTCCGGCCTCCGACAACTCCTTCGGCGGGCTGAACACCATAACGAAGGACAGCATGAACAGCGGAATCGCGCCGAATAGCCACGGTCGCCGTCGGCCGAAGCGCGATTGCGTGCAATCGGACAAGTAGCCGGCAAGCGGCTGGTTCACGGCGTCCCAGACGAGGAACACGGTGCGCGCGATCGTCGCGAGCGCGACGCCGAGGCCTAGCGTGTCGACGTAATAGTAGAAGTAGAAAGCTCCGAATGCTTGGCTTGGGATCATCATCGCCAGCATTCCTAACGCGAACATCGTCGGGGTATTGCGCGGTCGCTTACTCATCCTGTCACTCCTTAGGTCGCATAGCTTCATTATAGTATCGCGCGCATGTTAATCCAGCAAAAAAATGTAGATTGATGAGGAAGACGTTAATCGGTAGGGTAAACCTGATATCGAACGGACATCAGGAGGAGAGCGAATGGGCAAGCCATGGGAACAGAAGCCGGATTGGGCATGCCGTTGGGTACATTGCGTGGATGACGGACAACCTCCGCTCGTCGCGGTCTATCGTTGCAAGTTCACGGTGAGCGAGGTTCTCCGCGTACGGGTACGGGTATCCGGCGATGAACGATATGATCTGTATCTAGACGGTAACCGGATCGGCCGAGGGAGCGAACGGGGAGACCGCTGCAATTGGTTCTACGAGACGTATGAAGTCGAGATCGCTGCCGGAGAACATCAATGGATCGCGCGCTGTTGGGCGCTCGGAGCGCACAGGCCATGGGCGCAGGTAAGCGTGCGGCATGGATTCCTGCTAAGTCCCGAAGAGGAGGCGCTCGCGCCGCTGATGGGTACCGGAATCGCCCGGTGGGAAACGAAGCCAATGCCGGGTTATCGCGTCGTACCGACGCCTTCCGGCATCGGTACGGGCGGGAAGCTGGATATCGACGGTCGTTCCTTCGATTGGGACGCGATGTCGGGGGAAGGCGGCGGTTGGGTTCCCGCGCAGCTTGGAGAGCATGTCTACCTTCGAACGGACCAATACCACTACTCGGCGACGCAGCGCCTCATGCGCCCGGCTACGTTGCCTGCCATGCGGGAGATAAGCTTCTACCCGGCCGCAATACGCTTTATCGAGCAAGCCGGCGTGGCGGAGGCGGACGGACAGCCGATCGACGCAAGCCGCGACCTATCGGACGATTATGGGAGCTGGAAAGGGCTTCTTGCCGGCCGACCGGTAGATGTACCGGCTTATACCCGAAGACGAGTCATTGTCGATCTAGGCGATTATTATTGTCTGTATCCGGAGCTTGTCGTATCGGGAGGGAGAGGCTCCGTCATTCGGCTCAGCTGGGAGGAGTCCATGTACGACGAGGCGCAAGGCCACCGCAAGACGAACCGGGACGACGTCGCGGGCAAATGGTTCCGCGGCGTCGGCGATACGTTCCGTCCGGACGGCGGATCCGATCGGTCGTTCGATACGTTGTGGTGGCACGCGGGACGGTATGCCGAGCTGATCGTGGAGACGGAAGGCGAACCGCTATGCCTTAAGGAATTGAGGCTTCTGGAGACGAGATATCCGCTCGCGATGGAGGGCTGGATAACGACCAGCGACGAACGCCTGAACGACGTCTTCGCGGCTTCCTTCCGGACGCTGCAGATGTGCGCGCACGAGACGTACATGGATTGCCCCTATTGGGAACAGCTCATGTACGTGGGCGATACGCGAATACAGTCGCTGATCACCTATATAAGCACGGTCGACGATCGCTTGCCGCGCAAGGCGCTGGACATGTTCCGGGCTTCCCGAAGCAACCATCTGGGGCTCGTGAACTGCGCGTACCCGGAACACGGCGGCAAGCATATCTCCTCCTTCTCCTTGTGGTGGGTGGCGATGGTCTATGATTTCGCCCTGTGGAGAGGCGACCGCGAATGGATTCGAGTCATGATGTCCAGCGTACGGGACGAGCTGGAGCGGCTCCTCTGCAACCGCTCGGCGAACGGGGCGGTGAAGCTGCCGGTATCCTGGAACTTCATGGACTGGCAGACCGCGCCTTCGGAAGGGTGGAGCGATGGCGAGCCGCCGCATGGACCGGATCGATTGAACGCGGCCTTCAATCTGCTCATCGTTCATGTCTTGGAGCTGACGGCGAAGATCGAAGCCTACTTGGGGGAGACTGAGCTGGCAGCGAGGGCGACGCGGCTAGCCGAGGAGCTGGGCGCAGTCGTCGAGCGGCTGTTCTGGAACGAGGAGAGAGAGCTGTTCGCGGACGACACCGGGCATCGGTATTATTCCGAGCATGCCCAGGTGTTGGCCATCCTGTGCGAGTCCGTATCCCCTAGACTCATAAGCCGTATCGTGCCTGAAGTATGGGGGGCACCGGCACCCGACTTGATGCGTACAAGCATTTACTTCGACCATTACACGTTCGAAGCGCTTGCTGCATCCGGACGCATCGATACGCTAATGGCGAGACTCGAGCCTTGGTTCGGCATGGAGGAGCGCGGTCTGAAGACGACGCCGGAAATTTTCCTGGACGATACGCGTTCGGATTGCCATGCTTGGGGCGCTCACCCGATTTACCATGCCTATACGAACCTGCTCGGCATTCGTCCGGCGTCGATGGGCTTCGCATCGGTCGTCATTCGTCCGCAGCCGGGAACGTTAACGTACGTGCACGGCAAGCTTCCGCACGCGAACGGCTTTATCGAAGCGAGGGTAGAGTACGCGGGCAATCTTTGGCTAATTGAGGCTACGCTTCCCGAAGGATTACCCGGCACGCTCGAATGGGCTCGCGAGAGTTATCCGTTGAAGGCGGGGCTCAACGAGTTCCGATTCCGTTGAATCCTATTCGGGCTATCCTTCGCGGGATGGCCCGTTTTTGTCATTTGGGATAAGCCGCCCGGCAACTAATTGTGGTAAAATTTAAGAAAAATCCAAAGAGGGACTACCATGGAATGGAATGCCGGACCGATCTATAGCGCGATTGTAATTGCAATCATTATACTGATCTATTCCAGGGAATACGGCGGTATAAAGACAATCCAAAATCAGATGTTCCGCATTTCATTGTTGACTACCATTGCATCTATGATCACCTTGATGGCATCGGTAGCTTTGAACATGGAGATGTCCAAGTACCCTTTGTTTTTGGTCGAGTTGTTCAATGTGGCAAGCAGAATCGCGATGACCGTAATCGCGCCCCTCTTTTTCTACTACACGATTTCGATCGTTTGGACGAGCAAAGAAGTTTTTTTCAAGTGGATACGATTCACGGCATGGATTTATGTCGCTTTTGCGCTGATGATCGCGAGTTCGCCTTTTACGGGAATCATCTATAAGGTTTCGGACGATTACGAAGTCATAAGCGGACCGCTGTATAGCTTAATGTACGCCGTACCGGCCGTGTACATCGTGATCGTATTCGTTAATTTGATTTTCGCGCGGCATAGATTATCGAGAAGTTTGAGCCTTGTTATTTTGTCGTTCCCCGTTCTGTGCCTGATTTTCGTAACGGTCGAATATTACTATCCTCATATCTTGATTTCGAGTACGGCCGCGACGGCATCCTTGGTCATTTCTTACTTGTATATTCAGAACAAAAAAATACTGGAGGACGATTTGACGGGCACGATGAACCGTCGCGCTTTCGCCAAAGTCGTAAGCATGCGCTTGGAGGACGGCAGCCCGCGTAAAATCGTTCTTGTAAGCCTAATCGAATTTAAAACCATCAATAACCAATACGGCGAGCGGATCGGGGATCGCGTTCTGCAAGCAGTGGCCTATTATTTGATGAATTTGCGGCCGGATGCGCAAGTGTTCCGTCTATCGGGCGACGAGTTTGCGCTATTGACTTCGGTTAACGAGAATCAGGGGTTAGTCGAAACGATCGGCGAGCGCATGTTCCGGCATTGGGCCATAGAAGGAATTAAGCTTACGGTCAGCGCCACGATCGCCGAGCTCGATATTCCCGAAGTGACGGATACGCTCGAAGATACGGTTCATGTACTGGAATATTGCATTCGCGAGCAGAAGTCCCTGCATAAGAGCAGCAGGATTACGATCAATAACGAAGCGTTGGAACGCATGCGCCGCAAAAATAAAGTATACGAGTATTTGAAGCTGATCATTCGCAAGCGCGAGCTGGACGTGGTGTATCAGCCTATTTATCATGCCGACACCGACAGCTATCCCGTATTCGAAGCGTTGGCCAGACTGACCAGTCCGGAGCTGGGACCGATTTCGCCGCCGGAATTCATCGCGATAGCGGAGGAAAAAGGGCTTATCGGCCGCTTGGGCGAAGTGTTGCTGGAGCAAGTATGCAGAACGATCAAACGGCTGGAAAGCGAAGGCATCGCGTTTCAGCATATCAATATCAATATTTCGCCCATACAAATGATGAACGACAATATGGTCGGGGAAGTAGAACATGTACTTCTGCAACAACGTATAGATCCTTCTCGCATTCATCTTGAAATCACGGAAAGCGTAGTGATCGATAATTTCGACAAGATCAACGACGTCATGAACGGTTTCAATCGTCGCGGCATTCAGTTTAGCTTGGATGATTACGGGACGGGCTATTCTAACTTATCGAACATTATTCACTTGCCCTTCAAGGGAATCAAGATCGATAAATCTTTGTTGTACCGAGCCTCGGATTGCCAATCGACTTTCGTCATTATTCAGGCGTTGTCCCGCTCCTTGCAGCAGATCGGCAAACATATCGTGATCGAAGGCGTGGAGACGGAGGGACATATCCAGTTGGCCCGCGCGATCGGTTGCGACTACATGCAAGGGTATTATTTCGCCAAGCCGATGACGAACGAGAACCTGATCGCTTTTCTGCAACGAGAGACCATGAGAAGCGAGGCGAGATGAGAATTCGTTGACAAGACACCGAATGGTGTCCTATAATAAAAATGTCACCAAAAGGTGTCCGATGAACGTTAGACAATTGGAAACGGAGGCATGAACATGTCGTATGTCGTTGATTTCGTAAAGGTGTCTACTGTCGGATTGGAGTCTTCTCCGGTAGCCGAAGCGCTTGCCGGGTTGCGCGCGAACGAAGCCCGTTACTTCATGAATAAATATAAGCACGTCTTCACCGTCGTGCCGGCGAGCGAGAGCCGGGATACGCTGGATTACGTGAACCGGATCTTGCAAGAAGAGCGCGGCATCGCATTCGCGGCCAAGCCGCTCGAGACGTCGCGCGTCGAAGTGGACAATATCGTGTGGACGTTCGTCTTCTACGAAGACGGTCTCGGGGTCAACGTCTTGTACACGTTGGACGATCCGAAGAAGCGGGCCGTCGGCTTCAAGCTCTCGGAAGGAATGGAAGTGCCGAAGGAGCTCGAAGAGAAGAAGTTCAAGTTCGCGAGGCAGAAGTCCAAGCTGGCCGGAACGATTCGGGGAACGTTCTTCGTGATCAAAGGTCAATATTAATTCGGCCGTCTTGCCATAAGTTTCCTCGTGGGCTACGATATTGCTGGGGATATCCGGTTGTTCGCCGGCTTCTTCGACTCTAACGTCCGAGAGAGCGCGCGATAATGCGGATACCCACGCACATAGCGGGAGGAATCATACATGAGCAAGATCGCCATCATCGTGGGAAGCACGCGTCCGGGACGCAAGGCATTGGACGTCGCCCGTTGGGTGCACGACATCGCGTCCAAGCGCGGCGACGCCGAATACGAGATCGTGGATATCGCGGCGTTCAACCTGCCGATCTACGACGAGCCGGTTCCGCCTGCCGTCGGATCGTACAAGCATGAACATACGCAGGTTTGGTCCGAGAAGATCAAGGGCTTCGACGGCTACGTGTTCGTCACGCCGGAATACAACCATTCCACGACGGCCGCGCTGAAGAACGCGATCGATTACCTGTACCGCGAATGGAACGACAAGGCTGCCGGTTTCGTTAGCTACGGCAGCGCCGGAGGCACGCGGGCGGTCGAGCATCTGCGCCAGATCGTGGGCGAGCTTCGGATGGCGGACGTGCAAGCTTCGGTATCGTTGTCGCTGTTCCACGACTTCGAGAACTTCTCCGTTCTCAAGCCCGGGGAGAAGCAGGAAACATCGGTCAACAATATGCTTAGCCAAGTCGTCGCCTGGAGCGGCGCGCTGAAGACATTGCGAGCGTGAGAATCGAATAGGCAAACATAAGGCGAAGAAGGGAACAATCCTTCTTTGCCTTTTTCTTCGCCCGAATTCTTTACTCCGAGCGAAGCCCTTCGAACGCGAAGTCGATCAGACGCGAGACGTAAGCCTCGTCCAACGTCGCGCCCGTCACGAGCAGACGGTAGAAGATCGGTCCGTAGAGGAGGTCGATGCAGACGTCGACGTCCAGTCCCGGCTTCAATTCCCCCAGTCGAACGCCCTTCTCCAGCAACCCTCTGGCCTCAAGCCGTCGCGGCGCGAAGAACCTCGTCCGATAGGCTTCCGCCAACCCGGCGTCGAATTGCCCTTCGCCGAGCAACTCCGTAATGATCTTCCCTTCCCGGCTCGTTAAGAACCCGGCCAGATTCGAGGCGTGGACCCTTAAATCCGCCATCGCCGAGCTCGTATCGGGCACCGGCAACCGGGCCGTCGCGGCGTGAAGATAGCCTTCCATGACGACCGCCGCTTTATTGGGCCACCATTTGTAGATCGTCGCTTTGCTTACTTGGGCACGATCGGCGATCTTGTCGACCGTGACGGCCTGGAATCCGCCTTCCAGCAATAACGCGTAGGAGGCGGCAAGAATCGCGTGCTGCGCTTCGACGTTACGCGGTCTGCCTCGTTTGCTATTCATCGGAATCGACGCCTTTCGTTCCTGTAGTCAGGCTAGATAAATGAAACTATACGTTCAGTATACGAATGGCGGAGGGAGAAAGAAAGTCGCTATTTACAAAACTATACGTTCAGTATATTATCTAGTTATCTAATTAATGAACTAAACGTTCAGTATTTAAAAAGAGACGGAGGAACGACCATGAAGAGAGCCGAGGAAACTACCGTACCGGCGGGCCGGAGGAGCCTGACGGCAGGGTTAACATTGCTGCTGGCCGCCGCTTGCGGCATCATCGTGGCGAATTTGTACTATGCGCAGCCCTTGATCGGGGAAATCGGGGCTTCGGTCGGAATGTCGGCAAGCGGATCCGGCTTGATCGTCACCGTTATGCAGATCGGGTATGCCGCCGGCTTGCTGTTCATCGTGCCGATGGCGGACATCGTCGAGAATCGCAAGCTGATCGTCCTCTTGTTGTTGCTCGCGGGTAGCGCGCTCGCCGCCATGGCCCTGTCGAACGAAGCGTTGCCCTTACTGGGAGCTTCGATAGCCATCGGGCTTGGCGCGGTCGCCGCGCAAGTGCTCGTGCCGCTAGCTTCGACGCTGGTCCCCGAATCCTCCCGCGGCCGAACGGTCGGCAACGTCATGAGCGGCTTGTTGCTCGGCATCATGCTGGCGCGCCCGATCGCGAGCCTGGTAGCCGATTCGTTCGGCTGGCACGCCGTATACGCCCTGTCCGCCGCCTTGACGTTCCTGTTGGCGATCGTATTGGGGAGGGCTTTGCCCGAGCGGCGATCCTCGGCGAATGTTCGCTATGCGGCAATCGTCGGATCGATGTGGCGCTTGCTTCGCGCGACCCCGGTGCTGAGGCGGCGGGCGATCTATCAAGCCTGCTCGTTCGCAACGTTCAGCTTGTTCTGGACGACGGTAACGTTACGGTTGACCGGACCTGCCTACGGCTTCTCGCAGCAAGACATGGCTTTGTTCGCGTTAGCCGGCGTCGCCGGAGCTGCGGCCGCCCCGTTCGCCGGGCGATTGGCAGACGGAGGCTGGACGAAGCCCGCGACGGGAATCGCGCTGGCGACGGTCATACTGTCCATCTCATTGCCGCTGATCGTTCAGGGGAACGACTTCGAAGCAATCGCGATCCTCACGGGGGCTGCCGTGTTGCTGGATGCCGGCGTATCCGTGAACCTGGTGCTCGGACAGCGCGCGCTCTTCGCGATGAGTCCGGACATTCGCGGGCGGTTGAACGGGCTATTCATGGCGATATTCTTCCTCGGCGGCGCAGCCGGTTCGGCGATCGGGAGCTGGGCTTACGCAACGGGAGGATGGAACGCCGCGTTGGCGGCCGGCATGGCGTTCCCGCTCGCGGCTTTCGTCTATTATGGCACGGAGTTCTTCAGGTCGCGCGCAATTCAAGCCGCTCAAGAAACCGCCTCTTCGTGAAGAGGCGGTTCTGCGTTATTACGCATGCAGAACGCCCATCCGTTCACCCCCCTCTCAAGCCGCCTTACCCCCGATTTTCGACCGCATAGCCGATAAGTCTATTACGCCGATTCGCCGCCGGGTAGAGTAGGGGAAGAACAAGCCGACGGAGGGCGAGAGGCGGATGAGAATGAAGATCGTATGGCTGGTATTGGCGGGCATCGTCGTGCTCGGAGGGATCGGATTCGGCGTGCTTGCGTATATGAACAGACCGATCTCGGAAGAAGCGGTCACGGAGAAGATTCAGCGTCATCTCGAGAAGGTCGTCGCGAAGAGCGATTCTCTCTCGAGCGCAATGTTCACGATCTACTCCGAACGGACGGGATATTTCGAGCAATTCGCGGTCGGCACCGCGCATCGGGACTCCGACGAACCGGTACGGACGGACAGCCCTTATCATTCGGCCAGCGTCGGGAAGACGATGAACGCGGCCGTCTTCGGAATGCTCGTCGACGAAGGCAAGATCGGCTTCGACGATCCGATCGCGACCTGGTTGGGCGAAGACGTCCTCGATAGATTGTTCGTGGTCGGAGGCATCGACTATAGCGATCAAGTCACCGTCGGGCAGTTGCTGAGCCATACGTCGGGCGTCGCCGATTATTTCGAGGGACCTGTCGTGAACGGGCCGACAATGCTGCAGCTCCTGAAGAGCGAGCCGGATCGGACCTTTACGCCGGCGGACCTGCTCGCGTTCACCCGAGAGCGCCAAGTGCCGGCCGGCTTGCCGGGACGGCAATTCCATTACTCGGATACGGGCTACATTCTGCTCGGCCTCATCCTGGAGAAGATCGAAGGCAAGCCTTACGCGGATATTCTAGAGCAGCGAATCTTCGACCCGCTCGGCATGAACGACAGCTACTTGATGTTCTACGGAGACGCGGCGGCCGATCCGATCGGCATCTATATCGACGAGATCGATTTGAGCGACAGGAATGCGTTATCGGTCGACTGGTCGGGCGGCGGCGTCGTGACGACGATGGACGATCTGTTGACGTTCATGAAGGCGCTGACGAGGGGAACCTTGCTGTCCGACGAAACGTACGGCCGGATGACCGACTTCCGGCACCGTTACGAGAAGGGTATCGATTACGGGATGGGGATGATGTATTTCGACTTCGGCGAGCTGTCGTTCCTCCTCAAGCTGAGCGGGATGAAGGACGTCTACGGCGCCGTCGGAGCGACGGGTACGTACGCGCTGTACGACGAAGAGAAGGATGCGTACTTCATCGGCAACTTCGGGTCGCTCGATTATGCCGAGAAAGGCATCGAAGAGTTGGTCGCAATCCGCATGATCTATGATAGGATGAAAGAATAATCGCGCATTCATCAATCGTCCTTAGGAGACACGATGGTTCAATTAGTGTGCTCGGCCCAAGCCTACGACAAGTTGCGGCAGGAATTGAACAGGAACCGGATCGAGATCGCGGAGGACGCCGAGTGGGCGCTGGTCGAGCGGGGATACGCGCTCCCGGAAGGGAAGCGGTGCATCGTCTTCGAACCCATCGACTACATGGACGTCGTGAGGCTGCTCGTCTCCGGCTTGCAGGAAGACGTCCCTTACCGCGATGCGCTGACTGGGTTAAGCGACAACAAGTTCGCGGTCATCGAGCCGAGGGACGTCGTCTATCTCGAAGCGGGATCCGACGGGCTGGCAGCCTATACGAAAGCCAATCGGTACTTCGTCAAGGAGACGCTGCAGCATTACGAGGCGCTGTGGTCCGCGAAGGGCTTCCTTCGGATCAATAAGTCTCAGCTCGCCAATCTGCTGCGCGTCAAAGAGATCGTCCCGTGGTTCAACTCCAGGTACGTGCTTCGCATGGATAACGGCGCGGAGCTCGAAGTATCGAAGATGTATTCGAAGAAGCTGCGCCATACTCTCAACCTATAGGTGAACATAATCGTGGAGAAGATGAATCTCGTCAATGTCGTGAAGTCGTTCTTCCTCGGTCTCTTCCTGGGCGTCGTGCTGCTATTCTACGACTCCGCGGACGCGACGTTCAAGTATCGGGCGCTAACCTTGCTGGCGAGCGGCAGCATCGGCTTCGTCATCGGATTGATCACGGAATGGCTGACGGCGATTCTTCCGATCAGCCTCGCGAGAGCCCGGATGTACTTCCTGATCAATAACTTAATCGCCTTGGGCGTTACGACGATCCTCATGGGGGCCATGTACGCCATCGCGAGCGGCGCGGAGGGGAACGAAGGCGAGTTCGTGCCGGTCCTGTTCCTCGTATTGGGCATCATCTGTATCGCCAATCTGTTCGATTACGCGATGTACCGGCGAGCGCAGAAGAAGCTGAGGACGTTCAAGGCTTCGCATGGAGAACCGGATCTCAAATAACGTCCGTCGACAACGAAGGCCCGCGTCCTCCGGAGGGAGAACGCGGGCCTTGCCGTAGAGAAAGACCGAACCGTTATTGCGCGGCCGCTTCCGGGAACACGGACGTGTCGAACGTCTCGCCGGTGCTCTCGTCGATCATGTTGAAGGTGATCTTCATGTCCGCCTTGTCAACGCCGGAGTAGACTTGATACATCATGCTCTGCATCATGAGTCCGAACAGAACGAGTCCGTCCGGGCTGTCCGGAGATTCGTACGCGGCTTTGTCGACGGTGATGTTGTATTCCTTGAACGTCTCTTCGTCATAGGTCAACTCTTTAATGGAAGTAGCGTTGCCTTCCGCATGCACGCCTTCGATGACCGCCGTCAGCTCCGAATGGTACTTCTCCAGCAGCTTGTCGAGGTTGTCGCGGGAGATCGATACGGACACGCTGCCGTCCGCGTTCTCGACGACGTTCGTGCCGCCCGCTTCTTTCACTTCGGCGGTCATGCCCTCAACGTCCCCGTTCTCGTTCAATTCGGCCGGGAAGACGATAGTAACGTCTTCTCCGCTCGCCGCTTCGCCCGATGCGGCCGCGCTGCTTGCCGGCGCTTCGCTGCCCGCGCCCGCGTTATTGCCGTTCTCCTCTTTGTTGCCCGAGCACCCTGCGATGAACAGCGCGATCAGCAAGACCAATATCCATGCTTGTTTCATTGCTCTCTCTCCTTGTCCCCAGTGAATGTCCCCAGTGAAGTTCCTATGCAATAAGAACGGTTCCATTATGAGCCAAGGAAGAAGATTATGTCAAATCCTGTCGAAACCCTAATCGATCTAGCTCTGACAATGAAAAAAGCCGGAACCGGTTAGGAACCGGTTCCGGCTGTACCGCGCGATTACGCGAGCCTTGTTTTGAAATCCTCGTATCCGAACGTACGAACGACGCGGCAGTCGCCGTCCTTGTCTTGCACCGCGATGGCCGGAAGCGCCATGCCGTTGAACGTGTTCGTCTTGACCATCGAGTAGATCGCCATGTCTCCGAACACGACCTTGTCGCCGTGCTTCAGCGGCCCGTCGAACGAGTAATCGCCGATGACGTCGCCCGTCAGGCAGGTCATGCCGGTCAGCCGGTACAGGTACGGCTTCTCGCCGGCCTCGCCCGAGCCGAACACCGGCGGACGATACGGCATCTCCAGCACGTCCGGCATGTGGCACGTCGCGGACGTATCGAGAATGGCGATGTCGATGCCGTTCTTGTGCAGCTCGAGCACGGAGGCGACCAGGTAGCCGGCGTTCAGCGCGACCGCTTCGCCCGGTTCCAGGTACACCTTCAGGCCGTACTTGTCTTGCATCCGCTTGATGCAAGCTTCGAGCGTGGCGATATCGTAGTCTTCGCGCGTGATGTGGTGACCGCCGCCGAAGTTGATCCACTCCATGCGCGGCAGCCATTCGCCGAACTTCTCTTCGACCGCCCGCAGCGTCGTCTCGAGATCGTCGGAGTTCTGCTGGCAGAGGGTGTGGAAGTGAAGGCCCGACACGCCGTCGAGCAGATCCGGACGGAAGTCTTCGAGCTTGACGCCGAACCGGGAGCCCGGGGAGCACGGATCGTAGATCTCGTGCCCCACTTGCGTCGAGCATTCCGGGTTGATGCGCACGCCGATCTGACGACCGGCCTTCAGCGCCTTGTCCTTGAACTTCTCCAACTGGGAGAAGGAGTTGAATACGATATGATCGCAGATCGCGAGGATCTCGTCGATCTCGTCGTCCCGGTACGCGGGGGCGAAGACGTGATTCTCTTTGCCCATCGCTTCGTGGCCGAGCTTGGCTTCGAATAAACCGCTTGCGGTCGTGCCGTTCAAGTATTCGCCGATGAGGGGGTACAACGTTGTCATGGAAAATGCTTTTTGGGCCAGAATAATCTTGGCTCCCGTGCGCTGTATGACGCCGCTAAGGATCCGCAGATTGTTCTCGATGAGCGCCTCATCGACGACGAAGCAAGGCGTAGGCAGTTGGTCTAACCGCATCGGTTAGCGAACCGCCGCGTGTTGTTTGGAAGCCGCCGGCGTTTCTTCGCCGTCGTCGACCAGAACAGGATTAAAGTCTTCTACCCATGGAAGTCCCCATTTGTTCAACTCTTCCATGAACGGATCCGGATCGAACTCTTCGATGTTGTAGACGCCCGGTTTGTTCCATTTGCCCGTCATGACCATCGCCGCGCCGATCATCGCGGGAACGCCGGTCGTGTAGGAGATCGCTTGGGAGCCTACCTCGCGGTAGCACTCTTGGTGATCGCAGATGTTGTACACGTAGTACGACTTCGGTTGGCCGTCCTTCTTGCCTTGGATGATGCAGCCGATGTTCGTCTTGCCGACCGTGCGCGGTCCGAGCGAAGCCGGATCCGGCAATACGGCTTTCAGGAATTGCAGCGGAATGATCTGCTTGCCTTCGAATTCGATCGGCTCGATCGAAGTCATGCCGACGTTCTCCAGAGCGCGAAGGTGCGTCAGGTAGCTTTGGCCGAACGTCATGAAGAAGCGGATGCGCTTCAGGCCGGGCATGTTGAGCGCGAGGGACTCGAGCTCTTCGTGGTACAGCAGGTACATGTCTTTCGGACCGACGCCCTTGAAGTCGTATTCGCGCTTGATTTCCATCGGCTTCGTCTCGATCCATTCGCCGTTCTCCCAGTAGCGGCCGTTAGCCGATACTTCGCGGATGTTGATCTCCGGGTTGAAGTTCGTCGCGAACGGATAGCCGTGGTCGCCGCCGTTGCAGTCCAGGATGTCGATGTATTCGATCTCGTCGAAGTAGTGCTTCAGCGCATAGGCGGAGAACACGCCCGTTACGCCGGGGTCGAAGCCGCTGCCGAGAAGGGCCGTAATGCCGGCTTTCTCGAAGCGCTCGCGGTACTCCCATTGCCATTTGTATTCGAACTTCGCCGTATCTTCCGGCTCGTAGTTAGCGGTGTCCATGTAGTGCGTCTTCGTCGCCAGGCAGGCGTCCATGATCGTCAGGTCTTGGTAAGGAAGCGCCAGGTTCATGACGATGTCCGGTTTGAAATCCATGATCAATTCGACGAGGTCTTCCACGCTGTCCGCATCGACTTGCGCGGTATGGATAATCGTCTTGCCGCCGTCCAGCTTAGCCTTGAGCGCGTCGCATTTGGACTTCGTACGGCTCGCGATCATGATTTCCTCGAATACCTCGCTGTTTTGTACGCATTTGTGAATCGCTACGGAGGCCACTCCGCCACAACCGATGATTAGTGCTTTTCCCATTTCTCAGTCTCCCTTACTCGATAGTTTTCCTTGATTTCTGCCGCTTATTACGCACAAAAAAACAAGTGGTCAAGACGCTTCATCGCGTATCACACTTGTTTTGATATAGTTAAATATTAAATGTCACCGATACCCGGGACATGGCTCTCCAAAGAAAGCCCCTTAATATTCAAAATATATCGTCGTTAACGAATCAGAGTCTATATAGCAAATAATCGCTTTTGCCACTCTTATTGATCGTTTCACAAGTTATGTGCGATGCAATGCACTGGTCGATGTACAACCAAACTTATAAAATTTGAGCTATTCGCTCAATCAATAAGGCAACTTAAGTTGCCAGTCGGCATTTGACCCGGCTGTCCGTATGGCCTTAACTTCCGTAATGGAGAGTGGTCAAGAATTATTCGCTTGGAAAGACTCCGTTATATTTTGAATACCTGCTTTCCAACAACGCAATCTCATAATATCATAATCGCTAGAGATAGCAATATCTATTTCGACATTTCCTTTTTTCTTCTTCGAATACGCGGGAATAGTAATTACTGGACATCATATGACGCAGTGCATGGACGGCTGTGGGCGGATCGAAAATAACGGAGCGAGGTGTTCCCGAATGACCGTTGGTACGAAGAATCGGAAGGTCGACGGCTTCATGCGCAAGGCCAAGCAGTGGAAAGAGGAATTCGAGAAGCTCAGAGAGATCGTGCTCGACTGCGAGCTGACCGAAGACATCAAGTGGATGCATCCTTGTTATATGCATGAGGATAAGAACATCGTGCTTATCCATGGATTCAAGGACTATTGCGCGCTGCTGTTTCACAAAGGAGCTTTGCTGAAGGATCCTCACGGCATTCTGATTCAACAGACGGAGAACGTGCAGGCGGCTCGCCAGCTTCGGTTCACGAGCGCCGAGCAGATCGACGAGATGCAACTGATCATCAAGACGTACATAGACGAAGCCATCGAGATCGAGAAGTCCGGCCAGAAGGTGGAGTACAAGAAGAGCTCGGATTACCCGGTTCCCGAGGAGCTGAGCAATAAATTCGTCGAGCTTCCCGATCTGAAGACGGCCTTCGAGGCGCTGACGCCGGGCAGGCAACGGGGGTATCTGTACTTCTTCAACCAAGCCAAACAAGCGAAGACGAGGGAGTCGCGGATCGAGAAGTACATCAATCACATTCTCGACGGCAAGGGAATAGACGACTAGATCGCAATCGCATGCAAGAAGGCCATCCGCGGCGGGATGGCCTTCTTCATCGTTACAGCTTAATGCGCGGAGTCGCTTTCTCCGCTTCGTCGACATGGTAGAAGGTCAACTCGCGGAAGCCGAACAGGCTCGCGATGATATTCGTCGGGACGCTCTGCACCGCCGTGTTGAATGCTTCCACGGTGTCGTTGTAGAACTGTCTGCCGAACCGGACCTTGTCCTCGAGCTCGGCCAGCTGCTGCTTCAAGTACAGGAAGTTCTCGCTGGCCTTCAAGTCCGGATAGTTCTCCGATACCGCGATCAGGCGGCCGAGCACGCCCGACATCTCGCCGTTGATCGCGGCCTTGTCTTGCGCCGAATCCACGGACGCGAATTTCGTCCTCATCTCGGTCAACCGGGTCAGCGTCTCTTTCTCGTAAGTCATATACGCAGACACCGTGTCCACCAGGTTCGGAACGAGATCGAACCGATTCTTGAGCAGAATGTCGATCTGCGACCAATTGTTGCGGGCGCGGTTGCGCAGCAGAACGAGACGGTTATACAGGATGATGCCCCATATTACGATAATCGCCGCGATACCCAAGCCGATGTACAATTCCATGCGTATTGCCTCCCGTAATGTAGTAGGCGCGAGACCGCAACGGCTGCTTAGAACGCGCCGCGTCCTCCGCCTCCGCCCCCGCCGCCCCCGCCGGAAGAGAAGAAGCCTCCGGAGTCGCTTCCGCTAGAGGAGCTAGTCGTCCTCTGGGAGCTCGTTATCGATTGCTGGAACGAGTTGTCCCATAGGTAGAAGTAATAAATGCCGTTGTTATCCGCGAACGACCCCTGCTCCGCGTCCGGGATGTTCAGATGGGCGAGCTTGGCCACTTTCTTCGCGATTCCGAGCGGTATCGCGTAGACGAAGTAATGCTCCCACAAGTAGACGGCCATCGGCTCGCGCGATTCGATCCGGCTGTAATCGCGCAGGAAGCGCTTGAACGCCATCCATTTCGCATGCTCCGTCTGTCCGGCCTCCGTTCGGCGCCAACGCTTCGGCTTGAAGAACGGGAGCACGATCGGGCACAACATCAGCCACATCCAATCCGGCGTCGCGAAGTAACCGATTCCGAAGAACTGCACGACGAAGGCGAGCAGGACGTAGCGGTATACCTTGGCCGTACGTTCGGCAGCGTATTCGAGACGCAGGAACGCTTCCGCGACCGCCTCCTGCCACTTGTTCCAGTTCTTCAAGAACGAGGCGGCATGCCGATTGCCGTTCTCGCGAATGCCGGACATCGTAACGGTTCCGTTGCGCCCGATTCGCTTGAACAACCAGTCGATCAACTGCTTCTCGTGCGGTTGCAGGCCGTTGATCGGCTTTCCGGATAGCTTGAAGGAATAATCGACCGACGTGCTTCCGTCTGCCGACTTAATCTCCCTTATGTCGACGTGCCGTTTGCGCACGAGATCGAGCAGGGTGGCCGTCAAGTCGCTTGAGGAGACCATGCCGTTCATGAAGTAGCCGACGACGGCGGGCGTCGGTTCGCTCGGCAGCTCGCGGTAATATTTGCCGGCCCATCCGGACTTCGGCATTCGGTTGTACCGCCGAACGATGTAAGCTCCCGCAGCCAGATTGGCGAGGAGCACGGCCGCGGCGCCGTACACGGAACGATCGTCCCCGTTCGCTTCTTCCGCGGGATCCGCCCAGTTGCTCTCCTCTTCGAGAATCAGGTCGCGCTTGGGAGCATCGCTAATCTTCGTGCTGCCCGGTACGAGGGAGCCGGGGAACAAGACTCGAACCTCCATTAGCTTCCCGGCCGGCAGCGGACCGACTTCGTACCGGACGACGCCGTCTTCGCCGACGACTACGGTTCCGTCCAGCGGTCCGTGACCGAATGCCGTAATTTGGTCCCTCGCGACGCCGTCGGGCAGCTCGATCGCGATGCGAACCGTTCCCAGCGTGCTCGGGTTCGCTTGGTCGAAGAACTTCCAGTACAGCTCTGCGGTGTCGGCGTGTACTTGCACGACGTTCTTGAAGGCATACTCGAGCCGGAACGTCTTCGTCTCGTCCGCCGAAGCGGCGTAAACCTTGTATTGGGCCCTGCTCCCGTCGTCCGTTCGCTCGTAGCGAAGCGGGGCGCGCTCGTCTCCGGTAACTTCGTATGCCTCGAAGCGGTCGATTCCGTCCGAACCCGCCGTATCGAGGTCGGCGAGAATTCCGTTGAAGGAGCCGTCGAAGCGATACGTATCCGTCTCCGTAACGTGCAGGTTGCCGCCTTCGTCGACGACGGCGCTAATATCGACTGCTTCGATCTCGAAGGAGCGATCTTCCGCGTAGACGGTCTGCGCCGACGCGAGCAAGAGGAGCGCTAGCAGGAGCGCGGCAAATCTGGGTACAGCGTTCATAGATGCGATTCCTTTCTGAATGGAGCGACGTATGGCCTGGTAGCCGTTTAGACCTATATCGACCGAAGGATGTCGAATTTTAAGAGCGCATACGTGAATATGTAAGCGATTACGGATCGATGGATAGTCGCGAAGTATGATATTTGGCTCGCAATCAGGTAAAATACATTTATTATCCATTACGCGGAAGCGAGGTAAGGAATTGCACACAACCAATCACAAGGGACCCTCCGTCGCCGTCAAAATCGGGCGCGCGCTTGCCGTCATCGTCGGCGCGTTCATTACCGCCTACGGGCTCGAAACCGTACTTATCCCGAACAACGTATCCGACGGAGGCGTGACGGGCTTAAGCATCGTCGGATCGGAGCTGTTCGGCATACCGCTCGGGGTGCTGATCGCGGTGCTGAACGTTCCGTTCGTCTTCCTCGGATACAAGCAGATCGGGAAGAGCTTCGCGATTAATTCCGTCATCGGCATCGCGTCGCTCGCCATAGGGACGATCGTCATGCACGATCTGTCGCCGATCATCGAGGGAGACACGCTGCTTATCACGGTCGTCGGCGGTATCATTATCGGTTTCGGAATGGGCCTCGCGCTGCGTAACGGCGGAGCGTTGGACGGCATCGACATGCTGGCCGTCCTCTTGTCCCGGAAGCTGCCGTTCGGCACGAGCGATCTGATCTTGTTCCTGAACACGTTCGTGTTCATCGTCGTCTCGTTCGTCTTCGGCTTGCAGGGAGCGATACTGTCTGCCATCGCCTACTACATCGCGTCCAAGGTCATTCACATCGTCGAGGAAGGGCTGAGCGGCGCCAAGACGTTCAAGATCATTACCCGGCAGCCGGAGGTTATGGTGGAGACGATTCGCGACCGCTTAGGCCGCGGCGCGACGTACAATCTCGTGGAGGGCGGATACTCCAACGAGCAATTCAAGGAAATCACCTGCGTTATTAACCGACTGGAAGAGAGCAAGATGAAGGAAATCATCCATGAGATCGACCCTAACGCGTTCGTCATGGTGTACGACGTCGCGGAAGTGAAGGGCGGTAACTTCAAGAAGAAGGACATTCACTGATTGCGCGTTCGCGCAGCCGTCGGGTTACGACGGAACGGCATACGCGATTACGGGTTCGTCGATCCCCTTCAGGTTGTAAGCGCGGGGCTCCAAGTTCGGATAATCGTCTCTGATGCTTAGATAGGCGGCTTCCGAGACGAGGATCTCCCCGTTCAGGGCCGCGCCCTGAATGCGGGAGGCCAGGTTGACGACGGAACCGATAATCGTAAAGTCCTTATAAGCGGTTCCGAATTCGCCGATCGCGGCCGTGCCCGCGTGAATGCCGATGCCGACCTTGATCGGGTCGTCCGCGCCCGTGATCGCCGCGAATTCATTTTGTAGAGCTTTGCAATTCCTTTGAATTTCGATGCCTGCCAAGACGGCTTGCCGAACATGGTCTTGCCGCTCCATCGGGAAGTTGAAGATCGATAGTACCGCGTCGCCGATCATTTTATTGATAATGCCGTCTCTCTTCCAGATCGCCGGGGCGCATTCGTCGTAGAACCGATTCAATAACCGGGAGATGCCGGCCGGGTCGACATGTTCCGATAACCGGATATAACCCCTCAGGTCGGCGAACATGACGGTCGCTTGGATATCGATCTGCTTGTTCTTCTTCACCCGCGTGAACATCGATTCGCAGATCGTGCACAGATTCGGATGCATGCGGCTAGGCTTGACTCCGATCAGGCGATAAGGGAGAGCGAGCGGGCTGCGGATGAAGACCGGCATCTTCATTTGTTGCCAGCATCCTTTGCAGTAGGCGCTATTGAGGTTCGTCATGCGGCGTATTCCTTTCCGGACTTGTCGGATTTTGTCTATACTTTTCTTTTGCCAGTATAACATTAATTGGCTATGCGTCTTTACAGGCTCTCCATTTTTTAGTATTGTTGTATGTGCAAACAACTTAGAGTGAGCAATCGAATCGAGGGAATATCATGGCCATGATGGATACCTATCTGCGAGAATGCTTGTTCTTCACCTCTTCCCGATTGCAACGGATCGTCACGAAGATCGTGGACGAAGAATTCGCCCGGTGCGGCTTGCCGGCGAACGGCGCGTTCTTGTTGCTCGCCGTTCTCGAAGAAGAGGGCATTAACCAGAAGAAGCTCGGCGAGACGTTGCATCTGCAGCCGTCCACGGTGACGCGCCTGATCGAGAAGCTCGTGCTTAAGGGCGTTATTACGAGCCGCGTCGAAGGCCGATCGTCGCTCATCTACTCGACGGATAAGGGCAAGGCGCTCGAGCCGATCATTCACGATTGCTGGGACCGGCTTCGCGTCTTCGTGAACGAAGTATTGGGCGAAGAAGAGAGCAACGCGTTGACGTTGCGGCTCGATCGGGTCAGTGAGCAGCTAGAGAAAGCCGATTGAAGGCTTTTCTCTATTCTAATAGTTGCTTGTGCAAACAAATATTAAGGAGGCTATAACATGACAACGAATTCGCTTGAAGGTTCGAACAAACCGATCGTGATCGTCGGAGGCACGGGCAAGACGGGGCGCAGAGTCGCGGAGCGGCTCGCCATCCGGGGAATAGAGATTCGCGTTGCGTCCCGATCCAGCGGCTCGCCGTTCGATTGGACCGATAGGTCCACCTGGGGGCCGGCGCTCGAAGGCGCGCGAGCGGCCTACGTAACGTACTATCCTGATCTGGCGATTCCTGGGGCGCCCGAGGATATCGCGACGTTCGCCCGGCTGGCGCTGGAACGCGGGGTTCGCCGCATCGTGCTGCTGTCGGGCCGGGGAGAAGAAGGCGCGCTGATCGCCGAGCAGGCGCTCAGGGATTCCGGCGCGGACTGGACGATCGTCCGGGCGAGCTGGTTCAATCAGAACTTCAACGAGAGCTTCCTGGTCGAAGCGGTCCGCAGCGGCGTTATCGCGCTGCCGACCGGGGACGTTACGGAGCCGTTCCTCGACGCGGACGATATCGCGGACGTCGCGGTCGCCGCGTTGACCGACGACCGGCATATCGGTCAAGTCTACGAGCTCACGGGGCCGCGGTCCATGACGTTCGAGGAGGTAGCGGACGATATCTCGCATGCGAGCGGACGGGATGTCCGCTATGTGCGGATTACGACCGAGGCGTTCGTGGCCGGCATGCGGAGCGAAGGATTACCCGAACCGTTCATCGAGCTGCTGGTCGACCTGTTCACCCGCGTGCTCGACGGGCGCAACTCGGCGGTGATGGACGGCGTGCAGCGTGCGTTAGGGCGGCAACCGAAGGACTTCCGGGAGTTCGCGCGCGCGGCCGCGGCGACAGGCGTCTGGTCGGCGGAGGCGTCGCATGGGTGATTTCCCGTTCGTCTTGACGTTCATCGTCGCGGTATCTACGGCGGCGGTGGGCGGCGTATTGTTCGCCTTCTCGGGCTTCGTCATGCGGGCGCTCGCCCGCGTCTCGCCCGATCGCGGCATCGCCGTCATGCAACAGATCAATATTACGGTCATGCATTGGCTCTGCGGGCTATTGTTCTTCGGTACGGGATTGGCGTGTATCTACCTGATCGTGCGGGCATTCATGGACGTGGAGGCGCCGGAAGCGGGTTACTTGCTCGCCGGAGGGCTGCTCTACGTGTTCGGGGGACTCGCCGTAACCGGGGCGTTCAACGTGCCGCTGAACAACAAGCTCGCGAAGTTCGATCCGACCTCCGCGGAAGGCCACGCGTTCTGGCGGAAGTTCGTGCCCGTCTGGCTGGCCGCGAACCATGTCCGGACGACCGCGTGCTTCGCGGCGTCGGCTTGCTTCGTAGCCGGCCTGCTCCAAGCGTAACAAGCAGAAAGCAGGCCCCTTCAGAATGCGGGCCTGCTTTTCAACGTTTACTCCGGCGTTCCCTGAGTTACGCCATGAGTGTAGGTGAACCAAGCGGTATCGAGCGCCCCTTGACCCGGATTGTAGGTGAAGAAGTACGAGACGGTATCCCCCTGTTGCAAGTTGTTGAGCGGATATGTGTAGTTGCCGCTTCCCGTCGTCGTATTCATGGCGACGTTAATCTGCCCGCCGTTGTTCACTTTGTAGTGCAGATCGGCGAAGCTCGCGCCGTTCACGTAGAACGACAGGTTGTTGCCGGTCTTCTTCACGCCGCGCACCGAGTCGCCGATGACGTACGTGGTCGGCTGCTCCGGCAGCACCGTTACGGTGCAAGCGGCCGTCTTGCTGCCGTCGGCCGTCGTGACCGTTACGGTCGTCGTACCGGGAGCGAGCCCCGTCACGAGACCGTTCGCGTTGACCAAAGCGACGCTAGCGTTGGAGACGGACCACGACACCTGCTTGTTCGTCGCGTTGGCCGGCGCTACGTTGGCCGTCAGTTGCACGCTCTGACCGTCCTCGATTTGCGCGGTCGTCTGGTTCAGCGCAACGCCGGTTACCGGCACGTTCACGGGACCGTTGCCGTGAACGTACGTGAGCCATGGCGTATCGAGCGCCCCTTGACCCGGGTTATACGTGAAGAAGTATTGTACCGTGTCCCCGGATTGCAAATCGTTAATCGGGTAGACGTAATTTCCGCTCCCCGCCGAGGTCATCCCGACATTGATCTGCGCGCCGTTGTTGATCTTATAGTGCACGTCCGCGAAGGAAGCGCCGTTCACGTAGAACTGCAAGTCGTCGCCGGTGATTTTCAGCCCCTTAACCGCATCCCCGACGGTGACGGTGGTCGGTTGCTCCGGAACGACCGTGACGGTAGACGACGCCGTGAAGCTGCCGTCGGCCGTCATGGCCGTTACGATCGCCGTGCCCGGGGAGAGTCCCGTCACGACGCCGCTCGTGCTAACGGAAGCGACGCTGGCGTTAGAGACGGACCACGACACTTGCTTGTTCGTCGCGTTCGCCGGCGCCACGTTCGCCGTCAGTTGAACGGTCTGACCGTCTTCGATCTGCGCGGTCGACGGACTTACCGAGACGCCCGTAACGGGAACGTTCGGATTCTGTCCGTTGCCTTCCTTGTAGACGCGTACGTAATCCACGAGCATCGTAGCAGGAATGTCCGACGGATCCGGGGATAAGCCGCCGTCGAAGTGTCCGCCGATCGCCAAGTTCATGATGAGATAGAACGGCTGATCGAACGGCGCGTTCGGATTGTTCGGCGCGGCGACCGAATACCACTGGGAGCGGTTGACTTTGAAGAAGAACTTTCCGTCGACGTACCATTTGACGTTGTCTTCTTCCCAGATCATCGAGTACACGTGGTAGTCGTTCGCGAACGTCTGCCCTTGCGGGAAATGGTATTCCCCGGCGATGTAGCGATTGACCGGCCATTGTCCGCCGAAGTGCACGGCGCCGCTCGTCGTTCCGGGCAAGCGTCCTTTCGCCTCCATGATGTCGATCTCGCCGGATGCGGCCCACGCGCCGTACACGGCATCTTCCGGCAGCATCCAGAGCGCCGGCCAGACGCCGTTGCCCGTAGGCAGCTTGGCGCGAATGTCTACCCGGCCGTATTGGAACGACAGGGAGTCTTTCGTGTTGATCTTGCCCGAGGAGTATTGGGCATAGCGGCTCGGATCTTGCGGGAACGACTTCGGATCGTTCAAGGCGCGCAAGTTCAGCTGGCCGTTCTGCACGAATACGTTCTGCGCGCTGTTCGTGTAGTGCTGCAGCTCGTTATTGCCCCAACCCCAGCTGTTCGGATCGTTCGAGATATAATAACCGGTCTCGTAGTTCCACTTGCTCGTATCGAGTGCCGTTCCGCTGAATTCGTCCTGCCAGTGCAGGTCGTAACCCGAGACGGCCGGGTTGCTCGGCGTTCCGATCGCGATGTCCTCTTGATCGGACACGTCCGGACGAGGCGCATCGGGGTTGCCGATGAACGTATAGGTAACGAAGTTGTTGCCGATGCTTCCGCCCGATTGCCCGTTCAGCGGGTAGCCGATGCGGATCTGCATGTCGACCTGGATCGGCTGGAACCAGAGTCCGTAGATATAGTCCGCCCAGTATCCCCACTGATTGGCGTCGGACATGTTGTTGTAGCCGTTGCCGGCGTAGACGAATCCGCTTAGGGCCGAGTTGCTCATGTCTACCCATTGTCCGCCGACATTGATCTGATAGACGAACTTGCCCAGCTCGGAGCCGATCGCGGGCCCGCCGTCGATCTTAGGAAGCGGGAAGCCGATGGCGCCGCTCTCGTCCGCCGTGAACGTCGTCGTCGCGTCGTAGGAAGTCAGCGTATACGAGTTGCGAACCGGCGCGTTGAAAATAATCGTGTACACGAGGCTCGCAGCCGACGTCTTCGATTCCAGCTTCACGTTGATCGATTCCGTCACCGTGAACCAGTAGCCGCCGCCTCCGTCGGTGAACTGGCCGAAGTTGCTGTCGTAGATCCAGCCGCTCGCCGCATTGTTGTCGATATCGATCCAGGTGCTGCTGCTCACCGGCTTGACATACACCTTCAGGTCGTCGGCAACCGCCGCGTACGGAACGGCAGGATTGTTGTTGAAGGTCGGATACGTGAAGCCCGCGCCGCCCGTAAATCCGGCCGTAATCTGCGGTCCTTGCGTGTAGGCCATCGCCGTAATGGTCGTCTCCACGATGTTCTGGAAGGCGAGCGTGTAGTTCAGCGTCACGCCCGCGTTCGCCTTGGAATACAACTGGATCTCGGTCGTCGCCGACAGAAGGAACCAGTAACCGTTCAAGCCGCCGTCGCTCCAATGTCCCCAGTTCTGGTTGTAGACGTAACCTCCCGCGCTGTCGATGTCGACATAGCTGCCGCCCACCTTCACCTTCACGCCCACGTCGTCGACGACGTCGCTCCACGAAGCCGCGCCACCGTTGAACACGGGCATAACGAACCCATAGCTTGCTTGCCCGACTCCCGACTTGGAGATCACGGGACCGTCGTTCGCAGAGAAGTAAGCCATGGATGTTACGGTCGTTCCCGCCGCTTCGGCCACCCGAACCTTCGAATTCGGCAGTAGGCCGACGCTAGCCAGTAGAGCTAACGCCAAGAACAAACGCAATGCTTTTCTCATAATCATCCTCCGATTCAATAAGAATGGCGCCTCTCGATGGCGGACAAGAAACCGCTTTCAAGAGAGACGCCTTCAGTTTAACGAACGGACCGATCGGATGAATAGCCGCATGGTTTTTTGTTAGGTCCCATTTTTTTGTCTTTTATTGATACACCCGGATTTCCGATACCGTCATGACCGCCGGAAGCGCGGATTCCTCGATCGGCACGTTGTCGAACCAGCCGCCGATGGCCAGGTTGAGCACCAGGTAGAAGCGCTGGTCGAAGGGCGTAACGCCCGGCTGCAGGCGGCGCTCGGCGAAGCAATGGCCGTCTACCGTCCAGCGCATGACGTCTTCCGTCCATTCGAGCCCGTAATCGCGGAATTGGTTGATCGTCCCGCTCTCGAACGTATGAGAGAACTCGTCGGTGATCTTGTTCTCCGCCATGTCCTTGCCGTGGTGCAGCGTACCGAACACTTGGCGCGGCAGGCGTCCCTTCGCTTCCATGACGTCGATCTCGCCGGAGACGGGCCAATTGCCGTATACCTTGTCTTGCGGCAGCATCCATATGGCGGGCCATACCCCGTGTCCGACGGGCAGCTTCGCGCGAACGACCAGTTTGCCGTAGCGGAACGACATCCGATCCCGGGTATCGATCCTGGCGGACGTATAGGCGAATCGCCGGCCGTCCGGCTGCTCGACGGTCTCGAGTCGCGCGCAGAGATTCAAGCCATTCTCGTCGATGTACAGGTTATCGTTGTTGCCCGTATAGAACTGTTGCTCGTTGTTGCCCCATCCGTACGTAATGAAATTCCCTTCGTCGTCTACCAAGTCATTGCCGAGGCGAACGTTCCAATCGCTCATGTCGGCGTCTCCCCGCGTGTAATCCCGATGCCAGATCAGCTTGTTCATTTTACTGCTCCTCCTCTCGAATAACCTCAGCATACTGCTTTTCGGACCCCGATCAATCAAACCCAAAATATTGGGATACGGTCAAAAACCGCGGCCCTTTTTTTTGTGTACGCGTTTACATACGATTAAAAGCGAAAGGAGCGTGCAACCGGTTGCAAGCACATATCAGAACGTTCTTGAAGCAATGGCAATTGCAAAGCATGGTGATTCCGGGCGTCATCTGGATGTTCGTCTTCTGCTACATTCCGATGTTCTGGCTCATCATCGCGTTCATGGATTACAGCGTGGCCAGGCCGATGCTGGATTCGCCCTTCGTCGGGCTGAAGCACTTCGAGGCGTTCGCGACGGACGACCGCTTCTGGCGCTCGATCCGCAACACGCTCGGGATGAGCAGCATCAAGCTTGCCTTCGGATTCTTCATCCCGATCGTATTCGCGCTGCTGCTCAACGAAATTCGGAGCCTGCGGTTCAAACGCACGGTACAGACGATCTCGTACTTGCCGCACTTCATCGCCTGGACGATCTTCGGCGGCATTATGCTCAACTGGCTCGGCGAGGGCGGCATCATCAATCAAGCGTTGATCGCGCTTGGGCTTCAGGACCAAGAAGTGTTGTACATCAGCGATCCCGATTACTTCTGGTGGATCACGTTCTTCGGCGACACGCTGAAGGAAACCGGCTGGGCTGCCATCATCTATATCGCGGCTATCGCGGGCATCGACCCGGCATTGTACGAAGCTGCCGAGCTGGACGGCGCCAACCGTTGGCAACGGATGTGGCATATCACCGTCCAATGCATTCGTCCGACCATCGCGATTCTATTCATTCTCGCCGTCGCGGGCATCTTGGGCAGCAACTTCGACCAAATTTTCATGCTGAAGAACAACCTGAACATCCAATCGGCGGAGAGCCTGGACTTGTACATCTACAACATGGGCCTCGTATCGGGCCGGCATTCCTTCTCGACCGCCGTCCTGTTCGCTCGCTCCATCGTCGCGTTGGTATTGCTGTTCATGGCGAACTATGCCTCCAAGAAACTGACCGGCGATAGCATCTTCTGATAAGGGCGGGGCAAACACATGACGACAAGAAGTAAATTCCGCCGCATCGGCGCATTCGAGATCGGCAATACGGCGCTCATGCTGGCCGTGTGCTTCATGACGCTGTATCCGATGTGGTTCGTGCTCGTGAACTCGCTGAACTCGGCCGAGCATGCCGTGCTCGGGACGGTCAACTGGCTTCCGAAGGCGCTGACCTGGGACAGCTACCGGATCGTATTCGGCAACGAGAATCTGATGAACGGCTTCTACATTACGACGATGCGCACGGTGTTCGGGACGTCGATCCACGTATTGTTCACGGCCATCGTGGCTTACGGCCTCAGCAAGACGTACTTGATCGGTCGCAAGGCGTACATGAAGATCGCCCTGGTCACGATGCTGTTCTCCGGGGGGCTCATCCCGACGTTCCTCTTGATGGTGAAGCTGGGCTTGTACGATAACTTCCTCGTCTTCATCGTTCCGGCGATGTACTCGTTCTTCAATATGATCATCTTCATCAGCTTCTTCCGCACGATTCCCGACAGCTTGGAAGAGTCGGCGAAGGTAGACGGCGCCACCGATTACGGCGTCTTGTTCCGGATCGTGCTGCCCAACAGCATGGCGGTGCTGGCGACGATCGCGCTCTTCTCGGCGGTCTACCATTGGAACGACTACTATCAGGGCGTCATCTACATCCGGAACCCGGATATCGTGCCGCTGCAGACGATGCTCTATAAGATCATCGCGGAGAACTCGATGTCTCTCATGCAGCAGCAAGCGATGGCGCAGTTCGGGGCGAGATTGCCCGGCAACTCCATCAAGTTCGCCTCCATGATGGTCGCCACGCTGCCGATTCTGCTCGTCTATCCGTTCATTCAGCGGTATCTGGTGAAGGGCGTCATGATCGGCGCGATCAAAGGTTGAGCTCATGCGCCGCTCTATCGGCATCCGCCCTGGAGTGGTGCATGATTCCAATAAAACAAATACAATAGGGGCACAGAAAGGATGAACACGCTAATGAAACGCATCAAGTCCGTCAAGCCTTTCATGGCGCTGGGGATGACGACCGTCCTGGCGCTGGGCATGGTCGCATGTTCCGGATCCAACAACAACAACGAGAAAGCTTCTCCGTCCGCTTCCCAACCGGCGGCAAGTCCGTCCTCCGACGCGTCGCCATCGGCTGCGGCATCCGGCCCGAACGCCGAGGAGGCCGCCTGGAAGCTCGATACGAGCCCGGTCGACCTGAGCTGGTTCGTAGGAGCTTCTTGGTACGCCCACAAGTGGGGCGAGAGCTTGAATTCCAAGTATATAACCGAGAAGACGGGCGTTAACGTCAAGCTCGAAGTGCCTGCAGGAGACGCGAACGAGCAGCTTACGCTCATGATGACTTCCGGCCAATTGCCGGATCTGATCAGCATGGGTTCGTGGGAAACCGCGGTCAAGAAGCTCTGGGAGGGCGATCACGTCTATGCGCTGAACGAGCTGGCGGAGCAATACGACCCTTACTTCTTCAAGGTGGCGGGCGACGGCACGTTGAAGTGGTACAAGCAAGAGAACGGCAATACGTACGGCATTCCGAACGATTCCTATAGCCCGAACCTCATGCACGAGACCGGAATGACGGCCGCCAACCAGACGTTCCTGGTGCGCAAGGACTTGTACGAAGAGATGGGCAGCCCGGATCTGTCGACGCCGGAAGGCTTCCTGGGCGCGCTCCAGCTCGTCAAGGATAAGTATTCCGAGTACAAGGGGCAGAAGATCAGCCCGTTCTTCGCGCAGGGCAACGTTCCTTACGGCATGACCGAGTACCTGCAGAACCTGCTCGCCGTTCCGCACGAGAAGGACGGCAAAGTCAACGATCGCATCACGGACCCGGATTACGTCGCTTGGCTGAAGACGTTCCGCACGGCGTACGAGCGCAAGCTCATCAACGCCGAATTCCTGGTCGATTCGGATCAGCAGGTCGAAGAGAAGACGAATAACGGACGTTACTTCATGATGGTTCGCGAATGGAACGGCATGGCGGCAGTCAACCCGATGCTGGCATCCAGCGCGAATCCGGACTCTTACTATATCGCCGTCGACGGACCTCAGAACGCGGCCGGAGACTCCGCCAAGCTGTTCCCGGGCAATATGGACGGCTGGATGGTGACGATGATCAGCAAGTCGACCAAGAACCCGGAGCGCGCGATCCGCTTCCTGACGTATATGGCCAGCGAAGAAGGCCAACGCGATCTGTTCCTGGGCAAGGAAGGCGAGACTTGGGAATCCGTGGACGGCAAGCCGCAGCTCAAGCCGGAGCTGGTTAACCTGGTCTCTACCGACATCGAGAAGCTGGAGAAGGAATACGGCGTGCTCGATACGTACTGGATGATGCGCAACCCGGTCATCGTGAACCAATGGAGACCGGAGAAGGCTCCCGTCATCAAGCAGATGGAAGACTTCGCGAACGCGCAAGCCGACATCGACAGCGGCATCTACAAAGGCTTGGATCCGCTCGGCGAATCGGAAGCGGCCCTGTCCTGGTCGCGCATCTCGCAGAACTGGAACGAAGTGCTGCCGGAGCTGATCATGTCCAAGGACGAAGCCGCGTTCGACAAAGTGTTCAACGATTTCCTTGCTCGCCGCGACGAATATGGCTTCGCTACGGTCGTGGAAGCTCGCCAAGCCGAGCTGGATAAGCGCAAAGCCAAAATGGCGGAATAACGAGATTTCCTCAGCCGTGCCGGCCACCTGAATAGGTGGCCGGTATTTTCCGCGATACGCCTATCAGAACGACTGCGGGGTTTGCTATATTACAGAGATAGGTGAGGAGGGCGCCGAGTGAACCGTTGGCCGCGAACGATCAGGAGAATATACCGCAACGCCAGCATCTCGCACAAGCTGTTCCTGGCCTTCAGCTTGCTCATCGTCGTCCCGGCCATCGTCGTGTCCTTCCTGTTCATTCGAACGAAGGAAACCGAGCTGTACAAGAACGCCATGTCCGACGGCAGCAGCCATGTCGCCCGGCTGAGCGAACAATTGCGCAGCGGCATGAGCATGATCGAGAACGTGTCTTCCGCGGCGCTGGCGCAGAAGGCGTTCGTCGATTTCATCCACTCCGACATGAAGGCGGACGGACTCGAGCTCGTGAAATTCAGGCAGAACCAGTACGAGCAGATGCGCGATCTGATCGAGAGCAACAAGCTGATCGGCGAGCTCAGCTTCTACGTCGATAATCCGAACATTCACGAGATCTGGCCCGAAATCTATCACTACGATAAGTTCCGGCCGAAGGACTACGGGGCGAAGCTTCGGGAAGAAGGCGGCGCGTCGTTCCGTCTGTTCTCCTTTAAGGACGGCGACGATACGTTGTCCTACTACCGGGTCGCGAGATTGCAGAGCCAGCAGAAGCAGCCGACGATTATGGAGATTCGCAGTCCGCATAGCGAGTTTTTCGGCAACCTGCTCGAGGAGACCGAAGGCGACTTCTTCTCCGTCGTCATGGACGGAACGATGCCTTCCCGGTCCGTATATAACGGCGGACATGCGTTCGTTCGCGGGGCCGGCGATGCGCTCGAAGACATCTTCGGCCGCATTCACGGGCAACTGAGCGTGCTGACGCAGTCCGGCCCGATTAAAGTCAAGGTCGGCGACCATACGTACTACGCGTTGTATCGCTATATCGCCCCGTTGAACGCGTACGTGGTCGATATCGCCTCCCACCAGGCATTGATGAAAGGCCCGCGCAGCTGGTACATCATCGTGGCAGCGGTTACAACGTTCGTGTTGCTGCTCATGCTGCTGCTCGTCTCGCAGACGACCCGCCGCATTTTCCGCCGGCTCGATAGCGTGCTCGTCTCGATGCGCAGAGTGCGCAAGGGCCAGCTGGACGCGAAGATCGTGACCGGCTTGGAGGCTCACGAGACCGGGGACGAGATCGACGAGGTAGCCGTCAGCTATAACGCCACGTTGGACGAGATCCAGCGCCTGATGACGCAAGTGGTCGATAAGCAACTGATCGCCAAGAACGCGCAGCTGCACTCGCTGCATTCGCAGATCAATTCGCACTTCCTGTATAACGCGTTGGAATCGATCCGCATGATGGCGGAGGTCGAGCGGCAGCCCGCCATCGCCGACGCGCTCGTGTCGTTAGGGTCGCTCATGCGCTACAGCATGAAGTGGCGCAGCGATACCGTCGATCTCGGCGAGGAGCTGGCCAATATCCAGAGCTACGTGCAATTCATCAATTTCATGGATGGCAGAGCAATCGAGTTGCAGGCGGATCTCCCCGAAGAAGTGCTGCGGTATGCGATTCCGAAAATGTGCATGCAGCCGATCGTCGAGAACGCGGTCCATCACGCGGCTCCTTCCGGCGGCAGCGTGCGCATCGGGATAACCGTCAGAGTGGAGGACGACAGCGCGCTGTACATCGAGATCCGGGACGACGGCGTCGGCGTCGAGCCGCGGCTGCTCGAGAGCTTGCAGGCCGCGCTGCAAGGCGAATCGGATTCCCCGATCGTCGCGAGCAACAACGGGTTGGGCTTGGAGAACGTCCATAAGCGGCTGCAGCTTCACTACGGCAGAGGCTTCGGCCTGTCCATGGACAGCGCGCAGGGCGAGGGCGCCTATACTTCCGTTACGATACGGTTGCCTTGGGAGAACGAGAATCTAGGGGGATGGTAGGCATGTACGATATCTTGATCGTCGACGATCAGAAGAACATACGCGACGGCCTGCAGGCGATGATCAGCCAGTTCCCGCTGCAGATCGACCGTATCTACTGCGCCGCGAACGGGCTAGAGGCGATGCAACTGCTGCGTCAGCATAACATCCAGTTGGTCATTACCGATATCAAGATGCCGGATATGGACGGGCTTGCGCTGATGGCGGCCGCCAAGGCGGAGCCGTTCAAGGCGGATTTCCTGATCATTAGCGGTTACGGCGAGTTCGCTTACGCGCAGAAGGCGATCGAGCTCGGGGCGAAAGGCTACTTGCTGAAGCCGGTGAAGCGGGAGGAGCTGCTAAGCGCGGTAGAGCATGTACTGCAGGAACTAAGAACGAGGCAGGAGCTGTCCCGTGATATGCAGCATCTATCGGAGCGCGCATTGGAGACGGACCGCAAGGAGCTGTGCATGTACATGCAAGGGGCGGCGTACGACGAGACGTGGGTCATCCAGACGGAGCTGCAACAGCAGGAGCTCTGGCGCCATTACCGGTTATGTCTGCTGAGGGAGGAACGCGGGATCGGCCAGTCCGGGGCCAGCAACGCCCACGGCATGGAAGCGATCGCCTATAGCGTGTATGGCAGGCAGGGATGCTTATGCTTGCAGCAGGGCGCGCACCTGATCCTCGCGGTCGACGCGGACGTAGATCCGGGGGCGCTGCCCGCCGCGCTCAAGTCCGGGCAGATCGACGCGATCACGGCCATGACCGGTCCGCAGCAAGGCTTGCAATCGCTGCCGGAAGAGTATGCCCGGTTGATGGAGCTGCATCGCCATAGCTACCTGTTTCCCGACAAGCGCTGCATGCTGCCTGCCCACGTCGAGGGGCTGGAGCAGCAGTGGCAGCTTCCGTACGAGGAGCTGTACGCGCTGTTCCATCTCGTCGGCACCCCGAACAGCGGCCGCATCGCCGAAGGCCTCTCGGCCTTATTCCATAAGAACGTCCTGCAGCGGTACAATGTCCGCTATACGCAGCAGCTCTGCCGCGCCACGGTGGAACTGCTCGAGGAATACGAGCGCGTCATCCGTCCGTACATGGGCGAAGAAGCGTTGGACATCGACAGCTTGCGCAATCTATACGATTATCCGGGCATTCGCGAGTATATTCAGGCGCTGCAGAAGCAGTTGCTTCGGCTGAACCAATACTATTACGATTTCAAATGCAGCTACCGCAATACGCAGGACTTGAACGAAGCGATCCGCTTCATTCACGAGAACTACCATAAGCCGCTGGACCTCGCGATGGTGTCGAATCACGTGTCGCTCAATTACGCGTACTTCTCCAACCTGTTCAAGAAGAACGTCGGTAAGGGCTTCGCGGAATACTTGCGCGACGTGCGACTGGATAAGGCCCGGCGGCTGCTGGCCGAGACCGAGCATAAGATCGTCGACGTGACGGACATGGTCGGCTACGAGAATTACAAGAGCTTCACGCGGGCGTTCCGCGACGCGATGGGCATGCAGCCTACGGAATACCGGCAGCAGATGCGACGGAAAGTCGAGCGCTAGAAAAAAATTTGAACTCCAAAGGCAACTTGTTCCGTATACCTATTGATGGCCAAACAAACATTAGAATCATGCCGATTACAAAGGCTGTAGGGGGAGAGACAAGTTGGATTCGATATGGTTGGAGTACGGATGGGCGCTGCTCATTCTGATCGCCTTGGAAGGGCTGTTATCCGCCGATAACGCGCTCGTACTGGCGGTAATCGCGAAGCACTTGCCGGATGATCAGAAGAAGAAAGCGATCAATTACGGCATCATTATGGCGTTCGTGTTCCGCTTCGGGGCGCTGTTCGCGATATCGTTCATCGCCAACATCTGGCAGATACAGGCGATCGGAGCGGCATATCTGTTATACCTCGGCTTGAAGCACATCATTAAGGCGCGCTTCGGCAAGGACAACGAGGCGAATCAGGAAGAGCTCAAGGAAGAATCCGCGGGCAAGAAGTTCTGGCCGACCGTGGGCAAGATCGCCATCGCGGACCTTGCCTTCGCGATCGATTCGATTCTGGCCGCCGTGGCGCTGGCGCTCGGTCTGCCCGATTCGCCGCTCGGAGACTTCGGCGGCATGGACGGAGGCAAGTTCCTCGTCGTCGTTCTCGGCGGCATCGCCGGTCTTGTACTGATCAAGTTCGCCGCGACGTGGTTCGTGAAACTGCTCGAGCAACGTCCGTCCTTGGAGACGACGGCTTACGCGATCGTGGCCTGGGTCGGCGTGAAGCTGGCGGTCATTACGCTCGCGCACGACGACATCGGCGTGCTGGATCACGACTTCCCGCATAGCACGGGTTGGACGATGGTGTTCTACGGCGTATTGATAGCGATCGCCCTTCTCGGCTGGTTCGCGCCAGGACGCAAGCCTTCGAAGGCAAACAGCGCGTCCTAACAAGATCGTCGCCGCAGCCTGCAATGGACAAGAGGTACTCCCATGGGAGTACCTCTTGTTGTTATATATGGCGTGAAAATAAGAAAAACCCGGCGCGTCGGCCGAGTTATCGAAATAGGAATTGCACGCAAAGGTGCTCTATGGTATAGTGATGAAACGACTGACTTTAGATAAAACCGCGAAGTAATGCCATCATATCTTTTCTATACTTTAATCTTACCATGCGGTATCGCGGTTTGTCAACGGCCTTTATTCATCCCGATTTCATATCCGAAGGAGCGTGCCCGGAACATGATCAACGCGAACGATTGGAAGCAAGAACAGGAGCGGTTGGCGTCGGTTACGGAGAAGCTGCAACGTCGAATCGCCGAGCTGGAGCCGGAAGTAACCGGTCTGCGAGAGCAGTCGGCGGACATCCGCAAGCGATTCTGGGAAGAAGTGACGGTCAACACGGCGACGGACGAGGATTTCGAAGAGACGTTCTATAGCATCAAGCAGCAAGAAGCGCTGTTGTCCGAACGGGAGCGCAGTCATCGCCTGCGAGCGCAGCAATGGCACAATATGAAGAGACTGTTGCCGTCGCCATACTTCGGACGCATCGACTTCCGGGAGGATGGCCTCGGCTTCACCGAGCAGATCTACATCGGGGTCGCTTCCTTCGCCGACAAGGACGGCATGACTTACTTGATCTATGACTGGCGCACGCCGATCGCGGGCATGTACTACGATTATGCTCCCGGTGCGGCCGCTTACGATACGCCGGACGGGCGCTTCGGGGGGACGATGGAGCTGAAGCGGCAGTACCAGATCCGCGAGGGCGTCCTTCGGAACGTGTTCGACGCGAACGTAACGATCGGCGACGAGCTGCTGCAGCAGGCGCTGGGTCAAGGCGCGGACGCTCAGATGAAGAGCATCGTGGCGACGATCCAGCGGGAGCAGAACGCCATTATCCGGGAGGATAAGAGCCGGATGCTCATCGTGCAAGGGGCTGCGGGCAGCGGGAAGACGTCCGCCGCGCTGCAGCGGGTCGCCTACCTGTTATACAAACACCGGGATCGGCTCAAGGCGGATCAGATCGTCTTGTTCTCGCCGAACCCGATGTTCAACAGCTACGTCTCGACCGTGCTTCCCGAGCTCGGCGAAGACAACATGCAGCAGGCGACGTTCCAAGAATATCTCGAACACGGCGTCGGAGAGACGTTGCGCCCGGAAGATCCGTTCGATCAGATCGAATACGTGCTGACCGAGCAGGCTACGCTAGCCTACGAAGCCCGGTTATCGGGCATCGTATACAAGGCTTCCGCGTCGTACCTTCAAGCGCTCCAGCGTTATGCGCAATGGTTGGGCCAGGAGGGAATGCGATTCAACGGCATCCGCTATCGCGACCGAGAGCTGATTAGCGCCGAGCGAATGCAAGAGCAGTTCTACCGCTATGATCGTTCTATTCGCTTGGCCAATCGCCTCGCGATGCTGCAGGAGTGGCTGCTGAAGGAGCTCGCCTCGCTGGAGCGCCAAGAGCTGGAGGCTGCCTGGGTACGGGAGGAGCTCGATTATCTCGAGAAGGAGCAGTACGCGGACGCGTTCGGGCAGCTGCACAGGGAGAGAGGCGTCTTCGACTTCGCCGAGAAATACGAGGTGATTCAGGAGATGCTGAGCAACGACCGCCCGCGGGACGAGAGCGAGTTCGACTATGCCGAGCGCGAGGAAGAGCTTCTAGGCCGCGAGGTCGTGAAGGCAAGCTTCCGTCCGCTGAGGCGCGGCGTGAAGCGGATGTCGTTCGTCGATACCGTCGGGATGTACGCCCAGCTGTTCGGGGATGCGGACGCATTCAAGTGCATGACGAACGGGACCGAGGCGCCCGAGCATTGGGCGATCGTCGGAGAGCAGACGAAGGAGAAGCTGAGCCGCGGCGAGCTGTTCTATGAAGACGCGACGCCGTACCTGTACTTGCAAGAGCTCATGATCGGCACCAGGAGCAGCTCGGAGGTGCGACATGTGTTCGTCGACGAAGGCCAGGACTATTCCGTCTTCCAATACGAGTTCCTGAAGAAGCTGTTCCCCCGCGCCCGCATGACCGTGCTCGGCGACTTCGGCCAAGCGATCTTCTCCCAGGCGACGGAATTGGCCGGCGCGGATTCGCCGCTCGCCCGGCTCTACGGCGAGTCCGAGACGAGCTTGGTCCGCCTTGTTAGCAGCTATCGCTCCACCTTCGAGATCGTCTCGTTCACGAAGTCGCTCCTGCCGGGCGGCGAGGACATCATTCCCTTCAATAGAAGCGGGAAGAAGCCGACCCTCTGCCGAGCGAACGACGAGGAGCAGCTTGCCGCGCGCATCGCCAGGGACGTCGCGGCCTTGCGGTCGGAAGGCTGCGATTCGATCGCCGTTATTACGAAGACGGCCGCCGATAGCCGCGTCGCGTACGATCTGTTGACGGCGCAAGGGTGCAAGGGGCTGAAGCTGGTGACGAAGGAGACGCCGACCTTCGAGAAGGGGACGATGCTGCTCCCCGCGTATCTCGCCAAGGGCGTCGAGTTCGACGCGGCGCTGATCTACGATGCTTCTTCGCGGACGTATCGGCGGGAGAGCGAACGCAAGCTCTTCTATACGGCATGCACGCGCGCGATGCATCGGCTGCTGCTCTATGCGACGGGAGAATGGACGCCGTTCGTTCAAGGCGTAGATCCGTCGCTGTACGAGGTAGAAGAGTAGGAGAATGGACGACGAGCTCCGCAAGTTAATCGATAACCGAGGGCACCTTTAGAAGGTGCTTCTCGGTTTTTTTTCGTTCATGCGCCATTTTCCACAATAAGGCCTGCACGCATTCGCGATCCTTCCGTCGTCTATAGCATTAGAACGCGGCGAAAAAAGAATTTTGGGCGAAATGAAAAATACCGGGCCGCTCAGTTGTGTTATAAGCGAAAGGGGGTACTGAGGTGTACAATTCATTAGAGCTCAATGAATCTGTGCGGCGGGCCTTGAATCAATATTCGCAAAGCTTGATCAAAGTCGCCTTCGCCTATTTGAAGAATATGGCCGACGCGGAAGAAGTGACGCAAGAAGTATTTCTCTCTTATTTGCAGAAGCGCCCCGTGTTCGAAAGCGCCGAGCATGAGAAAGCGTGGCTCATTCGAACGACGATCAATAAAAGCAAAAACATGCTGAAAACCGGATGGTTCAAAAGCAGAAATCCCGTTCCCGAAAACCTGAGCTACCTCCCGAAGGAAGAGAACGAAGTGTTGCAGGCCGTACTCGCGCTGGACAGCAAATATCGGATTCCGATCCATCTGCATTATTACGAAGGTTATTCGATCCAAGAGATCGCGGTTATTTTGCGGGCCAAGCCCGCAACGGTAGGTACATGGCTCGCCAGAGGGCGTCTGCTCTTAAGAGAGAAGATGGGAGGCATGGAAGATGAAGAAATCTGTTTATAAATCCGCGATGTCCCGCGTCGAGACGAGCAAGGACTTCGAGGAAGCCACTTATCGCAAGCTGTTACGGGAAATGAACAAGACGCAAGACCAAACTTTCAAATCCAAGGAGCGGATCAATATGACACAAGTGAAGAAAAGCAAGCGCATCGGGTTGGCAATCGGAATCGCGGCATGCGCGGCGGCGCTGTCGATCGGGATTTTCAACATGAACCAGAATACGTCCAATACGGCATCGCCTGAGCCTTCGGTATCGGCTTCCGCGCCGGCGACTACGACTCCGTCGCCTTCGATCTCGGCACCCGAGTCTTCGGCTCCGGCCCAAACGACGAGGCCGCCGGTTACGGGTAAAGTACAGGTTAATATCGACGGCGTCATTAGCGAAGTAAGCGCGGACGGCAAGAGCTTCAAGGTCGGCGATCTGTGGGTAACCGTGACTCCGGAGACGATCATGGGCATCGACGGTCCGACGGCAGGAGAACAATCCGAAGAGCTGCTGCAGAAGGAATTCAAAGTCGGCAACATCGTATCGGGCTTCACGTCCGAGGACATGAGCACGGGCAAAGTTAACGCCACTCGCATCTACAACAACATGGCTCCGCAACAATAATGCCGACGCACGTTAGGCGCCTTCTCGCGAAGGCGTCTTTTCTTATTGCGTGGGCTGCCTTCCTGGACAGGCCGGAAACCGGCATCGTACGTCGAAGGTCCAAGAGAGAGGGAAGACTTCCGAATATAAATGCTCATATGCCGCAACAGGCGAATCCGAAATAAGGGTGATGGCATATGAAAGCCGCGACTAGGAGCAAGCCACTCCTCTGCAAGCCCATAAGTACCGCGATGCGAACGCTGCCGAGAGCTTCGGCCCAAACCGTGAACTTCGCGATTATCGGCGATAGCCACGTCGGGTATCAGAATAGCCTTGCGATCTTCAAGGGCTTGCTGCCCAAGGCCGTGAAGTCGGGGAACAAGCGGTTCGCGATATTCGGAGGGGACAACAAGCACGGCTCGAAGGGGGCGCAGGCCGAAGCGGATTACAAGGCGTTCAAGGACGTCGTCGACAACGCGCTCGGGAGCATTCCTTACCGCGCGTCGATCGGCAACTGGGAAGACGACACGAGGGACCTGTTCCGGAAATACTTGAACAGGGTGTACGGAATCATCAACTTCCCCGGAACGGGCGGCAAGGTAAAATACGTCTGGTTGGACAACGCGCCGGGCAAATTCTCGTACCAGAGCATCAACCTGCTGAAGTCGCTCAGCCCGAACTATTCCTATATCATCGATTGCCACTGGCCGCTGCGGGTGAACGGCATCACCGTCGATCCGACGCACGTCCTGAGCGCGACGGAGACGGGACACTTCTTCAACGCGATTCCCGCGAACGTGCGGGACAAGGTGCTAGGCATCTTCACTCATCACGCGCATACGTTCTTCGAGAACAAGAGCACGATCTATACCGGCTTCGCCAATACGAAGTTCTATGTATGCGGCTGCTCCGGCGATTATAACTGCCGCTGCTCCGGGGCCTCCTGCAACCGGGGGTACTACGAAGGCTCGCTGATCATCCAAGGCAGCCAGATATCGCTCGGCCTGGTGAAGTCCGTGCGGGTTTGAGACAATCGCGGAAGCACCCTTGAAGGGTGCTTTTTGTTTTGTCCGTACTCAACTTTAAATTTTAAAGTTCACCTTTTAAAATTCAACGTTCAAAGGGCAACTCCGCGAAGCGCTTTTCATTAGAAAAGCTAAATGTTAAAAACTTCTAATTACCATCACAAACTGCCATTTTTATGCGAATCTATTATTTATCTCATAGTAGGGTAGGGAGGGAACGCTTATGGCCAAGCATGATTACGTCGCCGCGAACGTTCGGCTGGCGATCGATAACGGCAGCAGTCACATCAAGGGCATCTGCGACGAGTTGAACGACGCGTTTATTTTCCCGAATGTCGTGGCTCAGCCGTTCGGAGAGCGCCATCTGCTTATGGAGCAAGGCGATCCGCTTGATTTCCTGGACGTCCAGATCACCTCGCACGCGATCGATTCGGAGCAATACCGCCACGTCTACGTCGGCAACCTGGCGATCGGCGAGGAAGGCATCGTGCACGAGATCGTCGGCGATAAGGCCGTCCAGAAGAAAGCGCAGCGGCCCGAGACGATCGTCACCCTCCTGACGGCCGCGGCCTATGCGGTCGCCAAGAAGCACGAAGAGGATATTAGGCGCGGCCGCAAGCATATTAAGGCCGACGTCGACTTAGGGACGGGGCTGCCCATCCGGGAAATCACGAAGTTCAGGGAACCGTTCGCCCGCCGGATCGCGGGAGGCGTTCATTCCGTTACGTTCGTGACGACCCCGGTATTCAAAGGCGTGACGGTCGATCTGGCGTTCTCGCTGCCCTCGGATATCAGCATCGACGACGTATCCGGCGTCTACGACATGGAAGCGACCTCGCAATCGCAACTGGCTCATAAGGGCTTCGGCATCGCGGACGTCGGCGGCGTCGATATGGACATCGCCTTTTTCCGGCGGGGGCTGGACCTGGACCAGCGGCATTCGACCGGGGTCAAAATATATCTTAACGACGCGCTCGAGAGCATACGCAACGAGGTCAACGCAGGCGGCGAAGAATTCATCTCCAGCACGGCGGAGCTGACGTTAATGCTGGTCAACAAGGAATACGAGATCTATGCGGAAGGCAAGGTCGCGTTAGACATGACTCCTCTCGTCAACCGCCATATGCGCCTATTGGCGGAGAAGGTGCTGAAGTACGCCCGCAACGCCTGGAAGGACGTCCGCTACGCGAAGGAATTCTGGTTCATCGGCGGCGGAGCGATCGTGCTGCAGCCGTGGATCGAGAAGCTGAACGCGGAGCTCGGCTTGCCGATTCGCTTCGATAGCGCGGAATACAGCCAATATCGCAACGTAAGGGGAACGTTCTTCCTGTTGGAGCACGCTTTGAAGCAAGGGGCCGACGTGGCCGCGGGCGATGCGAACGGGAAGGGAGATCCGGGCGTGAGCGAGACGGATTGAAGAAGAAGCGGAGATCGACGGTGCCGGTTGTTCCCGGCAAGGACGTCACCCTCTACGTGCCGACCGATACGCCGCCCGCGGTCGTTCGGTTCATGAACCGTCTGAAGGACGAAGGCCGGTTCAGCGAGGGGATCATGGAGATCGTAACGGGCCATGTTCTCCATGCGCATTCGGCTTCTGTCGAGACGTCATTCGAGGTGGCGGGGGTCGCGCGGGAGGAAGAAGCATTCGACGCCTCGGACAGGGTCGTCTTCGAATTACGCTTCGAGGAGCCGGCGGCTTCGGAAGAGGCGGTCGGATCCGAGCCCGGCGTGCCGCGCGAATACAGCCCCGACGATCTGTTCCGCCTGGCCAGTCGGAATGCCGGCAAGTTGCTGGGCCATAGAGACAACGACGAACGGAGCGATCGCGAAGCGGGGAGCTCCGATACATGAAGGGAGGACATCGCATGTCTAACGAGGCTGCCGAAGGGGCGCGCACGATTACGCTGAGCGACGATATTTTTCGCCAACCGGGGTTGGATATCTATTCGCAGATGGTCTATATCATTCTGAGAAGCACGTCCACGGATTCGAACATTCCCGAGCTGTCGACGATCGCCAAGCTCGGCCGGATGAGCGACAAGCAGGCGGTGAAGGCGCTGCAGCATCTCGCGGAGCTGAAGATCGTCTCGGCGAAGTTGTTCCGGCGCATGGTCGGAGACTTCCACGACGACCGTCTCTCGTGGGCGGCCAAAGGCTTGTACGCGTACTGCAAGAACAATCCGCACATCAGCTGGCACGACCTGCTCGAGCTCGCCGGCCAATCGGGAGAGGACGAGCACCGCGTTCGCGCCGCGCTGAAGGAACTGAATAAGCATGGCTACCTTGACGAATATCCCGAATGGCGGCACCTCGCGAATTGAGCCGGCGTGGTAAGATAAGGGGACGAGTCTGATCCGCATAAGCGGACGCCAAGGAGGTCTACCCATGATTACAGGTACGGATATGAAATACTTGCAACGCTGCATCGAACTGGCCGAGGCCGCGCTGGAAGCAGGGGACGAGCCGTTCGGTTCCGTCCTCGTGTCGGCCGACGGAGAAGCGCTGATGGAAGACCACAACCATGTCGCCGGCGGCGACCACACCCAGCATCCGGAGTTCGCGTTGGCGCGCTGGGCGGCGCAGCATCTGACGATCGAGGAGCGAAGCGCGGCGACGGTCTACACGTCCGGAGAGCATTGCCCGATGTGCGCGGCGGCCCACGGCTGGGCCGGACTCGGCCGGATCGTGTACGCGAGCTCGTCCGCGCAGCTCGCCGAGTGGCTGGGCGAATTGGGGGTCCCGCCTTCCCGCGTGCGCAATCTGCCGATCGGCGAAGTCATTCGCGATACGGTCGTCGAAGGCCCCGTGCCCGGGCTCGCGGAGAAGGTGCGAGAGCTGCATCGCCGGATGCGAGCGAAGTAGCGACAGGCATGCGCATGCTTCCCGGGAGTCGTCCGGCTAACCCCGAATATTGCCGATTTATGTTAATATAGAGGGACAAGCTTGGTCGAAGGCGGCGAAGCCGGATGCGTTACGATAGGCGGCGGCGCGGCTTGGAAAGAGGGATCGCAACATGAATTCGCAATTGACGGCGTTCGTGACGCTCGCGTGCACTTCGGGCGTGTTCAACTTGTTCCTATGCCTATACGTCTTCGCGAAGCGCCATCTGTACACCGACATCGCGAACCGGTTCATCTGGTATACGGTTTCCATTACGATCTACTGCTTCGGTTCCGCGTTCAGCCTCATGGCGACGACGCTGGAGCAGATCGAGTTCTGGACGGCCGTGCTGTACGTCGGCATGCCGGTCTCCCCGCCGCTCGGGCTACTGTTCGTCATGCATTACTTGGGTTACCGGATTACGAAGGGACGCATCGCGGCGTTGGTGGCGATTCCCGGCATCAGCTTCGCGCTCGTCGCGACGAACGGTTGGCATCATCTGTTCTACCGGACGCTGGCGCTCGATCCGATCCGGGGCGCTCCATACGTGTACCTGGAGATCGGCGTGTGGTACGTCGTGCACGGCGTCTTCATCTTCTCCTGCATGTTCGCCGCGCTCCTGCTCGTCTTGTCCCGGTGGAAGGAGACGGACAAGGCGTACCGGCCGCAGCTGCTCGCGCTCATCATCGGCCAGATCGTCCCGATCGTGACGGCGTTCGTCTACTTGATCGGCCTAACGCCTCCGGGCATCGATCCCGTGCCGATGGTATTGTGGCTCTCCTCGGTATCTTACGTGGTCGCGATCAACGCTTCGCGCATGTTCTCGCTGACTCCGGTCGCGAAGGACGCGATCTTCCACGGCATCCAAGACGGCGTCATCGTGTTGGACGGATCGCATCGCATGGTCGAGTTCAACGAGACGAGCAAGCGGATGTTCCCGCGGCTCGACAAGGCGATGTTCGGGCAGCCGTTCGAGCAGGTCTGGCACGAGATAACGGGAGAGCATGCCGCGCCCCGGCTGGAGGAGGCGCCGTTCGAATGGGCGGCGTCTCCGGAGACGGGCGGCGCGAATCAGATTTACGCGATCACGACGTCGCCGCTTAGCGGCGCCCATCATCGCGGAGGCTTGCTGATCTTGTTCGCCGACGTTACGGAGATGAGGAGCCTTCAGAATAAGCTGGAGCGCCAGGCGTACTACGACGAGCTGACCGGCGTCCTCAACCGGCGCGCGTTCTTCCTTCGCGGAGAAGAGGCTTTCGCGGACTCCGGACGCTCCGCATCGCCGTTCGCCGTCGTTCTATTCGACATCGACCACTTCAAGTCGGTGAACGATACGTACGGTCACGCCGCCGGCGACGACCTGCTCGCGCACGTCGCGAACGCATGCCGCGCGGAGCTGGCGGACGACGTGTTGTTCGCGCGCTACGGTGGCGAGGAATTCGTGCTCGCCCTGGCGGGAACGGCCGCGGAAGGCGTCGCGCTGGCGGAGCGGCTGCGCAAGGCGCTGGAGGCGCAGCCTCTCGCGACGGACGCGGGGACGATCGCCGTAACGGTAAGCTGCGGCGTTGCCGAAGCTTCGCCTTCGCAAGGGCAGACGCTTCACCAGCTGCTGCATCTGGCCGACCAGGCGTTGTACGCGGCGAAGCGCCAAGGGCGTAACCGGACGGAAGCGTACGCGGCGGGATCGTAATTCGATAGGCAAGAACGACGAAGCACCCCGAATTCGGGGTGCTTCTTTCAACTTCTATAGGACAATTCCCTTGTCGCGCCGCTTCGTTACCCTCTAATCGTGAGAGAGCCGTCGGCGCCCGTTGTCGCGCTCAGACCCAGGATGCGGGAGAACAATGCGTCCGGTACGTACGTCGTGCCTTGGATTAGCTTCGGGGCGGAGAGCAGCTTGATCGGAGTCGAGCCGTTCAGCGAATAGCTGTTGACACCGATCGTAAGCTGCGTTCGCGCGCCGTCGCGGGACAGCGTAGCGGTGCGCGTCTTCGGCACCCACGTTAACTTGTAGCCAAGCGCTTCGGCGACTTTGCGGAGCGGTACGAGGGACTCGCCGTTCGCGCCGGTCTTCAGCTCGGAACGAATCAGCGCGATCGACGGGCCGAGCGTCGTCTTCTTGTCTACGGGAATCTCGATGATACCGCCGGCGTAAGGCGCAAGATCGTATTGCTGGAAGACGAGATTGACGATGCCTTGATTCACGTAGAAGGACGTGTCCGACGCGACTCCGCCGAACGTTTCCATGGCGTCGGGGAAGTAGCGGTCCGGATCGTGCTGAATCGCATAGCGAACCGCGCGGTTCGCCGCCGCGGTTCCGCCGTCGCCGAGCGCCTTCGTTAACGTCACATCGGACGCTTGCTGCTCGTTCGCGACCGTGTACCCGGCCACGAACGTGCCGCCGTGCGCGCCGCCCGTGTACGTGTAGGTAGACACCGTGAACGAGAGGATGCCGCCGGAAGCCGCGCTGCCGTCGGACTTCAGCTCGTAGGACAGTTCCATGGCGTAAGGCCGGGCGGGATAGTCGAACTTCTTGGCGTCTTCGGCGTTCTCCGCGGATTGCTTCTTCAGCGAAGCGAGCAGATCCGTCGCCTTCTTCTCGATGGCGGCGTTCAGCTTATCTTGATAAGCGACGTCGAGCATGCCGCTAAGGACCGGCAGCTTAATATTCGCTTCGATGAGATCCGAATTCTCTTCGATGACCTTGTCGGCGATCTTGACGGCTTGCGTCGAAGCGGGCAGCTTCGCGCTGATCGGGGCGGCGACGGCGATCGGCGCCGCGATCGGAACGGCGACGACGGGTTGTTGCGCCGCGGCGAGAGCGGGCGCCATGGCGAGCAGGCTCGTGCCTGCAACGGCGACGGCGAGTAATTTGAACGGAGATTTCATCGGGTTAGCCTCCAGTAGTTGGTTCGTAAGTTGCGCACATCCATGTAGACGAACGATCGGGGCAAAAGGTTCATTCCGATCCGCCCGGTCATGTTATAGTTAAATCTAGTAAGCAATCGACTGCCATAAGGACGGATTATCGCGATGACCCTCCAGCAACTGAAGTATATCTTAACGATCGTCAATTACGGCTCCATCAGCGAGGCCGCCAAGCAGCTGTTCATCTCCCAACCGAGTCTGTCGAGCGCGGTGAAGGAGCTCGAACAGGAGATCGGCGTGGACATCTTCCTCCGCTCGTCCAAGGGAATCGCGCTGTCGAACGAAGGAGCGGAGTTTCTCGCCTACGCCCGGCAAGTCGTCGAGCAGGCGGAACTGCTCGAGCAGCGGTACATGAACAAGGCGCCGTCCCGGAAGCTGTGCTCGATCTCGACGCAGCACTACGCGTTCGCCGTGCAAGCGTTCGTCAGCCTGCTGAAGGACTTGAACGCGAACGAATACGAATGCACGCTCCGCGAGACGAGAACGCACGAGATCATCGAGGACGTGCGGAACATGCGCAGCGAGATCGGCATCTTGTACTTGAACGACTTCAACCGCAAGGTGCTTGAGAAGCTGCTCAAGGAGAGCGACCTGCGGTTCCATCCGCTGTTCGTCGCCGAGCCCCACGTCTTCATCAGCACGGAGCACCCGCTCGCCGCCAAGCCGATCATCGAGATCGAGGACTTGGACGAGTTCCCGTGCCTCGCGTTCGAGCAGGGAGAGTTCAATTCGTTCTACTTCTCGGAGGAAATTCTGAGCACGAGATCTCACAAGAAGAAGATCCTGGTCAGCGACCGCGCCACGTTATTCAATCTCGTCATCGGGCTGAACGGTTATACGATCAGCTCGGGCGTGTTGAACAAGGACCTGAACGGCGAGCAGATTACGTCCGTGCGTCTTCGCACCGACGAGCGCATGGAGATCGGCTACGTGACGAACAAGAAGACGAACCTGAGCCAGCTGGCCGCGGCCTACGTCGGCAAGCTGCAGGACGTCATCGAGCAATTCGGCTACACGATCGTGCGAGAACGCGAAGAGGATGATCCCGTCTGACGGGGACCATCCTCTTTTTTTGCTTGTCCTTAACGTTGCCGCGGACCGTGGAGCTCTTATTTCGTTGAAATCCCCCAATGTCGCCGTTCGAGGGACACAGGAGCCGCTAATTGGCTTTCGGAGTATTCGCTTGCCTGTCGCGCGTGCGAATAGGGGCTGCTATGTCCGCCTTGTGTCGGTATCTAGCCAATCTCGCGCCAATAAGGGCTCGTGTGTCCGTTAGGTTCGGGGCGAGATGGGCTAGCGGGACACCCGATTACAACGTCGCGCGTACTTCCTTCGCCGCTTGGACGAGGTTGCGCAGGCTCTCCCACGTCTCCGCGTTGCCGCGCGTCTTCAGCCCGCAGTCCGGGTTGACCCATAGCTTGGCTACTTCGATCTTGCCCAGCATGCGGCCAAGCGCTTGCTTGATCTCGTCTACGCTGGGAATGCGCGGGGAGTGGATGTCGTAGACGCCAGGTCCGACTTCCGTCCGGAAGCCGCACGCGTTCAGGTCGTCGATGAGCGCGAGGTCGGAACGGGAAGCTTCGAACGTAATGACGTCGGCGTCCATCGCGTCGATATCGCGGATAATATCGCTGAATTGGCTATAGCACATGTGCGTATGGATTTGCGTCGTCGATTTCACGCCGCTATGCACGAGGCGGAACGCCGGAATCGCCCAGCTCAGATACTCGCTCTGCCAGTCGGAGTGGCGCAGCGGCAGCTTCTCGCGCAGCGCGGCTTCGTCGATCTGGATAATCTCGATGCCGTTCGCTTCGAGGTCGAGCACTTCGTCGCGGATCGCGAGGGCGATCTGAAGCGCGCTGTCCTTGAGGCTGATATCCTCGCGAGGGAACGACCAGTTCAGAATCGTGACCGGACCCGTCAGCATGCCCTTGACCGGCTTATCGGTGACGCTGTTCGCGTAGACGGAATATTCGACGGTCATCGGTTTCGAGCGGGAGATATCCCCCCAGACGACCGGCGGTTTCACGCAGCGGGTGCCGTACGATTGAACCCAGCCGTTCTGCGTGAAGAGGAAGCCGTCCAAGCACTCGCCGAAGTATTCGACCATGTCGTTGCGCTCGAATTCGCCGTGCACGAGCACGTCGAGGCCGATCTCTTCTTGCTGCTTGACGCATTCCGCGATGCGATCGAAGTTGAACTGCTTATATTGTTCTTCGGAGATGTTGCCTTTCTTGAAGGCGGCCCGGTTAGAACGCACTTCGGCCGTCTGCGGGAACGAACCGATCGACGTCGTCGGCAGCGGAGGCAGGGCGAACTTCTCGTTCTGGATCGCTTCGCGCTCCGCGAAAGCCGGCAGGCGGGTGAAGGCGGCATCGGTCAGCGAGGACAGGCGAGCTTGCACTTTGCCGTCGTTCGCCAGACGAGCGCCTTGGAACAACTTCTCGTTCTGCACGTATTGAGGCGTCGCTTTCGGGCTGGCCGAAGCCAGAATCGTCTTCAGTTCGGCGAATTCCTGCAGCTTCTCTTCCGCGAACGCGAAGTAGCGCTTCGTCGTCTCCGGCAGCTTCGTCTCGTGCTTCAGGCTGTACGGAACGTGCAGCAGCGAGCAGGAGGAACCGAGCACGACTTGCTTAGCGAGCGAGTTCAGCTCTTGGCACAGCTCGACCGTGCGGCTATAGTCGTTCGCCCAGATGTTCTTGCCGTTCACGAGGCCGGCGAACAGTACCTTGTCGTCGGCGAAGCCATGCTCGCGAACGAGCGCGAGCGTCTGCTTGCCTTCCGCGAAGTCGAGGCCGATGCCGTCGAAGGGCAGCGCTTGAAGCGCTTGGTAGCCGTCGCGAACGTCGCCGAAGTAAGTCTGGGCGATGACTTTGACGGAGCCTTTGGCGGCCAGGATGCGGGTGTACAATTCATTGAACAGCGAGAGTTCTTCCTTGGTCAGGTCGGTCACGAGCTGCGGCTCGTCGAGCTGCACCCACTCCGCGCCGAGAGCGCCGAGCTTCGAGATCGCGGAGACATAGGCGTCGGCGATCGCCGCGACGAAGTCGCCGGCTTGCTTCGCGCCCGTGTAACGAGCCAGCTTCAGCAGCGTGAAGGCGCCGACGAGCACGGGCTTCGTCACGATGCCGAGCTGCTTCGCTTCTTGGAATTCGTCGAACGGCTTCGTGCCCGCGAGGCGGATCTCCGTCGTATCGTCGATCTCCGGCACCATGTAGTGATAGTTCGTGTTGTACCATTTCTTCATCGCGAGCGCTTTGACGTCGCCCTGCGCGCCTTGGTAGCCGCGAGCCATCGCGAAGTACGTCTCGAGCGGAGACAGGCCGAGCGCCTGGTAACGCCGCGGGACGATGCCGAACAGGCTGGCTGCGTCGAGCACGCCGTCGTAGTAAGAGAAGTCGCCCGAAGGGATGAAGTCGATCGCGCTGTCTTGCTGACCGCGCCAGTGCTTCGCTCTCAGCTCGGCGCTCGTCCGATTCAATTCCTCGAGAGACAGATCGCCTTTGAAAAATTTCTCCGACGCGAACTTCAGCTCGCGCAATGCCCCGACGCGAGGATAACCGATAATGGATGTTTTCAATGCGAACAACCCCTTGCTCTGAATGTTGACTTCAGTATAGAGCGAGGGGTCTGCTATCGGGAAACACGTAAATACTATGATCGGCTATAGTTTTTTTATATGGCGTCGTTCGTGGATTTACCGTTCTCGTACATTCGCTCCATGCAAGGGATCACGATCGTCACCGCCGTGCCAATGCCCGGCTTGCTGGAGATCGACACGCCGTACTTGTTGCCGTAGTACAGCTTGATGCGTTCCTCGACGTTACGGATGCCGTAGCCGGCTCCCTCGAAGCCGTCCGACGACCGGAGCTCCTTCAGCCGGCCGGGCATGATGCCGGTGCCGTCGTCGATGACTTGGAACACGATCGTATCCTGATCTTTCTCGGCTACGATTCGAATATGAATGCGGTCGCCGATCCACCCGTGCTTGAGCACGTTCTCGATGAACGGCTGCAGCACGAGCTTGATCGTATCGTAACGGAACACGTCGGCGCTGACGTCGAATTGGATCGACAACCGGTCCCCGTGCTTGATTTTCTCAATATCCAGATAGGCTTGCGCCTGCTCCAGCTCCCGATAGACCGGAATGATCTTGCGTCCTTCGTTCAACGATAGCCGGTAGAACGTTGCCAATCGCCGCACCATCTCGTGAAGCGTGTCCACTTGGCCGAACTTGGCCAGCCGGCTGATGGAGGACAGCGTGTTATAGAGGAAGTGCGGATTGATCTGGGCTTGCAGCGATTCGAGCTCCGCCTCGGTCTTGCGCAAGTTCGTCGCGTACACTTCCTCGAACAGCTGCTGCGTCTTCCCGCCCATCTCGTTCAAGGCGACCGCGATCTGGTGGAATTCGTCCCGGCCCTTGTATTGCATCCGCTTGTGGAATTCTCCGCCGCGGAACGATTCGAGCACGGCTACGACCTTATGCACCCTCCTGGCGAAGAACCTCGAGACGAGCATGCCGACGAACGAGAACACGACGACGCACCCTAAGCATACGAGGATGGTCAGCAGGCGGACTTTGTTCGTATCCCCGTCCGTGATGCTCTTGGGCACGAGGGCGGTCAGATGCCAACCGAGCGCGGGCAGCGGCTGATCGATGACCAGATCGTCGCTCGTGTCCGTATTCGTCCAGAGAACACCCTTCGGAAGCGCGATCTCCCCGGACGAGACGACGACCCTGTCGCGATCGTCGGAGATGAGCAACGTCGTCCCTTCGCCGATTTTCCGATAGTCGACGCTCTGGAACAAGTCCGCGAGATGGACGCTAATGCGGATGAATCCGATCTCCGTCACCTTGCCGGCTTTGAAGTCGACGATTCTGCGCAATAGCGAAATCCGGCCGTGTTCGTCGTCGTCCTCGATGGTCCGCCATTGCAGGGTTTCTCCGAATACCTCCGCGGGGTAATCGGCATACCAATCCTTGTCGACGATCCGTTTGATATGATACCAGTCGTACAGCCGGTTCTTCGATTGAAGCGGATCCATGCCGTTATAATCGCTATAGATTTCCGGGAGCGTCTCGTTGTGAAGATAGATGGACAGCCAGATCTTCCGATTGGTCGCCTCGACCGTCGTACGGAATTTCGGCTGCAAATATTTCGTCGTCGTCTCGTATCCGACCCAGCCCGCCTCGTAATTACGGAGATGGTCGGCCAAAGACTCGTCGTAATAGAGCATATCGGAGAGCCGCTTCGTATCCTCGAGCCGGTACGCGATATTGTCCGTTACTTGCTTCAGCGTGCCTTGTATCGCGCTCCGCGTCTGCTCGCGGATCGAGTCGACGAACACGGAATTGGCGAAATAGCCGACCAGCAGCACCGGAACGATGATGATGGCGGAGTAAGAGAGCATGAGCTTATATCCGAACGGAATGTACTTCTTGTTCTTCGGCATGCCGGCGGCCTCCGCTCGTCTATCGTTCCTAATGCTTGCGCCTGTATTCAAGCGGAGTCATGCCGACCGTCTCCCGGAATTGGCGGCTGAAGTAGGGCAAGTACCGGTAACCGACCTGCTCCGCGACCTCGTAGATCTTGATTCTCGTATCCCTCAGCAGCTCCTTCGCCTTCTCCATGCGAAGACCGATCACATAGTCGTTGAACGATTGCCCGGTTTCTTCCTTGAAGAGGAGGCCTAGATAATTGGGCGAAAAAGAGAACCGAATCGCGAGATCCCGGAGCGTCACGTTCTCGTGCAGGCGTTCGCGAATGCTGGCGACGACGCTCTCGATCAGCTTGCCGTTCTTCGTCGATTCCTTGGCCGGCAGGCTCTCCGAGTCGGTCGTGCCGGCGGTTCTGGAGAGCTCCAAATAGGCGTTCTCGGTTCTCTCCCGTTGCATCTTCACGATCAGATGCTCGCGAATCTTGGTTAAGCTATCGATCAATTCTCTATCGTCCATCGGCTTCAATACGTAGCCGAACGCGTTCATCGTCATGGCTTGCTTAATATAGTGAAAATCCTGATGCCCGCTGACGAATACGACGCTGATGTCCGGCTGCAGCTCCAGCGCCTTCGCCGCCAGCTCGAGTCCGGTCATGTTGGGCATGCGGATATCGGTGACGAGAATATCGATCGGCTCGCTGTCTAGCACTTCGCAAGCGGCGAAGCCGCTGTTCACCGCGGCGACGACTTCCATGCCGAGCTCCGTCCAGGGAATGAACGCGCGCATCCCTTCGAGATCCAACATTTCGTCATCGGCCAGCAATACTTTGTACATCGTCGCCAACTCCTTACGAAAGGGGGAAAAGAGGGTATACCGTAAAGTATACCCTCCCCGTTAGGCTATTCCAATGCTTAGCCTTCCATCTTCGCCTTGTTCTCTTGCCACTTCGCCGTCTTGTAGGCGAGCACTTTGTCGTAGCCGACGTCCATCGCGTCCTTGTCGGCTTGGTCGAGAACGGCCAGCACTTCTTCGTCGCTCTTCGCGAACAGCGCCTTCGCTCTCGCTTCGAGGAAGATGTCCTCGACGGCCGTCATCGCGATGCCTTCCTCCGTGTCCGGAGCCGGCTCGAGGTTGATGAACTGCGTGGCGTCCGCTTGCGTTTTCCACGTGATCTCATACTGCCAACGAGTCGACCAGTTGCGCTTCTCTACCGGCAGCGTACTTTCGAACTTCGCTTTGGCCGTATCGATGAATACGGTATTGCCGTTCCACATGATGTTCGTCGTGACCGCTTGCAGCTTGTTGAGACCTTCGGCGTCGGACGTGTATTTCTCGGTGAAGACCGGCGTCTCGCCGTCCGCTTCCACGCCGTCCCAATAGCCGCCAGGAGGTCCCCACATCTGAATGCTCTGGCCTTCCGGACCGGTGTACCAGTCGAGGAACGCGAACACCGCTTCCGGATCCTTCGCGGACTTCGTGATGACGCTGACGTTCCAGCCGAGACGCGTGAACGTGCCCGGGAAGATCTTCTTGTTATCGAGACCCGGCTTGGCGATCGGCCAGATCATAATATAGCCGGCATTCGGATCTTCCTTGGACAAGATCGCATGGCCTTCCATTCCGAGCTCGGTCGGGCTTGCGGAGGACAGCACCGCGACGCGGCCCGAGTTGACTTTCTCTTTCACCTGATCGACCGTCTGAGTCATGGCGTCTTGCGTCATGAGCTTCTCGCGGAACAGCTTCGAAGCGTATTGCATCGACTCGCGGAAGATCGGGTCCTTGAAGATGGAGCCCAGCTGGTCGCCGTTCGGAACGCCGCGAATGCCGACCCACGTGTTGAGCGCGTTCTCGCCGAAGGCGGTGTAGAGCGTGTCGAGTCCTTGGCCGTCTTTGGCCAGATGCGATTCGTATGGGATAACGTCCGGATACTTCTCCTTGACGAGCTTCAGGTAGTTGTAGAGATCGTCGGTCGTCTCCAGCTTCGGAGAGCCGAGCTCTTCGTAGATCTTCTTGTTCACGACGTAGCCGGCGTTGCCGTTCGGCTGGCTCGTGTACCAGTTCGGGAACTGATACAGCTTGCCGTCCGGGGAGCGCAGCATGTTGATGCCTTCTTCGCCGAGCCACTTCTTCAAGTTCGGGTACTTCTCCAAGTAATCGTCGAACGGCACGAGCATGTCCGCTTGGCGAAGCATCTCCACGTCCGCGCCGCGGTCGAGCCAGACGACGTCCGGCAGCTCCTTGGACGCGAGCATCGTGTTCAGCTTCTGCGCAGCGCTTCCGCCGGAATGGATGGCGGTGACGTTGACCTTCTTGTTCTCCTTGATCCACTTCGAAGCGGCATCCTCGCCCCACGGCGGCATCGTGTACCAGTCGTAATGCCCGTAGAAGCTCAGCTCCAGGGGTTCCTTGCCCAGTTCGTACGCGGCTCCCGCCGAAGCGGACGCGGTTTCGGTGCCCTGAGGCGCGGAGGCGTCCGGACTCGCGTTGCCGTTCTCGCCATTGTTGCCGTTCGAGCAGCCGGCAAGGACGGTCGTGCCCATAAGGACGACGCCGAGTGTCGAGAGTAAAGCCTTCTTCGTGCTTTTCATTCTCTGATTGCCCCTTTCGATTTCGAATGTAATCTATGTTTAAAGCGCATGCTCTAAACGCGGAAGAGAGGTGTCGTTCCTATTCCTTCAAGGAACCGACGAGAACGCCTTTGACGAAATACTTCTGAAGGAACGGATAGACGGCTACGATCGGAACCGTCGCGACCATCATGATCGCCATCGATAACGACTTGCTCGTCACCGTTCGCATGCGGCCCATCGCGCCTTGCGCGGCGGTATCGATGGAAGAGACGTGAGCGGTCACGATGTTGGAATTCAGAATCTGCTTCAGCAGCGTCTGGATCGGGATCAGGTCTTCCTTGTTGATGTAGATGCTCGCGAGGAACCACTCGTTCCAATGGTAGACGGCGGTGAACAGCGCGAGCGTCGCGATGACGGGGCCGGACAGCGGGAACACGATCCGGAAGAACGTTCCCCAGTGGCCGCAGCCGTCAATCTTCGCCGATTCCTGCAAGCCGTCCGGCAAGCCGTTGAAGAACGTCCGGAAGATGATCATGTTCCAGACGCTGATGAGCGACGGAATGATGAATACCCAGAACGAATCCATCATGTCGAGGCTGCGAATGAGCAAGTAGCTCGGAATGAGTCCGCCGCTGAAGTAGAGCGTCACGATGCAGAACACCATGTAGAACTTGCGGCCGATGAGCTCCTTCTTCGTCATGCCGTAAGCGAAGATCGCCGTCGCGAGAATGGACGTTACGGTACCGACGACCGTGCGCAGCACGGATATGGAGAAGGCGCCGAGGAGACGGTCGTCCTTGAACACGATCGAATAGTTCTCCAGCGTCCAATCCCTCGGCCAGAAGGTGACGCCGCCGATCGACGTGTCCTTGCCGGTGTTGAACGAGACGACGAGCGAGTTCCAGAACGGATAGAAGGTAACGAAGGCGAGCAGTGCAAGCAGCACGTAAATGACGTTGATCATTGCGCGGTCGCCGAAGGCGAGTTTTCTCATGGGTGACTATCGTCTCCTTTCCCTGACGGACTGACGGCGCGGATTACCATAGGCTGTTGCCGGAGCGGCGCGCCAGCCAGTTGGCGATGAGGAGCAATCCGACGCTGATGACCGCTTTGAACAAGCCGACCGCGGTCGCGTAGGAGAACCGGTTGTTCGCGATGCCGACGCGGTAGACGTACGTGTCGAGCACGTCCGATACGTCCCGCAGAATCGGGTTCGTCGCCAGCAATAGGATGTCTTCGAAGCCGGCGCTGAGCAGGTTGCCGATGGCCAGAATCATGAAGATAACGACGACGGGCATGATCGACGGCAGCGTGATGAGGAACATCTGCTTGAATCGGCTGGCGCCGTCCATCTCCGCCGCTTCGTACATGTGAGGGTCGACGCCGGCGATCGCCGCCAAGTAGACGATGGAAGCGAAGCCGATCTCCTTCCACAGGTTGGTCGCCACGAGAATGGACCAGAAGTATTCGGGAATCGACAGGAAGTTGATCGGTTCCTCGATCAGGTTCGTCTTCTCCAGCAGGATGTTGACGCTACCGTTATCGGTGGACAGCATCGACATGACGAACCCGGCGACGATGACCCAGGACAAGAAGTGCGGCAAGTAGCTGACGGTCTGGACGATCCGCTTGAACGCCATGTTGCGAACCTCGTTCAACATGAGCGCGAGCAGAATCGGAGCCGGGAATCCGATGCAGAATTTCAGCAAGCTGATAATGATCGTGTTGCGCATGACGTCGTTGAAATCCGGCGAATCGAAGAACGCTTCGAAGTGCTTGAATCCGACCCACGGGCTATCCCAGAAGCCCTTCAGAATCTTGTAGTCCTGGAACGCATTCAATACGCCGTACATCGGAATGTAGCTGAAGATGAAGATGACGACGAGCGCCGGGAGCACCATCAGTTGAATATCCCATTGCTTCAGGAAGCGAATGGCCGTCCCCGGTTTCTTGTCGTTCGTCTTGGTTCCTACTCGCATTGTCGGCTGCGGCAACGCCATCCCTCCTGACCGGGTGATCTATAGGTCTCATTATAAGGAAGTGAAAGCGCTTAAACTATTGAACGAATTAACTAAAAATGATAATAATCAACTGAGTTTAAGCGCTTCAACTTTCAGGCGGAAAATCGCGCTTGGCGAACGTTGCAGGAATGTGTCGTAAAAGGTCGAAGGAGACGAGGCCGTGGTATAATGGGGGAATTCTGTTGTTCCGCGGTCGTTCGATCTCGGCAAAAGTGGGGGAATCGCGCATGTACGATACTTATATATTCGATCTGTACGGCACGCTGATTGATATTCATACGGACGAGGAATCGCCCGAAGCATGGGAGCGGCTCGCGTTCCATTACCGGTACGGCGGGGTAGAAATCGGCGCGGAGGAGCTGCGGCGGGAATTCGGGGAGGAAGTTCGGAGACAACTGGATGCGCCGCGAATCGCGTGCGAGCATCCCGAATTCGTCATGGCGGAGACGTTCGAGGCGATCGCGAGGCGCGGAGGGATGTCGCCCGCGGAAGGATGGGCGGAAGAAACGATGCGGTGGTTCCGGGTGCTGACGGTTCGCAAGCTGCGGCTGTATCCCGGCGTCGAAGAGACGCTTCGCAAGTTGCGAGCGGCCGGCAAGAGGACGTACTTGCTCTCGAACGGACAGAAGACGTTCATCGAGATGGAGCTGCGGGCGCTCGGCATCGATGGCTTGTTCGACGGCATCGCCATTTCGTCCGAAGCTGGCGTGGCGAAGCCGGACCCGCTGTTCTACGCCTATCTCCGGGAGACGTACGGAGCGGACTTGTCTTCCGCGGTCATGATCGGCAACGACCATCGGACCGACGTCGAAGGCGCTCGCCGCGCCGGCATCGACGCCTGCTACATCCACTCCAATTGCTCGCCGGACGCCGGCGAGGCGGACGTGGATTGCAGGTTCAAGATATGGGACGGCGACTTCGGCAGCGTGGCACGGTTGCTGCTGCGGGCGTGAGAAGGCAGGGGCAGTGTCGGCGGCAACCTCTAACGAAGATTAGACCGCCCGCGGAAAAGCCAAGATCGCCTCATTCGAACGGAAGCGGGACTCGGTTACGCTAGGAGGAGACAATCTTAGCGAAGGAGCCCGAGATCCTCATGAATCCCTTATTTCAACCTGACGTAAGGCCGCTGAAGAAGCTGCGCATCGCCTTCCTCGGCGATAGCTTGACCGATGACGGCAAGTATATCGCTTACCTCGACGCGTATTTCCGTTATCACGCGCCGGAATGCGACATTACGCTTATTAATCTGGGCGTCGCCAGCGAGACGGCTTCGGGTCTTAGCGAGCCGAGCCATCCGTTCCCGCGGCCGGTCGTCTTCGACCGGCTCCAACGAGCGCTCGCGGAGAGCAAGCCGGACTGGGTCGTCGTTTGCTACGGACTCAACGACGGGATCTACTATCCGTTCGGCGACAATCGATTCGCGGCGTACCGCGACGGCTTGCAGCGGCTGCTTCGCGTGATCCGCGGCTTCGGCGCCAAAGCGATCGCGCTGACGCCGTCGCCGTTCGACGCGCGGTCGGTGCCCGAACTCGCCAGCCTGAGGCCGGAAGACGCGGCGGACTTCGCGTTCGACGCCCCGTACGAGCAGTACGAGACGGTCATGCGGCGTTATGCCGATTGGGTGCTGTCGCTCGGCGAAGAGGAGGCCGATGCCGTCATCGACATTCACGGTCCGATGCTCGCCCGGATCGAAGCGGAACGCCGGGCCGACGCAGGCTACCGGTTCGGCGACGGCGCGCATCCGGACGCCAAGGGGCATTGGGAAATCGCGAAGGCGCTGTTGCGCGCGTTGTTCCATGTGACGCTGGAGCGGACGCCGGACTTCGTCGCCGACGGCGAACAGGGATCGGGGACGTTTTCTCTCGTATGGGAGCGGCATCGGCTGCTGAGCGCGGCTTGGAAAGAACACGTCGGGCATGCGAATCCGCGGAAGGAGGAGGGGGCGAAGCCGCTGCCGGAAGCGCTGGCGGCGGCGGAAGAGTTGGCGGAGCGGATCGGCAGAGCGATCGCTGACGACCCGGGCGCACGGCTGCAACTGCGCGAATCGGAGTGGCGGGGACGGAAGCGGCTGGACTTCCTGTTCGAAGGCCGCGAAGGGCTGCTCGTCGTGCCGGATTCGCCGGCGGAAGGGAGTCCGTGGATCTGGCGTGCGGAGTTTTTCGACGCGTTCGCGCAAGCGGACGAGGCGTTGCTCGACCGGGGCTGGCACATCGCGTACTTCCGGTTGAGCGACATGTACGGCAGTCCGGGCGCGGTGGAGCGGATGCGCGAATTCCAGCGCCATCTGGTCAAGGTTCATGTTCTCGCGGAGCGGGCCGTGCTGTTCGGGTTCAGCCGCGGCGGGCTGTACTCGTTCAACTACGCGGCGACGTATCCGGATCAAGTGGCGGCGCTCTACCTGGATGCGCCAGCGCTCGACTTGCGCCGATGGCCGGGGGACAAGACGAAGGCTTCCTACTCCGAGCAGGCTTGGCACGAGTGCTTGGCGCTATATGGGCTAACGGAAGAGATGTTCCCGGCCGCGCGCGTCTCGCCGCTCGACCGCGTCGCGGAAGTCGCCGCGGCGAACGTGCCGATTCTGATCGTGACGGGAGACGAGGACGAGGCGGTGCCGATGGAGCAGCACGCGCTGCTGCTCGTTGACGCGTACCGCCGTCTCGGCGGCGACGTCGAGCTGATCGTGAAGCCGGGCGGCCGTCATCATCCGCACAGCTTGTCCGATCCGACGCCGATCGTGCGGTTTATCGAGGAGCGGACGGGGCGGAACCGATAGGCGACTCGGCGTGCAGTAGGCGGGAAAAGTCGGGTTACTGAAGAGAAGTTGGCGACTTGGCGTACAGTAGCCGGGAATAGTCGGGTTGCTGAAGAGAAGTTGGCGACTTGGCGCGCAGTAGCCGGGAATAGTCGGGTTACTGAAGAGAAGTTGGGCGCGCGGCGTGCAATAAGCGGGAAAAGTCGGGTTACTGAAGAGAAGTTGGGCGCGCGGCGAGCAATAGGCGGGAAAAGTCGGGTTACTGAAGAGAAGTTGAGCGCGCGGCGTGCAATAGGCGGGAATAGTCGGGTTACTGAAGAGAAGTTGGCGACTCGGCGTGCAATAGGCGGGAAAAGTCGGGTTACTGTAGAGAAGTTGGGCGCGCGGCGTGCAATAGCCGGGAAAAGTCGGGTTACTGAAGAGAAGTTGGGCGCGCGGCGAGCAATAGGCGGGAAAAGTCGGGTTACTGAAGAGAAGTTGAGCGCGCGGCGAGCAATAGGCGGGAAAAGTCGGGTTACTGAGGAAACCGGCTGCTACGCAACAACGGAGCCCGCGATCGCGTGAGCTCCGTTGTTCATCTAGCGTCTATCGAACGCCAAGCAGGCCATAGATCATGACCGCGGCCTGCGCGCGGGTGACGATGCCCTTCGGCGCGAAAATACCGTCAGCCACGCCGCTTACGACGCCTTGCTCCGTCAGCAAGGAGACTGCGGTCCTCGCGCCGGCGGAGATCGTCCCCGCGTCTTCGTACCCGGCTAACGCGGCATCTGCGTTCTGCGTTGTTTTGCCGGTCAAGGCCGTCATTATCTTCGCGCCTAGCACCGCCATCTCTTCCCGCGTAATCGGGCGGGACGGCTCGAACAGGTCGTCGCCGAAGCCTTGCACGAGGCCTAGCGCCGCCGCGGAAGCGACGTAAGGATAGTGCCAATCTCCCGGCTTCACGTCGGCGAACGTCGCCGTCGCTTCCGGGTCCAGCAGGCCGTACGCGCGCACGAGCATCGCCGTCAATTCGGCGCGGGATACCGTCTTAGACGGCTCGTAATGTCCGTTGCCGTCGCCGACGGCAACACCGATGGCATACAGCGCGCGAATGGATGCGCTCGCCCACGGCACGCCATCCAGGTCCTCGAACGAAGTCGTGGCGCGAGGCGCCCGGATTTCGAGCAATAGCCGGGTAAGCAGCCGCGTGAACGTGCTTAGGTGCTCCTCGATTCGTCCCGGGTAGTTGGCCGTCACGTAATCGAGCGTGTCCTTCTCCGTGTGCCAGATTTCCCCGTCCTTGACCGTCTGGGTGTACCCGTCCTGCTTGCCGAGCGTCCAGTTCGTCGCTTCCAAGTACCCGTAAGGAATGCCCGCATACTTGAAGTGGACGTGGTCGCTCGCGTCGATCGTCGTTCCGGCAGGATAATCGGGATTGAGGCCGGCCTGCGTCGTCACGTTCAGCCCGAGCCGCTTCGCGATGTCGAGTCCGAGCTCCCGGACGAACCCGTCGGCTCCTTCGCTGCCGTAGACGTGCATGTCGTCGCCGACGGCGAGACTGTCCAGATTGATCATCGCGACCGCGTTCTCGATCTCCTCGTGCGTCAGCAGGGATACGAAGTATTCCGAACCGATCAGCCCGACCTCCTCCGATCCGAAGGCGATAAACTTGATCGTGTACGGCGTCTCCGCCTTCGCGACAGCCTTGGCCGCCTCCAGCATGACGCCGATACCCGAGGCGTTATCGTCGGCGCCCTTCCCGACTTCTACCGTATCGTAATGCGCGCCCACGTATAACACGCGAGACGAGGCTCCCGGCTTGGTCGCCACGATATTCGCCGACGCGACGACGGGGCCGTCTTCCTCGAGCCGATATTCGAACGGCTGTTTCTCTGCCGCGAGTCCCATGCCGAGCAATTCCGCCATAATGTATTCGCCGGCAGCCGCTTCTTCCTCGCTGCCCGCGACGCGCGTTCCGAACGTCTCGCTGATGTACCTCGTTGTCTCGTAAGCGTAATAACCGGGGTCGCCTTCCTTCAACGGAGAGACGCCCGCCTCTTCCGCCATTGCGCCCGGCGCGATCGCGCCTCCCGCCAGCATGAAGCAAGCCAACATGCCTAGCACTCTTCTCTTACCGAACATCGTCATCCTCCTAGCGAATGTCATCGTTCCTAACCATTCGATAGGCCGCTCGCGTATTCCTTCGCGATACATTCTTACATTCCGGTGATGCGGCTTGGACATAGCGATAACATTCGTTCGGTAAACTGGAACAAATTACATATAAGGAGTCGTTCCGACCATGATCGCAACGCATTATCAAGAACCTTCCAGGATGCCCGAGTATCGCATCGGCGACAGCGAATCGATGCAGAACAAGCTGTTGTACCTGATTCGCACCGGGAACATGAATGCCCCGGCATTGGACAAGCTGCAATCGCAATGCACGGACGAGCTGTATCGGCTGCGCTCGGAGCTCGATCTGCTGCTGCAGGAGCTAAGGGATCTCGCGAAGCCGGCGGATTACGCCGATAGGGAAAGCATCGCTGCCTAGGAGAAGGCGACGATGCTTTTTTTATTCGCCGAATTCATCTAAGATAAGTAGCAAACAAGCTTCAGATTCTATATAGATCGAGGGTGACGCGCATGACCGAACAGACTGGCAGTCCGAATGCCGAAATCCGCAAGGACGGCTCCTTCAACCGTCAGATTAACCGATTCACGACCCCGTTCGGAGAGGGGCCGGACGAATTACCCGTGGAAGAGGGGCGCTACCGGCTCGTCTGGTGCGCGGCTTGCCCGTGGGCGCACCGCGCGGTCATCGTCCGCGGCGTGCTCGGGCTCGAGGACGCGATCGGCCTAGGAACGGTAAGTCCGATGCGTCCGAGAGTCGGCCGCGTCGATTGGGAATTCTCCCTCGATCCGGACGGCGTCGATCCCGTTCTCGGCGTCCGGTACATGAGCGAGCTATACGCGAACTCGGACCCCGACTACGCGGGGAGACCGACGGTACCGGCAATGATCGACGTCGATTCGCGCAAAGTCGTCAACAACGATTACTTCACGCTTACGAACGCGTTCGAGACGGCTTGGGCGCCTTATCATAAGCCGGGGGCCCCGGATTTGTATCCGGCGCATTTGCGCGGGGAGATCGATTCGCTGAACGAGACGATTTTCCACGAAGTGAACAACGGCGTCTATAAGTGCGGCTTCGCGTCGTCCCAAGAAGCTTACGAACGGGCGTACGATACGTTGTTCGCGAGACTGGACGAGCTGGAGAAGCGGCTGTCCGAGCGTCGGTTCCTGCATGGGGACTACATAACGGATTCCGACGTGAGGCTCTATACGACATTGGCTCGCTTCGATGCCGCCTACTATGCCGGGTTCCGGACGAACCGCAACCTCATCCGCGAGTTCGAGCATCTATGGGGCTACGTTCGCGACTTGTACGAGACGCCGGGCTTCGGGGACACGACGGACTTCGACGCGATCAAGCGGCATTATCACCTGTCCATCACGATACATCCGGATCGGCCCGAAGTCGGCATTCTGCCTAAGGGTCCCGATCTCGCGGCATGGCAAGTTCCGCACGGGCGGGAGCGGCTGAGCAAGCAGGAGAGCAAGTTCCTCATTCCGTAAAAAGAGGAATACGAAGGAGTCGATCACGAATGATCTTGCGAGAAGCGACGGAAGAAGAGTTGGCGTACGTCCGGGAACGGCGCGTCGCCGCATACGAGCCGTACGCGAAGCTCATCCCGGCGGGCCATTGGGAAGCGCTGAAGCGATCGCTATCGTCGGCTTCCGACCGGGCGCCCGGCGTACGGCTGATCGTCGCCGAAGCCGCGGGAGCGATCGCGGGCAGCGTTGCGCTGTTCCCTCCGAAGGCGAACGCTTACGACGGACTCGTCGACGCGGTCGACTATCCGGAGATCCGCATGCTCGCGGTGGATTCCGCTTATCAGGGCGGAGGCGTGGCATCGGCGCTCATTCGGGAATGCATCGCGAGCGCGAGAGCCCAAGGCTACGCGTCGATCGGCTTGCATACCGGGGAATTCATGGCGCCGGCCATTCGGCTGTACGAGAAGTTCGGCTTCGAGCGCGTGCCCGAGCAGGACTTCCAGCCGGCGGACGACGGGATCAACGTCCTGGCGTTCCGGCTGACGATAGGATAACGAAGGGATAGACAATAGAATAGGGGAGAATGCAACGTGGATATCAGGGTCGACGATTTAACCGAAGCGAAGGTATTGGGACTTATTCGGGAGCATCTGGCGGGGATGTTCGAGAGCAGTCCGCCGGAGAGCGTCCACGCTCTCGACGTAAGCGGGTTGAAGAAGCCCGGCATCACGTTCTGGAGCGCTTGGGAGCAAGAGGAGCTGCTGGGCATGGGCGCGCTGAAGGAGCTCGATGCGGAGCATGCGGAGCTGAAGTCCATGCGCACCGCAGCCGCGCATCTGAGGAAGGGCGTCGCCCGGCACATGCTGGCGCATATTATCTCGGTCTCCCGGGGGCGGGGGTACCGGCGGCTCAGCTTGGAGACGGGCTCGATGGAGGCGTTCTTGCCTGCGCAGAAGCTGTACGAGAGCTTCGGGTTTCATTATTGCGGACCGTTCGACGACTATGAAGAGGATCCGAACAGCGTATTCATGACGTTGGCGCTGTAGTAAAAGGTATGATGGATTCATGCTGGGCATAGTTACGGAGTAATGAAAAAACCACCCCTGCAATGGGGTGGTTTTATCGTTCAACAAGGCTTCCGTCAATCCTTACGCGTATCTGCGGATCGTCTCCGCGAGCTCGCTGGCGATGAAGCCGGCTCCGGACGCGAGTTGATCGCGACCGAACCTCACCTTGACGAAGCTCTCGTCCGTGTCCATCGCCTCGGCGAACAATCCGCCTAAGCCGCGCGATCTGCGGTCGATCTGCAGCAGCAGGTCGATGCCGTGGTCGTGGGGGTAGAAGATGATCTCCAATTCGTCGAGTCTGTCGCGGAATTGCGAGCCGGGGATGAATTCGAACTCTTGCACGAACGGAAGTCCGTTCGGTCGGCCGTAGTGCGGCGCATACTCGCAATTCGCGTCGCGAAGCCGGAAGCCGAGCTGTTCGACAGCCTCCAGCACGGTCGCGGCGTAAGGGTGAGGACGCACGTGCAAGTAATCTTGGTCCTTCGGATCGACGCCGTCGTTAATCTCGAGACCGGTCTGGAACCAGACTGGCGTTCTTCCGAGCGTTACCGGCGTAATCGCCGGCAGTTGGAGCGAGACCGGGAACTCGTAGACCTGCTCCGCCTCGACGGTGAATTTGCCCGCGAGCTTGAACTTGGCGATCGTAGCTTCCAGATTCAACCTCGCGTCGTTGTTTTCTTTCAGATATCGGGTTCTCAAGAACGCATACACGTCTTCGACTTCTTGGTTCACGCGCCCGCCTTGAATGCGGACGACGCCGGTTATCGTATCGCCTGCCCGGACGGCTTCCTGATGGAGCATGAGATCTACTTGCGCAGCGCCGATCCCGACGCTGGCCAGCATTCGTTTGAACATGGACATGGCTGTAAATCCCCTCCTTGTAATGACATATTCACTCATACGAGGAGGATGATCTTCCGGTTTCGCATTCACGCTAAAAATCGTCTAAAGACTAAGCCACCGATTCCCCCGAGTCGGGAGGAGGCGCGCTCATTTCGGGCTGCTGAGGATCGCTCAGCGGCAAGCACACTTCGACGCTCGTGCCGACGTCCAGTTGGCTTCGGAACGTAATCGTTCCCTTATGGTTGGCGATGATCTGCTGGCTGACCATGAGACCGAGCCCGTTGCCGGAAGACTTCTTCGTGAAGAACGGTTCGCCCAGACGGCGAAGCTCTTCCGGAGCGATGCCGCAGCCCTCGTCGGTCACTCTTACCGTCAAGCTTACGGCGGGCCGGTGCAGCAGCTCGATTCGGATCGTTCCGCCGCCTTCCATCGCTTCCATCGCGTTCTTCAGAATGTTGAGGAACACTTGCTTCAGTTGGTTCGGTTCGCAGATGACGTTCGGTACCGGCTTCTCCGGGAATTCGGTGACGAATTGCACGTTGCTCATATTCGCCTGCGAATCCAGGAACAAGAGCAGGTCGCTTACGATCTCCGTCAGATCGGCGGGACGATAGCGGCTGACTTGCGGCTTGGACAGCACGAGAAACTCGCCGACGATGAAGTTGATCCGGTCGAGCTCGGACATCATGATGTCCATATGCGCTTCGGACAGCTGCTTCTGTTTCATGAGCTGGACGAAGCCGCGCAGCGTCGTGAGCGGATTGCGGATCTCGTGCGCGACGCCGGCGGCCAGCTGGCCGATGATGCTGAGCTTCTCCGATCGGCGGATGACTTCTTCCGTGTGCTTGCGGGCGGTAATGTTACGCGAGATCGTGGCGATCGAGATGATGGCGCCGTGCTTGTCGCGAATGCCGGACACGGTGATGCTTAAGTCGATCGGCCGCCCGTCCTTCCGGAGCCGGACCGTCTCGAAGTCCGCGACCGGTTCCCCGCGAAGGACGCGGTTTCGAATGTCGGCCGCCTCCTCCTCCGATCCGATCGGCACGCTGTTCGGACATTGCCCCAGCAGATCGGCGAGCTGCCAGCCGAACATCGATTCGAACGCTTTGTTGACCGAGAGAACGTTGCCCTTCAAGTCGGTGACGTGGATGGCGTCCGACGTGTTGCCGACGAACGACTCCAAGTATTCCTTCATGCTGCGCAGCTCTTCGGCGTTGTCCGTGATCTGGTTCGTATACTCATGGAGGTTGCCGGACATCAGGTTCACGCTAGAAGCGAGCGTGCCCAGCTCGTCCTTGCTCTTCACGACGACGGTCGTCCCGAAGTTGCCCGAAGCGATCTCGTTCACCTTGCGCACGATCCGGTTCAGCGTCTGCACGAGGAAGCCCGATACGAAGTAGCTCGCGATCAGCGTGGCCAGAATGAGGACGAGCGAGATGAAGGAATGCACGGTCAATTGGCGCCGCAGCGCTTCGTCGATTCCCTTGCGGTCGAAGCTGACGCCGACGACGTAGGTTTTGTCCCGCTGAATCGGCAGGAAGCTCTTGATCACGCTCGCGGTGGTCGAAGCTCCCGACGGCTGTTCGATCGTGACCTTCTCGTTCGCGAGCACCAGCTCGCCTTGCGCGACGGCCTGCTTGACGTGAACCGCGTCCCTCGACTCGCTCTGCAGCTTGTAAGTGCCGAACGGCACTTGTCTCACGTCGAGGTTCTGAATCAGCTGGCCTTGCTTCTTCCGCCATATAATCGGTTTGCCGAAAAACTCGGGGTCGATGCCCGAGATCTCCAGAATGTTCGGATTGCTGCGGAGAATCGTGCGGATGACCGCGTTCGTGCCGCTGTTCTCCTCGAATTCGAGCACCGGATTGCCGTCCACGAACGGATTGATCAGGTAGTCCGTCGTGCCGTCGTAATAGTTGCCCCACTTGTAGATCTTGGACGGGTCGGACGTCGCGAAGTTGATCGGCCCCGACCAGAAGTGCGGCATCCGCTCCCCTTTCGATACCGTCTGGACGTCGCGATGATCGAACAACTCGTTGAACGCCGTGAACCAGTAGCTCCACGTCTTCGAGCTCATGCCGACCTCTTCTGGCGCGGACGACTTACTTACGACGATATCCCCGTCGCTCTTCCGCTGCCAGAGAGTGATGCCTTCGACGCCGAGCCGTTCGCTGAGCGCGGCAAGCTGTTCGTTCGTCACGTTGTCGGCGCGCGGATCGAGCTCCTGCTTCGCCGCGATGGCGGTCAGCCGGATTTTCTCCGCGAGGGCATCCTCCATGTGCTGGCGGAATTCTTGCGTCGACTGCACGGAGGCGTTGACTTGCATGGCGACGTCTTGCATCTGTTGCCGCGCGTTCTCCCGCATGTCTCTCTTGGTCGAGTAATAATAAGCGGATATGTTCAAGGACAGTACGATCGTCACGACGAGCGTAATGAGCAGCGTTAGCTTGGTGCGTATCGACACGGGACGTGCCTCCTGATGGGCGGGTGTGCGGCCACTGGTTGTATACGAGTTGTATAGGTAATTAGTTCGACATCATTCGACAGATCCCTTCAATTCCGCGCGGCTAACTTTTCGTTAAATGTTCACAGAAATGAAAACCGGCAGGAAGCTCTCGCTTCCTGCCGGCCCTGGTTGCGTTAACTATCGACAAGATCCAAGTGTCGCAGCTTATCCGGATTCCGAACGAGATAGAGCCGCTGAATGCGTCCGTCCGCGACTTCGACGCTGACGATCGTCGGGGGAGGGTTGCTCGGGCTGTCGAGCACGAAGCCCAGCTGCCCGTTAATCCGAACGAGCCGTACCGTTCCGACGCCGCCGTCCTTCGCCGCCAATCCGAGGATGAACGCAATGACGCGTTTGCTCGTCGAGATGGGATTGATTGCGGCCGACGCTTTGCCGCCGCCGTCGCTGTACAGCACGATATCGTCCGCGAGCATCGTCATCAAGCCATCCAGATTACCCGTCGCCGTCGCTTCCAAGAACCGCAGCACGAGCGCTTCGGACTCCGCGCGGGCGGGAACGTCCGCGGGCGGCTCCGCTTGAATTTTGCGCTTCAGCCGGCTGAAGATCTGGCGGCACCCGAGTTCCGTCTTGCCGAGGAACGAAGCGATGTCGCGGTAGTCGAATTCGAACGATTCGCGAAGGATGAACACGGCGCGCTCCACGGGCGTCAGCCGATCGAGCATGACGAGGAACGCGTACGAGATCGTATCCTCCAGCACGACCGTCTGGAGCGGGTCTTGCCCGTCGCCTTCGCCGTAAGGCTGCACGAGAGGTTCGGGAAGCCAAGGGCCGACGTACACTTCGCGCTTCTTGCGGGCGGACTTCAGGAAGTCGAGGCAACGATTGGTGACGATCTTGCATAGATACGCCTTCTCGTTGCGGATCGGACCGCCGTCGCCGTCGTTGTCCAGTTGTCGCGCCGTGACGAACGCGTCGTGCACCAAGTCTTCCGCGTCGGATACCGATCCGAGCATGCGGTAGGCGATGGACAGCAGCAGCGGCTTGTAGTCGCGGTACAAGGAATCAAGCTCCAAGGATTATCCCTTCTTTGTCCTGTTCTATACTCGCTATTATACATCGAGCCGCCTCTTTCGCGCTCGCCAGCGAAGCATGGAGCAGCATGCCTTCGGCGCCGACCCAGTCGCCGGCGACGAACAAGCCCGGCCGTCCCGCGACGACGGGGCCGGGGCGGCCCGCGAGACCGCCGCCGGCTGCGGTTACCACCGCATGCGAGACGGTCATCCGCGGCAGGAAGCGCTTCTGAACGACATGATCGCGCCAGCCCGGCTGTATGAGATCGAGGAAGCGCTCCAACTGCCGTTCGTCTTCCGCGGCATCCTCGCGCTCCGACGGCGGCGAATACTTCATGACGTGCACGACGGCTTGATTCGGATCGTCGCCGAACGTCGCGGTGGCGGAGTGGTTGGAGAAGTATAGCGGCTGGTCGGCGCCCAGGGCGAACTTCGTCTTCGGCTGCGGCAAGCCGTTCATGACGAGGTCGAGGCAAGCCGCTCGCACCGGAACGAGCCGTTCATAGAGCGCCGCTTCCTCCGGAGCCAGCGCGGGATTCAGCATCGACAGCGTCTCCGACGGTCCAGCGGTGGACAGCACTCGGCGCGTCGTCAGCTCCGTTCCGTCCTTGAGCGTGACGACCATTCGCGGCTCAGAGCCGGTAACGTCGCGGACCGGAGCGCCGACGCGGATCTCGGCGCCGGTTAGACGGGCTTGCTCCGCCAGACGGTCCGCGATCGTCTGCCAGCCGCCGTCGACGTACAGCACTTGGGCGATCTTGAGCTGGTCGATCGCGGCGCCGGCGCTGAGCAGCTCCGGCGCGTTGCAGTACGTCGCTACCCGCACGAGGCCGAGCAAGACGTTGCGAACGCGCGGACTCGGGATGTTCCGCTCGAGGTACTCGCGCATGCTTACGCCGTGCAACTCGGACGTATCGATCTTGCGGATGCCTCCGTAGAAGCGGATCACCTGCAGCTTCTCGCTCCACCGGAGATAGCCGCCGAGCAGCAGTTTCCCGAACGGCAGCGCGAGGAGCCGTTCTCCCGCGGCTCCGAACACGAACGAGCCGGCCGCCTTCGGGGACGCTCCGGACGGCATGACGCCGACTTCGCGCAGAATCGGGAGGGTGCTCTTATATAGGGCGTGCCCTCCCAAGTTCACCCGGGCGCTTGCCATATGCTGCGAGGCGGCTCTGCCTCCGAGGCTTGCGCCCTTCTCCAGCACGAGTACCTTCCGGCCGGCGCGCGCCAAGTAGACCGCTGCCGTTAACCCGGCGATGCCTGCCCCGATTACGACAACGTCCCAATTCGGTTCAACGTGATTCTGATTAGCGGAACTCATTCTCCATCATCCTCTCTTCTCGATTGCTTACATGACGATCCGCGCGATCGATCTGTGACACGACTCGCCAACGGCTTGGACGCACCCTATTTTCGCGCATGCTTCCGAACGAATGGGTTGACAATCTTACCAAAGCGCCATATTGTTTATAGTGCACTAGTCAAATAGTGCACTGGTTCACGGTCTAGAAGGAGGATCGGACGTGCAACTGAACTTTGACAGTCCCAAACCGATATATTTGCAAATGGTCGACGAGGTCAAGAAGGCGTTGGCCAGAGGCGAGCTGTCGCCCGGAGATAAAATTCCTTCGCTCAAGGAGAGGGCGCACATGTCCCAAGTAAATCCGAATACGGTGCAGCGGGCATACCAAGAGATGGAGCGCGAAGGGTTGACCGAGACGCTCCGCGGCCAAGGCACGTTCATCCGGAACGACCCGGCGCTGCTGCATACGATCCGAACGGAAATGGCGCAAGCGGCCGTACGGCAATTCGCGATGGAAATGCGCGAGCTCGGCATAGAGCCGGACGAAACCGAGCGCCTGCTGCGCAATCAACTATACGGGGAGGAGGGGTAGACGATGTCCGAAGCGACAGAAGCGTTCAACGTTGACGAAGAGCTGCAGCCGAACATGATCGAGCTGACGGGAATTCATAAGAAGTACTTGCTGAAGCACGCCTTGCGAGGCATCGACCTGCGGATTAAGCGGGGTACCATCGTCGGCTTGCTAGGACCGAACGGCAGCGGGAAGTCGACTTTGCTCAAGACGCTCGCCGGCTTGATCTATCCGACCTCCGGCACCATTCTCGTGAACGGCCGCGAGCCTGACGTGCGCAACAAGGCGCATATCGCTTATCTGCCCGAGATCGACAATCTGTACGGCTGGATGACGGTCAAGGAGACGCTCGGCTTCATCTCTGCGTTCTACGCGGATTGGGAGGAGGACAAAGCCGCGCAGATGCTGATCGCGATGGAGCTGGAAGAGAAGATGAAGGTACGGAACCTGTCGAAGGGGATGCGCGCCCGGCTGAAGCTGATCGCCGCGCTGTCGCGCAACGTGCCGCTCGTGCTCCTCGACGAGCCGTTCTCCGGCATCGACCCGGCCTCGCGGGGGAGAATCATCCGTTCCATCGTCAGCGAATTCCGCGCGGACGAGCAGACGATCGTGTTGTCGACCCACTCGGTGAAGGAGTCCGAACCGATGTTCGACGACGTGATTTTCCTCAAGGACGGGAAGGTCCGCGTGCACGATACGGCGGAGAACCTGCGCGCCGAGCACGGCTGCTCGCTCGAGAACTTATGGGAGAAGGTGTACGCGTAATGGCATTCCGCAAATTGTTCCTGAAGGAGCTGCGCGGCGCCTTGCCGCTCTACGCCGTGTTCTGCGGGGCGGTGCTGCTGCTGCACCTGTTCCTCTTATATAAGAACGACGACTGGGATCAAGCGTACATCTCGTCATTCAGCTTGCTCTTGCCCTACATCTTCGCGGGAACGATGGCGGTCGGTCTCGGGTATTACCAGCTGCACGCGGAATGGCGCACGAACACGGTGTATCTGCTGCTGTCGCTGCCCGTCCGCGGCTGGAAGGTGCTGGCGGCGAAGCTGTCGGCGACGATCGCGCTTCTCGCGGCGACGAGCTTGTGGATCGCCGCGAGCTACGCGGCGACGCTGCTGCCGACGAATTGGCGGGAAATGAACATGAACGACCAAGTGACGGAATCGTTTCCTTCGCTCTTGAACATGGCGGCGAACGCGCTGTGGATGTACTTGTTCTTCGTCGCTTTCTTCATCGTCGTCGTCCAGTTCGCCTTCCTCTGCGGGCAACTGGTCGCGAGATTCAAGTGGTTCGTCGTCTTCGTCTCCTTCTTCGCGGCGCTGTGGCTCGTCATTAAGCTGAATCCGCTGCTGTCGGACGCGCTGCGGTGGACGCCGGAGATGATGATCGGAGGCAACGAGCTCGAGAAGCTGTACATGCACTCCGGCCCGTTCATCGGACTCGCCTTGCTCGGGGCGGCGCTGGCTTGGCTGAACGGGTATATCTTCGAGAAGGAAGTGGAGGTGTGAAGCGGATGTTCCGGAAGAAAAAAACGCTGCTTCTCCTCCTCGTGGCCGCGCTGTTCTGCCTCATGATCGCCGAAATCTGGAAGGGCAAGGAAAAGCCGTTCGAGACATTCCTGAGGCCGTTCGTGAACGTGGAGAAGTCGGACAAGTACGCCCAGCGTCAGCGCGAGACGGTCGCGAAGACGGACAAGGAGCTTGCGATTCCGCGAGGGGACTTCTCCGAGGTGTCGCTGTCCGGTACGGGCGGACGCATCTCGGTCGGCCGATCGGCGGACGCCGAAGTCCGTTTGCGCTATACGATCGCCGCCCATGCCGCCGGCGAGGCGACGGCCGTCCGTAAGCGCGATGCGATCCGGGTGGAGCAAGCCGCCGAATCCGGCCGCCTGACGCTGAAGGCGACCGCGAACGGGAAACGCCCGGATTCCGACGACATCGTCATCGATTACGAGCTGCTCGTGCCGGACGGCATGAACGTCCGGATCGACAGCGAGAATGCGACGGTCCGCGTCGAAGGGACGGTCGGCGACGCGGCGGTCTCGGGAGTCGCCGAACTGGTGGAGATCGTCGGCGTTCAAGGCGACGTATCCGCGACGTCCGATTACGGCAACGTCTATATATCGGGCATAACCGGGAACGTTACGCTGGTCAACCTGGCGGCGGACGCGAACGTAACCGATATTCGCGGCAACGTCGCGATCGACAACGAATCCGGCCGGAACTTCGTCGGGCGCGTCGAGGGCAAGGTAAGCGGCGTAACGCACGGAGGGCCGGTCTACGCGCGGGAGATCGACGGATCGGTCGAGTTGGACAGCCGCAACGCCGATCTGCAGTTGGAGGACGTTCGCGGCGACGTTCGCGTCGAAGCCGTCAATGGCAAGACGACGTTGATCCTGCCCGCCGACGCGGGGTACGCATTGAACGCTTATACGAACGGCGGACGCTTCCGCACGACGCTGCCGATTCCGGTCGAGAGCGCGGGCAAGGGCGAATACGCGCTGCGCGGCATCGTCGGCGACGGCAAGTGGCGGGCGGAAGTGACGTCGCGTAGCGGCAACATCGTCATTTATACCAATGAAGAACATAACGGGAGGGTAACGCCATGAGCGAAGCGGTAGTAAGCTTACGCAACGTAACGAAGAGAATCGGCAAGAACACGATCATCGACGATCTGACGTTCGACGTGCCGAAAGGGGAAATTTTCGGCTTCCTGGGGCCGAACGGCGCCGGGAAGACGACGACGATCCGGATGATGGTCGGCCTGATGTCGATCACGAAGGGCGAAATTCTGATCAAGGGCAAGAATATCAAGACCGAGTTCGAGCAAGCGATCCGCCATGTCGGCGCGATCGTCGAGAATCCGGAGATGTACAAGTTCCTGAGCGGCTACCGCAACTTGGTCCATTACGCTCGCATGGTGCCCGGCGTGACGAAGGAGCGGATCGACGAAGTCATCAAGCTCGTGAAGCTGGACGACCGGATCCACGACAAGGTGAGGAAGTACTCGCTCGGCATGCGCCAGCGGCTCGGCGTCGCCCAGGCGATGCTGCACAAGCCGGACCTGCTCATTCTCGACGAACCGACGAACGGTCTCGATCCGGCGGGTATCCGCGAGCTTCGCGACTACTTGCGGTACTTGACCCGCGAGGAAGGCGTCACGGTTATCGTGTCGAGCCACTTGCTGACGGAGATGGAGCTCATGTGCGACCGGATCGCGATTCTGCAACGAGGCAAGCTGGTCGACGTGAAGGGAATCGGGGAATTCGTCGGCGGCGACGATAAGGCGCAGACTTACTTGATCGAAGCCTCGGCGGACGCGCTCGCGTTGGCGGACATCCGGGCGATGAACGGAGTAGAGGACGCGAAGGCGGTCGCGGCGGGATTCGAAGTCGTGACGAGCCGCGACCGGGTGCCGGAGATCTTATCCTACTTAATTAAGAACGACGTCGACGTATACGGCGCCCGCGCGGTGCGGCAATCGCTCGAAGACCGGTTCTTGGAAATGACGGGAGGCGAGAATATTGGTTAATCTGATCATTAACGAAAATATGAAGGTGTACCGCCGTTACCGTACGTGGGCGATGATCGGCTTCATGGTCGCGATCGTCATCTTGGCCAGTACGGTAGACTGGTACTACGATAACAAGGACGCGTCGGATACATCGTGGAAGGCGGAGCTAACGGAGCAGAACGCGCATTTCGAGAAGACGATCGCCAATCCGGAAGCGGACGAGGACAACAAAGAATGGGCGCAAGAGCAATATACGCTGAACGAGTACCGGCTCGCGCACGATATCGCTCCCGAAGCCGGGACGATGTGGGACGGCATCAACGGCGCGGCCACGCTCGTCATCCTCATCACGCTGTTCACGGTCATCATCGCGGGGGACAGCCTCGCCGGCGAATTCTCGACGGGGACGATCAAGCTGCTGCTCATCCGGCCGGCGAACCGGCTGAAGATCCTCATCGCCAAGTACGTGTCCATGCTCATGTTCGGCGCGCTGCTGCTCGTCGTGCTGTTCGTCTCTTCGATACTCGTCAACGGCATCCTCTATCAATTCGACTCCGCGGGCATGCCTTATCTGACCATCGATTCCGCCGGCATCGTCCACGAGCACAACATGGTCGCCAACCTGTGGAAGACGTACTTGCTGAACGGCGTGTCGACGATCATGTTCGTGACGCTGGCGTTCATGATCTCGTCCGCGTTCCGCAGCAGCGCGATGGCGATCGGCTTCGGCATCTTCCTGCTGTTCGCCGGGGCGATCGTCATGCAGTTCCTGCAGCCGTACGCTTGGGCGAAGTACATGTTGTTTGCTAATATAGATTTGACGCAGTACATCAGCGGTCAGCCTTATCAGGAAGGCATGACGCTCGGCTTCTCGATCGCGGTGCTGGTCGGCTACTATATCCTGTTCAATCTGGTCGCCTGGCTGGCGTTCACGAAGAGAGACGTGGCCGCTTAAGTCCGAGGGGGCGACCGAACCATCGGAGGCGTTCCTTGTGTCCAAGACGATCGTCGACAAGCTGAACTTGAACAAGCATGACCGAATCGCGGTGCTGAACCGGCCGGAGGGCGACGACGCGCTGGCCGGGTTGGCCGCTCACGATACGTCGCTCGAGGGCGGCGGTTACGATATGATTTTCGCGTATGCGCTCGATATGGAGGCGTTGAAGGAGCTCGTGACGGACGCGATCGGCCGCGAGCGGCTGTCCAAGGGCGGGTATCTCTATGCGGCGTATCCGAAAAAAGGCAACAAAGTCTACCCGACCTACATTCACCGGGACAGCTTGTTCGACGGATTGGGCGCTAACGAGGATGACGGTTATATCGGAACGAGCGACCTGAAGTTCGCGCGCATGGTCGGGCTGGACGACGTCTTCACGGTCGTCGGCTTCAAGCTCGACCCGCGGAAACGGGAGGCGACGGGTTCGGCTGCGGCTGCGACTTCGGCGAAGCCGAGCCAGCGGGTAGACGATTACGTCGCGCTCATCCCGAGCGTGGAGCAAGACTTGGCGGATGCACCGGATGCGTTGGCGTTATATGCGTCGCTGACTCCGGGTTACCGCAAGGATTGGGCACGCTACGTGTATAGCGCCGTACAGGAAGACACGCGGGAGAAGCGCCGCGCGGAGATGAAGGACATTCTCGGCGCGGGCTACAAGAGCGTGGATCTGTACCGGCGACGCGCGGAAGGGTAACGAAGCGGAGGTCGGAAGAATGCAGACGCGGGAAGGGATAGACATGCTGGAGCGGGTGCGCGGGATATGCGCCGGACTGCCGGAAGTCGAGGAAGTGGTCGACGGATTCGGCCATGACGTCTTCAAGGTTCGGGGCAAGACGTTCATCATGATGGGCGAGAACGACGGCGCGCCGGGTATCTCGTTCAAGTCCGACAAGGAGGAGCAGTCGCTCCTGATCCAGCAGGGCGGGTACGCGCGCACGCCGTACATCGGGCAGCACGGCTGGGTATCGCTCGACAAGGCGGCGACGCCCGATTGGGACGAGCTGCCCGGGTTGCTCCGGAGCGCGTACTTGCGCGCCGCGCCGAAGAAGCTCGTTAAGCAGGTGCTGGAGGAGTCGGGGAGCCAGCGATGAAGCGACTGACGTTCGAAGTCGTCGCGGACGGTAACATCGAGTCGTGAATGACTCGCGCCATAACGGCAATCGTTGCGGCTACGGATCAATAAAGAAACCGCGCCTTCCTCGTCTATTGACGAAGTAGGCGCGGTTTTGCTTTTTAGTCGGAATGCGCTGGTACAACCGAGATTTCCGCAGAGCACCCCGCCAATCCCGGCGCTTCCGCGCGAACGGTGATCTTTCCCGCCTCGGTCCGCGAGCGGACGAAGGCAAGGAGCTTGCCGTGGCGGGCGCGACGGACGGGCGAGCTGTACGGCTCGACGTCCTGCGCGTCGCCGTTCTCGAGCCCCATCAATTCTCCGGGGCCGTCGACGGTTACGCGGATCGGTTGATCGGCCGCGAAGACGAGCCGACCGGCTTCGTCGACGATATCGATCTCGACGTGCGCCCAATCCTCTCCGCTGGCGAGCAGCTCGACACGATCGGCGCGTAACTCAAGCTTCTTGGGCTGCGACGCCGTATGTAGCTCATGCGAACGGAAGACGCCGTCGCCGTTGCTAGCGACGACCCGTACGGTGCCTTCCTCGAAGTCCGCTTCCCAGACGAGATAGCCTAGCTGCGAAACGGCCAATCTCTTCGCGCCGAGCGATCGCCCGTTCACGAACAGCTCCGCTTCCTCGCAGTTCGTGTAACAGATGACCGCAAGCCGTTCGCCCGCGTTCCAGTTCCAATGGGCATCCCCGCCGCCCCATCGTCCCTTGCCCGAGAGCCCCGGATCGTCGGCCTTCGCCGCGGCGAGGAACGCCGTCGGTTCCGCGCTCCACAAGCTCTTGCGGAAGTAGTAGCTGGACTTCTTGAAGCCCGCGAGATCGAGGAATCCGGCTTGCGAAGCCCGCACCGGCCAGCCGTGCGCCTCGCCCAAGTAGTCGATGCCGGTCCAGATGAACTGGGCGCAGATCGCGTCGTTGTCCCGAACCGCGAGCCAGGCTTCGAGGCTTGCGCCGTTCTCGCTGCCGTACGTGACCCGGTCCGGATACTTCTCGCGCGCTTCGGCGTACAGATGCTCCTTGTAGTTGTAGCCGATAACGTCGAGAGCATCCGTGTAACCGATTAAGTTGGATAGCTCCGGGAACGCGATCGCCGCGGTGACGGGCCGCGTCGGATCGCACTCCTTCACGTAGCTCGCAAGCTGCTTCGCGATCGTCGCGAGCCGTTCCGCGTTCGGCTTGTTCGGGTCGTACTCGCGCTCGGCCGCGGGCTTATTGGCGTCATTGTTGCCCGTCATCGTCCGGAAATACGGATGGCAGTAAGGATCGTTCGGATAGTCGACCTCGTTGCCGATGCTCCACAGAATGATGGACGGATGGTTGCGGTCCCGCAGGACCATCTCCTTGATGTCCGCCTCGCCCCACTGCGGGAAATCCTCGTAGTAGCCGTAATGCTTCGGCGGATATACGTTATGTCCGGTCGACCACTTGTTCTTGACGCCCTCCCATTCGTCGAACGCCTCGTCCATGACGAGGAAACCCATCCGGTCGCACAGATCGAGCAAGTTCGTCGCGGGCGGATTATGGCTCATTCGGATCGCGTTGCAGCCCATTTCTTTCAACGCCTCGAGCCTCCGTACCCATACGTGCTCCGGAACGGCGGCGCCGAGCGCTCCCGCGTCGTGGTGGACGCATACGCCTTTGATTTTCATATTCGCGCCGTTCAGGCAGAAGCCCTTATGCGCGTCGAAGGAGAACGAGCGAATGCCGACGGGCGTCGTAACGTCGTCGAGCAGCTCGCCGTCCTTCAGCACCTTCGTCGACAACGCGTACAGATAAGGGGTGTCCGGCGACCACAGCTTCGGTTCGTCGACCGTCAGCGCATGATCCGAGGCCGCCGCTTCGGCGCCGCCCGTTAAGTCGCGCTCCTCCTCGGTCGCGGCGACGATGCGTCCGTCATGATCCCGCAGCGTATGGCGAATCGTGACGCGCTCGTCCTGCGCCGTGCAATTGGACAGTCTGACGCTCAGCGCTACGGTTGCGCGTTCCGGCGACACGTCCGGCGTCGTGACGAACACGCCGTATCGCTCGATATGGATCGGATCCGTAATCGTGAGGTACGCGTTGCGGTAGATGCCGGAGCCGGTAAACCACCGCGAGTCCGCGATATCCTTGTGATCGACTTTCACGGCGACGACATAATTGTCGGTATCCCCAAACGACGCGAAGTCGGTGATGTCGTACGAGAACGTGCTGTATCCGTAAGGGCGCTTACCCTGATAATAGCTGTTACACCATACTTGCGCGTTGTTGTACACGCCCTCGAAGGTAATCGAGACGCGCTTGCCCCGCAGCTTAGAAGGCAACGCGAAGCGGTAGCGGTACCAGCCCGTTCCGCCCGGCAAATACCCCGTCCCGCTGGAATGCGCTTCGGAGAACGGCTCCTCGACGGACCAGTCGTGCGGGAGCGTCACGCCGCGCCAATCGGCGTCGTCATAACCTTTGTACCAGGCGCGAGGCTCGTCGCCGCGATGAAACTTCCAATTCAGATGGATGTTCCGAATGATTCTTCCTGTCGCCATCCTCTTGCTCCCTTCGCCGCTTGGGCATTCACGAAATTGCGGATTGTTCGCCTTCATTATAAGATGACGAGTAGGGAGTTAGAATGAATCAACTTGCTATCGACATGCACAAAATTGCTATCGGGGTGACGAATGTGATCAGTATGTCCGGCAATGCGCATCGCGATTGGATCGAAGCGGGAGTCGACGATACGGGCAGCGCCCTGGTCGTCAATTGCTGCGGTTATCAGAAGCTGGAGACGCGGGATCTCGTCCGGAACCGGGAGAAGGGCAGACTGGATTACCAGTTGATCTACGTCGTCGGAGGGAAGGGGACTTTTCGGTTCGGGGGCAAGAGCGCGGAAGCAACGGAGGTGCCGGACGGCAACATCGTGCTGTATTCTCCGGGAGAGCCGCAGCATTACAGCTATCGCTCCGCGAATGGGACGGAGGCTTACTGGGTTCATTTTACGGGTAGTGCCGCACGGGATTATGTCTCGGAGCTCGGACAGGTCGGATCGCCCGTCCGCGCGGTCGGCATCATGGATGAGGCGGTCGACTTGTTCAAGAGTATCATTCGCGAGTTGAACGTGGGCGAACCGCTGAGCGGGACGATGGCGTCCGCCTATCTGCTCCAGCTGCTGGCGCTGTTCGGCCGGAGGCTTCGGAACGCGGAAGCGCACCGGAAGGCGGAGCCCCATGCCGACATTCATCGGATTATCGCGATCATGCACGAGAAGTACAATCGCCGGCTTGTCGTCGGAGAGCTTGCCCAGGCGTGCAATCTGAGCTTGTTCCGGTTCATTCATAAGTTCAAGGCCGTCACCGGCAAGACGCCGGTCCAATACGTGACGGGCATCCGCATTAACGAGGCCAAGCGAATGCTCGCGGAAACGTCGCTCCACGTCAAAGAAGTCGCAGCCATCGTCGGCTACGACAACCCGCTCTACTTCAGCAGAGTGTTCGGCCAGGCGACGGGCATGCCGCCTAGCCGTTATAAGGATCAGTTCTCATAGGGCGCGATTAGGATTCCTCTTCCAGGAGGCGTAATTCCTTCGCCCGCGCAAGCGCCTGCGTCCGCGAGGAGACGCCGAGCTTGCCGTACAGGCGGGAGACGTATACTTTGACCGTGCCGACGGACAGGTGCAGCTTGTCCGCGATGACCTGATTCGAGTTGCCTTGGCGAATCAGCTCCAACAGCTGGAGCTCCGTGCGGGACAATTCTTCGATAAGCTCGGGAGGCGGCGAGGCCGGCTCCTGTTTCGTCGTACCCGGGTAAGCTTCCAGGAGTGCGCGAGCGTAGCGGCTCGACGGATCGCCTTGTTCGGCATGCCTGCGCAGCAGCTTCGCCATCACCTCTCCCGCGTCGACGAAGCTGCGCACGTACCCGTTCGCTTCGCCGATCGCCAGCGCCTCCTGCAGCGCGGCCATCGCCAGCGCGCGTTGACCGAGGCTCTCCTGCAAGCACGCTTGCGCGATCGCGATTTCTGCGAGGCTCATGAGGTTGCCCTCCCGCTGCGCTTGCGGTTTCAGCAGCTCCAGCAGGCGCAGCGCTTCGGGTTCCTTATGCTGAGCGCCGAGCAGGCGGGACAGCGCCAACGCTTCGAACTCCAGGTCGAAGGTCGGCCTGTCCTTCGCGGATAGCCGCAACGCGCCCGCAAGCTTCTTAGCTGCAGGCAATTGGCCGTGACGGAGGTGGAGCTGTAGCAGCGTTGCCCGAACGTAAGCCGCCCATTGCGGCTCGGGAAGCTTCAGGACAACGGCTAGCGTCTCCTCGAGCGTCGTATAAGCAAGCTCCAGTCGGCCCGTAGCGGCATAGACGTTCGCCTGCGTAATCCGGTTCGGCACGTACAGCCCCGGCACGAGCCGCGAGCGGCTGGCGCGCTCCACCTGCAGCAGCAGCCGCTGGCTCTCCTCCAACCGGTTCCACTCGTAGTAGCCTTCGGCGAGCGATTGCACGAGATACAGGTTAATGAGCGAAGCTTCCCAGCCGTGCTTCTCCAGCACGCCGGAGAATTGCTTGCCGATCGTCTCCGTATCCGGCGACAGCACGCCCTTCAGCCCGAACGCGTTGCGCCGGACGAGAGGGTCCGCGTTGTTGTAGTTGAAGTTGTAGAAAATCGGGTTATGAGGCAGCAACGCATCCATAATGCCCGCGGAGAAAGCGAACCATTGCTCGAACTTGCCGCTGGCGAACACGAGGTTCGATTTCACGAACAGGATGCCGCTCTGCAATTGCTTGCGCTGCTCGTCGGTCGCCGTTGTCCCTAGACGGAGTTCGACGCGGGCAAGGGTCTGCTCCGCCGCTTCCGGCTGTCCGGTCACGACGAGCAGGAACGCATGGAGCAGCGACAGCTCGGACGCAAGCTCCGTCTCCGGCGGGAAGCTGCCGAACCAGCGGAGCAACGCCCCGAATTCGCCGCGCTGCAGCACGGTGGCGATATGGCGCGATAGGTACGATTCGGCAGCAGTGTAGTCACCGGCCGCGATCGCGTGGTCGATCGCTTCGTCCAGGTAACCGCGCGCGCCGAAGCTGGCGCTCGCCGCCGCGTGCGCGTCGTGCCACAGGTCGTCGGAATTGCGCCGGGCGGCGTTCCGCAAGTATTCGGCGAACAGGTGGTGGTACCGATACCAGGCGCGCTGGTCGTCCAGCGGCACGAGGAACAGGTTCCACTCTTGGAGCCGCTCCAGCATGCCGAGACCGTCGTTCCGGCCCGTGACGTCGTCGCAGGTTCTGGCATCCAGGCGCGTCAGCACGGACGTGCGCAAGAGAAAGTGCTGCATGTCCGCCGGAAGCTTCGCCATCACCTCGTGGAACAAGTAGTCGGCAACGTCGCGGTTATAGCCGTCGAAGCCGGCCATGAACGCCTCGCCGTCGCCGGCCGAGCGCAAGGAGATGCCGAGCAGTTGCAAGCCGGTAATCCATCCTTCGGTATGCGTCAGCAGGCTCTCGACCTGGCTCTGGGACAAGGGAACGCCGATCGCGTCCTGATAGAACGACTCGGCTTCCGGAGCCGTGAATTGCAGCTGCTTCAGGTCGATCGTCGCGAGCTCTCCGCGCACGTGCCATTTGACCGTCGGAAAAGGCAGTTCCCCGCGGCTGGCGATTACGAGGCGCAGCTGCGGCGGCAGATGTTCGATGCAATAGGCAATATTCTCGTGAATGCCGGGGTTCGCGATCAGATGATAGTCGTCGAGAACGAGCGCGGCGGGGCGATCGGCCGAGTATAGCTCATTGATCATGGCGTCGAGAAACGTATTTATCGATAGGCTCGGCAGCGTATAAGACAACTGCGACAGCCGTCGCCCAGTGGTCTCCGGCAAGACGGCGGAGAGCGCCTGCGATACGTACCGCCAGAAGCGGGTCGGATCGTTGTCCGCCTCGTCGAGCGACAGCCAGGCGACTCCGCAGCCGGTCCGCCGGGTCCATTGGCTGAGCGCGGTCGTCTTGCCGAAGCCCGCGGGCGCGCTGAGCAGCGTCAGCCGTCCTTGTACGCCTTGCTCGATCAGCTCCGTCAGCCGTTGCCGTTCGACGAGATGCATGCGGCTGACGGGAGGGGTTGTTTTCGTATGGAGAAGCACCGGCGTGCGTTCGAGATGTGTCGTCATAGTACCTCCGCGAGTAGACAGCATTTCCTATATATACGCATTATATCTTTTTTTTCGCGGAGAGATCGAGTGGAGAATTAACTTTGGTTAACTGTTTTATGAACGTTGCGGTGCTAGAGTAGGGGGGATAAGAGGGGAATCAGGGGAAGGATGGATATTCATGTCGATGACTCGAAAATGGCGGAAGACGCTGCTCGTCTTGTGCGCCTCCGCGCTGTTGATGCCGGTATGGCCGGGTACGCGCACGAGCGAGGCGGCGAGCGCGGGGGTTGCGGATGGTTATGCGGTCGAGAGCATTGCGCCGGCGGGGCAATATGAATTTGGGTCTCTATTGGATGTAAGTACGGACGGCGAAGGGTATGTGTATGCGGCGGATTATCAAATCAACGGCGTCCATAAGCTCACCGGCGACGGTACGATCGTGTCGAAGTGGGAAGGGGACGGAAGCTTTACGCCATATGTCGTGGAAGCAAGCGTCACGGGATCCGTCTACGCGTCCGACGGTTATTCGATTAAGTTGCTGGATATGAACGATGGGCAGTCGGTACTCGCGACGATCGGAGCCGGGCAGTTCGGCTACATTACCGACATCGAGATCGACTCGGCAACAGGCAGCATCTATGCGACAGATTCGGATCAGCACAAGCTGTGGGTTGTCGAGCCGAACGGGACGATTAACGCGGTGTCGGAGTACGAGAATGCCGATAGCCAGATGGTTTCGTTCAATGAACCGGAAGGCGTCGCCCTGGACGGGGCCGGCAATATCTACGTGCTCGAGGCGGGATCCCGGATCTTGAAGCTGAACCCGGTGGGTCAGTTGATCGAAGCGTACAAGGATACCCGCTACAATTCAATATCGGCAATCGACGTAAGCGCGGGCGGGACAATTTACGCGACGGACAACGTTCAGGATGTCGTGCTTAAGTGGGAGAGCTTGGACACGGTGCTGAAGGTCGGCGGAGAAGGCAATAAGGATCTGCAATTCAACGATCCTTCGGGCATCGCCGTGGACGATGAAGGAAACGTCTTCGTGGGAGAAAGCTCCAACTACCGCGTTCAGAAGCTGGACGCGAACTTGGAACATCTGGCGACGTGGGGGAGCACGGGCGGAGAGAGCGGTCAGTTCTTCATTCCGCAGGGGATAACCGTTGATCCGAACGGCAACGTGTACGTTGCAGATAGGGGCAACAACCGTGTACAGAAGTTCGACGGGCAATTCATCTTCATCGAAGAGCGCGGGTTTCCTGGCTTCTCACCGCATGGAATGGCGACGGATGGGGCGGGAAATGTCTACATTGCCACCGAAGATGGAGAATTGTACAAGTATGACCCGGCGAATGGTACGACAGTGCTAGTTAACAACGACTTTATTGAGCTTAGCGGCGTTAGCATCGATGCGGAAGGCAATGTCTACGCGGCGGATACGACGGGGCATAAGGTTGCGAAGTTTCCTCCTGATTACGTGCCGGAAGGCGATGATGGCGAGAGCGATAGCGAATATGTGACGTGGTCTGGGGAGCTTGACGAGGCCAGTTTATACTTCCGGCCGCAAGGCATCGCGGTGGACAGCGAGCGAAACGTCGTATATGTCAGCGATTCCACGCATATTCAAACATTTACGACAGACGGAACGCAGATCGAGACGACGTGGGGAGAGCCGGGCAACGGCGAGTTCACCTATATTTCCGGCATCGCGCTCGATCCTGCAGGCAATCTATATGTAGCGGACAGCGGCGCTAACAAGATTAAGAAGCTATCGGCAACGAACGGCGCGCTCTTGGCGAGCTGGGGGGCCAGAGGCAGCGATCCAGGCCAGACGGACGATATCGGCGGCATTGCAATCGACCGCGACGGCAATGTCTACATTACGGATGTGTGGAATCATCGCGTGCAGAAGTTCGCCTACAGCTTAAACCAACTGGGAGGCTTGGCCGTAACGGGCGGCACGTTAGGCGAGACGTTTGATCCCAAGATCGGAACTTATACGGTGTCCGTAGCCGGCAACGTGCCGGAGATAACGTTGACTCCGACGGAGCTTCACCCGAACGCAACAACGATCGAGGTTGACGGACAAGCGGTCGACAGCGGCGGAGCTTCCCAGGCCATCGCCGTCGCCGCGGGCGCAACGAAGAACGTCGACGTCGTCGTCACGGCGAGCGACGGGCAGAAGAAGACATATACGCTTGCCGTGACGCGCGGCGCGGATACGACGCCTCCGCCGTCGACCGTCGTGCCTAACCCGCCGGACGAGTCCCGTCCGATCAACGTCGTTACGGACGAGTTCGACAATACGGTCAGCTTGAACGTCACGCGCAAGCGCTCCGCAGACGGCAAGAAGACGGACGTCGTCTCGCTCGACGAGAGGGGTATCGAGACGTTCGCGAGACATGCGGCTGCCGCGGGACGGAAAACGGCTCGCATCGTCATCGACGATCTGCCGCGCGACCCTGCGGACTCGGTCGTCGTCAACCTGTCCAGACGAGCGGTCAACGCATTGGACGACTACGATATCGGACTCGAGATTCAGACCGGGGACACGATGATCTCGTTGTCGCCGGAGACGTTGGCGCTGCTGAAGTCCCAAGACAAGGACATCGTCGTGCAGATCGTGCCGATTCGCTCGACGCAAGCGGCGCAACAGACTGCCGACCGCGTTCTGAACGCGCCGGAAGTGAAGGAAGCTTCCCCGAACGGCAATGCCGAAGTCGTCGGCACGTCCGTGGACATCGAGACGAACTATGCGGGGCCGACGACGAAGGTCGTCTTCCCGCTGACGAACGTCAAGCTGCCGACGGATCCGATCGCTCTGCAGCAGTTCCTGAGCTCGCTCGGCGTATACGTCGAGCATAGCGACGGCGAGAAGGAACTGCAGCGCGGCACCGTCGTCTACGACGCGAAAGGCAAGCCGATCGGCTACGAGATCGCGGTGAGCAAGTTCAGCGCGTTCACGCTCGTGAATCTTCACGACGCGGTCGCGCACGCGAGCTATATTACCGGTTCGCCGGACGGGCTGTTCCATCCGGAGCGGACGATCACGCGGGCGGAGCTCGCGACGCTGCTGGCGCGCACAATCGGCACCTCCGCGAAGTCGAACGCCGCTGGCTTCTCCGACGTACCCGCCGGCTACTGGGCGACGGACGCCATCGCGTTCGCGAAGGGCGCCGGCCTCATGAACGGCGATACGAACGGACGGTTCCGTCCGCAAGCCGCCGTCACCCGCGCGGAGATGGCGACGATCATCGCCAACTGGAAGAAGCCGCAACCGGCGCAAGCTGACACAGGGGTCTTCGCCGATGCGCAGGGCCATTGGGCTGCAGCGTCGATTGCAGCCGTGCGCGAGGCGGGGTGGATGCAAGGCTACGAGAACGGTACGTTCGCGCCTGACAAACCTCTGACCCGCGCGGAAAGCGTCCGCATCCTGAATCGTCTGCTAGAGCGGCCGGCGCACGAAGCGAACGCCGAACGCCAGCCGACGTGGACCGACGTTCCGGCTTCCCACTGGGCGTACGCGGACATCGAATCGGCATCGAATACGGTCGTCGGACGTCCATAATCAATAAGAGAGAGGCACCCTCATCCAAGGGTGCCTCTCTTTGCTTGCGAGCTATGAACCGGAAGCCAATGCGCTCGTCCGTCGCTTCCGCTGCCCCCAAGGCTTGAACACCGACAAGACGAACATCGCGGCGAGCGATACGATCTGAAGAATAATGCCGACCATCATCTGATTCTGATTCACGAGGAATGCCGAGTCATGAAGCGCGTTCAACCCTGCGTCGTCCGTCATTCGCACCGCCTTCAGCGTCCATAGGTACATACCGATCGGACCGAGCGCGATCGCGACGAGCGTTAAGATCTCCTTGGCAATGATCCAATAGAACTTGAACAGCCCCCACTGCGTCAGCACCGACAGCAAAATGCCGGTCACGAGCGTCCCGATCGTCGAAGCGCGCACGGACGACTCGGACAGCACCTGCATAGCCGTATAGCATGCCCGAAGCACGCCTTCATCGCTTGTGCTCGCAGCTACGAGGCTAAGAATGAGGAAAGCGACGGCTCCGCCAAGCATGATCGCCGCGAATAACAGATGGAGGACGAGCAGCCATCTTCTCTGCGTTAGGTTGATTCTAGCGATATCGTTCACCCCCTGACTTTCGCCAAGCCATGTTTCCTTGGCCTCATTATAGCCGATACGTCTAAAGCTCCTCTTACCGAAGTATAAAAAAAGAATAAAGAAGCCGCCTCGCGCATCATGCGCAAGACGGCCAAGCCGACGTTCCGAGTAAGTCGATTGCCTGCAATTACGCCGCCAGCGTCTTCGCTCCCCGCACCCGCGCGGCCGCCAGCGACAGGCCGAACGCGACCAGGAGCGACGCTCCCGCCAGCCACGGCAGATCGGCCGAGGAGTCGGCGATATTGTAGAAGTAGCCGCCGGCTCCGGCGCCAAGGGCGAGCCCGAGATGCGTGAACGACGTGTTCATGCCGAGGACGAGATTGGCCGAGCCTGGCGCCGTCCGTACGAAGTGCGCGTTCAGCGCCGGGGCGGTGACGAACATGCCGAGCCCCCACAGGCCGATGAGCGCGAGACCGGCGGCTGGCGACGCGCCGGCGAGAAGCGGAAGCATGATCAGCGAAGCCGCGGACAATGCCAAGCTGACGACGAGCATCGTGCCGCTGCCGAAGCGGTCCACGCCGTAGCCGCCGAGCTTCGAGCCGACGATGCCGATGAGACCGAGGGCGAGCAACACGCCGCCGAGCGCTCCGGACGACAAGCCGAGTTCATCCTGCACGAGGGGCGCCATATACGTCAGCATGACGGAATTGCCCGCGCTCCAGAGCATCGAGAGGAACAGCGGGCCGATGACGGTCAGGCTCCCGAGCACGGCGAATTGCTTGCCGAACGGAGCCGGCGCGTCGCCTTCGACGTCGGGAAGCATGCGCTTCAGCAGCCCGATCACGAGCAAGCTGCCGCCTGCCATCGCATAGAAGATCGATTCCCAGCCCCATGCCTCGGTCATGGCGATGCCGATCGGCACGCCGAGCACCATCGACGAGCCGAAGGCAAGCGCGATCGTTCCGATCGCGCTGCCGATCCTCTCCGCCGGCACGAGCTTCGCGATCGATCCGAGCGCGACGACGCAGTAGACGCCGGCGCTTACGCCGAGCAGTACCCTTAAGGCGAGCAATACCGCGAATCCGTCGCTTAACGCGGATGCCGCGCTGGCGAGCACGAACGCCGCGAGCGACGCCAGCAGCATCGACTTGCGTGCCGCGCGGGCCGTCGCCGCGATCAAGATCGGCGTGCCGATCGCGAATCCGAGCGAGTACGCCGTGACGAGTTGCCCGGCTTGGGCTGTCGTTACGCCCAGATCCTCGGCTAGCTCCTTCAATATGCCGGACACGACGAGCTCCGCCGTCGCGACGAGGAAGGCGCCGATCGCGAGCCAATATACGTTTTTCATCTCCATCCACCCTTTCGAGAGTTGATGGATTGAATTATAATGAACGTACTAACTTTTCGTAAGAGAGCAAAACAGATTGACCTTATCCAACAAAACTGACCAACTTACCTTTCGGTAAGTAGAAAAGGGGAGAGCGACTAATGAATCAACCCGAATACGTACCCGAGGATCAAGAGCTCGCGCACGTTGCCCAAGACGGAGCGAGCGTGCCGAACATCTGCGAGGCGCTGCGCATTATCGGAGCGAAGTGGAGCTTCATGGTCATCGCCAAGCTGGCCGAAGGCCCGCAGCGTTTCAAGCAGCTGCTGCGCAACGTGGAAGTCGTCAAGACGCAGTCGCTCACCGACACGCTGCGCCACCTCGAGCAGACGGGCGTCGTGCGCCGCGAGGTGTTCCCGACCGTGCCGGTCACCGTCGAATATTCGCTGACGGACAAAGGGCACGACTTCCGCAACGTGCTCAGCGAGATGGACGCCTGGGCCGCGCGGTGGTCGCCTCCAAGCACGCCCGCAACCGATCCGCACGAAGCTTAAGCCGACGGCAGCTGGACGTAGAACGACGTCGTCTCGCCGACCGTGCTTTTCGCGGACAGCTTGCCCTTGTGCTGCTCGACGATCGACTTCGCGATCGCAAGTCCCAGGCCGTAGCCGCCTTGCTTGCGGGAGCGGGACGAATCGGCGCGGTAGAAGCGGTCGAAGATGCGGCCCAGATGCTCTGCCGGTATCCCTTCGCCCGTATTCGTTACCGATAGCACGATATCGTTATGGCGGCGCTTCAGCGCAAGCTCGATCGAGCCTTTCGGATTCGTATATTTGACGGCGTTATCGAGCAGAATCATGACGACCTGCTTCAGCTGCTCGGCATTGCCGCGGGCGTTCAACCCGGGATCGATCTCGTAGCCGAGCGTCAAGTCGCGCTCGTACACGACCGCTTCCATCGTCAATATGACGCTCTCTACCGCCTCGCTGACGTTCACGTCCGCGTAGATCATATTCGCGCGTTCATCGTCCATCTCGGTCAAGTACAGCAAGTCGGAAGTCAGCGTCTTCATCCGGTCCGTCTCGGACTTAATATGGTGAAGCCACTTCGCTTGGCTCGCGATCGTGTCGTCGGAGTTGGATAGCAAGACGTCCGCGTTCGTGTTAATGACGGCGAGCGGCGTTCTCAGCTCGTGGGAGGCGTCGGCGATGAACTGCTTCTGCCGGTTGAACGCCTCTTGGACCGGAGCGATCGACCGGTTCGCGAAGTATCGGCTCGTGAAGAAGATGATGACGAGCATCGCGAGCCCGACCGCGAGGAACGTATAGACGAGATTCGTCAAAATGGTCTGCTGCGCGGTCACGTCGAGGAACAAGACGAAGTAGCCGGTCTCGTTGCGCTGCACGAGATAAGCCCATTTATTATCGTCGAGGTTCGTCTTCCCGCTCTCCGCGCTGCCCGCGGCGACTTTGCCGACGGCCTGCTTGTAGAAGTCGAGCTCCATATCGAACCGGGTGTTCACGGAGACGACGTTCCAGTCGTCGTCCGTCTGGACCGCGAACGATACCGAGCGATCTTCCGGCGGGCTGCCTCCTTTCATCGGATCCATCGGCGAGAGATTGTCGACGGGACCGAAGCCCGGGCCGTGATCGCCGAACTTGCCGCCGGGCTTATGGAAGAACTCCGACACCCGTCGCAGATCCATGTCGATGTCGCGGCTGACGTTCCGGTACGTGATCGTGTAGATCGCGGTGAACGCCACGAGCATGATGAGAGAGATGATGACCATGTTCACGATCAGGAATCGGTTTCGCAGCTTGTTGAACATTACGCCGTCGCCTCCAGCACGTACCCGACGCCCCGGATCGTGTTGATCCGGACGGAGGCGCTGAGGAACGCCAGCTTTTTGCGCAGGAACGAGATATATACTTCCACGTTGTTATGCTCGGCCTCGGAATCGAAGCCCCACAGCTTCTCGATGATCTGCTCCTTGGAGGTGACCGCGTTCTTCCGCGTCATGAGCAGCTCCAGGAGCTCGCTCTCCTTCAAGATCAGCTTCAGCTCCTTGCCCCTGCACGTCAGCTTCAGCGTCCCCGGATTCAGCCCGATATCCCCGTACTTCAGCTCGTCCTCCGGCACGGCTTCGCCTCTGCGGCGCAGCGCCGCCCGTATTCTCGCCAGCAGCTCCTCCGTCACGAACGGCTTCGACACGTAGTCGTCCGCGCCGTGGTCGAGGCCCGAGATTTTATCCGATACTTCCCCCTTGGCCGTCAACAGAATGACCGGCGTCGAGAGTCCCTTGCTCCGCAGCTTCTTCAATATCGAGATGCCGTCCATCTCCGGGAGCATGATGTCGAGCAGCAACAGATCGTAGATGCCCGCGAGCGCGCAATCGTACCCCGACTGTCCGTCGTGAACGGCGTCTACGGAATAGTTGTGTTTTTTCAGGATTTGACTTAACGCTTCGGCGAGATGAATCTCGTCTTCCACGATCAATATTCTCATGAGGGCATCCATCCTTCGCGCTTCGGGTATGGCTTCATTATAGGCACGAAACCTTTAATGAACCTTAACGTTCGGGCACCCGCGCATTTAAGATTCGTTAAAGGTTCCGGCTCTAAGATACAGTCATGAACGACGCGGCCGACCGCCGCACGGAAGGAGCGAAGGCGATGGCCATCGAGGTGTTCAACCGCTACGAGACCAAGTATCTCATGAATACCGAAGCATTCCATGAAATCTATCGACGGCTGCTCGAATATATGGAACCCGACGAGCACAACAAGAACGGCGATTGCTACGCCATTAGCAACCTCTATTACGATACCGAGCATCATTCGTTGATCCGAAGCAGCTTGTCCAAGCCGAAGTACCGGGAGAAGCTGCGGATCAGGGCATACGGCACGCCGGCGGCGGACGCGAAAGTGTACCTGGAGCTCAAGAAGAAGGTGTTCGGCTTAGTGAACAAAAGAAGGACCGCGCTGAAGCTGCCGGAAGCGTACGCGTTCGCGGGAACCGGACAGGCGCCGGAGCTGCGGTCGTATATGAACAAGCAGGTCGTTCGGGAGATCGAATATTTCCTCGGACGGTACGAACTGAGGCCGATGGTGTACTTAGCTTACGACCGAATCGCGATGTTCGCGAGGGGCAACCGGGATTTGCGCATCTCGTTCGATACGAATATTCGCTCGAGACGCCACGACTTGAAGCTCGAGAGCGGCGATTACGGGCAGCAGCTTATGGAGCCGGGGCAATGGCTGATGGAAGTGAAGGCGGAGAAGACGGTTCCGCTCTGGCTGTCCAAGCTGCTGTCGGAGCTCGGGATGTTCCGGACGAGCTTCTCGAAGTACGGCAACGAATATAAGAAAACCATCCGGTACGGCAACTTAGAAAAGGAGAGAATGTTACTATGATCGAATCGCTATTCGGGACGACGGCGGAGGGTACGAGCGTCGCGTTCTCCGATGCCATGCTGACCATTCTGCTCGCGATCGCGCTCGGCGCGCTGATCAGCTTCACCTATATGAGGACGCAGCCCGCCTACACGCAGAGCTTCGCCTTGACGATGGTCGTGCTGCCGGCGATCGTAGCCATCATCATCCTACTCATCGGGAGCAATATCGCGAGAGCGTTCAGCTTAGCCGGGGCCTTCTCGATCATCCGGTTCCGCAGCGCGCCCGGAGATCCGAAGGATATCGCGTTCGTCCTGTTCACGATGGCGTCGGGCCTCGCGTGCGGCGTCGGCGCTTACGATTACGCCGTGCTGTTCACCGTCATTCTGTGCGCGCTCATGTTCTTGCTCGGCAAGTTCAAGTTCGGAGCCCGGAGGTCTTCGCAGAAGCTGCTGAAGGTGACGATTCCGGAAAATCTCGGGTACGAAGAAGCGTTCGACGAGCTGTTCAAGCAGTTCAACGTCGGCTACGCGCTGAGAAAAGTGCGCACGACGGAGCTAGGAAGCTTGTACGAGCTCGTCTACGCGGTTACGATCGATCATCTCACGAATCAGAAGGAATTTCTAGACGCGGTGAGATGCAGGAACGGGAATCTCGATATTACGTTAACGATGGCGCCGACGGCGTCGGAATATTAATGACTCGAATTAGGAGAGAGGATGAGGATAGGATGAAGAAGAGCAACGGATTAGCGATGACAATGAGCACCTTGCTATTATGCGCCGCGCTCGTGTCGGCATGCAGCAATAACGCGGAGCCGGCGGCATCGGCGGTCGCCGAGACGGAGGCTACGGCGGGAGTGGCGTCGGGCTCGGGTTCGGGAGAGCAGCTGGCGAGCGTCGATCTGGCGGGCGAGACGCTCGTCGAGTATAAGGAAGAGGACGCGTATACGGATTGGGAGTCGGGGACGGTTACAACGATTGCGTTGAACGGCTCGGGAGCTTCGATCGACGGCTCCGGCGCGGAGGCAGCGGACGGTTCGGTGACGATTACGGCGGCGGGAACGTACGTCGCGAGCGGGAAGCTGGACGACGGGCAACTGTTGGTAGACGTGCCTGACAAAGGCGACGTGCGGGTCGTGCTGAACGGCGTCGATATTCATAACGGCGACAGCTCGGCGATCTACGTCGCGGAAGCGGGCAAGCTGATTCTGTCTTTGCCGGAAGGCGCGGAGAACGTTGTGTCCGATGGGGAGAAGTACGTCTATCCGGACGACGCGACGGACGAGCCTAACGCGGCGATCTTCAGCCACGACGATCTGACGATTAACGGCACGGGCAAGCTGACGGTCAAGGGCAACTACAATAACGGCATCGCGAGCAAGGATAAGCTGAAAATCACGGGAGGAAGCCTCAACGTCACGGCGGTCGACGACGGCGTGATGGGGCGCGACTTGGTGGGCGTGAAGGACGGCGACCTGACGGTCGACGCCGGCGGCCATGCGGTCAAGACGACGAACGACACGGCGGGCGAGGAAGGCATGATCGCGATCTCCGGCGGCGCGTTCAGCTTGGCGTCGGGAGAAGATGCGCTGCATAGCGCCGGCGGCATCCAAATTACAAGCGGGGAGCTTGCGATTCAGGCGGGCGACGATGGCATCAACGCGGATATCGCGATCGCCATTACGGGCGGCACGATCGGGATCGCGGAGAGCAACGAAGGTATCGAGGCGCCGCAGATTCATATCGCGGGCGGCGAGATTAGCGTGGCTTCGGGCGACGACGGCATCAACGTCTCCAGCGGCAGCGGCGAGACGGAAGCGATGGAAGGCCCGCCGGGGCAGGGCGGCGCGAATTCGTCCAACCTGCTGAAGATCAGCGGCGGCACGCTTCGCGTCGACGCGCAGGGCGACGGTCTCGACGCCAACGGATCGATCGAGATGTCCGGCGGCACGGTCGTCGTCAACGGTCCGACGAACAACGGCAACGGAGCGCTCGATTACGACGGCACGTTCGTCATGACCGGCGGGTACCTGGTGGCGGCGGGCAGCTCGGGCATGGTGCAGGCGGCGTCGGATGCGTCCACGCAGTACGGCATTCTGATGACGTATCCGCAGGCGCAGGAAGCGGGCACGCTCGTCCATCTGGAGAGCGAGGACGGCACGGACGTGCTGACGTTCGCGCCGTCGAAGAGCTATCAAGCGGTGTTCGTCGGCTCGCCGGAGCTGAAGAAGGACGGTTCTTACACGCTGTACTCGGGCGGGACGTCCAGCGGCGGGGAAGCGAACGGTCTCTATGAGGGCGGTGCGTATACCGGCGGCACCGAGGTCGTCTCGTTCCAGATCGCGGACATCGTCACTTGGCTCGACGAGAACGGCGTCACCGAAGCGAGAAGCGGCATGGGCGGTCCCGGTGGTGGCGGCTTCGGCGGCGGTGGCGGCGGCCGCGGTCAAGGCGGTCCGCGCGGCGAGGGTGGAGGTTTCGGAGGCAGAATGCCGCCGGACGGCGAGATGCCGCAAGGCGGTCAGGGAGGTATGCCGGTAGCTTCGGATGCGGGCGACGCGCAGGGTAGCACGGCGCAGTAAGGGCAACGGGTTTCGGTGGCAAGACGGCACACGGCTCGGGGTGGACCCCGGGCCGTGCTTTTTGCATGAATGCTCCGTCTCCAACGGTACCAGACACCGCTACAGCAACGAATCCGCCGACTCCCCGCCTCTAACGGTACCTGATACCGCTGCGGCAACGAATCCGCCGACTCCCCGCCTCCAACGGTACCAGATACCGCTGCAGCAACGAATCCGCCGACTTCCCGCCTCTAACGGTACCAGGTACCGCTACAGCAACGAATCCGGCGACTTCCCACCTCTAACGGTACCAGACACCGTTGCAGTAGCGAACCCGCCGACTTCCCACCTCCAACGGTACCAGTGCAACTAGAATAAAAAGTGGACACCTCATAAGCGCAAACAGATAATAAACTCAACAAGAATTAAGAGGTGTCCGGCATGAGTGAGAGAAGACAGCATTACAACGAAGAGTTTAAAGAACAGG
>NZ_JBHTGV010000015.1:0-133930 GCF_042675445.1 Cohnella sp. GCM10027633 | reverse complement strand
TGCCTCAAGATGAGATTTCCCAATTCGTAAGACCCCTTGAAGAACACGAGGTTGATAGGCTCGGGGTGGAAGCGCGGCAACGCGTGCAGCTGACGAGTACTAATCGGTCGAGGGCTTATCCTAATGACATGGATGGCCAACGGATGTTTCATAAACTTTCACCAACGCTTTGTTTCGCATCCAGTTTTCAAGGCGCAAGCCTTGATTCGAATGACTTCTGGTCTGGTGATGATTGCGGAGGGGTTCCACGCGTACCCATCCCGAACACGACCGTTAAGACCTCCAGCGCCGATGGTACTTGGACCGCAGGGTCCTGGGAGAGTAGGACGTTGCCAGGCTGGAGTCAACAAGAAGAAGCACCCTCGCGGGTGCTTTTTGTGTTGCTCGATAGCCTCTTAAAAGAGATTCGCAATAGCAGCGCATCACGACACTAAATCGACGAATGCCCGTACAACAAGTCCGGTGCCATAGACAAATACGGCTGGAAGCGTCTAGCAGCAACACCTGATTCTGCGTACATGCGTATGTGGCGCTTACTGTAACCGCGTGCGGCAAGACGCTCCTGCAGAGTGCTACGCATGATTGATACTCATGTATGTCATACTGGCTGCCTCAAAATGAGTGATGGAGCAACTCCCGTATTTTAGGCGCTGTCGGTCATCCTGACATTGTTGGGTAGTTCCGCTGTTAACGATTGATTCATCCTTTCAATTACACGATGGAAATCAGTACTATTTCGGTTCCGTGAACGAGTCGCCTAATAACCCCGGGTCATCGCTTACAGCTCCTCCACGCTGCGCTCCCAATAAATAATAAGTTGGAAAATAATACACGAATTAATGATATAAAAATTCGACATCAAGCGACAAGATCTACATTTTTATTTTGTTAGAATGGTGAGGCTACCTAGAAGTATTTCAGACGAGATTGAGGTGCCTTGTGAAAAATAAACTTATCCAGATTGGTATTGTGGAGAATGATCAGACATTTCTATCAGAATTAGAAGAGATTATAGAATTTGAAAAGGATTTTAACGTTGTCTGTATTGCGACGAACCACAGAGAAGCGGTAGAAATGGTGAAAACATGCAATCCTGAAATCGTATTATTGAGTTTAAACTTATCAGATTTACCTGTTGACGGTATACTTATCGCTTTTGATATCCTAGATTGTTCAGATTGTAAACTTATTATGTTGTCACCCTATGAAGATGAACAACTGATTATTCAGTCATTTACTGCCGGTGCGGTGAATTATATCAATAAGAATAATTATAAGTACTTACCCAACGCAATTCGAACGGCAAGTAGCGAGGTTAACCCTTTTAATATATTAATTGACCAATTCTCTAAGGTGAATCAAGAATTGCGGCTAAGTGCTTTGAGTAATGCCGAGCGCGAAGTGTTCCATTATCTTGAAGTGGGGTATACCCGCAAACAAATTCAACATAAACTTCATAAGTCTGAAGGGACGGTTAAAAACCAGATTAATCAGTTGTTGAAGAAACTGAACGCTAGCAATACTATAGAAGCAATTCAAAATGTTAGAGGAAAAGGAATTATCGGAAAATGGGGCTAAAATATTTAGAACTTGTTAGATTTAGAGATTGATTTATAGTAAATAGCGTAAGGTCTTGTTTTGAACAGCTGGCCAGCACTCAATACAATTTGGTGTGTAAAGCACCAATCTTCGTTTAGTAGACGAGATTTCCTTGCAAATTAACTAAAAGGCAGGGGTTGAGAATGTTGAAAAAATCTTTGTTCGTCGTCTCCCTTCTAGCTCTACTAACCATCGATACACCAATTTATGCATCTGCAAATGAACCTGTTCAGAATTACAGTGACCAACCTGATAGTTTTGAGATTGAACGTCAAAAAAAATACGAACTTCCGGCAATTAATGCATGGGAAATGTCCTCTTCCGGGGAGAAGATTCAAGTTCAACCTAGAAATTATGACGGTCCGCAGTCTAGAGTACCTAATGACGGATTTTCCTATGTTTTTGACAGTTATGTTCAAAGTAGTACACAATATGACCAGAAGAGATTTTTTATCGGAAAGGTTTGGATTGAAAATACAAACAGTGCCGGTACGACTCCAATCAGCTTAAAATACACCCAACAGACTTCTAAAACGACAAACTGGGAAGTTTCCGCAAATATTAATGCAACTGCTGAATTTAAAGTTGCATTTCTGGCCAAACTAAACGCTTCTCTTAGTTTAAGTGGAAAATATGTTGTAACGGACAACTCAAGTACAACCGTTGAACAATCTGCACAGGTTCCCGGTAGAACGTACTATGAAATCAACAAATATAGAGCCGGTGGATATGGTGCGGGACAGGCTGCTTATAGAAAATATTCCCCTGGTGGCGGATCTTTAATCGGAATGTATTACGAAGGAGCTAGTGGATGGGCGCCTGATGAAAATGTAGTCGGTTGGAGCCATTCATCCCACCTAATCTAATGAGGAATAAAATCAAATTACTACTACTAGCAGCGGTTTTTGTAATCACTACTGGATGTAATAATGAAAGCAGCAATGTTGCAGAGGCAAAACCGAGTTCTGCATTAACGACTTCAGTTCAAGAAGACAATAAGAAGATGTTGTCCTATGAAAGATACTCTTCAATATCTGAGGACCTTTCAAAATTGACAATACCAAATTTTAACTTTATTGAGTCCCCATTATCTATTATTGCAGTGAATAAGGCACTGGCATTTGATAATCGCGAGTACTTAACTGTTGATGGTGAACAGAATGAAAACAGCACTCAAAGAAGAATTATTTTTCAAAGTTCAAATAAAAAGCAAATTCTATTCATTGATTTGATTTACCTTAATCATTACATTGGTAACGATATTGTGTATTGGAACTCAAGAGGTTCAAGTACATTGAAGAACAATGAGTTTGTTTTAGGGTATAATGATATCATTTTGTCTTTTAATAACTTATTAATAAAATTCACCTTGTTTAATGAAGAAGGGCTCGCCGGCGTTGAAACGATCAATGAAGTCGCAGCGCCTATTGTGAAGTATTTTGCAGATTCAATGAAGTAGTCCCAAAAAGTCAGTTCAACGAATTAAGCTTGAGCCTCCATCTGATTAACAGGTGGGGGCTATTTTACACTTGCGAAATAACGGCATCACTGAATTAGGCTGAAAAGAAGACACTCCGAATTCATCCAAGCTACTGAAAAGCGTCGCAGCTCTGCTTTCAGCTGTGCATAATGAGTTGTCGGGCGAGTGACCGGACTTGTGTGCACATGGGAACCACTCGTCATCCGGGTCGGTTCGTTCACTCGTAGCCGGAATGATCTGAAGATTTTCCATCAAATACAACAATATTGCATGGGGCCGCGATTCGCCGAATGGTAACTTTGATTATAGAAAGAGGCCATCTTTCCACCAAAGACTATAACGTTAGGGGAGTTTACGGAATGAAAAAACAGTCTGTATTGTTCTCGACTTTGTTATCGCTCGCGCTCGTCACCACCGCATGCGGAGGCAACAACAACGACAACGAACCAAGCAAGTCCGCGGATCCATCGCCTTCGGCCTCGCAGGAAGCAAGCGCGTCGGCGGCAGCCCCGAGCGAAGCGGCGAAAGTGGAAGGCGAAGTTACGCTGTTCACGTACCGGGACGACCTCGTAACGAGCTGGTATCCGGACATGATCAAGGAGTTCAACCAACAATACCCGGACGTCAAAGTTACCCTGTCCACGAGCAAAAACTTCGTCGACGACCTGAAAGTGAAAATTACGGCGAACGACGTGGCCGACATCGTCACTTTGCCGACCGGCGACCTGCAAGCGGACGTCATCACGAAGACGTTCCTGCCGCTTAACGATCTTCCGTTCGTCGGCAACTGGGTCGGCAACGACGTATTCCAATTCGACGGCAACACGTACGCGCTCACTTACGGTCTCGTTACGGAAGGCTTGATCTATAACAAGAAGATCTTCAACGAGCTGTCGCTGACGGCGCCGAAGACGCTCGACGAGCTGATTGCAGCGGGCAAGAAGATCAAGGAATCCGGCAAAATCGGCTACGTCGGCGTATCGAAGCCTGGCTGGACGTACTTCACTTACGACGTCTATACGAAGAGTCTCGTGGACGACGTTCAGCAGTTGCAGAAGCAAATGCTCGAATCGGACGCTCCGTTCACTGCCGACAACCCTTACGTTAAGACAATGAACTTCATCCAGACGATCGCGAAGGCGGGCATCATGGAGGAAGACACCGGTTCCTACGACTGGGAACCGTTCAAGAAGGACTTCCAAGACGGCAAGAGCGGCATGTACCTCGGGGAGAACTCGATGTTCGCGCAATTGACGGGACCCGGATTCACCGAAGCGGACTACGGATTCGTTCCGCTACCGTTCACGAACGAAGGCCAGCAACGCGCGCCGTTCCGCGCGGACTGGGGACTCGCGATCAACAAAGACGCCAAGAACATGGAAGCGACCAAAGCGTTCTACTCGTTCCTCATGGATACGAAATACGCCGACTACGCGAAGAAGACGGGCATGCTGTCCGCGAACAAGAACGTAACGGTAGAGTACCCGTTCCTGCAGGAATTCGAAGCGGCGAACCCGGTGAAGGTGTATTTGAAGCCGGATCTGAAGGAATTCAAAGCAGCCAACGACAAAGGACGAATCGACTATACGAAGTTCTTCTCCGAGATCGGCGTCGGCATCCGCACGCCGGACGAACAAAGCAAAGCGTTGAACGATATCTGGGCATCGGCTAGAAAATAATCATTCGCAATCGAGAGACCGGACGGAAATCATCGTGATCTCCTATGATGATTTCCGTTTGCATCAGGAGGAGAGCCATTGAGCTACAAACTTCAGAGGAGATTGCTCCTCGGCGGGTTTCTGTTCGTGCCGATGCTGCTAATGGCCATGCTCTTCGTCTATCCGACGGCACGAATGGTATTCTACAGCTTCACGGATTGGAACGGCATCAGCGATTCGTACAGTTGGGTCGGCCTCCATAACTTCGTGCAAGAATCGACCAATATGTCCGTATGGAAAGCGCTGAAGAACAACGGCATCTACGCGTTGAACGGCATCGTCCAGAACGTCGTCGGCCTGTTCTTCGCCGTGTTGCTCGCGGGCAAGCTGAAGGGGAAGACGGCGTTCAAGATGATCCTGTTCGTTCCGTTCATCCTGAACTTCTCCGCCGTCGTCTACTTGTTCAACTACTTGTTCGATTATCGTGCCGGACCGATCAATATGTTCCTGAAGGAGCTGGGAGCAAGCCCGATCCGGTTCTTCAGCGACGAGCACCTCGTCACGTTCTCGCTGGCCTTCATCTCGTTCTGGCGTTATCTCGGCTATACGATGGTGATCTACTTAGCGGCGTTAATGTCGGTAGACCGCGAAATTTATGAAGCGGCGGAAGTGGACGGCTGCAGCGGCTGGAAGAAGTTCCGTTACATTACGTTCCCGAGCATCCGCAGAATCGTGGAGTTGAATTTGTTCCTATCGCTGTCCGGCGCTTTGCAGGCGTTCGGCGAGTCCCTTATCATCACGCAGGGGGGACCGGGAGACGCCAGCTACACCTTCTTGTACTACGTCATCCTCTTGTACACGAAGTTCAACAGCTACGGCCCGGCGGCCGCATTGTCGGTACTGTTAATCTTGTTAATCATCGTGCTCGCCCTCATTCAGAGAATCGTCATCATGCGGGGTGAATCGAAATGAACAAAGCCGTGGGCGCGTTCAAATACGTTCCGTTAGTCGTGTGGTCGCTGATCGTCATCGTGCCGCTGTTGGTGCTGCTGCTGGCATCGTTCAAGACCGACGCGGATTATATTCAATCGACGCCGATCGCTTTTCCGAAGGAATGGACGCTGGGCAACTTCGATCGGGTCATCCACGAAGGCCATCTGCTGCACGCTCTGAAGAACAGCCTCGTGCTCGTCGTCTGCGGAGCCTGCGGAAGCGTCGTCCTAGGGGCGATTACCGCATATTGCTTGAACCGGTTCGACTTCAAATTCAAGAAGTACATCCATCTGCTCTACTTGGCCGCGGCGATCGTGCCGGGCACCATGCTGCAGATCATGGTCTATCAAGTCGTGCATTGGCTGGACCTTACGGGCACGATGGGAGCGCCGGTACTGATCTATCTCAGCACGGATATCATTCAGATCTGGATCTATCTGCAATTTCTCGAACGGCTCTCGATGTCGCTCGACGAAAGCGCGATGATCGACGGAGCGTCCTACTTGCGCATCTTTCGGTCGATTATTTTCCCGTTATTGCTGCCTGCGACCGCCACGGTCGTCATCTTGAAATCCATATTCATCTATAACGATATGTTTACGCAATACTTGTACATGTCCTCCGTCGATCTAATGACCGCGACGACGGCGCTCATGATGTTCACCGGCCAATTCGCTTCGACTTCGTTCAACGTCATGGCCGCGGGCATCGTGCTGGTAATGCTTCCAACGATTGTCTTGTTTTTGTCGCTGCAGAAGTATATATTTGCCGGTATAACGCACGGATCGGTCAAAGGGTAAGCGGAGCAGGAATCGACTTCGGGGAGGTGCCGCAATGCTCCGAATCGCAATCGCGGACGACGAGGAATTCATTCGCAACGGCTTGAAGGACATGATCCGTAACTTGAACCGGGGTTACGAGGTCGTCGCCGACGCTAGCAACGGGGAACAAGTGATGGATTACTTGCTAACCGCCGAGACGCTGCCGGACCTTCTGATTACGGATATCAAGATGCCGGTAATGGACGGCAGAGAGCTTGTAAGGCAATTAACCCGGCGATATCCGCAGATCGAGAAGCTGGTGCTGAGCGGTTACGACGACTTCGAGCTCGTAAGGGAGTCGTTCAAGAGCGGCGCGTTCGACTACTTGGTCAAGCCGATCGATAGCGTGAAGCTCGCGTACTTGCTCCGCCAAGCGGAAGAGAGGCACCAAAGCGCGAAGCAATCGAACGAATTGAAGATCCACGAGCAAATCCGGTTGAACGAGAGCCTGCCCCTGTTGAAGGAGCAGGTTCTTTGGCGGCTCTTGCAGAGCGGCGGCTCGACGGGCGATCCGCTCACGGGCAAGTACGAGCACTATCGCATCGACTTCGGCCAACCTCCTTACCGCGTCGTTCTGATCGCGGTTCACAACTACAAGGCGCTCGTGAAATCGATCGGAGAACCGAACGCCCAGATTCATGCGTTCATCGTCCGCAACGTCGTACAGAATACGATGCCTGACGGCTTCGGTTACGAGCTGTTCGCCAAAGACGGCGTCATCGCCGTCATTATCGGGCAGGCGGAAGGAGCCGGATTCTCCGATGCTCTTCGCAAGATCGAGACCAATCTGAAGCAATACGCGAAAGTCGGCTTCAGCATCGGCGTCGGCCGGATTGCTTGCGGAGTAACGGAATTCAAGCGCAGCTATGAGGAAGCGCTTCAATTGCTCGAGCATCGGTTCTACCGCGGCGAATCGGGCATCATCGAGGACGAGGAGGCGCGGCGGAAGTTCGGCGGAAGCCATTGGGCCGATCTGACGGACAACTATCTATTCCGGCTTCTGGACGGCATCGAGAAAGGCAAGACGCAATCGATCCGGGAGCTCTTCCGTACGATCGAAGAGAAGATCAGAGCTCAATACGCCCACCCGTCGCTGGCGGTGCAGTTGTTCGCGGAGCTGTATACGAGGCTGAACGTCGAACACGAGCAGATGAGAGCGCTGTTCGCGGAGCTGTTCGGGCAAGGATACGACTACGTCCAAGCGTTGCTCGATTACGATACGCTCGACGAGTTGGCCCGATACTCGATGCAGGCGTACGAGCAGGCGGCGCGCAGGCGCGCGTCCGTCCTCTTGAACAAAGAGAAGCGATGGATCGACGAAGCGAAGAAAATCATTATCGCGCATCTTAGCGACGAATTAACGTTGCAAAGGGTCGCCGGCGACCTGTATTTGAACCCGAATTACTTGTCCGACCTGTTCCGTAAGGAAACCGGCGAGACGTTCGTCGATTTTCTGACGCGCAAGCGGATGGAGAAGGCGAAGGAACTGTTGAAAAGCACGCGGGGCAAGTCGTACGAGGTAGCGGAGCAAGTCGGCTACAAGGACGCCGATTATTTCAGCAAGGTGTTCAAGAAGATCGTCGGCATGAGCCCGAGCGATTATCGCAATCGAATGACTTAATCGAGGAGAGGGGCGCGGCATCCCTTGCGACAGTGGACGAGACGTGCGGCGGCCTTGTGGTTGAACGCGAGCCTGGCGAATAAGCTGATCTGGATCTTCCTGCTCCTCTTGTTCGTGCCGGTGTTCGGCTCGAACGTGTTCGCCTACTTCAACTTCAAGGACAACATCGGCAAGAACGCCGAGGATTACACGCATAGCATAATCGACAAGATGCTTCGCGAGCTGGACGACTCCACGCGGGAGATCGAACGGTTCTCGTCGCTTCTGCTCTACTTCGAGAACTTCGAAGCGGACCTGTCGCTGCCGGGCAACTCGTTCGACAAGGAGCGGAAGATGAGCTTCTACGTCAACTTCCTGCAGAACGTCATGAACCGAAGCAGCGTCTACATCCTCGACGGCGAAGGGCACGCCTTCTACAACAATACGAACCGCCCCGACGCGCACCTCAAGTACGAGCAGTGGACGAGCTTCGCGCAGCGCAACGAAGGGCGGGGCGCGGTCGTCGGCACGGAGCTCGTGAAGGACTTTTTCGGGCAGGAGCGGTACTTGCTGACGACGGTCAGGGAGCTGCGCAGCAAGTTCGACCTGCATCGGGTCGGTACGATGGTCATCGACTCCGACCTGACGTCATTCGAGACGATCATCGGCGAGCTGGACAACTTGACGAAAGGCCGCACGATCGTGCTGAGCGACACGGGAGAGGCGATTCTGCAGAGCGGCGGCGGGAGCTTCACGGAGTACGTTAAGCGGTTGGGCGCGAGCCACGCCGGGTTCCGCGGCAAAGGCGAGTTCAAATTCACGTACGGCGGAGAAGCGTACATGGGCAACTTCGACACGTCCAAGCAGAGCGGCTGGACGATTATCGTGGCGACCCCGTACCAAGAGCTTCTCAAGCATGCGACGAGCACGAGGAATACGACGGCGCTCATCACGATGGCGTCGATGCTGCTCGCGCTTGCCGCCGCCATCGTCACCGTGACGCTGTTGACGCGTCCGCTCAAGAGCATGGAGACGATCATGAAGGACGTCCAAGTCGGCAACTTCGATATCCGGTTCCCGGTTCGCAACAAGGACGAGATCGGCAGGCTCGGGTTGCACTTCAACCGGATGATCCAGAGAATCGGCGAGCTGATCGAAGAGGTGTACAAGCTCGGGCTGCGCAAGAACAAGGCGGAGCTGGAGCTCTTGCAGAGCCAGATCAACCCGCACTTCCTCTACAATACGCTCGAGATGATCCGCATGGCGGCCGAGATGAACCGCGACGCGCAAGTATCGCATATGGTGTTCGTGCTCGGCAAGCTGCTCCGGTACGGCGTCAATACGAAGGACACGTCCGCCACGGTGCGGCAAGAGCTGGAGCATATTCAGAACTACATGTTCTTGTATAACTTCCGCTCGGGCAAGCAAGCGACGATCGACGTACATGTCGACCCGGATTTGTACGAGATGCCGTTAATGAAGCTGTTGTTCCAGCCGATATTGGAGAATGCTCTGATACATGGCTCCACTGACGACCGGCATCTGCGCATCGCCGTTCGTTCGATCCGGGAAGAGGGGCGGATCTTATTCGAGATCAGCGACAACGGTACCGGCATGTCGCCGGAACGTCTCGAGGAGGTACGCACGGCCATTCACGGGCAACCGTCGGACGGCGGCGATTCGGCGGCAACCGCGCGCGACAATGTCGGCATCGGACTGAAGAACAGCAACGAGCGCATCCAGCTCTATTACGGCTCCGATTACGGGTTGCAGCTGGATAGCGTTCCGAGCGAGGGGACGACGGTCACGATCCGTCTTCCGGCATAGCGCGGTTTTAAGAGGGGCTGCACGGATCGTGCGGTCCCCTCGCGCTGTTAACCCCCGCGCTTCGCCTTGTTGCACGTTAGGCTGTAGCGCCTGCCGTATGCGCGCGCATACCTCACGATTCTCCGTATCGCCGTCCGATCGTTCAGCTTCGTGAACGGGCACGGATCCGGCGCCGTGTTCACTTCGAGTATCCAAGGCTTCAGCCGCCGGTCGACCGCGATGTCGATGCCCAGCTCGTTCATGGCCGGATAGGCGCGGCCGAATTGGGCGGCGGTCAGTCTCGCGAGCCGATTCATGCGACGCTGCACCCGCTTCGCGCCCGCTCTGCCGGCAATCGGCCTAAGCAGCGCGTTCGCGGAGTAGATCGTTCCGCCCTGGCTGCCGTTCGAAACGATCTTCCCGGGATGCGCCACGCGTCCGGCCGTTCCCGTGCACTCCCATCTGCCCGCGGGATTTCGCTGAATCATGACGCGGAAATCGAACACGCGGCCGTTGCGCCGCAGCGTATGAATCCCCCGTTGTACCAGATAACGCCTGCCATCCGTAAAGCTCCGCATCGCGCCGTACATCGCCCCGAACGAAGCGAACGTCCGCGACTGCATGCCCTTCCGATAACGATACCGTCCGCGCTTCGTGTCCACGCGCAAGATCCCTATGCCCTGAGAACCCGTATTCGGCTTCACGTACACCATTCCGTGCCTTCTTAACATGGCTCGAAGACGTTCGCGGCCGAACCGGCGCGTTGCCGGCACATGGGCCGCGAGCACGCGGCTTCTACTCACGACGCCCGTCTTCGCCAGCTTGCTGCCGACGCGCGATACGCGCTGCTTCTTCACTTGACCGCTTCTCCCCCTCGACGTGCGAATATGCCTTATCATACGAAATCGCCCGCTTGCTTGCCCCTCATCCGTATCCGAAAAAAGAACGAACAGAGGTAGGCCGACATATGGTGTAGAAGCAGCAAGGAATGAGGGTGATCGTCGATTGCTTGTACCGTTAAGGGAGCTTATCGGCCGGGCGGCGGACCGCTTTGCCTGGTATGAGACGTGGTCCGGCGCTACGTCCGACCGCGTCTCCGAGCTGGGACAATTGCCGCTCCTCACGGCTTCGGTACTGGAAGCGCACTATTACGCAGACGACAATCCGCTGGCCCATGCGGACGGCTATCGCGTCTACCGGACGTCAGGCACGAGCGCGGGGCGCCGCAAAGCGATCTTCTATTCTCCTCGCGACGAAGAGGAGTACATGCGCATCAAGCTGGATGTATTCCGGGAAATTCTGGGCCGCTACGGGTATCGCACGGCCATGTCCGACGTCGGGACGGGGCACGCCGAAGCGACGGCGTCCGCCGTGTTCCGGCAGCTCGGGATGACCGTCGAATCGCTGTCGTTCCAGCTGCCGATCGCCCATCATCTTGAACGGTTGGCGACTTTCAAGCCCGAGGTGCTGTACACGATGCCATCGATCTTGGATCGGATCATGCTGGCATCGGACGACCCGGCGGCTTACGGGATACGGCACATCGTGCTCGTCGGCGAGATGGCTTCGCCGGGGTGGATCGCGCGCGTCGCGGAGCGCATGCGCATCGACGCGAAGCGGATTACGGATACGTACGGATCGATCGAGATCGGCACGATCGCGCATTACTCGCACGAGCACGGCCGGTACGTGTTCGCGGACGGCATCCTTGCGGAAGGCGTAGGAACGGAAGCGCTGGGCGCCGGCTTCGAACCGCTATCCGAGCCTTCGGAGAGCGTGCTCGTGCTGACTTCGGCGGTCAGGGACGCATTTCCCGCTTTGCGGTACGTCACGTACGACGTCGTTCGCGATCTGAGGCCGATCGAGATCGACGGAGCGGAGCGAATGAGCTTCGCGAGTCTGGTACGCCGAATCGGTCCGGATCTGAAGCACGGGGAGAAAATCAGCATCTACGACATCGAGGGCGTCGTCTTTCGCCATCTGGCGGAGGCGAGCATACGGGTACATGTCCGAGATAACGCGTTAAGCGTCACCGTGTACGGCAAGGGTGCGGAGAGCGAGACGTTGGCGCGGATCCGGGACGACCTGGCCGATCGCATTCCCGACATCGGCGGGATGATTCGGGCGGGCATCCTTGGCGGCATCGAGGTAACGGGAGAGGCTTACGACGACGACATCCATCGCGGGGCCGTGAAGAATAAAAAAATTTACTACACGTAAAGGATGGTTCGCGTGAACCTGGACGGAGGGATTACGCAAGCGATCGGACATACGCCGCTCATCCGGTTAAGGCGCTTGTTCCGTCATGCGCCGTTCGAGGTGTACGGCAAGCTGGAATGGATGAATCCCGGAGGCAGCGCCAAAGACAGGCCGGCGCTGACGATGCTTCGGGAAGCGATCTCCCGCGGCGAGGTAACGAAGGACAGCGTCATCATCGAGTCTAGCTCGGGCAACTTGGCGATCAGTCTGGCGCAGCTGTGCAAATACGTGGGGTTACGGTTCATCTGCGTCGTCGACCCGCGCACGACCGAGCAGCACAAGAGCATCATTCGCGCCTTCGGCGGCGAAGTCGATCTCGTGTCCGTGCCGGATGAACGGACGGGAGAGTTCTTGCCCGCGCGAATTCGCAGAGTGAGGCAACTGGCAGAGGAAATTCCCCATGCCTATTGGACGAATCAATACGCGAATCCCGACAATGCGGCGGCGCATCGGGAGACGACGATGAAGGAGATCGGAGACGCGCTCGGACCGATCGACTATTTGTTCTGCGGCGTCAGCTCGTGCGGAACGCTGAGCGGCTGCATGGCCTACGTCCGAAGCCGCGGATGGGCGACGAAGCTCGTGGCGGTGGACGTGTCGGGGAGCGTGATTTTCGGCGGGGAGAAGGGCTCTCGGAAATTTCCGGGGCTCGGCGCGGCGATCGTCCCGGGGCTGTACCGGGAAGATATCGCGGACATCGTCTCTAAGGTGTCGGACATCGAATGCGTGCGCGGGTGCAGGGCGCTCGTCCGGGACGAAGCGATATTGGCGGGCGCCTCCTCGGGGGGCGTCATCTCGGCCATTCTCGGTCTAAGCGAAGGGATACCCGCGGGCGCGGTGTGCGCGGCGATACTGCCCGACCGGGGCGAGCGGTATTTAACGACGGTGTACGACGACGATTGGGTACGGCGGGAGCTGGGCTGCGACCCAAGCGCGAGCCTGGCATAGGGGATGGAAAGATGATTTATTTGCATAACGACCATGTCCGGCAGATCGGAATCGATTGGCCTCGGCTCGTTCGGCTGACCGAATCGATCGTGAAGCTGCGGGACGCGGGGGAGTGCGCGAGCCCACTCAAGACGTATTTGCGCTACCAGGATCCGTCGAACCGGATCATCGCCATGCCGGCGTACGTGGGCGGCGAAGTCGGGATGGCCGGCATCAAGTGGATCGCGAGCTTCCCAGGCAATCCGAGCCAGGGGTTGCCGCGAGCGCACAATTCGATCACGCTGAACGACAGCGCCACGGGCGAGCCCGTGGCTTTCATCCGGAGCGGGCTGCTGAGCGGCATACGGACGGCGGCGGTCAGCGGATTGATGATGAAGAAGCATGTCGCCGCAAGGCGGTCGCCGGAGCTGCGGCTGGCGATCATCGGGTGGGGGCCGATCGGGCGGCTGCATCTCGAGATGTTCGCGGACGCGTTCGGAGAGACGTTGTCGCGGGTGCTGCTGTACGACGTGCGGGGGATCGATCCAGCGACCGTACCGGAACGGTTGAGGTTGATCGCGACCGTCGCGAGCGACTGGCGGCAGGCATATCGCGAGGCGAATGTCGTCGCGACGTGCACGGTATCGGCGGCGAGATACATCGACGAAGCGCCGGTGCCGGGGGCTTTGCTGCTGAACGTCTCGCTTCGGGATTATAAGCCGGCGAGCCTGGCGAGCGCGAATCCGCTCGTCGTCGTGGACGACTGGCGGGAAGTATGCCGCGAGAATACGGACATCGAGCAGATGCATCTGCTGAGAGGCTTGCGCGAAGAGGATACGCGCTCGCTTCAAGACGTCGTCTGCCGGAACGCGCTGGCGGAAGGAGAGACGGAGCGGCCGATCTTCTTCAATCCGATGGGGCTGGCCGTCTTCGATATCTCCGTCGCCAGTCATTACTGGCGCGAAGCGATGCGGCTTGGCGTAGGCTTGCGGTTGGAGCGAGGGAGCGAATAGAGGGCGCGATGATTATAGGCGGCGCGACGAGGCAGGCGAACTTCCGGGAGGGGGCGCCTGCCTTCGTTATGTAACGGGGAGCGCGTTCACTTTTTCGCCTTTTTTTTACGAGTCCAAAGGGTTGACACCTATAATGAGAACAATTATCATTATCACTGTTGAGTTCACCTGAGAATCGCTATCAACACCGTCCGGTCACCGATCCACCATCTCTTAGAGCACAATTCAAATCACGATTATCGCAATCGTACATAGGGGGAAAAGAAATTGTTAAAGAGAAGATTGTCCTTGTTCGTCGTCCTATCCGTCGTGCTGGTATTGCTCGCCGCTTGCGGCAACAACAACAACGCTAACCAAAGCGCATCGCCGTCCGCTTCCGAGCCGGCATCGACCGCATCCGCGTCGCCTTCCGCCGCGGCTCCCGAGAGCCCTGCGTCCGATGCGGAGCGCTCCATTAAGCACGTGCTCGGAGAGACGATCGTCAAAGGCACGCCTAAGAAGATCGTCGTCCTCGAATGGACGTACGCGGAAGACCTGCTCGCGCTCGGCGTACAGCCCGCCGGCGTCGCGGACATCGAGAACATGAAGTCCTACGTGTCGCTGCCGATCGAATTGGCGGCAGACGTGCAAGACGTAGGCACTCGCCAAGAGCCGAACCTCGAGTCGATCACGGCGCTCGAGCCGGACCTCATCATCGGCGTGAAATTCCGTCATGAAGCGACTTACGATCAATTGAACGCGATCGCGCCGACGCTGCTGTTCGATCCGTATCCGCCGGAAGGCAGCGGCGACCAGTATCAAGAGATGGTCAACACGTTCAAGACGATCGCCGACGTCGTCGGCAAGAACGCGGAAGCGGAAACGGTGCTCGCCGACCTGCAGACGACTTACGACGGCCTGAAGGCGAAGCTCGCCGCGGCCGGCAAGGAAGGCGCGCCGATCGTGCTGGCGATGCCGTACGCGAACCAGAACGCGGTCGCGATCCGGTTGTCTACGGACAACTCGCTGGCGATCAAGGTTCTCGAGCATATCGGTCTTAAGAACGCCTATAAGCCGGAGCAATTCGAAATCTACGGTTTCTCCACGAAGGACGTCGAGGCGTTGCCTGCCGTGCAAGACGCGAACTACTTGCATATGACGACGGATGAGCCGGTCGCCGGCATGCTCGAGAAGAACGCCGTATGGAACGGGCTGACGTTCGTGAAGGAGAATCGCTCGTACGCGCTCGGCGGGGACACCTGGCCGTACGGCGGACCGCACGCCGCCAAAGTGATGGCGGAGCGCACGACGAAAGTTCTGTTGGGTGAATAATGGAGATCACGAAGAACGAAGGCATAGCGCCTGCTTCTTCTAACAACGGTCCAGCCCGTTCCGCTTCCAGCGGAGCGGGCTGGAAACCGTTCGCGATGCTGCTGGGCGGAACGGCGCTGCTGGCGCTGCTGACGTTCCTCAGCTTGACGCAGGGGCTCAACCGCATGTCCGTTCAGACGGTCGTGGAAGCGATCGTGTCCCCGAAGGATATCGCGGAGCATCATATCATCAACGGCATGCGGCTGCCCCGGACGGTCATGGGGCTGCTCTCGGGGGCGGCGCTCGCGGTCGCGGGGGCGCTCATGCAGAGCGTGACCCGCAACCCGCTCGCGTCGGAGACGACGCTCGGCGTGAACGCGGGCGCGTACCTCATCGTCGTGCTAGGAACGATCTATTGGCCGGGACTGCTGCACCAGTACGCGTTTCCGATGGCGGTGCTCGGCGGCGTTCTCGCCGCGCTCGCCGTATTCGGAATGGGCGGCGGCCGCAAGAGCACGCCGATCCGGATCGCGTTGTCAGGCATGATCGTCACCTTGGTGCTGTCCTCGATGACCAGCGCGCTGCAGATGCTGTTCGAGGAGAAGACGCAAGGGCTGTTCATCTGGGGTTCCGGCTCGTTGAATCAGAATGACTGGAGCGGCGTGCATTTCGCATTGCCGTGGGTCATCGGAGGCCTCGTCGTCGTTCTCCTCTCCGTCCGTCATCTCGACCTGCTCGCGTTCGGCGAGGAGACTTCCCGTTCGCTCGGACAGAACGTCACGAAGACGCGCGTGTTCTCGATGGGCGTCGCGATCGTGCTCGCTTGCGTCAGCGTGAGCATCGTCGGCCCGATCGGCTTCATCGGGTTGATCGCTCCGCATATCGTGAAGCTCTCGGGCATGACGAGGCACGCGTGGCTGCTGCCCGTCAGCGCCCTCTGGGGCGCGGCGATACTCGTCGGCGCGGACACGCTCTCCCGCACGTTCGCGAGCAGCGCGATCGGCGAGCTGCCGGCAGGAGCGATCACGGCGCTCGTCGGAGCGCCTTGGATCATTTGGCTGGCGCTCAGGGCATCGAAGCTGATCAGCTCGTCCACTTCGTCGGCCGGTTCTTCGATGCAGGTCGGCGTGCTCGCCAGAAGGGCGCCTTATTGGCTCCTCGTCGCGGCGTTCGCGACATTGCTCGTCGTCGTATGCATCGGCGCGCTCATGAGCGGCAGCAACCATTTGTCCGCCGGCGAAGTCATCGCGGCGTTGACGGGCAACGGGACGCCGATCCACGAGAAGGTCGTCGTGGACTTGAGGCTGCCGCGTCTCTTGACGGCGCTGCTCGCGGGCATCGCGCTCGCCGCCAGCGGCAGCCTGATGCAGAGCACGATGCGCAACCCGCTCGCCGATCCGCATATCGTCGGCGTCTCGAGCGGCGCGGGCGTCGGCGCGCTGTCGCTCATCATCCTGTTCCCGCAGCTGCCGGCAGATTGGATGCCGGTCGGCGCGTTCGTCGGCGGGCTGCTGGCCGCCGCGATCGTCTACGCTTCGGCCTGGCGGCGCGGGCTTAGCCCGATCGTGCTGACGCTCGTCGGCATCGCCGTCGCCGCGGCCGGCGCGGCCGTCATCAACATGCTCGTCATTCACGCGAAGCTGACCTTGGCGCCGGCGCTCGCGTGGTTAGCGGGCAGCACGTACGCGCGCAGCTGGCCTGAGTTCTGGCAACTGCTGCCGTTCGTCTTGATCCTCATACCGCTAGGCTGGTGGCTCGGCCGTCGCGTCGACTTGCTGTCGTTCAACGACGAGAGCTCGCTCGGCCTCGGCTTGCCCGTGCGCGCCACGCGGCTAGCCGTCGCGCTCATCGCCGTGCTGCTCGCCTCCATCGCGGCGTCGGTCGTCGGCGCCGTCGGCTTCATCGGCTTGCTCGCGCCTCACGCCGCGCGTATGCTCGCGGGACCGAATCACCGCCGGTCGATGCTGCTCGGCATCCTGCTCGGCGGCACGCTGCTCGTCGCCGCGGATTGGCTCGGCCGCATCGTTCTCGCGCCGAAAGAGATTCCGTCCGGTATCGTCGTCGCCCTGATCGGCGCGCCGTACTTGCTGTACTTGATGATCCGTTCGGCGAGAGCCGGCAGATAATCGCATAGGCATGCACGAAGAAACCCACCTTCCGAACGCGGAAGGTGGGTTTTCGTCTTGTCTAATCGGCAAGCAAGCGTTAATCCGCCTCCGGAGCGATCGCGCCCCCCTTGAGCGAGACCTGCCGCAGCAGCTCCGCGATCCGGTCGGCCGCGCCGAGCACGGCGATCAGGCCGGCGAGCGAGACCATAACGGCGACCGGGGCCGCCCAGAGGGTCGTCGGCTCCACGAAGAACGGAATGATCGATACGGCGAGAATCGGCGGCGCGTTCCAGCGGAAGCGGTGGATGAGCCAGGCGACGAGCAGCGTATCGGAGAGCAAGCCCAACGCGCCGGGCTCGAGCGCGTGCGCGGCCGTTCCGATCGCGGCCGCGACCGTCGCGCCGGCGAGGATGCGGCCGGCGTGCTTCAAGTCGAACTCCCGCGAAGCGAGCAGGAAGCTGAACGCGCCGAGCGTCGGATAGAACAAGGCGTGCAGCGTAGGCAGATGCGACGATATCCAATACACCAATACGATGTACAAGCTAATGAGGACGAGCTTCACGTTCATGAAGGCAATATCTCCGGATTCGATAAGATTCGTGAAAAGTACACAAAGTAAAGTGTAATTCCGATCGCGATAGTCGTCAATAGTCATCATTATCCTTCGTTATCCGCGCAACATAGACAAGCGCTCCCAAGGGGAATACTGCAAGGTTAGAAGGCCGTCCGCCGATCGGACGAAGTTCCCCCGCGCCGTCGAACGCCGATCAACCCGTGTACCGAATTCCCTCCTGCCCCGCGCGGTTGTCTCTCCCGGCGTGTAACCGCTTCATTCTACAATACAGATGTACTCATTCATTCACGCCCATCGAAAGGGGTTCTACAGAAATGAAGAAATTGCTCGTTGTCACGGCAACCGCAGCCCTGCTCGCTACTTCCGCATGCGGAAGCAATAACAATAACGGCAACGACGCGGGCGCATCCCCGTCGGCGTCCAACCCGGCAAGCCCGTCCGCTTCGGCGGCGCCGGCCGATCCGTTCGGCAAGTACGACGAGACGATCAGCTACACGACCGTGCTCGCGACGAGCCCGGATCCGAAATTCCCGGCAGGCGAAAGCTACGAGAGCAATAAATTCACGAGCTACGTGAACGACCGCCTGAACATCAAGGAAGAAATTCTGTGGACGGCGCAATACGGCGACGCGTTCGACCAGAAGCTGAACCTGGCGATCGCAAGCGACGACTTGCCGGACGTGTTCATCATCGGCGGCGCTAACGCGGACGTCATCCTGAAGCGTCTCGTCGACAACGACATGATCGCGGACCTGTCGGACGTATACCAATCGTACGCAAGCGAGCTGTTCCGGACGAAGATCGGCGGCGACGCGAGCGAATCGTTCAAGTACGCGACGTTCGGCGGCAAGCTGATGGCGATTCCGAACCAAATGAACAACGACGGCGCCGAGCTCGTGTGGGTCCGTCAGGATTGGCTCGATAAGCTGAAGCTTCCGGCTCCGACGACGATGGACGAGCTGATGGCGGTCGCCAAAGCGTTCGTCGAGCAAGATCCGGACGGCAACGGCAAAGCCGACACGAACGGTCTCGGCGGACAGAAGGACTTCATCGGCGTAGGCGGCGGCATTCAGACGTTCACCCCGATCTTCTCCGCTCTGAACGCATTCCCGTTGCTGTGGGTACCGGGCGCGGACGGCAAGCTCCAATACGGCGGCGTTCAACCGGAGATCAAGGACGCGCTGGCGAAGCTGGCCGACATGTACAAGCAAGGCCTTATTCCGAAAGACTTCGCGCTGACCGACTTCGGCAAAGCGATCGAGAACGTCGGCAGCGGCACGACCGGCATGCTGTTCCAGCCTTGGTGGGCGCCGACGTTCCCGCTCATGAACGCGCTGCAGAACAACGCGAACGCGGATTGGAAGGCATACCCGCTTAACAACGCGAACGGCGAATTCATTAACGCGACGAACAAAGCGACGACGAGCTACGTGGTCGTACGCAAAGGCTTCGAGCATCCGGAGCTGGCGATGAAATACGTCAACGTCATGGAAGACGTGAGCGCGGGCTTGATTCCGGAGCTCGAGGAGCTGAAAGCGAACCTGTACAAAGACGCTTCCGAGAAAAACCCGTTCATTCTGAACGGCGCGGGCGCGGTATACGCGGATACGACGCAACGTTCGTGGTTGAAATTCAAAGACGTGCTTGCCGGTACGGCCGACGTCTCGACGCTCGACCCGAGCGAGGTGACGATCTACAACGACATCAAGGCTAACCGCGACAATCCGAAGAAGGAGCTCGGCAAATGGGCGACGGATACGGCTTGGTCCAGCGGCATCGATACGCTAGCGACATCGAACGCGAAGTTCGTCGTACAGCAATTCGGCGGCACGACGGAAACGATGAAGAACAAATGGCAAGCGCTCGTCGATCTTCAGAAAGAAACGTACGTGAAGATCATCATGGGCAACAAGCCGCTAGAAGCGTTCGACGAATTCGTCGCGCAATGGAAGAGCCAAGGCGGCGACCAAATCACGACCGAAGTACAAGCGGCTAGCGCGCAATAAGAGTAGCGATTCGCGTCACCATACGCGACGCGAAGCAACACAACGCAACATCGAAGGAATAGAGCGCCGGGCCGGCAAGTGCTTGGCGCTCCTTCTTCGATTCGAAAGGAGAGGGGATTCGTGCATAGGATCTTCCGCAGAGAAAGCTTTCATTACACTGCCATGCTCATCCCCGGACTAATTCTCGTCGCCGTATTCAGCATCTACCCGATGCTCGGCGTCGTTCTCGCGTTCAAGGATTTCAACCCGACCAAAGGGATCTGGGGTTCGCCTTGGGCGGGCATGGAGCATTTCAAGTTCGTGCTGAATTCGCCTTCGAGCATGATGATTTTCCGTAACACCGTCATTATCGCCGTGCTTAAAATGGTTTTCGGACTTATCGTTCCCGTCGTCTTCGCGCTCATGCTGAACGAGCTGCGCATCCGATGGTTCAAACGGACGATCCAGACGGTCGTCTATCTGCCCCACTTCCTGTCTTGGGTTCTTATCGCGGGCATCGTGCGCGACATCTTCTCGCTTGACGGCATCCTGAATACGATGCTCGGACATATCGGCTTCTCCGGCGATACGATGTTCCTCGGCAGCAACGAATGGTTCCGGCCGATCGTCGTCGGCACGGACATCTGGAAAGAATTCGGCTTCTCGACGATCATCTACTTGGCCGCGCTTACGGGCATTAATCCGAGCCTATACGAAGCAGCGGAAATCGACGGCGCTTCGCGGTGGAAGAAGCTGCGTCACATTACGCTTCCCGGCATCGCCGCTACGATCGTGCTGCTCGCTACCCTTAGCCTACAAAATGTGCTCAACGCCGGCTTCGACCAGATTTTCAACCTGTACAACACGCTGGTCTATCCGACGGGGGACATTATCGATACGTTCGTCTACCGCACGGGCTTCCAACAAGCCCAATACGAGATCGCGACCGCGATCGGTCTCCTGAAATCGATCATCAGCTTCACGCTGATCGCCATTACGTACAAGCTGGCCAGCAAGTTCGCGGGCTACCGTATTTTCTAACAAGAAGGAGGTTATCCGCATGGTTCGATCCAGAAAGGCGGGCGACCGTCTCTTCGACTACGTCAATATCGCGCTCTTGGCGCTTATCGCGTTCACTTCGCTGGCGCCTGTGCTGCACAACTTGGCTCTGTCGTTCAGCAATCAGGCGCAAGCCGCGTCGGGCATGGTTACGATCTGGCCGAAGGGGTTCAACCTCGCCTCCTATTCGAAGATCATGGCCGACGAACGGTTCTTCCAAGCGTTCTACGTATCCGCGCAGCGGGTCGTCCTTACGGCGACGCTCGGCTTCATCGTCACGCTCCTGCTCGCGTTCCCGTTGTCCAGAACGACGAACCAGTACGCCTTGCGCAACGTCTGGATGTGGCTGCTCGTCTTCGTCATGATGTTCAACGGCGGCATTATTCCGTTCTATATGGTCATTAAGGATCTTCACCTGATCAATTCCATCTGGGCGCTCGTCCTGCCCGGGCTCGTCAACGTGTTCAACGTCATTCTCGTCGTCAACTTCTTCCGCAGCATTCCGCGGGAGATCGACGAGTCGGCGGGCATGGACGGAGCGGGACCGTGGCGGATGCTGTTCCAGATCTACATGCCGCTGTCGTTGCCGGTACTGGCGACGATTACATTGTTCAACGTCGTCAACGCTTGGAACGAGTTTTTCCACGGGCTTATCCTGACGACGCGCCCGAGCCACATGCCGCTGCAGACGTACGTGCAGTCGCTCATCGTGCAGATCGACCCGACGAAGGTCACGTCCAGCGATCTGAGCATGCTCCTTCAGGTGTCGGATCAGACGCTGAACGCCGCGAAGATCATGCTGACGATGCTGCCGATTCTTATTATCTATCCGTTCCTGCAGCGCTTCTTCATCTCGGGTATTATGCTGGGATCGGTGAAGGAGTAAGAGTCGAGATCGGCCAGTATCGGTAAAATAACGTTAACGCGCGCAGTCGGAGGGGGAGTCGTCGATGAGACGGAAGGACGATCAAGCTTGGAGCAGGCCGCCGCGCTGGTATCCCTATTCCCTTCGCACGCGCATTATGATCATCCTGCTCGTCTGCACGCTTATTCCGGTGCTGGCGATCGGGATGATCTCGTATTTCGCCATCTCTTCGATTCTGGAGAACAAGATTGAGCGCGGCATCGAGGAGAACCTGGAGAAAGTCCGGGACGGCCTCGACGGGACGCTGCACAATCTCGATTACGCCTCGCGCCAGCTGTCGCTCGACGGGCGGATCGGCGAAGAGGTGCAGGCGTACTTGACGGCGGAGACGGAGAGCGACCGCTACGATATCTATCAAGAGATCATCAGGAACATGACGCTGGTCAATTACACGAATCCGGACCTCGGCATCATGTCGTATTATTTTCCGCGGGCGCAAGATTACTTGTTCCAGAACGTCGGCGTCGACCGAACGCGCGAAGTGCTGAACCATCCGGTACTCGCGAGCGGTTCGGGCGTCGCGTTCTACGGACCGCATACGACGATCTACAAGGGGGGCACGAAGCTCGTCCTGTCGGTAACCCGTAAGACGGGCTATACCGGCTTGGACGACGTGCCCTATGTCTATATCGAGACCAACTTCGACCTGTACCGCAGACTGCTCGGCAGCGAACAATACGGCGTGCCCGCCAAGTCGATCCTGGTCGACCGTTCGGGAACCGTCGCGTTCAGCGAGGCGCCGGACCTGTATCCGATCGGATCCGCATGGAAGACGGCAACGGAGCGGGGCGACTATTACGTGTACGAGCAGGGCAGCGAGTACGGTTATCGCGCCATCGTGGCGGTGGACAAGCGGGATTTCTCGGGTGAGATCCGCAGCTGGACGACGCGGTTCACGGGCCTCGTGCTGCTATCCCTGCTCGTCAGCTTCGGCCTCGGCTGGCTCATCTGGCGCACGGTCTACGGTCCGATCGCGAAGCTGAGCAAGGAGATCAAGTACGTCTCGAACAACCGCTTCACCTCGGAGATCGACGCGACGAGAATCCGGGAATTCGACGGCTTGCTTCAGGAATTCCGGCTCATGCGGACGCGGATTCTCGAGCTCGTCCAAGAGGTGGAGCAGAAGGAGAAGCTGAAGCGCCATCTGGAAGTGGAGAAGCTGCTATACCAGATCAATCCGCACTTCATGCACAACACGCTCAACTCGATTCAATTGATCGCCCGCATGAACGGGCAAGCGGAAATCGACCGGCTCGTCACCTTGTTCACCCGCGTGCTGCATTACAACCTCGGCAAGGAAGGCAGCATCGTCTCGATCCGGGAGGAGCTGCGCGCGTTGCAGGATTACGTCGATCTGCAGCGCGTCCGGTACGACTACAACTTCGACGTCCGCATCGAAGCGGACGAAGACTTGCAGACGCAGCAGATTCCGAGGTTCCTGATGCAGCCGCTCGTCGAGAACGCGCTGTACCACGGTCTCAGCGATACGGACGGGATCATCGAGGTGAAGGCGAAGCGCGACGGTCCCGCGCACTTCCTATTAAGCGTGAAGGATAACGGAGTCGGCATGTCCGAGGACAAGATCGCGGAGCTGCTCGGGGAACGGCGTTCCGAATTGCGCAAGGTAGGACTTGGCATCGGACTCGGTTTCGTCAATAATATGGTCAAAGTGCATTACGGCGACCACGTGACGCTTCGGATCGTCAGCGCGCCGGGAGAAGGGACGGAGATGAGCTGGCGGTTGCCGATCGGGCCGATCGAAGAGGGCAGGGGGTTCCAACATGATTAATACGCTCATCGTCGACGACGAGAACCTGGTGCGCAAATGGTTGATTTTCTCGATCAAGGACAGCGAATCGGGCATACGGGTCGTCGGGGACGTCGCGAGCGGCGCGAAGGCGCTCGACTTCCTGGCGGAGAGCGACGTGCAGCTCGTCATTACCGACCTGACGATGCCGTCGATGTCCGGCTTCGAGCTGATGGAGCAAATCCGGGAGCGCCATCCGCTCGTGAAGTTCGTCGTGCTGACGTGCCATCAGGACTTCCATTACATTCAAGACGCGATGAGGCTCGGCGCGATCGACTATATCGTCAAGACGCAGCTGGAACAGGAACAGGTCGAGGACGTGCTGCGCCGCATCGCCGAACGGATCGAGCGGGACGATGCCGCGCGCGGGCCGGCGGCCGCGGGTCAGGCGGTGACGGAACCGGGCTCGGGGCTGCTGCTCGTGCGGGCTTCGCCGGCGGGAGCGGGCGGAGCGCCGGTACCTCCTCCGGAATGGGGCAAGGCGGCGTCCGTCGACGCGAGTTCTTGGTGGCTGCCCCGCTCGTCCGCGGACGAGCGGGCGTTCAATGAATGGACGGCCAGCCAAGACCGCGAGTGGCTCGCGTTCCGGGTGGATGTGAGCGCGGCTCAGACGGTGCGGGAGATGGATTCGCTCAAGCTGCGGGCGTGGAAGGACGACGTCGCGTTCTACTGGGGAGGCGGCGGGGGATCGCCGGCATGGATCCCGGTGAGCGGCAGCTTGGCGGACGGAGATGCGAACGTCCGGTTCGGACAGGCGCGAGAGTCGTGGACGAGCTTCGATTGGCTGCTGAGCGAAGCGGCCTACGAACGGCTGCTGGACCGGATTCATGCGAACCGGCCGCCGAGCGGCGCGCTCGTCGCGATGCTTCGGGCCGCGGCGGTCGGGTGGTCGCATATCGAGCGGTTGCCGGGGGCGGAAGATTGGCCTGCGCGGACGGAAGCATTCCGCTATTGGGAGGAATGGGCGCGATGGCTGAACGAAGCCCGGGACTCGATCGCGGCCCATGCCGAGAAATGCTCGTATTCCCCGGAAATCTTCACCGCGATCTTCCGAGCGATCGACGCTATGAAGAACCGTCTGGAGGAGGGGGCTCACCAGCAGGATATCGCCCAGCGGGTGAACCTCAGCCGGGGATACTTCAGCGATTGCTTCAAAGAGGTGGCGGGCAAGCCGTTCAGCGACTATCTGAAGCTATTGAAGCTCGACCGGGCGAAGGAGCTGCTGGAGGAGACGAACGATCCGATCTACGCCGTCTCTCAGCGCTCGGGCTTCCAGGACGAGAAGTATTTCAGCCGGGTGTTCAAGGAGCACGCGGGCGTATTGCCGTCGGAATATCGTGCGAGGATGCGAAGAGTTAACGGAGCGAATCGTTAAGGGGGATAACGAGGATGGAACTGTTGGATAAGGGCGGCGGATGGTTGGAGCTTCGGAAGGACGGGGGGCAAGCATTGCCGGCTTTTCGTCCTTCGTTGGCATACGAGGACGGGGTTCAGCCTCCGCTCGAGCTGGTCGGAATCGTCTCGTCGGCGTTGACCGACGGTGAGGCGCGCGGACTGGGAGAAGGTCTGGCGTACGAAGCGAGCTATGCGGACGCGGAAGGACATGCGCGGCTGAAGCTGACGCTGCGCTGTTACGCGGATACGCTGCTCGTTCACGCGGAGGCGGAGGTGACGCAGGATCCGTTCGGCGTATCGAACCGATTGGCGCCGAAGGACGGCATTCTGCTGCGCGTGTCGGAGCCGGAGGGCGGCGGACGGGCGATGTCTTCCTACCACTTCTACAAGTCGTGGTGGACGAGGCCGCACTTCGGCGACCGGTTCGCGGACGTGCCGGACAAGACGCAGTCGATGCTCTGGCAAGCGGCGGGGAGCTCTTCCTACGTGCAATGGACGACGGTGAGCGCCGAACGGGAGAAGACGACGCTTCGCGGGGACGGCTCGGACAAGGACGGCGGGCTAATCGTCGCCGTGTCTCCGAACCGCATCGGCGGCCGCCGCGTATCCTCGCTGCTGCTCGCCGGTGCGATCGGGAACGATCCGTTCGCGCTGCCGGAGCGGGTGGCGTCGGTGGGGTATCTCGGGCTCGGGAGGCAAGCAATGCTTCGTCGCGAGCGTACGTACCCTCCGATGTTCGACAAGCTCGGTTGGTGCAGCTGGGACGCCTTCTATCACGCCGTAAGCGAGCAAGGGCTGATAGACAAGGCGGAAGAGTTCAAGGCGTTAGGGCTGCCCGTCGGCTGGTTCATGATCGACGACGGCTGGATGGACGTCAAGGATCGTCAGCTCGTCTCGTTCGGTACCGACCGGACGAAGTTCCCCGGCGGTCTCGCTCCCGCCGTTCGGCGGCTGAAGGAGCAATACGGCATCGGCGAAGTCGGCGTCTGGCATACGATGAACGGCTATTGGTACGGCATTGACCCGGATAGCGAGCTCGCCGTTCGCTTCCGCGGGCAACTGCTCGCCACGGGCACGGACCGTCTGATTCCGCATCCGGAGCCGGAGAAGGGCTACGCCTTCTGGCGGGCTTGGCACGCGGAGCTGCAGCGCGAAGGCATCGATCTCGTGAAGGTAGATTCGCAGAGTTCCCTCGGGGACCTGCTCGGCAGCGCCTACCCGGTCGGGGAAGCGTCGGCGGGCACGCACGAAGCGCTCGAGGCGTCGGTGGCGACGCATTTTCAAGGACGTATCATTAATTGCATGGGAATGGCCGAAGAAAATCTATGGGCGCGTCCGTATTCGGCGATCAACCGCAACAGCGACGATTACTTCCCGAAGAGGGCGGGCTCGTTCCGCGAGCACGCGCTTCAGAACGCCTACAACTCTCTCTACCACGGCGCGTTTCATTGGGGAGATTGGGACATGTGGTGGACGCGCAACGACGACGCGCTCGCGTCCGGCGTGCTGCGCGCGGTCAGCGGCGGGCCGTTGTACGTCAGCGACGGCGTCGGGGCGACGGATCCGGCGCGGTTATGGCCGTTGCTGCTGCGCGACGGCACGGTGCTGCGCTGCGATCAGCCCGGCTTGCCGACGGAGGACGGGTTGTTCGTCGATCCGAATACGGCCCCGGTGCCGCTTAAGGTATGGAACCGGGTAGGGAAGAGCGGCGTCGTCGCGGCTTTCCATATCGGGTTCGACGAGGGGGACGTTACGGGACAGCTTCGCGCGGGCGATGTGCCGGGGCTCGAAGGCGATCGGTTCGCCGTCTACGAGACGTTGTCCGGCGTCGGATGCTGGCTTGGCGGCGACGGGGAAGAGCTGCCTCTTCGGCTGGCGAGCGGCGAGACGCGAATGTACGCGATCGTCCCGGCGGCTTCGGACGGATTCGCGGCGATCGGCTTGTCGGGCAAGCACGTCGCTCCGGCGACGATCGCTTGGCAGGCGGGAGACGCGGACCGGCGCATCGTGAAGCTTCGCGAGGGCGGGTCATTCGTCTTCATGCGGTCGACCGCGCCTTCCCGCGTAACCGTCGACGGAGCGGAAGCGCAATGGTCCCCGGGCGAAGGAACGGATGCGTATATCGTCGATTGCGCTTCCGCGCAGGGCGAGCCTATTATTGAAATCTATAACTAGTCGAATTGAAGAGGGGGATACGGGCAATGGAAGAGATCAGATTGTGGTTAGGAAACGCACCGTTGGCTTTGGGGGAAACTGTCGAGGATATTCCGGCAATTACGCCTTACTTGGCGGAGGGCAGGTCGGACGGCAAGCCTACGGGCGCCGTCATCGTCTGTCCGGGGGGCGGCTACGGGACGCGCGCCGGCCATGAAGGCGAGCCGATCGCCGAGTGGCTGCGGGGGGCGGGCATTACGGCGTTCGTGCTGCGATACCGGGTACAGCCGAACCGTCATCCCGCGCCGCTGCTGGACGTGCAACGGGCGATTCGCACCGTGCGCTCGCGCGCGCCGGAGTGGAACGTCGATCCGGACAAGATCGCCGTGCTTGGCTTCTCCGCCGGCGGCCATCTGACGGCTTCCGCGGCGACGAAGCACGACGAGGGCGACCCGGGCGCGGCCGATCCGATCGACCGCGCGAGCAGCCGGCCGAACCACGTCGTGCTGTGCTACCCGGTCATCTCCTTCGATCGGTTCGGCCATGAAGGCTCGCGCGACAATCTGCTCGGCGAAGCGGCTTCGGACGCGAACAAGGTGAGCGAGCATTCGCTCGACGAGAAGGTGGCTGCCGACACGCCGCGCGCGTTCCTGTGGCATACGTCCGACGACCGGGTGAAGGTGGAGAACAGCTTGGCGTTCGCGACGGCGCTCGCCCGGCACGGCATCCCGTTCGACCTGCACGTCTATGACGAGGGCGTCCACGGTCTCGGTCTCGCCGAGGGCGAGGAGCGCATTCGCACGTGGACTTCGCTGTGCGAATCGTGGCTGAGCAAATACGGTTACAAGGGCGAGGCCGGGCAATGAAGACCGTAGATACTTGGAGCGGACAATGGATCTGGGACGAGGGGCTGCCTAGGACGTCGCGAATGGGCGGACACGACCTCGTCTACTTCCGGCGGACGTTCGAGGTGCCGAATTCCGCCGTGGCCGTTCCGTTCATCGTTCGCGTAACGGCGGACACCCGCTACCGCCTCTATCTGAACGGCGAATCGGTCAGCATCGGGCCGGCCAAAGGCGACGCGCTGGCGCATTATTACGAGACCGTCGACTTAACCGGGCGGCTGCGGCCGGGAACGAACGTGCTTGCGGCCAAGGTGCTGCATACGCATAGCTCGGAGCCGTTCATGATCGGCTCCGGCATGGTGTCCGTCATGCGTTCGGACGCGGGAGGCCTCTTGTTCGAAGGCAAGCTCGCGGACGTCGACGGCACCGTGCTCGACGATCTGAAGAGCGACGGGCAATGGAGATGCAAGAGGGACGAGGCGCTGTCCTTCGAAGTAGAGTCGTGGCTGACGCTGTTCCTGGGCGGCGTGGAGAGGGTGGACGGCAATCGGCATCCGCACGGATGGGCAGAGACGGCGTACGACGATTCGGCATGGGCGCATGCGGTGCCGTTCAGGCAGCCGACCGGCATGCATGGGGAGCTGTCGCCGTGGGTGCTTACGCCGAGAAGCATTCCGTTCCTGTACGAGCGGGAGCAACGCTGGCATCGCGTCATGCGGGCGGAAGGGGCGTTCTTCGGGGATGCGGCAGCGGCATTGGCGGCGTTCGGAGGAAGAGGCGAAATGACGATTCCTCCGCATAGCCGAGGCTGGATCGAGCTGGACGCCGGCGAGTTGACGACGTCTTACGTGAGCCTGTCGCTGTCGGGGGGCAGCGGCGGCGTCGCGAAGCTGCGTTACGCGGAATGCTACGAGACGCCTAGCAACAAGCCCGGCGAACGGCTCAAAGGCGTGCGCGACGATTGTTCGGAAGGCCGCGTGCTCAAGGGCGACGCCGATAACTATCGGCCGGCCGGATTGGCGGGAGGCGAGTCGTACGAGCCGTTCTGGTTCCGCACGTTCCGGTTCCTTCGCGTCGAGGTGGAGACGGGCGCGGCGCCGCTGACGATTCGCGGGCTCGCTTACCGGGAGACCGGATACCCGCTCGAGGAGAAGACGAGCTTCTCTTCTTCTCTGGACGCGTCGCTGCGCCCGTTATGGGACATCAGCTTGCGCACGCTCCGGCGCTGCATGCACGAGACGTACGAGGATTGCCCGTATTACGAGCAATTGCAGTACATTATGGACACGCGGCTGCAGATGCTGTTCACGTACACGGTCAACGGCGACGACAGGCTGGCGCGCAAGACGCTGGAGGAATTCCATTCCTCGCGCCTGTCGACCGGCATGTTGCAGTCCCGTTATCCGAGTGTCGATCGCCAGGTCATTCCGGGCTTCGCGCTGCATTGGATCTTCATGCTGCACGACCACGACCGGTACTACGGCGACCTGTCGCTCGTGCGCCGCTACGCGCCGACGATAGACGGTGTGCTCGCTTGGTTCGACGAGCGGCTGGACGACTGCGGCTTGCTCGGGGCGAACGACAAGCGTTATTGGAATTACGTCGACTGGGTCGCCGAGTGGCCGAACGGCACGCCGCCTTGCACGGAAGACGGACCGAACGGCATTACGAGCCTCGTCTACGCGGTTGCGCTCGCGAACGCAGCTGACTTGACGGAGCGTATCGGCCGGACGGACACGGCGGCCGAATACCGGCGCCGGGCCGACCGGATCCTTGAGGCGGTGCGGGAGAGCTGCTGGTCGGAGGAGCGGGGGCTGTTCCGGGACGGGCCTCACGCGGAGTCGTACAGTCAGCACATGCAGATCTGGGCTGTGCTCTCCGGCGTCGTACGCGGCGAACGATCGACGGCGTTAATGGTTAAGATGCTTAACGAACCTTCGTTGCCGAAGACGTCGTTCTCGATGTCGTTCTACCAGTTCCGCGCGCTGGCGGAGGCCGGGCTGTACGACCGCTCCCTCGGGCTGTGGGACATGTGGCACGAGATGGTCGGGCTGAACTTGACGACGTGGATGGAAGATCCGGTCGGCCAGCGCAGCGATTGCCATGCGTGGGGCTCGGTGCCGCTGTACGAGTTCCCGTCCGAGGTGCTCGGCGTGAAGCCAGCGGCGCCCGGCTACTCGCGCATCGAGGTCGCGCCGAAGCCGCTGCCGGGGCAAGACTGGGCGGAAGGCACCGTCGTCACGCCGCGCGGCGACGTTCGCGTCGGTTGGCGGATCGAGGACGGCGCGTTCAAGCTTCGCGTCGACGCCCCGGCGGGCGTGCCGGTGGACGTCACGTTGCCGAACGGCGAGAAGCATGGATCGGAGCAGGGCGGCGAGCTGACGTTGGCGTGCGCGTGGACGAGGTAATTGTCTGCGTCATCGTGGCTCCATCGCCAGCAAAGCGGGCTAATTGTACTGCGTATAGTTACTTTTCGGGAGATCGGCCGAAATGGCGGGAATGCGGAGAACGTACGAACTCACTGCAATTTCGGACTGTACTTCGGTCATTTCATCGCCAGGTATTGATCGGCGGACCGCGTTAGGCGTACAATAGTAGCAACTGAATACGGTTGCGCGTAACTGGCGAACGCGGATCACCGCGGTGGAGCGCGCAGCGTCGTAAGCCGTACGCCTGGGCAGAGGTAAGGGACATATCCCTTGCCTCTTTCTGTTTACCGGGAGGAATTGCAATGAGAGAAGCGGTGCTCGTCTTGGATGGAGAGGTCGTTGCGCGCAACCTAAAGGAGGAGTTGCGGGCGAGAGTAGAGCGGTTGGCGGAGCGAGGCGTTACGCCATGTCTCGCAACGGTGCTTGTCGGCGACGATCCGGCTTCGGCTACTTACGTGAGGATGAAGGGTAACGCCTGCGAACGTCTAGGCATCCGTTCGAAGCGTATTCACTTGCCGAGCGCGACGACAACCGAAGAACTGCTGGAAGTGATAGGCGATCTGAATGACGATCCGCTCGTTCACGGTATTCTTTTGCAACATCCCGTACCTGACCTTATCGATGAACGAGAAGCCTTCGAACGCATCAAGTTGGAGAAAGACGTCGACGGCGTAACGACCCTCGGATTCGGAAGAACCGCGTTCAACCTGCCGAGTTACGCCCCTTGTACCCCGCAGGCCATCTTATCCATCCTGGATGCCTATCAAGTATCGATAGAAGGCAAGCATGCAGTCGTAATCGGCCGCAGCCCTATACTAGGCAAACCCGTCTCGCTCATGCTGCTCAACCGGAACGCGACGGTTACCGTCTGCCATTCGAGAACGCGGGATTTGGCTTCGATCGTGAAGACTGCGGATATCGTCGTCGCCGCCGTCGGCAAGCCGCGGTTCGTCCAAGGCTCGTGGATAAAGCCGGGCGCGGTCGTGTTGGACGCGGGATACAACCCCGGCAATGTCGGAGACGTAGACTATGAAGCTTGCCTGCCCCATGTTAGCGCGATTACCCCTGTTCCCGGAGGTGTCGGCCCGGTAACGATCGCTACATTGTTGGGCAATACGGTACATGCGGCGGAGTCCGGATTACATCGTTAACGGAGTTGACAGACCGTTCGCGTTGGCACAGAATAATGTAATTAATCCATCGGCAAGGGCGGCGAACGAGAGACATGAAGAGAATCGCGATCGATATGGACGAAGTCATTGCGGAATTTTCCACCAAGCACGTCGAGCTGTTCAATCGGAAGTTCAACGAGAACGTCACGGTCGAGGACTTGCGCGGCAAGAAGCTGCGGGAGCTGCGTCCGGAACTGGCGCGGGAAACGTTCGAGCTGCTTCTCGAGCCGGACTTCTTCCGCGACCTGAAGCCGATCGCGCACAGCCGGGAAGTGATCCGGGAGCTGTCGGAGACATACGAGATATACATTGCCACGGCCGCGATGGAGGTGCCGACTTCGTTCAACGCGAAGTACGAGTGGCTGAAGGAGCACTTCGGCTTCCTCGACGAGATGAACTTCGTGTTCTGCGGGGACAAGAGCATCATCCGCGCGGATTACCTGATCGACGACAACGTGAGGCATTTCCAGGGCTTCACGGGGCAGGGCATCCTGTTCACGGCGAATCATAACTTGAACGAGACGGGGTACGTGAGGCTGAACGGTTGGCTGGAGGTCCGGGACTACTTCAAGGGGCTGGCGCGATGATCGGGATCGAGCATTTTGCCGTATTCGTGCTGTCGTGCGTGCTGCTGAACATTACCCCGGGCAACGATACGCTGTACATTCTCGGAAGAACGATCTCCCAAGGCCGCAGAGCCGGCGTGCTGTCCGTGGCGGGCATCATTACGGGAGCGGCGATCCATACGGCGTTCGCGGCGACGGGACTGTCGCTCATTCTGATGAAGTCGGCGACGGTGTTCAACGTGATCAAGTGGGTAGGGGCGGCGTATCTGATCTACCTTGGAATCCGGTCGCTCCTGACCAAGTCGGCCGAGGAGACGCGGATCGAGGTCCAGGATAAGTCGATGCATCGCCGGATCTATATGCAAGGACTGCTTACGAACGTGCTCAATCCTAAGGTGGCGCTGTTCTATCTTGCTTTCATGCCGCAATTCATCAGTCCGGACAACGCATTCGGGTCGCTGCCGTTCCTCGCGCTCGGCTTGACGTTCATCACGACGGGGACGATCTGGTGCTTGCTGCTCGTCGCCGCCTCCGACTTCATGACTCGAAAGGTGCGCAAGGGCGGTTTGACGGTATGGTTGAATCGGATTACGGGAGCGGTGTTCATCGGACTCGGGATCAAGCTGCTGCGGACGAATAACGGTTCCTGATAACGAACAAGACCGCCTGAGAGGGCGGTCTTTGATGTATAAGGCGTTGTTAGCCGTTCAACCTCTTGTTGTTCTCGTGGGCGATCGAGGTGAGCGCCACGTAGATCGGCTGCACGTTGAACTTCTTGCCGAATTCGAACTTGTAGACGGACGTGGACACGTTGTTCGTCTTGTAGTACGGCGACGTTATGTAGTGGATCGTGATCTCGCTGTCGTCGAACCCCGTGCCCGCCGTCTCCATCGTCACCTCGTAGATCGAGCTTAGGTTGATCGACGCGACCCGCGTCTTCTTGCCCGTCACGCCTTGGTGATCGATCAGGATCAGCCGGTCGTCGGTGAACATGAACGTGTCGCGCACGAGCTTGAAGCCCATCTGGACTTTCTCTTGCGGCATGAGGTATGCGCCGTATTGAGCCGTAAGCTCCTGCACGGATACTTCGGAGTAGTTATTGAGCAATCCGCTGAACAATCCCATTCGAGAACCCTCCCAAGGGGAAAAATGTCGTACGATGCAAAATTCGATAGCGTATTGTAAAATCCTGCTTGAGATTCCATTGTTCCGCTACTCCATCTTATGTCGGTTCCGTGTTGCCCTATTCGGCAAACGGAGTGTAATTAAATTCATTAAAATGCGTGCATGCGCATGCAATTATATATAAAAGGGATTGTTGCCGCGCGAATTGTCGAGGCAAGCGTTATAATAGAAGCATAAATGGGAATAGTGGAGGGTGCGCGATGTGCAGGAACATTAAGACGTTGCATAACTTCGAGCCGCCGGCGACGGAAGACGAGGTCCGGGCGGCGGCCTTGCAGTTCGTAAGGAAGCTGTCGGGATTCAACGCGCCGTCGAAGGCGAATGAGGAAGCGTTCCATATCGCGGTTCAGGAAGTGACGGAGGCGGCCAGGAAGCTGCTCGACTCGCTCGTCACGAACGCGCCTCCGAAGGACCGGGAGATCGAGATCAAGCGGTTGAAGGCGCGGTCGGCGAAGCGGTTCGGCAAGGCGTAGGCAGAAGGTTAGCCCGGCGAGTCGCCTCCGTCTCATTAGACAGCAGGGGGCTCGTATAGGATGGGCAAAAGAAGAACGACCATGATCATCGCGCTAGCGGTTGTCTTAGCGCTAACGGCGTGCGGTTCGAGAGACTTCGGCGACGAGGTTGCGGCCTTAGAGGTGCAGGACGCGGAAGCTTCCCGGGCTGAGGCGCCGGCCGACGCCGCCGCAATCTCGCTCATGAAGCAGCGGATCGCGCTGCTCGAGCGCGCGCTTGGCGCACAGACGCCGGAGCAAGCGGTTAGGACGTGGGCGGAAGCGCGTCGGACACGGAACGGCGCGATGGAATTCGCCGTGCTCGATCCGGCGACCCGCGATCGGCAGTTGGCGACGTTCGAGGAATTGAACTGGGTAACGGGCGTATCCAGCCCATGGATCGCCCGCTATCGGATCGGCAAGGGCGTTAAGCAAGCGGACGGCGGCATCCGGTACCCGGTGCAGTTCGATTACCGGACGTCTACGGACGCGGATAAGCCGGTCGATTGGTCGAAGATCAAGCCGGTCTTCGTTTCCGCTCGCAAGGGCGATCCGTTCTGGTATGTAACCGAGCAATAAGGACAAGGGCAGCGGTTGTCGGCTCGGCTTGCGCAAAGGGGCCGAGTTGACAGCCGTTTGGCGTATTGGTACGCTATTATAGGCTGTTGTGAACGCGTGTTCATGAGTGTTCGCCGCATTCCGCAATCATTCTAATCAACCGCATGGAGGGATCATCGGATGAAATATCGCAAATTAGGCAACACGGGCCTGCAAGTGAGCGAGATCAGCCTGGGCAGCTGGCTTACGTACGGCAAGACGGTCGGCGAGGATATCGTCGGACAGCTGACGAACCGCGCGTTCGAGCTGGGCATCAACTTCTTCGACACGGCGAACGTCTACGAACGCGGAGCGGCGGAGATTCTGCTCGGCAAGGCGCTGCAACAGCACGCGCGCGAATCGTACGTCGTGGCGACGAAGGCGTTCTGGCCGATGGGCGAAGGGCCTAATGATCGCGGCCTCTCCCGCAAGCACGTGTTCGAGCAAGTGCACGCGAGCTTGAAGCGGCTGCAGCTGGACTACGTCGATATTTTCTACTGTCACCGTTACGATCCGAACACGCCCGTGGAAGAGACGCTTCGCACGATCGAAGATCTCGTCCGCCAAGGCAAAATCCTGTACGTCGGCGTCAGCGAATGGACGGCGGCGCAAATCCAGGAAGGGCTCGGCGTCGCCGACAAGTACTTGCTGGACCGCATCGTCGTGCATCAGCCGCAGTACAGCATGTTCAACCGGGGCATCGAGCAGGAGACGATTCCGGTGAGCGAGAAGAACGGCATCTCGCAGGTCGTGTTCTCGCCGCTCGCCCAAGGGGTGCTGACCGGCAAATATCGCCTCGGCCAGCAAATTCCGCAAGATAGCCGCGCGAACGATCCGAAGTCGAACATGTGGATCAACAACTTCCTGACGGAAACGCACCTGACGAAGGTCGAGCAACTGATCGCGCTGTCGCAGGAGCTCGGACTGACGCTGACGCAGCTCGCGCTCGCTTGGGTGCTTCGCCAAGGCAACGTCGCCAGCGCGCTCGTCGGCGCGACGAAGGTCGAGCAGCTCGAGCAGAACGCGAGCGCGTCCGGCGTAACGTTGTCCGCTGACGTCGTCGCGAAGATCGAAGAGATTCTGGCGTAAGCAATCGAGGCGCTATTGAACAAGCCGCTTCCGGGTTCGTCCGGGGCGGCTTCTTCGCGTCGGTCGGAGATCCGACCCGCCTCTAGTCGAGGGAAGACACCGTCGCAAGCCGCTTACCGCGATCCGCGATCCGGTGATACACTACAGTGGAATTCCATTCCAAGTGACTGAGAGTGATTGCAAATGGCGAAGCGGGTTGCGGTTATGCCGAGATGGACGTTCGTCTTGTTGGCGATATTGGCCGTCGGAATCGGAGCGTACGCCTTCGCGTTGTACGGCGATTACGACGGCATCAGGGACCAAGGGTTCGTCACGGAAAAGGACGATACGTTGCCGGCGCTCTGGTACAAGGTGCTATGGACGCACGCCGCGTCGTCCGGCGTCGCGCTGACGATCGGTTGGCTGCAATTCGTAAGACGGCTGCGCCTCCGCAAGCCGAACGTGCACCGCGCGATCGGTTACCTGTACGCCGTCACGTTGGCGATCGGCGCCGTAACCGGCTTGTACATGGCCTATTACGCCGATGGAGGCGTAAGCGGCAAGCTCGGCTTCGCGACGCTATCGGCCTTGTGGTTATATACGCTGTATCGCAGTCTCAAGAGCATAATCGTCGATAGAGACGCGCAAGCCCACGGCCGGTGGATGACGCGCAACTACGCGCTGACTTGCGCGGCGATCATGCTGCGTCTGTATACGGGCATCGCCGCCGCGGCATTCAGACTCGAAGACACGAACGTCACGTTCGTCGTCATCGGCTGGCTCTGCTGGGTGCCGAACTTGCTGTTCGCGCAGTGGCTCATCGGGAGACGCGGATACCGGGTGGAGACGAATACTCTCCAATTGTGATCGCAGCTTACGGACCGTGCCTCTCCTGAATGTAGTCGGCGCATTTTACCGCAGGTACTGCGGGGCTTCTTATCCGTATCGTTCGGAAGAGGATGGCGTAGCGGTGGCAGGCGGAAACGCGGGGAATGGACAAGGGATCGATCATCTGCGGATGGTCGGTCTTTTTTATCGGCTACGACAACTTTTTCGACAAAGGACCTAAAATTACCAATTAATTCCGAGATTCTCCTGCTTTAATATGATATATTTTCCAGTGTAATGTCCAATATCAGGAGAAAATGTCGAAAGGAAGTTGAGTTAGCGATGAGTAAGAAGTTCATGGGTAAACAGCTACTTGCGATTATCATGGCCGTAACGTTGGCGCTCGCGGGCAGTCTTAGCGCGTTAGCCGGAACGGTCAAGGATGTCCAGGGCCATTGGGCAGAAAACGCGATTCAAGCTTGGCTCGATCAAGGATTCATTAACGGGTACAAAGATGGAACGTTCCGTCCGGAAGGAAAAGTATCCCGCGCCGAGTTGGTCAAGATGATCAACGCTTCGTTCGGGTTCGCAGGACAAGCTGCGGTAACGTATAGCGATGTGAAAGCAACCGATTGGTTCTATCAGGATTTGGCTGCGGCACTCGCCCAGGGCTATATCTTAAGCATTGCGGAAGGAACATTCTCGGCAACTCAACCGGTGTCTCGTCTTGAAGCCGCGAAGGCGCTGACCAAGCTGCTCGAGCTGGCTCCTGCAGTGTCCGCGAGTACGCTCCAAGACACAGCGAACTTGTCGGACGCCGAGAAGAACGCCGTCGGTGCGGTCGTTGACGCGAAGTTGATGGTCGGAAACGGCAAGGGCAGCTTCCGTCCGAACGACACGCTTACCCGCGCGGAAGCGGTCGTCTTGTTGACGCGCGCGCTGGACTATCGGGTGCAGAAGGTCGCGGTCTATAACAAGCCGGGCGTGTATGGACCTGAAAGCGGCGTAGAGAAAGTCGGCAAAGATGTGTTGATCTCGTCCCCGGGCGTAACGTTGCGGAACATGGACATTCAAGGCAACCTGACGATCGCCGAATCGGTAGGCGACGGCGACGTCTTCTTGAAGCAAGTGTCGGTGGCCGGCACGACTTCTGTCAACGGCGGCGGCGCGAACAGCGTTCACTTCGAGAACTCCGTCGTCGTGAAGATCGTCGTCAACAAGAAGGACGGCATGATTCGAATCGTCGTCGAAGGGACGACAGAAGTCCGCGACGTGATACTGGAATCCGGAGCGAAGCTGGAGTCCGCCGAAGGCACGACGGGCAAAGGGTTCCAGAACGTCACGCTGGCGGAGACGCTTCCAGCGGATTCGAAAGTAACGCTTAGCGGCAAGTTCGAGACGGTCGACGTTCTCGCGGCGAAGATCAATATCGAAATTCCGAAGGGCGAAGTCGGTAGTCTAAACGTAGATAAAGGCGCAGGCGACGTTAACGTTAACCTTAGCAAAGATGCTTCGATCGTCGATCTGATTCTCGCGGCGGTCACGAAGGTCGTAGGTCAAGGCCTCATTCAGAATGCCGATATTCAGGCGAACGGATCCTCGATCGAGCAGACGCCGAAGAACGTCGAAGTCGGAAGCGGCGTTCAAGCGGAGGTTGGCGGGAAGCCGGCTACGAATACGGGGGGCAACACTACGCCGGTAGTTCCTAACCCGCCGACAACGGTCAACAAGGATGCCTTGGCTTCTAAAATTGCATCACTTCAAGCTCTTCATGACAGTATGGTTGAAGGCATCGCAGTCGGACACGTTCCTTTCGGAACTAAGGCGAGCTTAGCATCGGTCATTCAAGAGGCACGGACTGTTGCCGACGATAGCGCAGCAACGCAGGCGGCGGTCAATGGCGCGCTTGCGACTCTTAATACCCAAGAAATCTATTATAGGAACGCAGCGATACGCACTCCTGTACTCGAAAGTTTCAAAGTCGCCTATGTACAAGCGAGATTGGTATACAACTCTACTTCGGAAGGCACAGCTCCAGGGTTGGCTGCATCGGGTAGCAAAGAGCTCTTGGAAGCGGCGATACGAGCTGCGGCCAGCGTACTTAATCATGCGGGCGCTACGCCGGAACAAATTCAGTCGGGCTATACCGCGCTGACTTCGGCAGTTCAAACATTCAAGAATGCGCTAAATTCGAACGATCTTTCGGAACTAAAGCGTTTAGTGGCACTTGCGGAACAGAAAAAATCCGTTGCTGTCGAAGGTAACGCGATTGGCGAGTATCGGGCAGGTGCAAAAGCGATTCTAGAGTTGGATTTATCCGGACCGCGTTATATAAGCAGCGGGGCGGGGAAAATAACGACCTATGACTTGGCAGTGAACATCTACGCTATGTATAAAGCGCTTTCGAAGTTCGAGGCGGATAAAAAAGCGGCTAATCCTGCGCTTATTGCAATGCAGGAAAAAACAGCGCATCCATCAATGGGGAAATCCATGCTCCAATTCAGCGCGGATCAGTCCGGTACCGTCTATGTCGTTCCGACCTCGCAATATCCGAATTCGAAAGCGGATCTTATTTCTTATCTAGATGACGGACTATCCGTTACGAAGACTGTATATGCGGGTGAAACAGTGAACTTAGACGTGATCTCGTTAACCCCGGGAGCCTATAAGATGTATCATGTGAACGGCGAAGATAACCTGTCGAAGCCATTCACGGATATCCTCATTTTCCCGTATACCGTTACGAATGTCGGCGTAACCTCTGCTATCGAAGACAATAGGGTCGTTAACAGCGTGACATGGACGGATAGCGCTACAGGAGATGGGGTTAGCTATAGAGTATTCAGAGGTCTGACGTCCGAAGTTTCAAGTATGACCGAGATTGTATATCTCATAGCTCCAGGTACAATGGAGTTCGTTGATCGGGATATCGACCTGCTACCGGGAACGACGTATTACTATTTAATAATGACGACCACGACTTCCGGGAATGGAGTAACACCTGGCGCAACGCCGGTTACGACGCCATCGATACCGGCAGGAATGTAACAAGAGAGGGGCAGGATGCATTTCATCCTGCCCCTCTCTTGTTATAATAGGTTGAATCGGAAATTTTCAAATTAATTATCTTCCCTGTGAATTTATGAAGTTAGGAGCTAACCCCCATGCCAATGACCCACGGTCTTGAACCGGGATCGAGCGAGACGTGTTACGCCGTCATCTTCTCCAGCCAGCGTACGGAAGGCGACAACGGCTACGGAGAGATGGCCGATCGGATGGAGGAGCTGGCGAGGGCGCAGCCCGGATTTCTAGGGGTGGAGAGCGTGCGGAACGCCGAAGGGTTCGGCATTACGATCTCCTATTGGGAGAGTCTCGAGGCCATTCGCGATTGGAAGAAGAACGAGGAGCATCTCGTGGCGCAAAGCCGAGGCCGGCAAGACTGGTACGCGAGCTACGAGCTGAAGATCTGCAAGGTCGAGCGGGCGTACGCGTTCCCGCGGTGACCACCGCGCTCGTGAGTATGTGCGCATGGAAAATTTGACACCTTTTGCTAACCTGACATATAGTAGAAGGAGCTTAGTTCCCGGTCCACGCCGGGAAGCGGGGGAACCAATCTTCAGGGGCGTATCGGTCCGGTCGTACGGATCGTAGGGAACCATCTATCCCGAGCCCGTCAGCTAACCTCGTCGGCTTCAGATGGGTCAGGAATTCGGTGCGCAGATGAGACAATCTGCCGTCAGTGACCCTTCGCGGGTCTTTTTTTGCTTTTTATCCGAAGACCCGGAGCACGGTAACCGTCTGGTTTCCGTACGCTCAAGGGTCTTTTTATTATGGCGAAGGAAGGGGGTAGGGCAGGTCCGGTACCATTCCGCCGACGTTCGAGCGACTATAAACTTGAGGAGGATTTACGAATGGCACAACCCAAGTATATAACCGACATCGACCGCATCGTCCACATACCGGAGACGGAGCGTCAACGACTGAAGAGAATCGTGGAGAAATTCGTGTTTCGCGTGAACGACTTTTACCTGGGCTTGATCGATTGGAACGATCCCCGCGACCCGCTGCGCAAGCTGGTCATCCCGAACGAAGGGGAACTGAAGGAATACGGCCGGTGGGATGCCTCGGACGAGGACACGAATTACGTCGTGCCCGGCTGCCAGCATAAGTACAAATCGACGGCGCTGCTCATCGTGTCGGAGGTGTGCGGGGCTTATTGCAGGTACTGCTTCCGCAAAAGGTTGTTCCGCAACGACGTGAAGGAAGCGGTGACGGACGTGGAGCCGGGATTGAAGTACATCGCCGAGCATCCCGAGATCAGCAACGTGCTCCTCACGGGCGGCGACAGCTTGATTCTAGGTACGCCGAAGCTTCGCTCCATTCTGGAGAGGCTTCGCGCGATCGACCATGTCAAGATTATCCGGCTCGGCTCGAAAATCCCGGTGTTCAACCCGATGCGAATTTACGAGGACGAGCAACTGCTCGAGACGATCAGGGAGTTCTCCGACGCGAACAAGCGCATCTACGTCATGGCCCATATTAATCATCCGAAGGAAATTACTCCGGAAGCGGTGCGCGGCTTCGCGGCGCTGCACGACGCGGGGGCGATCGTCGTCAACCAGACGCCGATCCTGCGCGGGATCAACGACGATCCGAAGGTGCTCGGCGAGTTGCTAGACCGGCTGTCTTGGGCCGGCGTAACGCCGTATTACTTCTTCGTCAACCGTCCGGTCGCGGGCAACCGGGACTTCGTGCTTCCGCTCGCCCGAGTGTATGAGCTGGTCGAGCAAGCGAAGGCGAGGACGTCCGGGCTGGGCAAGCGCGTCCGCCTGTCGATGAGCCACACTTCCGGTAAAATAGAGATCCTGTCCATCGAGGACGGCAAAGCGTACTTGAAATACCACCAGTCGCGGGAAGGCGACTACGGGCGCTTCATGGTGCTCGATTGCCCGCCGGACGCCGCGTGGTTCGACGACTTGCCCGGCAACGAGAACTACTGGCGCAAGCCCAGCAAGATGACGGAGGCGGTCGCTTCCGTCAACCAGATGTCCGATTATCCGCGGGGAGCGGTTAGCCGGGGGTAACCGAATCACCCGTCCGGGCTAGCGCTCGGGCGGGTGATTTTTCGCGATTGCGGAAGGCGGTTCGAAGAAGTACGATGGAAGCACAAGTCGAATGATTCGGAGAGGAGATGCTTGATGCTCACGATCGTCCTGCTTATCCCCGCAACGATTCTGTATATCGTTCTGATCGCCACCTACAAGCCGCAAGGCCGATACCGCGAAGGGAAGCTGCTGTCTATCGAGTTGCCTTCGGAGGCAATGGAAGACGCGGAATTGCTGCGAATTCAGCAACGGTATAACAGGCAGCTCGCCAGAATCAGCCTCTGGTCGATCGTCGCCTTCGTGCCGGTGGCGCTCATGTGGCAATGGTTCGCCGCGCAAACGGTCTATTTCTTCCTCTGGCTAACGGTCTTCCTGTTCGTTACGGTCGGTCCTTTCCGCCGCGCGTTCCGCGATACGATCAAGCTGAAGCGGGACCGCGGATGGGGCGATACGGTCGAGGATGAGTATTGGGCGAACGGCTTCACGTACCATAACCCGCAAGACAAGCGCATATCCGTGCCGAAGCGGGTCGGCATCGGCATGACGGTCAATACGGGCACGCTGGCGGGGAGGACGATCATGCAAGCCGTGATCGCCCTCGTGGCCGGCGTGCTGCTATTCGCTTCGTTCCTCATTATCCGGGCGGAGTTCGTCTCGCCGACGTTGACCGTCACGCCGGAGGAGCGGATCGAGATCGATTACCCGATGCACGGCTACGACTTCGCGCTGGCCGACGTTCGAGGGATGACGCTCGTCGACGGCGTGCCGTCAGGGGGGAAGATCAACGGCGAGAATTCGACCAAGTACAAACGCGGCACGTTCCGGTTGAAGGAAATCGGGAAGTCTCGGGTATTTATTTTCAAAGACAATCCGCCCTACATTCGATTCGAGCTCGACAATACGTACGTCTTCTATAACGACAGGGATTCCGCGGAGACGCGCAAGCTCTTCGAACAATTGCAGACGCGCATAGATAGGTAATGGGTACCGGAGGGGGCGGAATAATGGAGTTAACGTACTTAAGAACCTTCCGCGAAGTCGTCAGGACCGGCAGCTACACGAAGGCGGCGGAGTCGCTCGGATACGCGCAGTCGAGCGTGACGACGCAGATCCAGAAGCTCGAAGAAGCATACGGCGCGGTGTTGCTGGAGAGGCAAGGCAGGGGCATGAAGCTGACGATGGCCGGCGAAGCGTTGTTGCCTTACGCGGAACAGCTCGCGCGGCTGCACGACGAGTCGCGGGAAGTCGTCTCGAAGCAGTCGAAGGGGACGCTGTCGGTCGGCACGATCGAGACGTTGGCGGCGTTCTACTTGCCTCCTCGCTTGCAAGCGTACCGGCGGCTGTTTCCGGACGTTAACGTAACGTTGCATCCCGGGAACGAGCCGTTCATTATCGACCAGGTCAAGGAAGGCGCGCTCGACGTCGGCCTTATCCTCGATCCGCCTTTCTCCGATCCGGAGCTTCATACCGAGATTCTGCGGGAAGAAGAGCTCGTCATCATCGCGCATCCGGAGCACCGGTTCGCCGGCATGAACGAGATTCGGGCGGAGCATCTGGAGAACGAATCGCTGATCTTGACCGAGGACGGCTGCACGTACCGGGCAATGCTGCTTCGCGTGTTGAAGGCCGGGCAGATCAACCATAGGCTGGCCTACGAGTTCGGCAATCTCGAAGCGATCAAGCAATGCGTCACGTACGGGCTTGGCGTCGCGCTGTTGCCCCGCATCACGGCGGAGCCTTCCGTCCGGCAAGGGCTGCTCGTCGCGGTTCCGTTCAAGGATCCGGCGTGCCGATTCTACTCTCAGCTTATCTACGCGAAGAAGAAGTGGCGGTCGGCGGCGTTCAATGGCTTCGTGGAGCTGTTGCTAGGCAAGGAGACGCAGGAGACTTGAGCTCATAGAGCTCGTAGGAATAGAACGGAACAAGACCACCGCGCGCGAAGGCGCCGGTGGTCTTGTTCGTCGTACTCGGATTCGATCGGTGCGCTCGGTCCTCCTTGGCGGTCCGTGTGGTCGATTCGCGGATATCGCGAACGTTCCCGTTGTTGCGCGTTATTCGTTGCTTCCGTCGCTCGGAGCTTGCGCCTGCAGCACCTGCAAGTAGTCGTCCAGCCGGTCGAAGCGCTCCTCCCATAAGCGTCGGAACGATTCGATCCATGTATCCAGCTCCCGAAAAGGCTGCGGACGAAGCTGATAGATGCGCCGCTGGGCGATCGGCCGAACCTCGACGAGGCCGGCGTCGCTCAAGACGCGAAGATGCTTGGAGACCTGCGGTTGATGCAGGCGAAGCTCGTCGGCGATTTCGCCGACAGGTCGAGGGCCGGTTCGCAACAGCTCGACGATGTGTAACCGGTTGGGCTCTGCGAGAGCGCTCAAAGTAGCTGTGTTCATGGCTTAACTATACTCCCATCTTAATATTCCAGTCAAGGAATATAACCGGGGGCAGCAACGATTTCGGGCTTGCTCACGTCTAATAGGTATCTAGGGAAAAAATGGATGGAGGCTCACGAATGTCCAAAAGGGCGACTGCCTGGTTAGGCGGCATTGCGATATTGCTTGGGATCGCTCTAATTGTCATTGCGGCATCGCTATTCTATTCGCCGCGGGAAGAGGAGGAGCCCGCGAACGCGCCGGCTTCGGCGAGTCCATCCGCGATCGCTTCGCCGTCGCCCGCTCCTAAGGGCGAACCGGCGGTGGAACGATTACCGGGGTTAACGATTAAGATCGTTGATGCGGCGCAGCGCGGATGGCAGCTTCAATTCGATTCCGAACAGGCTACGGAAGTCGTCGCGACAGCCGAGACGAAGCAGGCGGTCGTTCATGCCTTGCTCCGGTACGGCGGCGATGAGGGGTACGGGTCGACGATGATCGGAATCGATGCGGTCGTCGTCCGTCCGGACGAGAAGTCGGTCCGGTCGTATCCGCTCTATGAAGTGTCCAACGCGCGCATGATCGGAGCCGTTCCGTTCTATTTTATCGACGACAGGCGCCTACTGTTCGTTAAGCAGTCAGAGATGGAGGGGGTGGCTACCTTCGATCTGGCCACGCTCGACGTCGGGAACGGCGAAGTCGCTATGGTGACGAAGGCATTCTGGGAACTCGATATGAAGGATCAGTCAAGCGGCGACGACTTCCTGATCGGGTCGCATTACGCGAAGGCGAACGGCGAGGGGGCCGGGTCGATCATGCTGGCCAGCCACCAAGGGCGCGTATGGACGATCGACGTCGGAAGCGGCGCGGTCCATGCGTTGCAGACGGCGTACCCTGCTTACGGCGATCCGGGCAGCACGCCGCCCCGCGAGCTCGTCTATCCGTCGCCGGACTTATCGCGATTCGTCTATCAGGAGAAATACAAGAGCAATTTCAAAGTCGTCGATACGGATACAGGAGTGTCGCTGTCGTCGTTCGGGTTCCAAGAGGATACCATACTCATGGAGCCGGGCATCGACTGGAATCCGGACGGCAGCTTCTTTTACTTGGAGTTCGGGGCGCGGGAGCGGGCCGTGGGCATTCAATTCGACAACGGATATCGGCTGTACGCGGAGGCAGTGACTTTCTACGATCGGGACGGAATCGCGTATCGGACGATCGAACCGCCGGCGGGTTCGAAGCTTCGCATGAACGTATACGGCTGGGCCGACGATGGCCGGGTGTGGCTGGAATATTATCGCGCGACTCCGCAAGAAACAGGCGACCCGACCAAGACCGACGTTACCTATAAGTTGCTCGATATCGAGACGGGCGAGCTGACGGATTACAAGACGACGAACGACCCGGGCGAGCTGGCTCAGCCCGAGATCGTGCGCCGGAATCTGTTCTACGGCTACTCCTATCCGGTGCCATTCCTCTTGGCCAATCGGGAAAAGAAGCTGATCTGGCAACCGCAGCCGGAAGCGGCCCCGATCTACGATGGAGATGCGTTGTACGTGCAGCTTCGGTCGGAAGAGACGAGCGATGTGTTCGCCTGGCAGACTGGCGACCGGTCGTGGCAGCTTGTCGACGGCGATTCGGGCGAGGCACGTAACGGAGAAATGATCTTCGCGACGCCGAACGTATACGAGGGGAAGTGGTTGATCTATACGCGGCGTTATGAACATCGAATCGACTACGTGCCGATCGTGAAGGAAGCGGTCGCCGGGGCAACGAGACTGCCCGCGATTCCGGCTTCGTTCGCGGAGCAGCAGGGCACGAGCGAGTGGTGGACGAATGGCGGCGAGCATGTGAAGATCGGGGATGATCGGGCGCTGCGCGCCCGTGGCGTAACGCGATTCGGGACGATCGAGCTGCGCGCGGAGCCGGGAGAAGCTTCTATGAGGGACGGGGGAGCGTCGGACTTCCACGGCGATTATCGGATGACGTTCGCGACCAAGGGCGGGAAGCGCCTGGAGCTGCCGAAGCTCGAAGGGGTAACGCTGATGCTGGAAGGTTCCATCGGTTCCATGGCCAGCTACGAGATGGACGGCTTCGATATCGTCTTGTTCCGGCCTCGGGATTATCGGTTCAGCCAAGGTTACGACGGAGGGATTCGGGAGACGCTGGCATACGCGGTCACGGAGAAGGGCGAGGCGTTCCCGCTGACATTCGTCTACGAGATGGCCGGAGCGGGAAGGCAAGAGAGCGCGATCCTCCCGATCGACGTCAATATACCGGTCGCGCGCGACGGGGAAGAACTCGTCGTCCGGACGATCGCGAGCGGCAGCCGCGAGCTCCGGTTATCGCCGAACCTGGCGGAGCGAACGCTGACGGTCGTAAGCGTGACGGATCTATCCGACGAGTACAACCGCCTGCTGGGCATTACGACTCGTTATACGGAGTTGATCGAACAGGAGCTCGGCCTGACGGAGGGCGTGGACGCGGGAGCCGTGGTAGATGCGGAACGGCTGAAGGGGTTATTTTCGCGGCAGGCGCTGCGCAATCCGGGTCTCAAGCGAATGCAGGCCGACTTCGCGAAAGCCAAGGCGGACGGCAATCCGTCTCGCGCGTTCACGTGGACGCCGATCGATAGCCGATACGTATCGCCCGACACGATCCGGTTCACTTTCACGCTCAACCTCTGGTATGCGATCGGCTTGGCCGCGCATCTGGAAGTCGCGTTGAAGCTAGACGGCGACGAGTGGGAGATTCACGACTTGGGGACGTTGGAGACGGAGAAGCTGGACGGGGTGGCGGGCTATAACGGGCTCTTGGTGAAGGATACGTTGGAGCTGTGACGGAGGTGTCTGAATGAGCGCAATGGAACTGATCGTATCGCGCTATGAGAGCTTAACAAGCGGGGAGCGGGAACAACTCGTTACCGGGTTATCGCGATTCTTGGGCAAGACGGTTCGAATCTCCGCGAGCGATATGACTTCGTATAGCGAAGATGATTTGCGAATTATAGGCGATGTGCTTCAGGGAATTATTCTTACCAAGGAGAACGTTCCAAACTTATCGGAGATTTATCAAGGATTGGACGTCGAGAATCTGCCTAATCAAATTTCGTTCGGTCGCAAGGAAAAGGACGAATAATTCGAGCTGAATTATCGTTAAGAAAAAATTCGAAATTAGCGTTTGACATTGACGTTGCGTCAAGGTGTACCGTTAGTTCAGGGGGTGATGACATGGAGTACACGGTGCAGAAATTGGCGCAGCTAGCGGGAATCAGCACGCGCACGCTTCGGTATTACGACGGGATCGATATTCTGAAGCCGGCCAGAACGAACTCGTCGGGTTACCGGATCTACGGCGCGAAGGAAGTCGAGCGACTGCAGCAGATCATGTTCTATCGCGAGCTCGGCGTCCCGCTGGATACGATCAAGGAGCTCGTGACCCATCCGTCGTTCGACGGAACCGCCGCCATGAAGGAGCATCGCGAGCAGCTTCTCGAGAGGAGAAGGCAGCTCGATCAACTCATTGCGAACGTGGAGAAGACGATCGCGCTAACGGAAGGAAGAGTGACGATGAGCGACCAAGAGAAGTTCGAAGGGTTCAAGCAGAAGCTGATCGACGAGAATGAGCAGAAGTACGGTAAGGAAATCCGGGAGAAGTACGGCGAAGACGCCGTGAATAAGTCGAACGCCAAGCTGCAAGGCATGAGCGAAGAGAAGTACAACGAGATGACGAAGCTCGGCGAAGACGTAGCGAAGACGCTGGCTGAGGCGCTCCGCACGAACGACCCGGCGGGCGAACTGGCGCAGCGGGCGGCGGACATGCACAAGCGTTGGTTGATGTTCCACTGGAACGAATACAACCCGGAAGCGCACGCGAACCTCGCCCAGATGTACGTCGACGACGAGCGGTTCACGGCGTACTACGACAAGGAGCAGCCGGGCACGGCGGCGTTCCTGCGGGATGCGATCCACATCTACACGGGTCGGAAGCAATGAAGGTAAGTAGCCGAAGAGGCTGTCTCGAGGGGACTCGGGGCGGCTTCTTTAGTTTGGGGGGCGGCGAGTGGTCGGTGGCGGGAGGGAGTAGCGCGGTGCGGGCGAGTTACGGTGGCGATTCGGAAGTTGCGGGTGAGGATAGCGCGGTGGTATCGAGTTACGCAGGCAATAGGGCGGAAGTTGGTGGAAATAGCGCGGTGCGAGCGAGTACCTGGTTTCCAGTCTAGTAGCGTACCCAACCTTTGTCGCTTTCTGCGGCGGTGTCGGTATCTTATAATTATCGATAGAGTGGATATGCTATTGATAGAGTGCGAGAGTCGCACGCGAAATAGAGAATAAGTGAGGTACTTGTATGCCCGATATGATCCCTGCTCCGAATCCGAAGCCGTTACGCGTTCCGGCGACAGCCGCGAGGAAGCGCGCCAACCGGCATGTTCGATGGCTGACGCGAGCGCTGCTTACGGTTGGAGTCGGCTATATTCTCATTCAAGCGGGTCTCGCCGAACGGCTGATCCCGATCAATTGGTTCCGCGAGGTGCCCGATGTGACGGGGCTTCATCCTGTCGTAGCCGCGAATCGAGATCTGTTGGTCGACCTGACCAAGGCCGAGGGCATCGACGTGTTAATCTCGGACGACTTCCGCAGCAGCAAGGAGCAAGATGCGCTGTACCGCCAAGGCAGGACCGACGAAGGGTCGATCGTCACGAAAGCCAAGGGCGGCGAGTCTTACCATAATTACGGACTTGCGATCGACTTTGCGTTGCTTACGCCCGAAGGCAAGGCCATCTGGGACATTGAGTACGACGGCAACCGCAACGGCGAAGCCGATTGGATGGAAGTCGTGACGATAGCCAAGCAGCTCGGCTTTGCCTGGGGCGGCGACTGGGAGAGCTTCCCCGATTATCCGCATCTCCAGATGGACTTCGGATATTCGATCCGCGAGCTGCAGGGCGGCTGGCGGCCACCGGAAGTCATCGCGTCGAAGTAACGTTATGACACAGCACTAAATTGCCGAACTCTGCGCCCGCGCCGAAATAACGCTACCACACAGCGCTAAATCACCGAACCCGGCGCCCGCACCGAAATAACGCTGCTACACAGCGCTAAATCACCGAACCCGGCGCCCGCGCCAAAATAACGCTGCTACACAGCGCTAAATCGCCGAACTCGGCGCCCGCACCGAAATAACGCTGCCACAGAGCGCTAAATCGCCAAACCCGTCGCCCGCGCCGAAATAACGCTACCACACAACGCTAAATTGCCGCGCCCTGCGTCCGTGCCAAAATAACGCTGCCACACAGCGCTAAATCGCCGAACCCGTCGCCCGCGGCGAAATAACGCTGCCACACAGCGCTAAATCGCCGTCCCCGTCGCCCGCGCCGAAATAACGCTACCACACAGCGCTAAATCGCCGCCCGCCACCCCGCCCCCGCGTCAATCGATCGCGAGAGTCACCGTAACCGGGCAATGGTCGCTGCCGAGCACGTGCGCGTCGATGCCCGCCTCGACGATCGCCGGCGCCAGCCGCTCCGATACGAGGAAGTAGTCGATCCGCCACCCGACGTTCCGCGCGCGAACGCCCGGCATATTCGACCACCACGTGAAGGCATCCTCGCGATCCGGATACAGATGGCGGAACGAATCGACGAAACCGGAGGCGAGCAGGTCCCGCATTTTCCCCCGCTCCTCATCGGTGAAGCCCGAGTTGCCGCGGTTGCCTTTCGCGTTCTTGATGTCGATGTCCTCGCGGGCGACGTTCAAGTCCCCGCAGACGACGACGGGCTTCACCTCGTCGAGCGCCAGCAAGTAAGCGCGGAACCGATCTTCCCACTCCATGCGATAATCCAGCCGAGACAGATCTCTCTTCGCGTTCGGCGTATACACCGTCACTAGGAAATACGTCTCGAACTCGAGCGTCAATATCCGGCCTTCCGGCTCCTCGTTGTCCTCGATGCCGTAGCGCACCGACAGCGGCTCTCGCTTCGTGAAGACGGCGGTGCCGGAGTAGCCTTTTTTCACCGCGTAGTTCCAATAAGACTGGAATTCCTCCCCGAGCGCCAGCTCGATCTGACCTTCCTGCAGCTTCGTCTCCTGCACGCAGACGATGTCCGCCTCCGACTGCTTTACGTAATCGCAGAATCCTTTGTTCGCGCAAGACCGCAATCCGTTCACGTTCCAAGACGCCAGCTTCATCGCAACAATATCCCCTTTATCATCGAAATCGCTTCTCCCAGTGTACCACAGCCGCGTCGCGGCGGGGCATCGCTTAAGGATAAGCAGGGTTACCGCAGCAACAAGCCGCGCTCCGCGATCCGGAGTGTGGTTTTTTTTAGGTTCTGCGGACCGTTCGCCGTCTTACGACCTAAAAAAAGTGAACCTTAACTCATAAAGTTACCGCATTGTTAGGCATCCTAAGCCTGTACCATAATAGGGATACATTCACGCAAGGGGGATATTAGACAATGGCAAACAAGTTCAAAGCGCTAAGCGCAGTAGCAGCGGCATCCGTGCTGACGCTCAGCTTGGCGGCATGCGGATCCGACAACGAGAACAACAATAACACCTCTTCTCCTGGTGCTTCCGAGCCGGCTGCTTCCGGCCCTGCGGCTAGCCAAGTCAATAACGGCGAGAAAGTCACGATCACGCTGCAGAACATCTACGTCGACGAAACGACGCCTACGGCGAAAGGCTTGAAGCAAACGATCGCGGCTTACAAAAAAGAGCACCCGAACGTTACGATCGAGCTCGACACGCTGAGCACCGACCAACAGAAACAGAAGCTCAAGACGCAAGCGGCTTCCAAGACGATTCCCGACATCACGATGGTAAACCCGGCAGCTCAAATGCAACCGTTCGTAGAAGCGGGCCTGTTCGCTCCGCTGAACGACATGGTCGAGAAGGATGGCCTGAAAGACACGTACCAAGCGGGCCTGCTCGACTACTACAGCTTCGAGAACAACATCTACGCGCTTCCTGACGGCAACAACATCGAAGTCGTGTACTACAACAAAGACCTGTTCGCGAAAGCGGGCATCGCTGCTCCTCCCGCAACGTTCGAAGAGTTGATCGAGGATGTTAAGAAGCTGAAAGCTTCCGGAGTCATCCCAATGGCGATCGGCGAGAAAGACACGTGGACCGGCTCGTTCATGTTCATGAACATCCTGCTCCGCACGAACAACGGCCCAGGCTTCCTGCAAGACGTCATGGAAGGCAAGAAGACGTTTGAAGATCCGGCGTTCGTGGAAGCCGTGGACGCGTTCCAACAGCTGATCCAAGCCGGTGCTTTCCCGGAAGGCGCGACTGCTCTCGACGTTAACGCAGGCGCTAACCTGTACAAATCCGGTCAAGCGGCTATGTACATGCTCGGCACGTGGGAGACGGGTTCGGTCGACGCATCGACGGCCGGTCCGAACACGGCGGCGTTCCAATTCCCTACCGTTAACGGCAAAGGCGACCCGAACCAATTCATGCTCGCTCCGGGCACGGCGTTCGCGATCTCCGCGAACAGCAAGCATATCGACGTCGCGAAAGACTTCCTGCACTTCTTCGCATCGAACCAGCCTAAGACGCAGTTCGATCTGAAGAACGCGGTAGGTCAACCGCAAAAAGTCGTAGGCGACCTGAAGGAAGCGGGATACTCCGATCTGGCGATCTCCGTAGCGGATCTGTTCAACAAGATCAACGGCGGCGACCTGTCGTTCGATAACACGATGAAGCCTGCGGTATCGCAAGTTCACTTGAACAGCCTGCAGAACATGTTCGTACAGAAAGTCGACCCGGCTGCGGTTGCCAAGGAACACCAAACCGCTTTCGAAGCTAACAAATAAGCAATACCGCACACATCGATCAACTTGAATGTTCGCGAAGGGGGGCTAAGGCACCCCTTCGCCATTCGAGTTTTCTTATGAAGGAGGCGACAGTCTTTGAACGTCCTGAAGGTACCTGCCCGCACGATCGCCGTCTTTATCCTACCGGCGTTGTTACTCTATATTTGCATCGTATTCATTCCGATTATCGTGTCGTTCTACACGGGCACGCTCGATTGGGACGGCATTAATACCGCGAAGCACGTCGGCTTCGACAACTGGCACAAGATGCTGTTCGACGATCCTTACTTCTGGCCTGCGGTCAGACATACGTTGATGTACGCCGTATTCTCGATGCTCGAAATTCCGATCTGCCTCTTCGTGGCGATCTTGCTCGTTCGGTTCCTGCGCAAGCCGAATCGATTCGTATCGTTGTACTTCACGCCGGTTATTCTATCGGTCGTTATTATCGGCCAATTGTGGAGCACGATCTACAAGCCCGAGGCGATGGGCGGCATGCTCAACAGCTTGCTCGACACGCTCGGACTCGACAGCTGGAAGCGCGGCTGGTTAACGGATCCCGACATTGCGATGTACAGCATCTATATCGTGTCGCTGTGGCAGTACTTCGGCTATCACTTGCTGATCCAGTTCACCGGCGTCCAGAACATTCCTAGCGAAATCTATGAAGCGGCGAAGATCGACGGCGCGGACGGCTTCAAGGCCGACCGTTACATTACGCTCCCGATGATCGTGCCGATCTTTAAAATATCGCTTGTCCTCGCGTTCATCGGTTCCTTGCAGTCGTTCGACATGGTCATGGTTATGACGGGCGGCGGTCCGGCTCACGCGACGGACGTCATCTCGACGCATATGTACAACAGCTCGTTCCTGTCCCTGCAATACGGTTACGGCAGCGCGATGGCTTCGTTCCTCGTCATTCTGTGTCTCGTGTTCACGGTAATCATTAACGGGATTATGAATCGCGTAGAGCGCAGATACACCTAGAGAGGAGATACACGGCAATGTCCAATTCAATCAAAAAAGGAATCGTGTATGTTCTGATCGCGATTCTGTGCGTTACGCAGTTGTACCCGTTACTGTGGCTACTCCTGTACTCCTTGAAGTCGAACGAGGAAATTCTGAGCGGCGAGTTCTTCTCCTTGCCGAAGTCGCCGGTCTGGGAGAACTACTCCAGCGCTTATAAGGCCGGCCATTACCTGCAATATCTCACGAACAGCGTGATCATTACCGTCATCACGATGTGTCTCGTCATTCTGCTGAGCGCCATGGTCGCGTTCGCGATTACGCGGTTCCGGTTCAAGTGGGGCAACGCGGTCATGCTCGTCTTCCTGCTCGGTATGATGATTCCGATGCAAGCGACGCTGCTGCCGCTCATGATCATGTTCAGAGACGCGCACATTCTCGATACGCGTCTTGCGCTGATCCTGCCGTACGTCGCGTTCGCGACGCCGATCGCGGTATTCATCCTGAGCGGCTTCATGAAGGGAATCCCGCACGAGATCGAGGAATCGGCCGTCATCGACGGCGCGAACACGTACCGGACGTTCTGGTCGATTATCATTCCGATCTCGATTCCGCCGGTCGTAACCGTGTGTATCCTGACGTTCATCAACATCTGGAACGAATACATCATGGCCGCGACGTTCATCTCGTCCGAGGATCTCAAGACGCTGCCGTTCGGGGTATACTCGTTCGTGAGCCAGTACCAGGTCAACTTCGGCAGCATCGGCGCGTTCCTCGTCATGGGCGCGCTGCCGGTCATCTTGCTGTACTTCTTCCTCTCCGATAAAATAACGAAGGGCATGGTAGCCGGCGCCGTCAAAGGCTAAGCAAGGTGTTCGCCAGTCATTCCGTTCCCGGACTACGTTCTATCGAAGGAGTCGCTCGTCGTGCGATGGCTTACTTACAATACGATTCAATCCCGGCTGTTCCTGTTGTTCCTCGTGAGCATGACGGCGATCTTGCTGATCGTCAGCGGGCTGTTCTACACTCGGACGTCTTCCGATTTCAGTGACAAAGTATCCGACTTGTCGCAGAAGAACAGCTCGCAGACGGTCAACTTGTTCGATCTGCTGCTCAAGGGCTACGACAGCTTGTCGAGGTCCATCAGTGCGAATACGGATATCATTCGGCTGCTGTCGCAGAAGGACGTCAACCCGGCAGTCGAATTCATTAACGAGCGCTCGATCACGAACATGATCAGCGCTATTTACTATTCTCGGGAAGATTTAATGGGCATCCATATTATCACCCCGAAGGGCAAAGTGATCAGCTACGGCGATTACTCGAACATCATCGATCCCGAGTACCGAAGCAGGGAATGGTTCAAGAAACTGGAGGGCTCGCAGGGACGCATGGTATGGCTGGGCGTGTTCCCTTCCTCGATCATCGACACGTCGCAGGAACAGCCCGTGTTCGCCTTCGGGAGATTGATCTACGACTTGAACCAATACGAGCCGGCGGGCGTCGTGCTGTTCGAGGCCAGGCCGCGCACGATCCAGTCGGCGATGGAGAACCTGCAGCTCAGCGAGCACGGGGATGCCTTCATCGTCTCCGAGACGGGCGAAGTGCTCGCCTCCACCGAGGGAGCGGACCTTCCCGGAAGCGCGGAGTTGGACGTCTTCATCGAGAGGCAGTACGAGGGCGTGTATAGCGAGGGCGGACAGCTGATCGTGAACGCGAACGTTCCTTCCGCCGGCCTTACGGTCATCAGCCGTACGCCCAAAGCCGATCTGAACGTCGAGCTGGAGCGCATGCAACGTTATTTGATCGTCGTGATGGCCGCGCTCGTCTGCTTGTCGATCGTCATCGCCATCTGGGGTTCCCGCACGATCTCCTCGCCGATCAGGCGCGTCGTCCGGGAGATGAAGCAGGTCGAGACGGGGAACTTCAACCGGGTGCTGACGATTCAGTCGTACGAGGAGATCGGTCAGCTGGCGGATTCGTTCAACCACATGGTGGCGAGAATCGCGGAGCTTATCGAACAGGTCAAGATATCGTCCGTCAGCGAGAAGAACGCCGAGCTGCAGGCGCTCCAGTCGCAGGTGAATCCTCATTTTCTGTACAACACGCTCGACATGATCTACTGGCTGCTCGACGAGAAGGGCAACGACAACTTGGCCGAAGTCGTGCTCGCGTTATCCCATATGTTCCGGTACAGCAGCCATTGGGAGGAAGAAGCGACGCTGGGCGCCGAGTTGGAGCAGATCAGGCACTACTTGACGATCATCGAGCTGCGGCTGCACGGAAGGCTCAGCGTCGACATCGACGTCGACGAACAATGGCGCGGGGTACGGGTACCGAAAATGACGCTTCAGCCGATCATCGAGAACGCGGTGAAGCACGGACTCGAGCCGCTCGGCCGGGACGGCAAGCTGAGCGTGTTCGCGACGAGGGACGGAGACAGCCTGACGATTACGGTGTCGGACAACGGCGTGGGCATGTCGCCGGAGCGGCTGGAGCTGCTTCGGGGATCGCTCGAGCCTCAGGGAGGGGAGCCGAACGCGATGGTCGTCCCGGTCGGGGCCGCGGCCGCCGCCGTCGAACCGGTTGACGATGTCGCGCTAGCTTCCGGAGGCATCGGCATATCGAATTTGCAGCGAAGATTGAAGCATATGTTCGGGGAAAGCTACGGATTAAGCGTGGATAGCGCTCCGGGAGAAGGCACGTCGGTGCGGATCCGGGTCTGGCTCGTCCCGGAGAGAGGTGACATACGATGAAGATCTTGATCGCGGACGACGAGAGCGTCATCCGGGAAGGCGTAAGCAGGACGATTCTGGCGCAATATCCCTCGTTCGAAGTGCACGCTGCCGCGGACGCATCCGAGGCGGCGGACATTATGGAGCGGGAGCCGATCGATATCGTGCTGACCGACATTCTGATGCCGGGCCTGAACGGACTCGAATTCATGAAGGTGTCGCGGCGCAAGTACCCGAACGTGAAGTGGGTCGTTATCTCGGCGCATTCCGAGTTCGCTTACGCGCAGAAGGCGGTGCAGCTAGGGGCGCGGGATTACCTGCTCAAGCCGATCGGCAAGCAGCGGTTGGCCGAGTTGATCGACACGCTGCAGGCGGAGGTCGCTCGCGAGCGGGAGGCGACCCGCGAAGGGGCGCTCCTGCGCAACGGGCTGAAGTTCCTGCGGGAAGCGGTGTTCCAGCGGCTCGCGGCAGGGCTCGATCTGGGCAAGGTCGATCTTCAGCCGTTCTCCGAGCGGCATCCGTCCTATTACTTGGTCATGATCACGCTGGACGCGGGGACGAAGAACGTGCACTTGGAGCACTTCATCGTGGAGAACGTGCTGGCCGAATTGATCGACATGCGGGGCGACGGGTTCGTCATCTCGATAGACCGGCAGAGCCTGCTCGGACTCGTTACGCTCGAGGATCTCGACGCGATCGGCACGCTGCTGGCGGACTTGAAGTCGCACTTGAAGCATTACCTCAAGATTCCGTTCCAGGTGCTGAGCTCCGACCGGTTGACGGAAATTCGCGACGTGCCGGGCGTCGTGGCGCAGTTCCGACAAGCTTCCGCCCTGGGCAAGTTCGAGACGATCGAGAGCGGCGGAGACAAGGCGATCGAGATCGCGCTTCAATATATTCAAGCTCATTACGCCGACGAGCTGTCGCTCGAGAAGATCGCGTCGGTCGTCTTCCTGAATCCCGCCTACTTCAGCTTGCTGTTCAAGCAGAAGACCGGGCAGGGTTATAAGGATTACGTCACTTCGCTTCGGCTCGAGCAGGCGAAGGCGCTGCTCTCCGGGTCCGAGCTCCGGCTGGCGGACATCGCGGAACGGATCGGCTACAACGACGTTCGCCATTTCACCCAGATGTTCCGCAAGAAGTACGATATGACGCCGACGGAGTTCCGTAACGCGCGGTGAATAAAGGGTTCGAAGACCGGAAATGCCGAATAGGGCATTTCCGGTCTTTTTGGCGTTCAAGGCTTTGGCTAATCCTGCGGGAGTAAAGTTTAACATCGTCTCATGGCGCCGGCCCCGCGGAAGCGGTTAAATAAGAGTGTCACAGGGGGCTTACAGATTATGGAGGCGAGAATCGATGTTTAACATAACGGGCAAGACGAGGCGCAATCTAATTTACATTCTGATCGTATGCGTGCTCGCGGCGGGCGGACTGGTCTGGCAGCAGTTCGAGGCGAAGCGCGCTTCGGACGACAAGAGCCATCTCATCTATAAGGTGCTCGTCTTCTCCAAGACGGCGGGCTTCCGGCACGACTCGATTCCCGCTGGCATCGAGGCGATCAAGGCGATGTCCTCGGATAATCACTTTAGCGTGGACGCGACGGAGGACGCCTCCGCGTTCACCGAGACGAACCTCGCGCAATACGCGGCGGTCGTCTTCCTGAGCACGACGGGAGACGTGCTCGACGCGGCGCAGAAGGCCGCGTTCGAGAAGTACGTCCAAGCGGGCGGGGGCTACGTCGGCATTCACTCGGCCTCGGATACCGAATACAACTGGCCTTGGTACGGCGAGCTCGTCGGTACGTACTTCAAGGATCATCCGGAGCCGCAATCTGCGAACGTCGTCGTGGCGGACGCTTCCCATCCGTCGACGGCCGAGTTGCCCGGCGTATGGACGCGCACGGACGAATGGTATAACTTCAAGGACAATCCGCGGGGCAAGGTACACGTGCTCGCCACGTTGGACGAGAAGAGCTATAAGGGCGGCAACATGGGCTTCGACCATCCGACGGCGTGGTGCCAGAATTACGACGGCGGACGCGCTTGGTATACGGGAGGCGGACATTCGATCGAGAGCTTCGCCGAACCGGCGTTCATGCAACACGTGCTCGGGGGGATCCAATGGGCGGCGGGACAGGCCGAAGGCGACTGCTCCGCGACCGATTACGAAGGCTCCTTCGAGAAAATCCCGCTCCAGACGGGCTTGTCCCAGCCGATGGCGCTCAAGGTCGCTCCGGACGGCAAAGTGTATTTCATCGAACGGTCCGGCAACCTGAAAGTCTACGATCCGGCGCTAGCCGCGACGACGTTGGCGGCGAAGATTCCGGTCTACTTCGAGCACGAGGACGGTCTGCTCGGCCTCGCTCTCGATCCGAAGTTCGCGGACAATGCTTGGTTGTACTTATATTACTCGCCGAAGGATCAGCCGGTGAACCGGCTGTCCCGGTTCGCGATGGGAGACGAGGGACAACTGGACGCCGCCTCCGAGAAGGTAATCCTCGAGACGCCGATCGACCGGACGGAGTGCTGCCATGCGGGCGGCGACTTGGACTTTGACTCCGAAGGCAATCTGTTCGTCGCGCTCGGCGACAATACCGACCCGTTCGAATCCGACGGCTTCGGGCCGATGGACGAACGGAAGGACCGCGCCAAGTGGGACGCGCAAGGGAAGTCCGGCAACACGCAGGACCTGCGCGGCAAGATACTGCGCATCAAGCCGAAGGACGACGGTACGTACGACATTCCGGAAGGTAACCTATTCCCGGCGGACGGCTCGCAAGGGCGGCCTGAAATCTACGTCATGGGCAACCGGAATCCGTTCAAGATCGCGACGGATCCGTATACGAACTGGCTGTACTGGGGCGAGGTCGGACCGGATGCCGGGCAGGACAAGATCACGCGCGGGCCGATGGGCTACGACGAGATCAACCAGGCGAAGACGGCGGGCAACTACGGCTGGCCGTTCTGCATCGCGGACAATAAGCCTTATAACGACTACGACTTCTTGACGGGCGCGTTCCGCACGAAGATCGATTGCGCGAACATCGTCAACGACTCGCCGAACAATACGGGCATCGCGAACCTGCCGCCCGCGCAGCCGGCTCTCATTTATTATCCGTACAGCGCGAGCAAGGAGTTCCCGGAGCTGGAGATCGGACCGGGCGGACGCACGGCGTCGGCCGGCGCGATCTACAAGTTCGACGCGGAGCTGCAATCGCAGAATAAGTTCCCGAAGTACTTCGACAGAACGCTGTTCATTATGGAATGGTCCCGCAACTGGATCAAGGAAGTGAAACTCGACAAGGACGGCAACCTGCTGAAGATCAACCCGTTCCTGCCGAACATGGACTTCAAGCGTCCGATGGATATGACGTTCGGGCCGGACGGCACGATGTACTTGATCGAGTACGGCACGGGCTGGGGCGAGAACAACGACGCGATGCTCGTGCAGATCAAGTACACGGGCGGCGTGAACAAGTCCCCGGTCATCAAGCTCGAGGCCGACAAGACGGACGGCATGGGGCCGCTCGCGGTTCAATTCCGAACGGACGGCACCGAGGATCCGGAAGGCAATCCGTTCACGTTCAAGTGGGATTTCGAGAGCGACGGCACGGTCGATTCGACCGAACCGAGCCCTTCCCACACATACGCGGACAACGGGCAGTTCGTGGCGAAGCTGACGGTGGAAGACGATCAAGGCGGCGTGGCGAACGCGAACCTGACGATCGTCGTCGGCAACAATGCGCCGAAGGTGAAGATCGATACGCCGCTTAACGGAGGCTTCTTCGCTTGGGAAGATACGATTTCGTATACGATCTCGGCGACGGATACGGAGGATAGCGCGATCAATTGCGACAAAGTCGGCTTGCTGCCAAGCTTGGGCCATGACGAGCACGTGCACGCCGATACGAATCATACCGGCTGCTCGGGCGGGTTCAAGACGGTCAAGTCGGACACGAATATCGAGAATACGTTCTACGTCATCGAAGCGTCGTATACGGATAACGGAGTAGGCGCGGTTCCCGCGTTGACGGGCAGGGCGACGGTGAAGCTGCATTCGAAGGATAAGCAGGCCGAGCATGCCGACGAAATGCACGGCGTCGAAGAGGAAGATACGTCAGACACCGGAGGCGGCAAGAGCGTCGCGTTCATCGAGAACGGAGATTGGATCATGTGGAAGCAGATGAATCTGCATGGCATCGATTCGCTCCGGTACAGAGTGTCTTCCGCGGGAGCGGGCGGCACGATCGAGATGCGCGCCGACGCGGTCGACGGACCCCTGTTGACGAGCGTGCAAGTCAAGAGCACGGGCGATTGGCAGAAGTGGGAGACGATCGAATCGACGCTTCAGTCGAAGCCGGAAGGACAGCACGATATCTACTTCGTGTTCAAAGGCGGGGACGGCTTCCTGTTCAACGTGAACCGGTTCGAATTCGTCGGTCCGGGCATTCGGAGCAAGTAACGAAGCAGGAATAAGCGGGAATGGCCGGATTTCTCTATATGGGAATTCCGGCTTTGCTCTTCATTGAAGGACGATCGCTTGGGGCGGAGGAGAATATGTCGATAGCTAACGAGTTACCGGATAACATTCGGAAACAATTAACCGGAGATGCTTTGTTCGGCACCAAAACGGACTTGCGGGAAGACGGCCGTTTCGCGACGTTGTGGCTTACGATCACGGAGGAAGAAGTATCGATGTGGGAACCGGACGGGGAGCGCTGCGCGAGCTTCGCGATCGCGGACATGACGGAAGCGCGCGCGGTCGGCGGCGTCGGGGGCGGCGCGTTGATCGCCGATACGAAGCAAGGACCTCTCGTGCTGGCGAGGTACACCGCGGCGCTTACGTCCGCGTTCGGCTTCGCCGCCAAGCTGCTGACCGCGATGGCGAAGGCGGAAGAGAGGCCGACGGTATCGGAGAAGGAGCTGCCGCGGTATTGTCCGAGCTGCGGCATGCCTCTGTCCGAGGGGACGCAGACGTGCCCGGCTTGCAAGAATAGCGGCAAAGTCGTCGGGCGCATGCTGCGATACGCCAAGCCTTATCGGCCGCAGATGATCGCGGCGGCGGTACTGCTGCTTCTCACGACGCTGGTCGAGCTGATCCCGCCGTATTTGACGAAGATCATGATCGACGACGTTCTCCAGCCTGACGGCGTCGGAACGTCGCTCCTGCTCGTCGTGCTCGGGCTCGGCGCTACGGCTCTCATGCAGGCGACGATGCAGACGGCGCGCGGAATGATCGGCGTATGGGTCGGCTCCAAGCTGATGGGCGACTTGCGCAAGGACGTCTACAACGCGCTCATGCGGCTGTCGCTCTCGTTCTTCGACCGCAGGCAAACGTCGCAGTTTATCGGCCGGGTGAACAACGATTCGGAGGCGATGCGGCAGTTCATGACGGACGGCGTCATCTGGGTCGCCGGAGAATCGCTGAAGATGATCGCGATCTTCGCGATCATGTTCGGACTCAGTTGGAAGCTTACGTTGTTCGCCTTGTTGCCGATGCCGGTCATGATCTTATTCTCTTTGGTGATATGGCCGAAAATCGGACGCAGATGGTACCAGCAGTGGCGCGCGATTTTCCGTCTGAACGTGCTCGTCGGCGATTCGCTTCAGGGCATACGCGTCGTGAAGGCGTTCGGTCAGGAGCCGGTCGAGATGTCCCGGTACGAGGATGCGAACCGCAACGTCGTGCGCAATAACATCCGCATCGAAGGGTTCTGGCAGGGCGTCTTCCCGTTCTTCTCTCTTATCGCCGCCGTCGGCACGCTGTTCATCTGGTATAACGGCGGTTCGGCGGTCATGAACGGGGAGTTGCAGCTGGGCGTCCTCTTGGCGCTCATCGTGTATCTCGGCATGCTGTTCGGACCGTTGCAATGGGTCAGCCAGATGATTAACTGGGCAAGCCACGCACTGTCCGCGGCCGACCGGGTATTCGAGATCATGGATACGCCGTCGGAAGTGCCGGACGCCCGGGAGCCGGCGCGCATCGGCGCGTTGAAAGGCGAAGTGTCCTTCAAGAGGGTGACGTACGGCTACGAGAAGCACCATCCGGTGCTGAAGAACGTCGACCTTCACGTGAAGCCGGGAGAAATGATCGGACTCGTCGGCCATTCCGGAGCGGGCAAGTCGACGTTCATTAACCTGATCTGCAGGTTCTACGACGTTGACGAAGGCGCGATCTTCATCGACGGCAACGACCTGCGCGACATCGGCCAGTCCGACCTGCGCAAGCAGATCGGCGTCGTGCTGCAGGAGACGTTCCTGTTCGACGGGACGATCGCCGAGAATATCGCGTATTCGAAGCCGGACGCAACGCCATTCGAGATCATGCGCGCCGCCAAGATCGCGAACGCGCACGACTTCATCGTGAAGCTGCCGGACGGCTACGATACGCGCGTCGGCGAACGCGGGCACCGGTTGTCGGGAGGAGAGAAGCAGCGGGTGTCGATCGCGCGCGCCATCATTCACGATCCGCGCATTCTCATCCTCGACGAGGCGACCGCGTCGGTAGATACGGAGACGGAGCGTCAGATCCAGGGGGCGATCTCGCGGCTCATCAAGGGGCGGACGACGTTCGCGATCGCTCACCGGCTGTCCACGCTTCGCAATGCCGACCGGCTCGTCGTGCTCGACCATGGGAAGATCGTCGAGGTCGGCACGCACGAGGAGCTGCTGGACATCGAAGGCGGCTTCTATCGCAAGCTGGTCGACGCGCAACGGGAGCTGTCGAAGATTAAGGGGGTTGAAGGTTAATGCCGGAAACCGAAGAGAAGGCCGAATGGAAGACGGAAGCGGAGGCCGAGGAGGCAATAGCGGCCGTACAAGAGGAGAAGGATCCTTACGAGATCGCGTTGATTGATCCGGACCTGGCGAGCTTCAGCCGGGGGAGCGGAGGCGTGCTGCAGGGAGTCGTCCACGGCAAGTCTTACGCGGAACTGATGATCTTCCGAGCTTTCCCGTTCACGTACGCGAGGGAGTATATCTCGATTCGGGACGTGAAGGGCGAGGAGATCGGCATCTTGCGCGATATCGGGGAACTGGACGCCGAGAGCGCCGAAGAGCTCGATACCGAGCTGCGATTCCGCTATTTCCTGCCGCTGGTGACGCGCGTCGATCGCGTGAAGCGGCGGGCGGATATGTGGCTATGGGACTTGCAGACGAGTCTCGGGCCGACGCGGATCATGATGCGCAACCTGCACGAGCATATGCTGTTCCCGGGCGGCGGTCGCATCATCTTGACCGACATGAACGGCAGGCGATGTGAGATCCCCGACGCGAACGCGCTGGACGGTCACAGCCGCAAGCAGTTGAAGGAAGTTACCTAAAGAAGAAGGCGGCCCGAGGTAGGAACCTCGGGCCGCCATTTTTTGTATGTTGGGGCTATCGCCGGCGCGCCGCCGGAATAAGGGCCTTGGAGGCCCTTAAATCGGAGTAACCTCGCTCGTGCGTCGGAATAAGGGCCTAGGAGGCTTCTAAATCGGAGTAACCTCGCTCGTGCACCGGAATAAGGGCCTATGAGGCCTTAAATCGGAGTAACCTCGCAAGTGCGCCGGAATAAGGGCCTTGGAGGCCTCTAAATCGAAGTAACCTCGCCAGTAAGCCGGAATAAGGGCCTCGCACACCGCTAATTTGCTACCCCTCCGCCAACGTCGCCGCCGCTGGCCCTTTTCCCCATGTACCTGAACAACACTCGCAACAGCGGCGGGACCGCCAAGAAGATGAAGAACGTGCGGAAGAGTTGATAGCAGGTGACGATCGACAAGTCGGCGCCGATCTCGTGCGCGATGATGCCCATCTGGTCCATGCCGCCCGGCGCGAGGCCGAGGAGCGACGTCGGGAGCGACATCGCGTGCAAGCGGGTCAACAAGTAGCTGAGGCCGCATGCACCCGCGATTAGCGCGATTCCGCTGACGACGGCGGCGAGAATGAGTCGCGCCTTGTTCGGCAGATTCTCCGGCTTCAGCAGCAGGCCGACGTAACAGCCGATCATAAGCTGGGCGGCGCCGAGAATCGGCGACGGCAGCGCGGGAGCGGTCAACCCCGTCAGATGGAGCCCCGCGGCGGCGATCAGAGGGGCGAGCAAGTACGCCGTCGGGAACTTGATCTTGGCGGCGATCAGCGCAAGTCCCGTGCAGAGCGCGGCGTAGGGCAGGATGTTAGGCCATAGCTCGTTCCATGGAGCCTCGGCCGCCAATACGGTTGCTTCCGCCGCATGTCCGGTATCGGATCCAACGCCAAGCCACGGGCTGAAGATGAGAAGCGGAACGGCGACGACGATCATCATGAGCCGGGACGTCTGCAGGAACGTGACGACGGTCATGTCGATTCCCTTCGTCTCTTCCGCGAGCGCCACCATCTGCGTTAATCCGCCGGGGACGTTGCCGGTCAGCGCCGTCGGATACGGCACGCGCGCGAACTTCGATACGCCGTACGCGATCAGCGCGCAGAGCGCGAGCAGCAACGTCGTCATGAGCACCATCGCGGGCAGCTGCCGCGCGATCTCGGTCAGCGTATCCCGCGTGAACGCGATGCCGATGGCGTAGCCGACGACGATCAGCCCCGCGTTGCGGACCGTGCCGGGCCAATACAGCTTGACGGAGCGCGCCGTCCGGGCGAACGCGCATACGCCGATCATCGGCCCGAGCAGCCAAGGGATCGGCATATGGATCGCATAGAACAGCAGGCCGGACAGTACGGCGACGAGTAGCGTCAACCCCGCTGAGGAAGCTCGGCCGGTGAAGCGCGTCAACGCGCAGGACCCCGGTCCCGGCGTCGCGGGCTGCCCGCGCGCCTAGAAGACATTCGTTGCCTCGACTTGGGGATCGACCTCGGCTTCATAGTCGACGCCGTCCGTCTCGAAGCCGAATAGCTGGAAGAACTCGCGGCGGTAGCCCACCAGGTCGCTGATCCGCTCGATGTTGTCCGTCGAGATGTCGTTCCAGATGCGCGCCACTTCCTCTTGCACGTCGCCCCGCATTTCCCAATCGTCGATCCGAATGCGGCCTTCTTCGTCGAGGGGTACTTCGCCCCCCGCGTACAGCCGATCGGCGAACAGCCGATGCATCTGCTCGATCGTGCCTTCATGAATGCCCTTCTCCTTCATGACCTTGTACAAGGCGGAGATGTAGAGCGGCACGACCGGAATCGCGGAGCTCGATTGGGTAACGAGCGCTTTGGCTACCGTTACGTACGCGCGGCCGCCGGTCGCCGACAGCTGCCCGTGCATCTCCCGGGCGGTCGCTTCCAAATGATCCTTCGCTTGGCCGATCGAGCCCTCGCGATAGATCGCCTGCGTGATTCCCGATCCGATGTAGGAGAAGGACACCGTCGTCGCGTCTTCCGCGAGCACGCCGCCTTCGCGCAGCGCGTCGATCCACAGCTGCCAGTCGTCGCCGCCCATGACGTCGACCGTCTCGCGGATTTCTTGCTCCGTCGCCGGTTCGAGCGTGATCGGGCTCACTTCGCCCGTATGGAAGTTGACCGTCTTGTTCGTGTAAGGCTCGCCGATCGGCTTCAACACCGAGTTCGACGTTTCTCCCGTCCGCGGGTTCGTGCGGCGAGCGGTCGCTACGCTATAGATGACGAGGTCGACTTGTCCGAGCTTCTCGCGGATCAGGTCGACCGTTTTCTGCTTCGTTTCGTCGGTGAAGGCGTCGCCCGTGACGCTGAAAGACGGCAGACCGGCAGACTGCGCCGCCGCTTCGAATGCCGCCGAATTGTACCAGCCGGCCGATGCCGTCCGTCCCGCGGAGCGCTCGCCTTGGCGGTAGACGCCGACGGTAGCCGCTCCCGCGCCGAAAGCGGCCACGATGCGCGCCGCCAGTCCGAAGCCGGCGGACGCGCCGATGACGAGCGCCTTGCGCGGACCTTGAATGCCGGGCTTGCCTTGCACGTAATCGATTTGTTGCCGGACTTGCGCCGCGCACCCCGTCGGATGAGCCGTCGTGCAAATAAAGCCTCTAGTTCTCGGTTTGATAATCATCGCTTGTGAATTCCTTTCAATACCATGAATTGCCGCTGCGATTCGTGGTTGCTTAAGCTGCTCCGTGAGCGCACTGTTTCCTATTTTAACGAATTTCGGGGCGAACGGAAACTGCAGGCTTCAAGCGCGGGCAAGCGCAGGCGTTGAACGCAAGAAACCGGACTCCCAACGCTGGGCTCCGGCTATTTTCATTCGATCCTTATGTCGCGAGAATCCGCTTCCGGAGCGACGAAACTTAACAACCGCTCGCCCTCCTCCGCGAAAGCTTCCCGATCGGCGGCCGATAGCGTCTCGAACGGTTGGATGACCAGCGCCGCGCCTCCCTTGTTCTGCTCGACCCGCCACAGTCCCTTGACGAAGCCGTCGACGAGGAGCGCCGCACGGATGATGCCGTTGTCCGAGCAGACGAGCTTGCGATGGGGCGCGGAGACGATACGGCTATAGTCGGAGAAGGACAGGATGACGTTGTCGAACTCCGACAGGAAGCGGGCCGGCGCTGGCGTCTCCGGGTCGGGACGCGGGCTGCCCGGCAAGTCGAACAGCTCGTTGCCGTTCTCGTCCGCGAACGCGGCGAGCTCGTCCCGCATGCCGGCGAAGACGGCCCGAAGCCCCGTTAACCCGGACCAAGCCTGCATATCCTTCGGGGACGCGGGGCCGAACGCCGCCAAGTATCGCCGGACGAGCTCCTGCATCTCGCCCTCGGCCAGCGGCCGGCCCAGCCAGGCTTCCGCGGTCGTATGCGCCGACGGTCCGCTCTCGCCCCACAGGCCTCGCGGCGGCACCTGGACGAGCGCCGCCAGGTTGCGCACCGCGTTCGCCAGCGCCGCGGGGTCGCGGTCGGGCCATCGGCCCTGCAGCGCGGCCCCGAGCTCGCCGAGCGTCTGCGGCGAGAGTTCCACCAGCTCGCGTCCGGCGGCAACGATCTCTTCGAGCGGCAAGCCGTCGAGGCGTTTGCCGTATGCGCCCTTAAGCGCGCGCCCCATGACCGGCTGCAGCAAGGGGCGGAACGCCAGCGCGTCCTCGGCGGTCACGAGATGGATCGTGGACCGCATCATCGACAAGCGCACGGCCGAACGGTCAGCGATCAACCGCGACAGCTCCTCGTGGCGGAACCCGGAGAGACGCGTCCATAGACCGACGTACGGCGGGTTCGGCGCTTGCGATTGCATGCCGGCGAGCCGCCCGATCGCGGTCAGGGCGGGCAGTTCCGCCCGCTCGAGCAACAGCTGGCGGGCGAGCAGCGCCCGATTTAAAGCTCGGGAAGAAAGAACGGGAACAGGCATACAGATGAAACTCCTTTTGGCCGATATACGTATATGTAGAAAAACCTTCTTGCAGGGCTGCAAGAAGGTTTTGACAGTTGAAATGGTCATTAAATTTTGTTAAAATGGCGGATAGCGACGAAAAATCGCTTTTAAGTAAAAAGGTCTCTTTTCACTATATCATAATTTCTTCGAAGCGTCAATGGGCGGAACGCGGCAAGCCGCCTCGGGGATGATTACTCAAGGAGGGGTTGCACGATGACGTACGAACACAACGAAGAGCACGAACTGAACGACGAAGACCTGAAATGGCTGCCGGGAGTCAAGATCGACGACCCCGTTCGCATGTATTTGAAGGAAATCGGCCGCGTCCAGCTGCTGTCCGGGGAAGACGAGGTCGAACTGGCGATCCGCATCGAGCAAGGCGACGAAGAAGCGAAGCGACGGTTGGCGGAGGCGAATCTTCGCCTCGTCGTCAGCATCGCCAGACGTTACGTCGGCCGGGGCATGCTGTTCCTCGACTTGATCCAGGAGGGGAATATGGGCCTGATCAAGGCGGTGGAGAAGTTCGACTACCGCAAAGGCTTCAAGTTCAGCACGTACGCGACGTGGTGGATTCGCCAAGCGATCACCCGCAGCATCGCCGACCACGGCCGGACGATCCGCATTCCCGTGCACATGGTCGAGACGATCAACAAGTTCATCCGAATCTCCAGACAGCTGCTTCAAGAGCTCGGCCGGGAGCCGACGCCCGACGAGGTCGCCAAGGAGATGGAGCTGCCGCTCGAGAAAATCCGGGAGATCATGAAGATTTCGCAGGAGCCGGTGTCGCTCGAGACGCCGATCGGGGAAGAGAACGACTCCAAGCTCGGCGAGTTCATCGAGGACCGCGACGCGATGGAGCCGGCCGACGCCGCGGCGTTCGAGCTCATGCGCGAGCAGCTGGAAGGCGTGCTGGAGACGCTGACGGAACGCGAGGAGAGCGTGTTGCGGCTGCGGTTCGGGCTTGACGACGGCCGTTCCCGGACGCTGGAGGAAGTCGGACAAGCGTTCGGCGTCACGCGCGAGAGGATTCGCCAGATCGAAGCGAAGGCGCTGCGCAAGCTGAGGCATCCGAGCCGCAGCAAGCGGTTGAAGGACTTCCTGGAATAAACCCGAACGAATCGCTTGGCGCTTAGGCGTCAGGCGATTTGTGTTATGATGTAAGATGGATTCCGCACAATAACGTTAAAGTAGGTTGATCTTTCATGCACTTAATGTCCGTGGAACGAATCGCGAAGAGCTTCAGCGATAAAATATTGTTCGAAAACGTAACGTTCGGCGTGGACTCGGGCGACAAAATCGGCATTATCGGCGTGAACGGCACGGGCAAGTCCACGCTATTGAAGGTGCTCGCCGGACTGTTGCCCGCCGATTCGGGCACCGTATCCGTCGGCCGGACGGTGAAGCTGCGCATGCTGGCGCAGGACCCGGTATTCCAGCCGAACGAAACGGCGCTGGAGCACGTGCTCGGCGGAGACTCGCCGCAATTGCGGGCGGTGAGAGAATTGGCGGACGTAACGGCAGAGCTGGCATCGAGTCCGGACGACGCGGCGGTGCAACGGCGCCTCATCGCGGCGAATGCCCGGATGGACGAGCTGGACGCGTGGCAGATGGAGAGCGAGGCGAAGACGGCGCTGTCGAGACTCGGCATCGATCGGTACGACGAGCAGGTCGCGACGTTCTCGGGCGGCCAGCGCAAGCGGGTCGCGATGGCCGCCGCGTTGCTGCAGCCGTCGGACATCCTCATCCTCGACGAGCCGACGAACCATATCGACAACGATTCGGTCGCTTGGCTGGAAGGCATGCTGCAGAAGCGCAAGGGCGCGCTGCTCATGATAACGCACGACCGCTACTTCCTCGACCGCGTCAGCAACCGCGTCATCGAGCTGGATCAAGGCCGCGCCTACTTCTACGAGGCGAACTACAGCCGGTTCCTGGAGCTCAAGCTGGAGCGGGAAGAGCGCGAGGCGGCGTCCGAAGCGAAGCGGCAGAATCTGCTTCGCAACGAGCTCGCTTGGATCCGCCGGGGCGCGCAGGCTCGCTCGACGAAGCAGAAGGCGCGCATCGACCGGTTCGAAGCCCTGAAAGGGCAGACGCCGAAGCAAGCGGCCGGCAAGCTGGACGTGTCGGTCGCGTCGTCGCGGCTCGGCAAGAAGATTATCGAAGCGGAGCACGTGGAAATGAGCCTCGGAGGGCGTAAGCTGATCCGCGACTTTAACTATATCGCGGTGCCCGAAGACCGCGTCGGCATCGTAGGTCCGAACGGCAGCGGCAAGTCGACGCTGCTGAAGCTGATCGCGGGCAAGCTGACGCCGGACGCGGGGCGGATCGAGCTCGGCCTGACCGTGAACCTGGGTTGGTTCAGCCAGGAGCACGAGGAGATGGACGAATCGCTGCGGGTCATGGAATATATCCGCGAAGGCGCGGACCAGGTGAAGACGTCCGACGGCTCCACGATCTCCGCGGGGCAGATGCTGGAACGGTTTCTTTTTCCGCCGAATACGCATTGGGCCGTCATCTCGAAGCTGTCCGGCGGCGAGAAGCGCCGGTTGCAACTGCTGCGGGTGCTCATGGGAGCTCCGAACGTGCTGCTGCTCGACGAACCGACGAACGATCTGGACATCTCGACGCTGACGGTGCTCGAGGATTACTTGGACGATTATCCGGGCGTCGTCATTACGGTGTCGCATGACCGCTACTTCCTCGACCGCACGGTCGACCGGATCGCGGCGTTCGAGGGCGACGGCGTCATCACGCATCACGTCGGCAACTATTCCGAATACCGGGAACGCGAAGCGGAGAAGGAAAAGGAGAAGGCGTCCGTCCAACCGGCGGCATCGGCCAAGCCCGCGGCGTCCGGGCCGCGGACGGACGGCAAGGAGCGCCCGCTCAAGATGTCGTTCAAGGAGCAGCGCGACTTCGAGCAGATCGACGGCTGGATCGCGGAGACGGAAGACGCGATTGCCGCGGTGGCGCGCCGGATGGAGGAAGCCAGCAGCGATTCGTCGTTGCTGCAGCAGTTGATGGCGGAGCAGCAGCAGTTGGAGTCGAAGCTCGACGAGCTGCTCGAGCGATGGACCGAGCTGAACGAGCTGGCCGAACGGATCGCCGCGGGCAAGAAGGGGCAATAGAGGGCGACGGATTCCGGAATTGGAACCGGATGGCGAATCTTCCGTACTAAGTAGGGTAACCTATTCGGATGAGGAGGCACGGTTCGTATGAATTGTCCGGTGTGCGAAGGCACTCGCATGAGAGAAGTCGAGAAGGACGGCATTCTCATCGACGTATGCCCGAATTGCAAAGGGGTTTGGTTAGACCGCGGCGAGTTAGACAAGCTGATGCAGGGCGTAACGGAAGTTCGCCAACAATACAACCAATGGTATTACAGCGACGACGATGACGACGACGACGATCGCAAGCGCCGTTATCCGCCGCAGCAGCCGTATCCGCAACAGCCGCAGCAGCCTTACCCGCCGCAACAGCAGGCGTATCCGCAGCAGCAGTACCCGCCTCAACAGCAAGGGTATCCGCCGCAGCAACAGCCGTATTACGGCGACAAGCACAAGCATTCCCAATACCCGTACAAGAAGAAAAAGAAAAGCGTCATGGACGTCTTCGGCGATTTGTTCGGCGGAGATTGACCTTGCGCTTGCTCGCGAGTCCCGGCCTAGCGCCGGGGCTTTTCTGTTGCCGGGAAGGCGGAAAAGCGGACGAATCCAGCATTTTAAGCATTGACAATGATAATGAGAACCATTATCATTACTCAAGACGATAAAGTTCGGATACATACCACAATGATTAACGGAAAGAAGGATGAAGAGATGTCTCGTTTGCGGACGGCGGAGTTATGCCTGGGCTACGGCAGCAGACAAATCGTGCAGCAATTGAACATAGAGGTGCCGGACGGCAAGATCACGGCTCTAGTGGGCGCCAACGGTTCCGGCAAGTCGACGATTCTGAAGTCGATGGCGCGCATCCTGAACCCAGTCGACGGCGGCGTCTATCTGGACGGCAAGCTCATCCACCGCCAGCCGACGAAGGAAGTCGCCAAGCAACTGGCGATTCTGCCGCAGAACCCGACCGCTCCGGAAGGGCTGACGGTTCGCGAGCTCGTCTCGTTCGGCCGCTATCCTCACCAGAAGGGCTTCGGCAACTTGTCCGCCGAAGACAATCGCATGATCGAGTGGGCGCTTCAGGCAACCGGCATGGTCGAATTCCGCGACCGTTCGGTCGATCAGCTGTCCGGCGGCCAACGCCAACGCGCTTGGATCGCGATGGCGCTCGCGCAGGGCACGGACGTCCTGTTGCTCGACGAACCGACGACGTTCCTCGACATGGCGCACCAGATCGAAGTCATGACGCTGCTCGAGAAGCTGAACCGCGATCAACAACGGACGATCATCATGGTCGTGCACGATTTGAACCACGCCGCCCGGTACGCGCAGCATCTTGTCGCGCTTAAGGGAGGCACCGTCCTGTACGAGGGCAACCCGCAAGAAGTTATGACGAGCCAGATGCTGCGCGACGTATTCGGCATCGACGCGGACGTCATTCCGGATCCGCGCACCGGCGCGCCGCTGTGCCTGCCGTACGGACTCGCGGAGGAGACGGCGAAGCCGAGCGTGATCGCTCCGATGCCCGCTGCCGGTGTCGCGCGCGAGAAAGTATTGGCGTAGCGTCCAGACCGCTTCGTCCATGTGAGCCTCTCCGAAAAAGATCGGCGCAAGTTACAATTTACGCTCTCCCCCACCATTGCTAGAATGTAGAAAATGGGGGGAGGGCTTTTTTTTTCGTATGAAGGAACCGAACGCGCAACATGAACTGTCCACGGTCATCGCGAACGTGGGCAAAGTCGTCGTAGGCAAAGAGCACGTCCTGGAACAGCTGCTGATCGCGCTGCTCGCTTCCGGGCATATCATTCTCGAGGACGTTCCGGGAACCGGAAAGACGCTTCTCGCCAAAACGTTAGCCAAGACGCTCGACTGCGAGGTGCGGCGGATTCAATTCACCGCGGATCTGCTGCCCTCGGACGTTACGGGCATTAACTTCTATAACCAACGGACCGGCGGCTTCGAGCTTCGCCGCGGGCCGGCGTTCACGAACGTTCTGCTCGCCGACGAGCTGAACCGGGCGACGCCGCGAACGCAGTCCGCGTTGCTCGAATGCATGGAGGAGCGGCAGGTGACGATCGACGGCCAGACCTATCCGCTGGAGTCGCCGTTCCTTGTCATCGCCACGCAGAACCCGATCGATAACCACGGCACTTTCCCGTTGCCGGAGGCGCAACTCGATCGCTTCATGCTTAGCGTCTCGATGGGGTATCCGTCCGCCGAGGAAGAACAGGCGATCTTGCGTAGATTCACGTCGGGCGACCCGCTCGCGCAGTTGCAAGCCGTCATCGGACAAGCGGACATCGCCAAGCTTCAACGGCAAGCGGCCGCCGTCTTCGTGAGCGACGAGCTCGTGCAGTACATCCTCGCGATCGTCGCGGCGACGCGGACGCATCCGGACGTCGCGTTCGGCGTCAGCCCGCGCGGCAGCTTGCAGCTTATCAAGGCGGCGCAGGCCAGGGCGATCGTACGCGGCAGGGATTACGTCGTTCCGGACGACGTGAAGGCGCTCGTCGCGCCGGCGTTCGCGCACCGCATCATCTTGCGCGACTCGTTCCGCGGCGAGGCGTCGCGGACGCGACAGCTATTGGATCGGCTGCTGGCGGACATCGCCGTGCCGACGGAGTCGGCCATCGGGTCGAAGTAAGAGATGGCGATCATCCTGTGGATCGTGATCGTGCTGGTCGCCATGTATCAGCTGCAGCGGCTGGCATACCGTTATTACGGCATGCGATCGGTCGCGTACGACCGTTCGTTCAGTTCTTCGCGGGTGTTCGCGGGAGAGACGGTATGGCTGAGCGAGAAGATCGCCAACCGCAAGCGTCTGCCTCTCCCTTGGCTGCGGGTCGAGACTCTCATGCCCGCGCAGCTCGTATTCAAGCAGCAAGAAGCCGACACGTCGATCAACCGCGGCGATCAACTGCAGAACCATGCCAGCTTGTTCAGCATTCCGTCCTATACGGAGATCGTGCGCAAGCACGAGGTTCTCTGTCCGCAGAGAGGCTGCTACGCCGTATCCAGCTATACGATCTCCATGGGCGACATGATCGGCTGGCAGGTCAAGTCCGAAGCGCGGACGCCGGCGACCAGCGAACTGGTCGTCTATCCGAAGCTGATGGCGCTTAACGACTTGCCGCTCTCCGCGCGCCGGTACGTGTACAGCGTCCGCAGCATGCTGTCGCCGATCCGGGAGGATCATTACCACGTGGCCGGCGTCCGTCCGTACCGGGACGGCGATTCGTTCCGGCTCGTGAACTGGAGCGCGACGGCGAAGACCGGGGAGCTGCTCGTTCACCGGAGAGAGAGTATGTGCGACAACGACTTGACGCTGCTCGTTAACGCGGAGATGCTCGACCATTCGAACAACCGGCGCCTGACGAAGGAGCAATTCGAACGCGCCCTCAGTTACGCCGCTTCGGCGGCGCAGTACTTGATCGCGGGCGGAGGCAAGGCGGGGATCATCTATAACGGCGCGGTGTCGGGGCACGCGGACCCGGTCTTCCGTCTGCCCGTCAAGGGCGGTGCGGCGCATCTGGAAGTGATGCTGGAAGCGATGGCCCGGTTCGAACCGGCGACGAAGCTCGGCATGAACTACTTGCTGGAGCGGTTGGTCGCGGAGCGCTCGCGCGGCATGAACGTGCTGTTCGTGACCGGCTTCATCGACGCTGCGCAGGAAGCGCTCGTCAAGCAGCTCAGACAGAACGGCAATGCGGTCGAAGTGCTGCTGCTCTATAAGGAGGCGGCCTCATGAACGGCACGATTGCAAGGGCGTTGGTTAAGCCGATCGGAAGATTGACGTTCGAGCTTCTCATGTGGATGCCGGTATGGTTGTTGCTCACGATCGACCGCACGGCCGGCGCGAGAGCGGCATGGCTGGCGGCGGCCGCGGGCTGCTGGATCGTCGGCGTCCTGATCGCGCAGCTTCGTCCGCCATGGCGGCTGCTAGCGGTATTGGCGTCGATGCTCGCGGTTGTCGCCGCGACGATAGCGATCGATTATCGGGAGTATCTCCCGTTCGGCGCATGGCTGGCGACGCTCGCCTGGCGCGGCCGGTATACGGAAACTACGCCGGGGCAATACGGGATCGCGTTCCTGATCGCCGCGGCGGGCGTCGTCTACGCTTCGAACGCGGATAAGGCCGCGGACTATCGAATGGGCTTCATCGCGCTGGCGATCGTCTGGGCAGCCGGTCTGTTGATCGCCATGAACCGCGTCTCCGTCCACGAAGCGGGACTGCGCAGCGCTATCGTCACGCGCGCCGTCCGAAGGGACAGCCGCAAGTACGCGATCGCTTTCGTCGCGATCGGCCTCATCGTCTTCGGCTTGACGGTTAGCTACGGCCAGCAATGGTTGAGACTGCCGCACGTGAACCTGGAGAGCTCCGGGCCGACGATACCCGAGCCTCCCGCCGCGCCGCCGGAGGATGCCGGACCGCCGTTGCCGCCTCTGGGGGAGTACCGTTCTTCCCCGATCTGGGACATTCTCTCGTACGTCGTGGGCGGATTGGCGGCGTGCGGGCTTGCTTGGTTCGCTTATTGGATGTGGCGGGAGAGAACCTGGTCGTGGAAGGCATGGAAGGATGCCCTGCGCAGACTGTTCCTGCGAGACCGCAAGGAAGAGAAGCTGCCTTACGTCGAAGAGCGGCGGAGTCTGCCGAAGACGAAGCGCAAAGCGCCATGGAGCGATCTCTTCCATCGGCCGCGGCGCGGACCGGATTGGCATCGGCTGAACAACGCGCAGAAGGTTCGGCGATTGTACGCGGACGCCGTGGCTTCCGGCATCGCGACGGGATACGCGCACGAGGCGCATCGCACGGCAGCCGAGACGATGGGCGAGCTGGAGCGGCTGCGCGTCGCGCGATCCGGCGGAGACGACGGAAGACAAGCCGCGTACTGGAGCTGGTTCTCGAACGTCCGGCAAGCGTTGCTTCGCCTATACGAGCAAGCCCGCTATAGCCAGCACGAGGTGCGCGAGCAAGAAGTCGCCGCCTTAACCGAAAGGCACCCCGACAGAGAGAAGTTATAGACAGCAAGAAGCCCCTCCGCGACGAACGTACGGAGGGGCTTGCGCGTTCTATTATTTCACGACGGATTTGGAGGCTTTGCCCGCGTCGATCATCTCTTCGACGGTGACGAACTCGAAGCCTTTCGCCTTCAAGTCTTCGATGATGAGAGGGAGCAGGGCGAGCGTGTGCTCGAGGGCGTTCTTGCGGCCGCCGAACGAATGCATCAGGATGATGGCGCCGGGTTTCGCGTGCGAGCGTACGTCCTTGCGCATGTCGGCGACGGACGTTCCCGCCCAGTCGCGGGTATCGACGGTCCAATACACGTGGGACATGCCGCGTTCGTGCAGCGCGTCCAAGAGCGCGTCGGACATCGCGCCGTACGGCGCGCGCATAAGCGAAGGCGTGAAGCCCGTGACGTCCGCGATCGCTTGCTGCGTCTTGTCGATCTGTTCGCTGATTTCCTTGTCCGTTAGCTTCGTTAAATCTTTATGAGACCAAGTATGATTGCCGATGCTATGACCTTCGTCCAAGATTCGATTCGCTGTATCCGGATACTTATCGACTTGCGGTCCGACGAGGAAGAACGTTCCTTTGACGCCGTACTCTTGCAGAATATCCAGCACTTGCGGCGTGTATTTGCCGTCGGGGCCGTCGTCGAACGTCAGCGCGACCAGCTTGCGGTCATCGCTCGTCTCTCCTTGAACCGGCGGAGGCGACGGTTCGGCGGGCGGCTGCGTGGCCGGAGGCTCCGGCGTTGCCATGGATTCGTTCGGATCGGTCGTCGCGGACGGAGCCGGCGTAGCCGTCGGTTCCGGCGTAACGGCCGGTCCGGAAGTGGCCGCGGCCGCTTCCGGGATGCCTCCCCGAGCGAACAGCGCGTCTCCGGAGTAGTGGGCGGCGGTCAATCCGCAGATCGTCGCCGCGAGCAACAGAATGGCGAACAAGCCGACGCGTCTGCGCCGCGTTCGCGAGAATCGGGTTCCCCTCATTATGGTATCCTCCACTGTTCATCTTTCCAACAGATACGAGAGGCGGATGGGGATGGCCCCGGCGAAGGGATCCCCACCCCTGGCGCCGCGGCCGGTATTCGCTTTCTGTTCTTCTTGGACATTGAATTAGACGAAGGACGGCGGGAAAAGGTTGAGTGTTTTTGTCGACTTTTAGAACAAATAGATTGGTGTATAATAGCAATAGGCTGCATGTGGAAGGATGAGGAATTTTGCTAGAAATAACGGAATACAGCGTGGAACTCGTGAAGGACCCGTTCGGCATTTTGTCGGGCAAGAGATACGAATTCATCTTGGAGTTGGACGTGCCGGAGGACGACGAGCTTCATTCGGAGCACGGCGTCTACGCGAAGGTCGTGTACAAGTCGGACGAGGAGCGATCCGGAATCGTGACTTGCGATCTGTACGAGCGCACGACGCATAAGTTCCTGGACATCGACGTCGAGGACGACGAGAAGGAATCGCTCTCCGCGTTCTGCAGAGACAATTTACCGGAAGATTGAGAGCCTCGGGCAGCGCCCGCGGCTTTTTTAACCTAATGGGGGTGGGCAAGACGTGAGTTTCGTGAAAAGATTGGATTGGTTCTTCAAGCTGAGATGGCGAAGTTACGCCATTGCGATCGGATTGATGGCGGTCGTCAGCATGCTGTCGATGATTCCCCCGAGGCTGATCGGCAACACGATCGACGATATTCGCGGCGGGACGCTCGTCGCCGGGGATTTGCACGCGACGGTCGGTTGGCTCGTCGGGTTAGCATTGCTCCTCTACGTCATGGTCTACTTCTGGATTACGAGGCTGTTCGGCAATTCCGTACTCATAGAGAAATTATTGCGAAGCAAGCTCCTTGCCCATCTGACGCGTATGTCGCCTTCGTTCTTCCAACGGAACAGCACCGGCCAGTTGATGGCGCTCGCGACGAACGACATCCTGGCGATCGGCAACACGGCGGGGTACGGCGTCATGACGCTAGTGAACACGCTCGTCGGCGCATCGGTCGTCATCGTCATGATGGTGTCGTTCATCAGCTTCAAGCTGATGCTCGCCGCCCTCGTCCCGCTGCCGTTCCTCGCGGTCGTCATCAGCAAGCTCGGCCAGAAGGTCCGCGTGCGGTTCATCGAAGCGCAAGCGTCGTTCGGCCGGATGAACGACCACGCGCTGGAATCCATTTCGGGAATCCGCGTCGTGCGCGCGTACGTACAGGAGGAACGCGATACGGCGGCCTTCGACCGCATCACTTCGGAGGTGCGGGACAAGAACCGCCGCGTGTCGATCTTGAACGCCCTGTTCCAGCCGCTCATCTCGATCATCGTCGGGCTCAGCTTCTCGATCGGCATCGGCTACGGCGCCTACTTGGTGCAACAGGGCGACATTACGCTCGGCGAACTGATCTCCTTCAATATCTATCTCGGAATGCTGATCTGGCCGATGATCTCGTTCGGCGAATTCATTAACGTGCTCCAGCGGGGAAGTGCCTCCGCAGAGCGGCTTGACGCGGCGCTGGGGCAGCGGTCCGATGTCTCGGACGCGGATGATCCGGCCTTGATCGACGCCCCGGGACGAATCGAGATGAAGAAGCTGAGCTTCTCGTATCCGACGGCCGAATACCCGAGCTTGACCGACGTCTCCTTCAAGCTGGAGCGGGGCGGAACGCTCGGCATCGTCGGCAAGACGGGCGGGGGCAAGAGCACGCTGCTGAAGCAGCTGTTGCGGCAATATCCGTTGGCGGAGGGAAAGCTGCTCGTGTCGGGCATTCCGATCGAGCGTATCGCGATGGACCGCTTGAAGGAATGGATCGCCTACGTGCCTCAGGAGCATCTGCTCCTCTCCAAGTCGATCCGGGACAACATCGCGCTCGGCAAGCCGGATGCGACCGACGAAGAGATCGCCCGGGCGGTCGAGATGGCATCGTTCGCGCAGGATATCGCGCAGATGCCGGAAGGGCTCGGGACGATCGTCGGAGAGAACGGCGTTATGCTGTCCGGCGGGCAGAAGCAGCGGCTGGCGATCGCGCGGGCGCTATTGATCGATTCGGAGATTCTGCTGCTGGACGATTCGTTGTCCGCGGTCGACGCCCGAACGGAGAGCCGGATCATTCATAACGTTCGCAAGGAGCGCGCGGGCAAGACGACGCTCCTAACGACGCATCGGCTATCCGCGGTCAGCCACGCGGACTGGGTTCTCGTGCTGGATCAAGGGCGTGTCGTCGAGGAAGGGACGCACGAGCAACTGATTCTTCACGGCGGCTGGTACAAGGAACAATGGGACCGGCAGCAAATGGAAGCAAGCTTGGAGGAGGCGTAACGATGAGGAAGCCATCGACGGGAAGAAGACTGCTGGCCTACGCCTTCGTCTACAAGTTCCGAATCATCGCCGCGATTCTCATCCTGTGCGGCGCGGTCGCCGCCGAGCTCGGCGGGCCATATATACTGAAGACGATTATCGACGATCACCTCTCGACGGGGGCAAGCGACTTGGCGCCTGTGCTGTGGTTGCTCGGCGGCTACTTGGGCTTGCTGATCCTGGCCGGAGCGTTCAACTTCACGCAATCTTACCTTCTCCAATCGACTTCGCTTCAGATTATTAAGAATATGCGGATGGATCTCATGAAGCACGTCCAGCGCATACCGATCCGTTACTTCGACAATACGCCGATCGGGCAGGTCGTATCGCGGATCGCCAACGATACGGAGGCGATTCGCGATCTGTTCATGAGCTTCATGGCGACGTTCATCGTCAGCGCGCTGCAGTTGACCGGCATATACGCCGCGTTGTTCCTATTGGATTACAAGCTGGCGCTGTTCTGCTTGGTTCTGCCGCCCTTATTCGCGCTCGTTATGTACGTTCACCTGAAGTACTCCAAAGGCTACATAGCCATCATGCGCGCGCGTCTAAGCGATATGAACGCGATGATCAACGAATCGATCGCGGTCATGCCGATCTTGCAGGCGTTCCGCCGGGAGAAGCGGACGCTAGAGGAATTCGAGACGATGAACGAGGATCGTTACGCGGCGCAGGTGAAGCAATTCCGCGTGTTCTCGCTGTCCTCGCGCAACTTCGTCGGCACGATCGGCGCGCTCGTCACGGCGATGGTCGTCTGGTATTTCGGCGGCAACGCGCTGGAAGGGGCGATCAGCTTCGGCGTGTTCTACGTATTCGCGGATTACTTGGGACGGTTGTTCCAGCCGATTATCGGCATCTTCGACCAACTGACGAACGCGCAACGGGCGTTCGTGGCCGCGGACAAAGTGTTCGCGATCATGGACATGGAAGGCGTCGAGGTGGATGAGGCGGTCGAGGTTGCGCGTCCCGAGGGCGCGGTCAAGTTCGATAACGTGACGTTCGCCTACAAGGACGGGGACGACGTACTGAAGAACATCTCGTTCAAGGCGCGCAAGGGCGAGACGGTGGCGCTCGTCGGCCATACGGGCTCGGGCAAGAGCTCGATCATGAACCTGCTGCTCGGTTTCTACGAACCCGGGGCAGGGGCGATCACCATTGACGGAAGAGACGTCTCGACGATGTCCAAGCAGGAGCTGCGCAAGCATATGGGCATCGTGCTGCAGGATCCGTTCTTGTTCGCGGGCGACATCAAGTTCAACGTGAGCTTGTACGACGAGAGCATCTCGGAGGAGCGGGTGAAGCAGGCGCTGCGCGACGTCGGCGCGTCGACGTTCGTCGAGCGGCTGCCTGGCGGCTACGATGAACCGGTCGTGGAGCGGGGCAGCACGTTGTCCGCCGGTCAGCGCCAGCTCATCTCGTTCGCCCGCGCGCTCGCCTTCGATCCGGCGATTCTCATTCTGGACGAGGCGACCGCGAGCATAGACAGTGAGACGGAAGGGCTCATCCAGCGCGCGCTGAAGGTCGTCAGCGAAGGCCGCACGACGTTCGTCATCGCCCATCGGCTGTCGACGATTCGGGAGGCCGACCAGATTCTCGTGCTCCATCGCGGCGAGATCGTCGAACGCGGCAACCACGACGCCCTCATGGCGCTCGGCGGAAGGTACTTCAAGATGTATCAGCTGCAGAAGGGCGAGATGGTCGGGGTGTAGGCTGCCAAGGACGAAGAGGCACGACTCGGGGAGATCCCCTAGTCGTGCCTTTGTCGTATGCGAAGGTCTTTCAATCGAACGGGATGCTTCTGACGGGCTTGCCGGTCAACGCGTCATCGAACATGTCGATGATGAAGAGGAACCGCTCCGCCTCGCGGTACACGTGATCCGCGAGCAACGGGTGTATGATGCTTTTGATCCGGCAAGCTTCGATCAAGTCGCGGGCGGTTTTCTTGAAATCGCGCAGCGACGTTACCGAGACTTTGTTCTGATCTACGAATTGATCGAGAAGCGGGACGGTTTGAGATTGCGGACGCATGGAGTCCAAGTCCCTGGCTTGGAAGAGCAACTGGTCGAATTCGTCGCTGAATTGCTTGGCTTGATCGACGAGCTTCCGTTCGGACGGGTCGAGCAAGTGGCCGATGAATTTGGCGTGGTCCGCCATGATTCGCAAGAAGAACACGTTCTCGTTGATGATCGCGTCGGGCAGAGGATCCAATTGTCCCGTATTGAGCTGTTCCAGCCGGTTTCTGAAGTAGAACGCTTCTCTGCTCGTATGGTCGACCAGCAGCGGGAAGTTATTCGCGCCCGGCAGCTGGCATTGGAGGATCAAGCCGAGCACTTTGCGTTTGAACGCCCAGATATGGGAAACGGCCGTATGGACTTCTACGTTGAAGCGTTGTATCACTTGCGGTTCCGTGCTTTTGTCGAACCTGTTGGCCCGGTCTTCGATCGCTTCGAATACGGAATAGAATTGATTCGCCTCGTTAATCAGTTGCGTGTCTTCGCACCGGAAACCGAGCTTCAGGAACAATGAATGTTCCTTCATGATCCGAGACCAGAACCGAATCTCGTCCAGCGAACGCGCGACGAACGCATTGGACAATGCATTTCCCTCCCCGTAGACCTTCATAGTTCATGTGTATCGCATGCAAGTCGTCCCTATGTCAGATAATCCCATCGCTTTTCCTCAGCTCATCCGACATTTGGTATAATAAATCCAATTCGACAATGAAGGGGAGAGGCTTATGACGATGCTAGCCCAACCGCCGGTCGCCAAGGCGGAGATGCTCATCCGGAGGCCGGCACGCGAAGTGTACGAAGCGTTCGTCGACCCCGTGATCACGACGAAGTTCTGGTTCACGAAGAGCAGCGGGAGGCTGGAAGCCGGGAAGCGCGCGGAGTGGACGTGGGAGATGTATGGCTTCTCGACCGGCGCGAACGTGCTGGAGCTCGAGGAGGACAGAAGGATCCTGCTCGAATGGGGAGACGAGAGCGGCTTCACTTTGGTGGAATGGACATTCGCGCCCCGCGGGGAAAACGAGACGTACGTGACGATTCGGAACTCGGGCTTCCAAGGAGACGCGGACGGCATCGTGGCGCAGGCGCTGGACTCGACGGAAGGCTTCGCGTTCGTGCTGGCCGGACTCAAGGCGCTTCTCGAGCACGGCGTCCGGCTGAATCTGGTCGCGGACAAGTTCCCCGATGCGCACGTGGGCAAGGAGGGTTAAGATGCTGGCCGAATTAATGCGTACTTCCGAAGGCTATGAGGCGCGGTTCGAGCGACATTGGCCGCATGCCCCGGAACAGGTATGGTCCTGGTTGACGGACAACGCCAAGTTGAAGCAATGGTTCTCCGAGCTGAGCGTCGACGACTTGCGCGAGGGCGGCGCCTACAAATTCGATATGGGGGATGGCACTTTCGAGGAGATGCCGATCTTCGAGCTTCGGACGAATGCCGCGCTGGCGTTCGCGTGGGGCGAAGACCGAGTGCTTTTCGAGCTGGCATCGGAAGCGGACGGCTGCCGACTGATGCTCGTCGAGACGATCGGCAAGCTGAGCGACCATACGCCGCGGGACCTTGCCGGTTGGCATGTCTGTCTGGATGCGATCCGTGAGCTCATGGACGGACGGACGATCGAATCGCGAATGGACGAGTGGAAAAAAGCATACGAGGAATACAAGCCGCTAGTCGAGCATTTACGTCGTTAACGATACTAATGGCGCGGGGACCGGATCGGATATCGATTCGGTTCCTTTTTTATGCGGATTGTTCCATTGCCATTCGTGTGATATAACTATAGTTGTCATGACAACTAATTAAGATGATCGAGGTGCCGCGTGCGGATCCAAGACTCTATCGGCTATATCATCGCGAACGCCGACCGTAAGCTGTCGTCGAACCTGGCGCAGCTCTTCCAGCCGTACGGCGTAACTTCGGAGCAGTGGGCGGTGCTGTACGCGCTTCATGCGAACGACGGGGTGAACCAGAAGGAGTTGGCCCGGCTGACCGACAAAGATCCGGCCAACGTGACCCGCATACTGGACCAGCTGGAGCGCAAAGGGCTCGTTGCCCGAATGGCGAATCCGAATGATCGCCGGTCTTATACGATGCGAATTACGCGGAAAGGCATGGATGTCGCCCGACAGCTTCTGCCGATCGAGCAGCGGTTCGTGGCGGAGATCGTATCGGGAATATCGGAAGAAGAGCTGGAGGTATTCCGCACGGCGATGCGAGTGATCGACCTGAACGTCGAACGCCTGCGTCGCGACGGGCAAGCGTAAGGTCGCCGGACGCACTACGATAACGGGAGATAGACAACATGAGACATTCATCATCGGATAAATTGTGGAGCGTACCGTTCGTCACGATCTGTATAAGCAGCTTCTTCGTCTTCATGACCTTCTACGCGCTTGCGGCGTCTTTGCCGCTGTACGTGAAGGAGGCGTTCGGAGGTTCGGAGGAGCAGGTCGGCCTGACGATGACGTTGTTCATCGTCGCCTCGGTGGCGGCCCGCTTGTTCGCGGGAAGATGGATGGAAACGTTCGGGGAACGGAGGATCGTGCTGGCTTCGCTGGCTCTGTTCGCCGTCGCGGCGTTATTGTATGAGAACAGCTATAGCTTGATCCTGTTGTTCGCTCTTCGGTTCGTGCACGGGGGCAGCTTCGCCGTCTCGACGGCTTCGACCAGTTCGGTCGCGCTGCGGCTGATTCCGGAGACGCGCAAAGGAGAAGGCATCGGATACTTCAGCTTGTTCATGAGCTTGGCGATGGTATTCGGGCCGTTCGTCGGCCTGACGGCGGTCTCGCATCTCGGTTTCGGCTTCTTGTTCGGGATGTGCGCCGCGTTCGCCGCGTTGGCGTTCGGATTCGCCTTCTTCACGCGCGGCAGGGAAGAGGCGAAGAGGGCGGTGCCTGCAACCCGGGACAAGCTGCATTGGCGTCACTTGATCGAGACGTCGGCGATTCCGATCGGACTGGCCGGCTTCGTGCTCGCTTTCGCGTACAGCGGACTGACCTCGTTCGTCTCTCTCTATGCGGACGAGTTGTCCATCGGCTCGATGGGCGGTCTGTTCTTCGTCTGCTTCGGCGCCATGATCGTGCTCCCTCGCCCGTTCGTGGGCAGAATACTCGATAAGTACGGGGAGCACGTCATCGTCTATCCTTGCATTGCGGCTTTTACCGCCGGGATGGTCTTGCTCGGGATCGCGCAATCGCCGGGGATGTTCCTGTTGGCGGGAGGAATCTGCGGGCTCGGCTACGGATCGATGCTGCCTTGCTTCCAGACGGTCGCGGTCAAGCGGGCCGGGGGCCCGCCAAGCGCTCGCCACGGCGACGTTCTTCGTCCTGTTCGATCTCGGGTACGGCGTCGGCTCGTACGTCCTGGGCGCGTTGGCGTCCTTGACGGGGTACTCGCATACGTATCTGATCTCCTCCGCCGTCACGGCGTTCACGGCCGTCATCTACTTCGCGTTGCATCATAGGAGAGCACGTAGAGGAAATCTCGTGAATTCTCCGGCGTAAACGGAGCAATCCGGCAAACCGGCAAGAGGAAAGGGACGAAGACGAGCCTTGGCTCGTCTTCGTCCCTTGTCGTAAGCGTTAGCGGTAGGCGTTCCAGATCCGGTAGATCAATACGGCCGCTTCCGCGCGGCTGCATGCCGCTTGCGGCCTGAACGTTCCGTCGTCGAAGCCGACGAACAGCCCTGCCGCGCGCAATCTGTCCACGGCATCCTTCGCGTAGCCTGAGATTGCTCCGGCGTCGGTTAGCGCTGCGCCGGCAAGCGTATCTCCGCCGGGTGTCGACGCCAACGCGCGATCGAGCATGACCGCGATGTCTTCGCGTTTGATCGGATCGTCCGTGCCGAAGGCGTTCCCGCTCTTGCCCTTGACGATGCCGAGAGAGTATGCGATATCGATCGGCTCCGCGTACCATTGCCCAGGCTCCACGTCGGCGAACGAAGGGGCAGCGCCGGAAGGATCGCGTCGAAGTTCCAGCGCGCTCGCGAGCATCGTCAGGAATTCCGCCCGCGTCACGCTGGCTCGCGGGTCGAATCGTCCGAGGCCTTTGCCCTTAATGATGCTTCTCGCGGATAGCGCTTCGATGCTCTCGAGTGCCCAGGAATAGCCGGACAAGTCGGAGTAATCGTTGCTGCGGTAGCCCACGGCATATACGCTGAAATGATCCGTCGTGAACGTGACTTTACCCGTCGCTGCGTCATAGCCGCCGTTCGTGACGATAACGGGCTTGCCGTCCGGATTCACGTAGTAAACGACAATGCGATGGGCTGCTTCGCCCGGCTTCGGCTTGTAAGGAATGCCGACCGAGAGCGGGGCAAAGGTGTCGATCGTCACTCCGTTCAACGTCAGCTTGAACGAGAACGCAGGATGATCGCCGATCGTGTCAGCCGCAGTGCTCGGTAGATGGCTTGTCGAGGCTTGCGCGACTTCGATCGTCAAGGTGCCGGTAGACGCGTTCACCAAGATTCCCTCGAGTGTATGCGCGGGTATGCTCAGCTCCGCCGTACCTGTATCGACGATCAAAGCGAGAGCCTTGCCGGCCGCAGTCGTCCATGCATCCACTGGGAGCTTAATAGCGAAGGCGCTCGCTGTCTTATCCGTCTCGATCGAGATTCTCAGCGCGTCGGTCGATGCGGCCGTCGCTTGTCCGATCGATTGTGCCGGTACAACGATCGTCGCTTTGCCGTCCGAGTCCGTATTCGAACGGATCGTGATATTGCCATTCGAGACGGAAGGGAATTGCGCTACGTTGCCATTGTTTCCGTTGTTTCCGCCGCCATTGCCTCCGTTATTGCCGACGTCATTGTATTCCGCGATAACGAACACCGGTCGCTCGCCGACATCGAGAACGGTTGCGCCGTCGTCGACGTCAAGGTCGCTGCGATTGCCTTCCGTCGTTCCTTCGGCCAACTCGATGAGTGTCGCGCCGGTTGCCGAAGCACCGAGGTCGAATGAATAGTCTTCGACGACCGTATTGTTCGCCGTTGGCGCCCATACCGCGTAGATAGGCTCATTCGTCGAATCGCTTACGAACTTGTAGATGAGGACGTCTTCGTTGTTCGAGTCCACTTCGCTATCGAAGTGGTAGCCAGTCAGCACGTTCTTCATCGTATACACGTAGTACCACGAAGGCTTCTTCGACCAATTCTGGTTTTTGCCGCGCGTAAGCCCGCTTGTGTCGAATTTAGTGGAACTGTTGATATCGACATCCCGCACCATGTACATGGCGGCCTTATCGATTCCGGCTGCGGCAATCGCCAAGTAGGAGCGAATGAGCCATTGGCCTTGCACTTCCTCCTGGGAAGTCGCGCCGATCGCAGGCGCCTTCTGCGGAGAGTTCGGATGCGTATCGTATCCGAATTCGGTCAGCCATACTTCCACGCCGGGCATATACCGATCCCGATACTCCACGAACTCCTGCATGCGTTCCTTCAACCGGTCGGCTTCGGGACTGATGCCAACCGAACCGTTGCTTTGGTTCGTTCCGTTGTTGCTGTAATGATGGATGTTAATGACATCGAACGGCAGGTCGCCGCCTCGATTGTAGTCCGCCCAGAACTTCATGGCGCGAACGTATTCGACATCGGGCTTCGCCAGACCGCTCATGACGAGCTTCGCGTTCGGGTCTGCGTTCTTCACGCCGACGGTATCGCCCAACGTATCCATATGTCCGTCATAGTCTGCGCTTGTCATCGCGGATAGCTCGTATGGCGAGAAGTGGGAGATACGACCTTCCCACCACCGATCCGGTTCGTTCCAGTTCTCGAAGTAGGTAAGGAAGTCCAGCCCCGTCAATCTTGGCTCAGAGGAGGCCAGCTTCAGCTTGTTGTCCGCAACGACCGTACTGCCGTAACGTGCGGCGTATTGATACATATGATCCGCATGCTCGATATAGGAAGCCGGCAGGGAAGGGTCGCCGTCTTCGGCGATCGGCTTATTCGACTGAGCCGCGGTCAGCCAGCCGACGCTTCCTCCGCCCGCAACCGGGGAGACGGTCAAGCCGCGCGACTTCAGATCGCCATAATAATCGTCGAAGTTCCAACTGCCGCCGCCGGCCCAGCTGTTATACCAACGGTTCGCGTTGTTCGGATAGCCTGGATAACGGCTTGGATCGGAAGTGACGACGCCGAACGGATAGATATCGCCTTCGTCCCAGTTCCAGCTATGATATTCGCGAATGAAGCCGACGGCTTCGAGCACGTCGCGCGGATCGTCGATGAACGCGTTCATGCCGATGAATTCGTCCATCTTCGGCATAGGGTGGGCGACCGGCTGCGGATCCGTCGCCGGCACGCCTTTAAGCGCGCCGTAGACGACGATCTCAGGAATATCCGCTTGTGCAGGGATCAACAGGCGCAGGTATCTCGTCGTTACCCGGACCGGATGTGCCTTCCAGGCACCTTCGCTGGTTAGCCCGTCATTGAACAACGGCTGCCAGTCGAATGGGTCCCCGGCGAACATCGATACGTTCTGCGAGCCAGCACCGTCGTAGAGGTAGAAGTCGGATAGCTCGTATTCGGCGCCGAGATCGATAACGGCGGAAGCCGGCAAGTATACGGCGCTCGTGCCGACGTTCCAGGCGGTAACCGGGGTACCGCCGGAAGCGTTCTTCGGATCTCCCGCGATACTCTGTTCGTCGACGAGCAGCTTCGCGTTGCCTTCGACGGCTTCGTTGAGCACCATGTCGCCGTTCAGAGCAATCTTCGCCGTCGTCGCGGCAGATGACGTCGTAACGGTCGCCACGTTCGATAGACCGGAGGCATTGTTCGCTTCATCTCTGGCAATGAGGGCGAACGAATAAGGCGTATGAGGATCCAATCCGTAGATCCAGACCGATTGTTCGAAGTCGGCTACCTTCGGCATCGGCGTATAAGACGCCGCCGATGCGCTGTCGAAGCTGGCTTCGGTAATTGGTCCCGTGTTGTAACGGATATCATAGGAAGTCACCCGACCTTCGCCTGCGACATCATCGCCAGGCGCTGTCCAAGTCAGACGGACCGCATTGCCGGAGACGAATGCGACGTTCAAGTCGGTCACGTCAGTCGGGTTCGTGACGTCAAGCGGCTCCGTACGGGCACTAGCCACGTTGGACAGAGGTGACACATTGCCTGCTTCATCCTTAGCGATAAGCGCGAAATAGTAGAGGGTATCCGCGTTCAAGCCGTTCACGACGAACTTCTGCGCCGTCCCGCCGCCGAGCGGAGCGGGAGGCGAAGCAACATTCGTGGCATCTGCCCAGTTGGCGGTCGTAATCTCCGAAGTGTGGTAGCGGATTTCGTAACTGTCCGCCTTGCCGGCCGCCCCGTCATCGCCGGGCGCCTTCCAATTCAATCGGAGAGTCGTCGTCGTCGGCTTCGCGGCCGTAAGATTCGTGACCTGCCCCGGCGCGCGCGTATCCGGCAGAGAGCCGCTGAGCGGTGTGCCGTATAGGACGATCTCGCCGACTCTCGCGGTGGAACCCGCTAGCTGGACGCGAACGTATCTCGTCGCGGCAGTAACCGGATGCAAGTTCCAGACGTTATTGTTCTTCATTCCGTCGACGAACAATGACGTCCATGAAGCAGGATCGGAGCCCGAAGCGGGATGTCCCGCGTATAGGGTGACATTGCCGATCGAGCCGACGTCGCGCAAGCCGATATTCGTCAGCTTGTATTCAGTTCCGAGGTCAATATACGCGGACAGCGGATAGTCGCCTTCTGTCCATGATGGAATCCACGTCGTAGCGGGTGCGCCCGTGGGAGTTGCGAGCGGATCGCCGGCCGCCGATTGCTCATCGACGAGCAGCGTCGCATCTCCCTTGTTCGATTCGTTCACGACCATCTCCGTCGAGAGCGGAATCGGCGTAGCCACGGGCGTGCCATATAGCACGATTTCATTGACTTTCGCCGTATTCATGTATTCGATCTGTACGTATCGGGTACGAGTCGTTACGGGATGAAGAGTCCAGGCATTAAAGTTCTTCAATCCGTCGCTGAACAGCTTCGTCCAGTTGTCGGGAGAACCGGCGTAGAAGTTGACGGTTCCTGCTCCCTCGCCGTCACGAATGGCAATATTGTCCAGATCATAGTATTGACCGAGGTCGATCGTCGCCCGCGCGGGTATCGTCTGTACCCACCACGATGTCGCGGTGTTGCCTGCCGCTGCCAACGGATTTCCTACGGCAGCTTGCTCGTCGATCAGCTTCCATGCTTCCGAGCCGCCAGCCTCGGCCGTGATCATCGATGTGTTCAAGGCGATCTTGTCCGGCAACTTCGCTTCGGCCGGCGCCCCGTACAGCACGATCTCAGAGACGATAGCTGCCAGAAGGTTCGCTTCGACGCGAATGTAGCGCGTGCGAACGTTCGTATCGAATTCCAGCCAAGTATTCGTATGCGGATTGGCGAACGTATGGTCGAACAATTGCGTCCAGGACGTCGACGGGCTGCCCGCAAACACTTTGAAGTGCGCATTGTTCACATCGTCCCAGGTGCCGGGATCGTTAAAGTCATATAAGTAAATTTGCGAGAGGTCGTACTCTCTGCCTAAGTCGATATAAGCAGAGATCGGGTAGTTGTTGCCGACCGAGTTCCAATCTCCGAACCAGAACTTATTCGGAACGCCCCCTTCGCCGTTCAGGGGATCGCCGGCGAGCTCTTGCTCATTGACGAGCAGCGTCGCGTTGCCGTATCCCGTCTCGTTCGTTACCATTGCGGGCGATAGCGGTATCTTCGCCGGAACGGGCACGCCGTAGACGACGATCTCCGGCACGAGCGCGCCGAGCCTTGTAATGCCGACGCGGATGTAACGCGTACGCGCCGGCGTATCGAAGTTCTCGCCGATCCAAGTATTCGTCTCCAGGAGCGCGTGGTCGATGATCGTCGTCCAGGCAGCGTCGCCGGCCCCCGGAACGGAGTTCGGCCGACCGACGGCGAACGAGACCGCGCCGTTCTCGTCGTCCCACGCATCCGCGAGCTCCAGATCGTAGAAGTAGATATCCGTAATGTCGTATTCCTGGCCGAGATCGATATAGGCGTAGATCGGGTAATTGTTGCCGACCATGTTCCAGTCCCCGAACCAGAAGGTGTACGGCGTGACGAGAGCGCCGTCGCGAGGGCTGCCGACGAGCGCCTGCTCGTCCACCAGCTTGCTCGGGTCCCCGTAACCGCTTTCACTAGTGACCATGGCGCGAGACAGCGGTATGCGATTGCCGGCATACACGCTGCTCGTCACCGACATAGCGGAATTCTCTCCTTCGGGACCTTCGACTTCAAGGTCCTCCTCCGTGCCGGCATTCTGAGAATCGTCCCCGGGTTCCAGCACGATTACGTTATCGCCGCCCTCCTCCGCTCTCGCGGCCGTTCCTTGCCAAACCGGCAAGCTGCCGGTGACAACGAATAGCGCCAGAGCTACAATTAGAAGCATGGATAATTTTTGCTTCACTTCCACATCTCCTCCTGATTGTCGAAAATAAGGTCCTCACCCCCACATTGTAAGACACTCGATAAGCCCGCCATATTGGACATTCATATATTTCATTGCCTCACGATGCAATTCTGCGCATAGTCGCCAGAGCCGCTCCGCGACTTCGCATGAGATGTCAACGAATTACAGCATAGTGCAATCGTTCTGACGTTCTAGTTGTTGAATAATAGAAGGGAGCGTTCCCATTGGAGGATTCATCTCGGTCCGGGAAGGGGCTGTCGATGTTGCGGTCGCGTAGAAAATGGAGATTCACGATATTCCCCAAGCTGTTCCTTGCACTGATGGCCGTGTTCGTGCCGCTCTACGGCGGAGCGATGTACATGAATCAGCTCGGCGAGTCCAAGCTCGAGGCGGAGTTGTCGAAGGCGCTGCAATCCAAGATCGACTTCTACGTCAACTCTCTTGAGGTCGAGAGCCAGCACATGATTACGATGTTGCAGGAATTCAACAACGACAAAGATATTCAGCATTTGACCTATCTAAGCCAGACGATGTCGCTCTTCGAATTCACGGAGACGATACGCCGCGTGCAGTCGAAGCTGGAGCAGTTGAAGCGGTCGAGCATCTACGCCAAAGGCGTGTACGCCCATATCTTGACGCTCAATCGCACGATGTCGAGCGAATCGTCCATCGAGGCATCGTTAAGCGCGGAATTCGAAGCCGTCAGGTCGCTGGTGCGCTCGAACGGATCGGGGGTGCTTGTGTGGAATGGACGGGCTTTCTTCGCCATCACGTATCCCGGCGTGCCGGATGTCAACGTGCAGCCCGGGTTCATCCTGGCCATCGAATTGAACTTGAACGCCATGCGCAACGCGTTGGCGTCGTTCTACGAATCGGCCAACGCGGGGGCGGTTCTGATGAACGTCACCCATGACATCGATCTCGTATCCGGAGGCGGAGAGACGATCGTGCCCGAACTGCGGGAGTTCGTCGTCGCGCTCGACGAGGAGATCGACAGAGGCGGGCTTAAGCGGTCGAAATTCGGGGGGCAGTCCTACGTGGCGGCCTATCAATACGTGGACCCGATCGACATGTACGCCATCGCCTTCCAGCCTACGGAGGAGATGCGAGGGCCGATCGGCGCCTATCGAGAGCTTCTCGTCTGGTTCTCCGTCATCGCGGTGATAATCGTCATTCTGTATTCGTATTGGATTTACCGTCTCATTCATAAGCCGTTGCAGAATCTCGTCCGGGCTTTCCGCAGGGCGGAACAGGGCCAGCTTTCGCCGACGCTGCTGCCGAAGCAGGATGATGAATTCCTCTACTTGTTCCGGCGATTCAATATGATGATCGCGAATTTGGACGTGCTCGTCCATCAGGTCTACGAGCAGAAGCTTCGCGCTCAGACATCGGAGCTGAAGCAATTGCAGGCGCAGATTAATCCGCACTTCCTCTATAACACTTACTTCATCCTGTATCGCCTGGCGAAGGCGGAGGATAACGAGAGCATCGCACAGTTCAGCCAGTATCTCGGAGAATACTTCCAATACATAACGCGCAGCGGCATGGAGAACGTGCCGCTCGAGTTGGAGTTCCACCATGCGGCGACGTATGCCGAAATTCAGAATATCCGGTTCAAGAACCGCATCCGCGTCGAATTCTGCGAGCTGCGGGAGCCATACAAGACCGCGCTCGTACCACAACTGATCCTGCAGCCGTTGCTGGAAAATTCCTACATGCACGGGTTGGAGGAGAGGCGCAAGCCGGGGTTGATCAAGGTCGGCGTCGATACGGACGGCGAAGACCTGCGCATAACGGTCGAGGATAACGGAGACAAGCTGACGGACGAGCGGCTCTCCGCTTTGCAGGCGAGCCTGCTCATGCAAGGGGAGGAACACGAATACACGGGGCTGCTGAACGTGAATCGGCGATTGCAGCTTCGATTCGGCGAGGGATGCGGCGTGCGGGTCGAACGCGGAGAGCTGGGCGGGCTGAGCGTGGCGCTGCGGCTCCGCGTCAAGATGCGGGAAGAGATCGACGATCGCGGAGAGGACGGGAACGACCATGTATCGATTACTCATCGTGGATGACGAACCGATTATCGTCCAAGGCTTAATAGATTTATGCCAGCAGTTGCCGGAGGAGCTTGATATCTATCAAGCCTATGACGGTCTGGAAGCGCTGGAGATCGCCCGGTCGCTGCGCATGGACATTATTCTGACCGATATCCAGATGCCGGAGATGGACGGGATCGCGCTGCAGCGTCATGTGCTGCAGTTGTGGCCGAGATGCCGATTCCTCTTCCTTACCGGATACAACAATTTCAACTATATCCAGACGACGGTGCGCAACGGAGCGATCGACTTCATGCTGAAGACCGAAGGGGACGAGAAGATCGTACAGGGCATTCGAAGAGCCGTCCGGCACATTCGCGAGGAAATGAGCGTGGAGCAACTGATCTTCCAGGCGAACGCTCAGATGCAATTCGCCAACCATTCGCTGCGCAGGCAGTACCTTGCGGATCTGCTTAACGGCGACGCGTACGCGATGGCGGCCAAGGGCAGGAAGTTCGCGGAGCTGGGCATTCCGCTGCATCCGGATGAACGCGCCTATGCGATCGTCGGGCGAATCGACCGTTGGCGCGAGGATACGGATCATGCCGACAAGCCGTTGTTCCAGTACGCCGTTGCCAACATCGTGCAAGAGCTGCTATCGCAGCACTTCACGTACGAGCATGTTCCCGGCGATCGGAATCGTCTCGTATGGCTTCTTCAGTCTTATGCGGCGATCGCTGCGGAACAAGCTCATGCGCTTATGCTGGGGATGCTCGAATCGGCGCAGACGATGTGCAGGCAATACTTGCAGATCGAATGTTCGTTCGTCGTCTCGCGCGAGCCGTACGAGTGGGAACATATGCCGAACAGATTCGACCGGCTAAGCCTATTATTCGAACGAGGGCTCGGCATCGGCAAGGAGATGCTGCTGACCGACGAGCGAATGTTCGCGAGCGGCAGGGAAGAAGCCAGCATGCGCTTGAAGCGCATGCGGCTGCTAGACCAATATCTGGTGCACAAAGACCGGGAGAGCTTCGATGCCTGCTTCCGCGAGATCGTAGAAGCCGTAGACGATCCGAAGGCGATGCAAGCGGGCGTAACGTTGGAGATTTTCTACGAATTGGCGGCGATCTTCATCGCGCACTTGAACCGGCTTGAGCTGTTCCCGGTCGTGACGGAGCAACTCAACATCGGGAAGCTGCTATCGATTCGCGAGCATGATACGTGGCCGGAAGCGGTCGCGTTCTTCCGGCAACTGGCCGATGCGCTGTTCTCGCGAATTTCCATGGAGAACGAACGGGAGACGAGCGAGCTCGTGCTTACGATTAAGGAGCACGTCGGTAACCATATCGGCGGAGATCTGTCCCTGAATCGGCTGGCGGAACTCGTCTACTTAACGCCATTCTACGTGTCCCGGTTGTTCAAAGAGAATACGGGCATGACGATCACCGACTATATTATCGAAGCGAGGGTCAGCTACGCGAAGAAGCTGCTCGCGGAGACGAACTTGAAGATCCACGAGGTCGGGGAACGGATCGGTTACGATTCGGCCCCTTACTTCTCGCGCTTCTTCAAACGAATATGCAGGATGACGCCGCAGGAGTTCAGAGACGGCACCAAGAGAATATGAAATGTTAATATAATGTATTACTTTCATATTTATACATTAAATCCTTGGATCTTATAATAGAGTCGAATCAACAAACATTGAGAGTCTATGGGGAGGATCAGTATGCAACGTTACAAATTCAGGTACGTGTTGAGTTCGGTGTTGATCTTATCGCTGCTCGCGGCGACCGCCTGCTCGAACAACGACAACGGCGCAAGCGAGAGCTCGCCGTCCGCAAGCGCGGGAACGCCTTCGGCATCTCAATCGCCTTCGGCCGCCATTCCGGAAGGACCGCTCGGCAAGTACGATCCGCCGATCGATATCCGCACGGTGCGAGCGGTGACGCCGAACACCGAGTACTTGCCGGATCAGACGATCGACGATAACGTCTGGTACCGGGAGTTCGCTTCGGAGCTCGGAATCAACCTGACGAACGAATGGGTCGTCAACCGTCAGCAATACGGGAACAAGATCCAAGTGTCGATCTACTCGGGTAACATGCCTGACTTCTTCGAAGTCGACATGCAGCAGTTCCAGACGCTGGCGCAGGCAGGGCAACTGACGGACTTGACCGAGCTGTATGAGAAGTACGGCTCCGATGTGGTGAAGCAACTTTACGGAGAATCCGAGGGCATCAAGCTCAAGGCGGGTACCGTGGATGGCAAGCTGCTCGGTCTGGCGATGGACGGCGGCGGCCGCGACGACGCGCACTCGTTATATATTCGCAAAGATTGGCTCGAGAAGCTCGGTCGCCAAGCGCCGACGACGATGGACGAACTCGTCGATCTGGCGATCGCGTTCACGAAGGAAGACCCGGATAACAACGGCAAGGACGACACGTACGGCCTTGCGATCATGAACGAGCTGTTCGGCGGGTGGGCCGGCTTGGAAGGGTTCATTAACGGTTACGGAGGCTTGGCCTATAACCCCGCCAAGGGACCGGGAACGAAGCTCGTCTTCCAGAAGAGCGCGAGCGGCGAGCTCGTCTGGGGAGACCTGCAGCCGGAAGTGAAGACGGCGCTCGGCAAGCTTCGCGAGCTGTTCGACGCCGGCGCGATTCATCCGGAGTTCAGCGTCATGGATGCCGGCAAGGTAGGAGAGCTTGCGACTTCGAACAAGGTCGGCATGGCCTTCGGCGCGTTCTGGGTGCCGACGTGGCCGATCAATAACATGCATCTGGACAACAACGCGGTCGATTGGGGCGTCTATGAGGTTCCGAGCGCTACCGGTTCGCCTTCCAAGGTGCTCAGTACCGGCATTCCTTCTAGATTCATCGTCGTACCGAAGAGCTCGAAGCATCCGGAAGCGCTGTTCAAGATCGTGAATTACGCGACCGACAAGCTGAACGGTCCTAACAAGAACGTAGATAAGTACCACACGATCAAGCAAGGCGACAAGAACTATCAGATTCATACGCTGGCGCCGATGTACGCGCCGTCCGCGGATAAGAACCAGAACTATCACTATCAAGTGCTTGAAGCGGTCGGGAAGGGCGACAAAGCTTCGCTCGACCAGGAAGCGCAGCTGTACTACGATCAAATCCTCGGTTACCGAGGCGGCGATCATACGCAATGGGTCGCGCATACGTTGTGGGACGAAGGCGGCGTATTCGCGACGCTCGGCAAGTACAAGCAAGGCAATCGGATCTTGATGAGTGCGTACACCGGCGCGCCGACGCCGACGATGCTCGCGAAGGGCCCGGCGCTTAGAGACTTGGAGATCAAAGCGTTCACCGAGATCATCATGGGCGCGAAGCCGATCGAATACTTCGACGAGTTCGCCGAGCTGTGGGCGAAGCAAGGCGGGACGGACATTATCGCGGAAGTTCAAGCAACGGGACAGGTACAATAGGCGATTGAAGGGAGGGCAGAGGCGATCCTCTGCCCTCTCGCCATGACCGCAAGGAGAGAGGAGGTCGACCGGATGAGATCATACTCCCGTGCCCAACTGAAGTTGGAGATGCCGCTGCATCTCATGCTGATTCCGGGGCTAGTGCTCATATTTTTGTTCGCTTACGGTCCGATGGTCGGCGTCGTAATCGCGTTTCAGCATTTTTTGCCGGGCAAAGGATTGTTCGGTTCGGAATGGGTCGGGCTGGACAACTTTCGTTATATTTACGGCTTGCCGGATACGATGAACGTCATTCGCAATACCGTATTCATCGCAATCATGAAGATTATCGCCGGCCTGATCGCCCCGGTTATTACCGCTCTTCTGCTGAACGAGCTGCGCCGGAAGGCATTCAAGCGCACCGTGCAGACGCTCATCTATTTGCCTAATTTTTTGTCATGGGTCATCTTGTCGGGCGTATTGCTAGAGGTGCTGTCTCCGTCCACGGGCATCGTGAACGAGGCGCTCGGCCTGTTCGGCATTCGCCCGATCTTCTTCCTCGGAGATGCCGGATGGTTCCCGTTCGTCATGGTCGGCACGGACGTCTGGAAGGATTTCGGCTTCAATACGATCGTTTACTTGGCCGCGCTGACTGGCATTAATCCGGCGTTGTACGAATCCGCCGTTATCGACGGCGCAAGCCGGTGGAAAATGACATTGTACGTCACGCTGCCGGGCATGCTTCCGATCATTATCCTTATGATGACGCTTAGTCTGGGCCAAGTGCTTAACGCGGGGTTCGATCAAATATTCAATCTATACAGTCCCTCCGTGTACGAGACCGGAGACATTCTGGACACGTACGTCTATCGAATCGGGCTGGGCAACGGTCAATTCGGCGTGGCGACGGCCGTCGGTTTGTTCAAATCCGTCATCTCCCTGATGCTCATCTCGGTGTCGTACTACCTGGCGTACCGGCTCGCCAACTATCGAATATTCTAGCGACCTTGTGGAGGTGCGCTCATGGTAGAATCGAAGTCGTTCGGGCGCAATGCGTTCGCGGTCTTCAATTACGTCGTGCTCGGAGCCCTTGCGCTTCTGTGCATATTGCCGCTGGTGAACGTGCTCGCGTTGTCGCTTAGCTCCAACGCCGCGATCGAACAAGGCAAAGTATCGCTATGGCCGGTCGAGGTCACGACGTTCGCGTATCGGCACATCGCGGTCGCCGAGCCGTTCCGCGACTCGATCTGGGTATCGGTCCAGCGGGTGTTCGTCGGCGTATCCCTTAATTTTCTATTGACGCTGCTCACGGCGTACCCGCTCTCGCGCGAGAACGCGCAATTTCGGATGAGGACGACGTACGTGTGGCTGTTCGTGTTCACGATGCTTTTTAGCGGCGGATTGATCCCTTCTTACGTCGTCGTGAAAGAACTGGGGCTGCTCGATTCCATCTGGGCGCTCGTGCTTCCCGGCGCCGTGCCGATATTCAATATCGTTCTGCTGCTGAATTTCATGCGCAACTTGCCCAAAGAGCTGTCCGAGGCCGCATGGATCGACGGCGCGTCGCACTGGCGCATCTTATGGCGCATCATGGTGCCGTTGTCGCTCCCCGCTCTCGCGACCGTGACGCTGTTCGCGGTCGTCAGTCAATGGAACGAATGGTTCCAGGGCATTCTCTACATGAACGATCCGAGCCATTATCCGTTGGCCAGCTATTTGCAGATGATTATTATCCAGTTCGACCTGTCGATGATCGCGGACGTCTCGCAGCTGGAGGTGCTGTCCAAGCTGAACAATCGCGCGATCCGAGCGGCTCAAATTTTCCTCGGCGCGCTTCCCGTTCTGCTGTTGTACCCGTTCCTGCAGCGTTACTTCATGAGCGGCATCGTACTGGGCAGCGTGAAAGAGTAGAAGCGTCGCAAAATTGCAGAAAAGGATAACGAATCGCATCAGATCGCATCTACCGATATATAACGTTTTCCCTCCATACTGATGGTGAGTGCGAGCCGCAACGCCGGACGCTCTCCACAATTTATGGGAGGGGTTAATTAATGCGAAACGAGCGATTCTTCAGAAAAGGAGCAACATGGGCGCTGATCACAGCGCTGACGCTGACGTTGATCAACGTCGGCAGCCCGGAAGCGGGGGCGACGTCGACGAAGTTGACTTTGACGCCGGCGATGGTGACGAACGAATCGGGTCTCGGCGACGCGACGATGATCGTCGACGAGCAAGCGGATGCCGGAGATCCGAGAGGCGGAACTGGCGGTACGACGCTGGTGGATACGAAGTGGCATGCGGGTTGGGGGAGCGGGGCGATCGGGGCCAGCGCTTATCTGGATCTCGGCCAGGAGTACGCGCTGACGGACATCTACTTGCGGGACGCGAACGATAGCGGCAACCTCGTCGTATCGGCGGGAACGCCGGGGAGCTGGACGACGCTGTTCACCGATCCGTTGACTTCTTACAATGCGTGGAAAGGGCACTCCGTTAACGTGACGACAAGGTACGTTCGCGTGACGAGGGCGGCGACGACGTCGAACTTCTACGAGCTCGTGCTGTACGGCTCTCCAGCGACGACGGATACTCAGGCACCGGCGGCATCGACGCTTGTCGCGGGCAGCGCTACGACGACGTCGATTCCGATCAGTTGGACGGCGCCGGGCGACGACGGAACGACCGGAACGGCAACGGAGTACGATGTCCGCTACAGCACGTCGATTATAACGACGGGCAACTGGAGCGCCGCGTCGCCGGTGTCTGGCGAGCCGACGCCGAGCATCGCGGGATCGTCGGAAAGCTACACGCTGACCGGCCTGACGCCGAACACGACCTATTATATCGCCATGAAGACGCGGGACGAGGTGCCTAACGAATCGGCGTTGTCGAACGTGCTGACCGTCGGGACGTTATCGACGGGCGGACCGCCGGGGCAGATCATTCTAACGCCGGATATGCTTCTGGATGAACGCGGTATTGAAGGTGGCAAAGAGCGATTGGTCGACGACCAGACGGCGACGGCTCCTCGTACTGCAGAGGCGTATCGGTGGAATGCCGGCAACAAGGCGATCTATCATCCCGCCAGCGTCGTTATTGATCTTGGCACGGAATATGCGTTGACGAGCATCAACATTCTGGATTCGAACGGTTCCGGTCCCGTAGAGGTGTCGACGGGCACCCCGTTCGCTTGGACGTCGCAGTTCACGGATCCGATGACGAAATTCAACCTATGGAGCAATCATGCCGTCACGACGACGACGCGGTACGTAAGGCTTGCTGTCCAGAACAATGGACCATGGATCGCCGAGATCGTTCTGTACGGATCTCAGGTCGGGCCGCCTCCGGTGACGCCAGTGCCGGTTGCGCCTGCTCTTCCGGTAATGAATGATCTCGTTGGCATCAACGCGTTCGTGGATGATCCGGCATCGGTTACGCAAGTGGCGAAGTTCATTCGCGAATACCATAGCTGGAACTGGGACGAGGGAGATATATGGCCGTTTAATCCGATCAACACGACGAGCTACCCCGGTTATCCGAACAATCAGAATAAGTTCGCGCCTAGCTGGGCTGGAGGCGGCGGATGGAACTTCGACAACTACTACGGCGGCTTGAAGGCGAGCGGGACTACGGTATCCCCGGCTATCAAGGAGAGCGTAGCCTGGCTGACCGCGGGCAGCGAGAACAAGCCGTTGTCCGCCGGCGAGAACGCCTTGATGCCTGCTTCTTATATCGAGCATGCGGATCATATGTATCAATACGCCGCGCGATACGGAAGCACCGTCGTTGCCGACGGCAACCTGAAGCTGGCCTCGGGACAGGCGCGTAGCACCGGGCTCGGCTATCTCGACTACTTCGAGAACTGGAACGAGCCGGACAATACGTGGGACACGCTTGCAGATTATTTTAAGCCATATGAATTCGCCGCCATGTCCAGCGCCGACTATGACGGGCATCTCGGTACGCTCGGAAGCACGGTCGGCGTGAAGAACGCCGACCCGAACGCGAAGATGGTTATGGGCGGTCTGAGCGATCCGAAGCTGGAATACTTGCGCGCGCTTAAGTTCTGGTCGGATAACAATCGCGGCGGGAGCTTCCCGTTCGACGTCATCAACATCCATTATTACAGCCACGACGGGGCAACCCAGAGCGAAGGCACGGTAGGCATCAGTCCGGAGGCGGACGATATGAAGGGTGCCTTGTCCAAGATCGTGGAATTCCGCAACAAGTACTATCCTGACAAAGAAGTGTGGATTACCGAGTTCGGCTATGATACGGATACGGCTTCGAAGCAACGAGTACCGACAATCTCCGGACAGACCATCTATGAGACGCAGGCGAATTGGATCATCCGTTCCTATTTGGCGGCAGCGGCTGCCGGCGTCGACAAGGCAGCGATGTTCATGCTGCGGGATGTGGAGCTTGCTCCAGGAGTCACCATGTCGAAGTTCTATGCGAGCGGTCTAGTCGGACGGAAGGATCAAGGCTATCCGAAGAAAGATTCGTGGTATTACTTGTACACCTATCGTAATACTCTTGGAGAGATGTACTACCTCGGCGAGCAGCAGGATTCCAGCAATCCGAACGTGATGATCTACAAGTTCAAGAGCGCTACGAGCAACGCTGGCGCCTATGTTGTCTGGAACAAGACGAGCAACAACTCTCAAACCAACGGCTATAGCCTCGCGCTGCAGGGCAATCCGACGAGCGCGTCGCAGGTGGAGATGGTCGACGGAGATACGGACGGCGTGACTTCCGCGCTGACGATTTCCGGCGACAAGAAGGTGACGGTCAACGTAAGCGAGAAGCCATTGTTCGTGCTGGTCAACGAAATTCAATAATACGGATACGAGGGGGCCCCGCGCAGCGCGGGGTCTCTTCTTGCGCAAGCCGACGATCGGTTGCCGGAGGTGCCGGGTTGCGCGTTCGGTGCAGGAGAGGTATGATCGAACAATCAGCGTAGAACGTATGATTAAGGAGACCTTATGACATTCCAGGACTTGAAGTTAATTCCGCAGATTCTGCGGGCATTGGAGCAAGAGAATTACGCGACGCCGACGCCGATCCAGGAGCAGGCTATACCGGCCGTGCTGGAGGGCCGAGACTTGTTCGGTTGCGCGCAGACGGGGACGGGGAAGACGGCGGCATTCTCGCTGCCGATCATCCAACTGCTGAGCCAGCAGCCGTCGGGCAGCCAAGGGCAGAAGCGGCACATCCGGTCGTTGATTCTGACGCCGACGCGCGAGCTCGCGATTCAGATCGACGATAACATCCGCGCGTACGGCAAGTTCACGAAGCTGCGGAGCGCGGTCATCGTGGGCGGCGTGTCCCAAGTCCGGCAAGAGGAGTCGCTCGCGCGAGGCGCGGACATTGTCATCGCGACGCCCGGCCGGTTGATCGACTTGATGAATCAGAACGTCGTCGACTTGCGGCACGTTCAGATTCTCGTATTGGACGAAGCGGACAGAATGCTGGACATGGGCTTCATTAACGATATGAAGCGAATCATCGCGAAGCTGCCGGCTAAGCGGCAGACGCTGTTCTTCTCGGCGACGATGCCGCCGGAAATTTCACAGATGGTGCAGACGCTGCTTCACAACCCGGTGAAAGTGGAAATTACGCCGGTGTCGTCGACGGCGGAGCGCATCGATCAATCGGTGTATCTCGTGGATAAGCCGAACAAGCTGCAATTGCTCGTCGATCTGTTGCAGGACAAGTCGATCGTATCGGCGCTCGTGTTCACTCGCACGAAGCATGGAGCGGATCGCGTCGTACGCGGATTGACGAAGGCGAAGATCACGGCGCAGGCGATCCACGGCGACAAGTCGCAGAACGCCCGCCAGGCGGCGCTGAACAACTTCAAGAGCGGCGCGACGCGCGTGCTCGTGGCGACGGACATCGCGGCTCGGGGCATCGACATCGACGAGTTGTCGCACGTGATCAACTACAACCTGCCGAACATTCCGGAGACGTACGTGCACCGCATCGGACGTACCGGCCGGGCAGGGCTGAGCGGCATCGCGATCTCGTTCTGCGAATACGAGGAGCTGCCGTACTTGAAGGACATCGAGAAGCTGATCAAGAAGCCGGTTCCGCGGGTGGAAGGTCATCCGTATCCGATGGAGATTTTCGAAGTCGCGGGGAAGAGCGATAACAAGGGACAGCAGAATGCGCCCGCGAAGACTCGCGAGCCCGTTGCGGCGGCGAAAGGCCGTCCGCAAGGCGGCAACGGCGGCGGTGGCAACGGCGGTAATGGCGGCGGTCGAAGACGCCGCTAACGCGGTGCCGACTTCCCGCGTGAACGTGCGTGCGTTAGCGTTATGAGGTAACGTTAAATCGTCGCGAGCTCGTCCAATGGGATTTTAACGTTATGAGGTAGCGTTAAACAGTCGCGAGCTCGTCAAACGAGATTTTAGCGTTATGAGGTAGCGTTAAATCGTCGCGAGCCCGTCCAATGAGATTTTAGCGTTATGAGGTAACGTTAAATCGTCGCGAGCCCGTCCAATGAGATTTTAACGTTATGAGGTAGCGTTAAAATCTCGCGAGTGCGCCGAACGGGATTTTAGCGCTATGAGGTAGCGTTAAAGCGTCACGAACGCCTCGAACAAGAATTTAGCGTTACGAGATCGCGTTATTGTTTCATGTAGGCTTCGTCCGGGTAATTAGCGTTATCAGATAACGCTAACTACACGGGCGGGGCGTATGGGGTTCGCGTTAGGAGAAGGCGTTCATCCTCGCCGGCGCCTCCGAACGTCCCCATACAACGAAGAAACCCCGCCAATTGGCGGGGTTTCTTCATGCGTCGGGTCAGCCGAAGCTTACTCCAACGGTTCGTCGGTGGCTGCATCCGCAGGTCCGATCAATTCGGCGTCCGCCGGATCGAACTCGGTCGCCAGTGCTTGGTAAGTTTCCGTGTCCATAACGCGGCGGGCGGTCACGTAAGTGTTCGCGTACGATTTCTCGGAGAGGGCGCTGATCGTGATGCCCTTCCTCGTGGAAGCATGGGCGAATTTGCCTTCGCCTACGTAGACGCCCACGTGAGAGATCGTCCGGCCGTTCGTCTTGAAGAACACGAGATCTCCCGGACGCAGATCGTCCTTGGAGACTTTCTTGCCTTGGGTTGCCTGCGATCTCGAATCCCTCAGGAGATCGATGCCCAATTTCTTGAATACGTACTGCGTGAAGCCGGAGCAGTCGAAGCCTTTGGTCGTCGTGCCGCCGTACCGGTAATCGATGCCGATCAGCTTGTCGACCTCCGTGTCCAGCTTGGAACTCGCGAATACGCTTCCGACTTGGACGAGCAGGAGCAAAGCAAGCGAGAACAGAATGACGGATAACTTGCGCAAAGCTGGTGACTCCTTCCAATGCCTACGAGGTTAGCTGGAGGGTTCGGTTGAAGGTTCCCTATGGCTCCTCTGATGCGAAGCCAATTCACCCGTACTAATTGGTTCCCCCGTTCCCCGGTGTGCGCGAGGACTCGGCAAATTTTTTACACTCAGCCTTAGATATTCGGTGATTATGGCGAATTTCCTGCAATTACTAAATGAGAATTTCCTAATCTAAAGCGGATTACTGGGTATTCACACCCCTCCTTTTCGCACATTTTTACTCGCCGATAATAACGCCAAACCCCGGCCGCCCACCCGAGAAGGGGGCAACCGGGGAATGTCCCGTGAAGCTTCGTGTCGAACGAGGGACGAGGAGATGGCTTACGATTCGCGCCATACGTGGTATTGGGAAGCCGATGTCCACAGCGTCAGCAGCGAGCGGACGAAGTGGAAGGCCTGATGCAGCGCGACGGCGAGGAAGCCCGACCAGAGAAACGTGACGGCCGAAGCCGCGAGCGATACCGCGATCCCGATGCCGAGCATGACGAGCGTGACGGCGATCAGAGGCAGCCCTTTGCGCAGCGCGAGTCCGATGCTTCTCAGAATGCCGTCCTTCGAGACGGCTCCGAACTGCATGAATTGGAACAGCAGGTGGAGCAGGAATCCCCACGCAAGCCATGCGATGGCGTAGGGGGCCAGCTCTCGCAGCCAATCCGAGACGGAGCCTACGGCATAGAAGCGATCGCGGGCAAGCGGGACGAGCCAAAGGGCAGGGAGCGCGGATAGCGCGTTCTCCAGCCAGTAAAGCGCGGTTACCGATTTCCATGACCGCTTCATTCCGGACAATACCAGCGTGCCTTCTCCGTCCCTCGAGTGATGGAAGGAGTAGTAGACGCCGGCGTTGAGCAGGGGCGTGAGGATCATCCGCATGAGCAGCAGCGCGCCGAGCAGCGTCAGCGTCTCGTTCAGCATGTCGGTCTTGAGCAGGCGGAACTGCGCTTCGACGAGGAACAGCTGGGCGGCGTTCGCGTTCGGATGGTCGCCGGGGTAGCGCGCCAGAATCGGCGTCACGATCCCGTCGACGAACCGGTACAGGAAGAATCCCCATAGCAGGCGGTACAGGAAAAGGAGAACCAACACATACTTATGCCGGAGAGTCGTGTCCCATCCCATTTTTAATCGTTCTCTCATCTGGCGTCACCTCACCATGCTATCGTTCCGAACAAGCCTTCGATTACTTGCGTGATGCCTGCCGACCATCGTGTCCGTTCCTGCTGCTGCACTTCCGCCTTCAAATAGTTGTTGTACCTGCGATTGTCGAGCACGACGTTGAGCGACGGATCGATGGCCGCGAACGAGAGCGGAGAGGCGGATAGGAGTTGAACTTGGACATGGTCCTGCACGCCGTCCCACGTCCGTCTGGCCGTCTGTCCGTCCTCGAACCGGAACAACACGTTGACGGACTGCGCGCTGCCGCCATGGCGTCGAATGAGGACTCGGGACTCGTAGCCTTCTTCGGTCTTGCGGCTGTAGATGCCGTCGACGGAGAAGTCGGCCATCTCGGCGCGCTGCACGTACGATTGGAAGAAGTCGTCCCACTTCGACTTGGTAACCGTCTCGACGACCTTCTGGAAGTCGGCGTAGCTCGGGTGCTTAAACCGGTATTTCTGATAATAAGTCCGCATGATCTTCGCCATCGTCTTGTCCCCGACTTGCCGCTCCAGGGCGGTAAGCACGAGCTTGCCTCTCAGGTAGACGTTCTCGGCGTACCGGTCGGAATCGCGGAACTGCCAAGACGATTGATTGAGCGGCTCCGGATTCGTCAAGTAGCTCGCTTCGATCGGCGTATTCGGCGATACGCCGTAGATGGCGGACATGAGCTTATCTTCCGTGTAAGAGGTGAAGCCTTCGTCCAGCCAGGCTTCCTCGAATTCGTTCGAGGCGACGAGGCCGTACCAGTATTGGTGCGCGATCTCGTGCACGAGGGTGCGCTCGAGGTCGTAGCCCGGGTTCTTGTTGTCCGCGGCCGCGGCGGTGACGAGCGTCGGGTATTCCATGCCGCCCGCTCCGTTAGCGTCCGCCGGCGGCACGACGACGGAGAGCGTCGCGTAAGGATACTCGCCGAACCATTCGCCGAGCTTGGCGAGCGCCGACTTGGCCGCGTGCATATAGCGGTCCTGCAGCTCCGCGTGGAGCGGATCGAGATAAAGCTTGATCCGGACGCCGGGAATGCCGGGAGAGGAGAACGAGTCTTCCACGAACGTGAAGGAAGGCGATGCGGACCAAGCGAAATCGTGCACGTCGTCCGCGTAAAATTGTACCGTCTTCCGTCCGTTCGCGACGCTCGGCGTCTTCGTCTGGAAGCCGGTCGCCGCCACCTTGTAATCTTGCGGCACGTTGATGCGGACGTTGTAGATGCCGAAGTCGGAATAGAATTCCGAGTTGCCGTGGTATTGATGCAGGTTCCAGCCTTCGGCCGTTCGGCCTCGGGTGCCGGCCGTCTCGTAGACTGCGAGCTTCGGAAACCATTGTCCCGCCATGACGAACTCGCCGGCTTTGCCCATGCGCGCGAATACGTCAGGCAGCTTGACGCTGTATTTCATACGCAACGTGACGGACGAGCCGGGCTTGACCGCCTGCGGAAGCCGAAGCGTGACGAGCGTGCGGTCCGCCTTGTTGCCGTCGTCGGGCTGAACGTAGTGGATACGGGGGAGAAGCGTCTCGCCTTCTTCGGTCGTGAGCTCGGTCAGCTCCATGCTGCCGTAGCTGCCTTCTTTCATGCGGTCGTTGCGCAACTGCCCGCCGGTCTCGGCAAGGAACGTGCTGCCGGGAGAGAACGCGTTCGGGTACAGGTGGAAGTACAGGTCGGCGACCGGCTTGCGCCCGGTGTTCTTCCACGTGACGGTCTGCTCGCCGGCAAGCGTTCCTTCTTGTTCGTTCAGCTTCACGCTGACGTGGTATTCGGTGACCCGGTTGCTGAGCACGACCGGCTTGGGCGTCAGCGGAGCGTCCGGGGCGGGATCGGCTTTCGGCTGCACCGAGGAAGGCGGGGCGGCGGCGAACTCCGCGGAGAGCTCGGAGGCCGGCAGCGAATATTGCTCCACCCAGGCTTCGGCGAAGCCGAACCTCACGGAGCTTACCAGGATTGCGGCGGCCGCGACGAATAGCAGCACGCGCAGCGAACGGCGTTCAGGCATACGGATAACCCTCCCGTTGACAAGCATCTACGGGATATATATGACGGTTGTCCTTCGTTCATGCACCTGTCCAACCGGGAATTGCTCTTATGCGGAAGGGAAGACGGCAAGCGGTTGGGGACGCGATAAAATATCGATATTTTAAAGTGAAAGCATTTACATCCGTTCGCGGGAGATGGTAGATTCTCCTTAGCGGCGCTTGTAAATCCGTACGAACGGGGGTGTGCGATAGTGAACGCGAGAAGCAGAACGACCGTCGCGGTGGCGGCCATCGCGGCCGCGTTAGTCGTCGCCTCCGGAATCGCGCTGCTGCAAGCCTATGCCAAGGATTCGCCGCGGGCGGCAGCCAGCGCGTTCGGCGCGGCGGCGATCGACTTGCCGAGTCTGGCGGTTACTTCTCTGTCGCAAGAAGGTTATGCGGCGATCGAAGGCCGGACCTTCGACGTTACGTTGGAGGAATGGGGCCATTCGACGTTCGTTGCCGCGAAGCGGGTGGACGGACGCGCGGAGGCGGCATTCTTCCTGATGGACGATAGAGGCCGAATCGCTTATCGGTTTCCGAAGTTTCACGGTAACGAGCGCGGCACGCTGACGGGTATCCGCGAGCTGGCTTTCGAGGATGCCGACCGGGACGGGCTGACGGACATGATCGTCATCGCGGAATCCGCAACGACGGGGGCTGGGGAGTATGAGGCGAAGACGTTCCCGATCGCGGGCGTATACTTGCGCGACGGGCAGTCGTTCAGAACGTTGCCGATGCTGGACATGCAGCTTAACGAGACGGGGCAGAACGTATCGATCGACGTCGTGCTGGCGAACGTTGAGGCCAGATTGGTGCGGCCGTTTCCTTCTTCGAACGCCGAACCGTAATCCATACTGATCATACCAACTACGAATACACCCCCGATCCGCGGTTGCGTGCCGCCGGTCGGGGGTGGTTAATTGTCGGGACTATTCTTGTTGCGCTTCCTCGATCAAAGGCGTCGGATCGCCAAGGAACAGCAACGTCAGCCGATGGAGCGCGCGGGTGCAGGCGACGTACAGAAGCTTGGCGTCCATCGGTTCGTTCGCGTAATGGCGCGCGTTCGCGTCCGCGATAAGCACGGCGTCGAATTCGAGCCCTTTGGCGAGATGGGCGGGCACGACGGTGACGCCGCCACGATAGGCGGCTTGGCCTTCGGCGATAAGATTCGCTTCGATTCCCGCGGATTGAATCCTCTCTTGAAGAGCGGCGCATTGCGCATCGGTCCGCCCGATGATGGCGATCGTCCGCATGCCGCCCGCTTGGTTATCCGAGATGAAAGAGGCGATGCGCGATATCATGGCCGCTTCGTCCGGCAGCCTCGCGACCTCGACCGGCTCTCCGCTCCGGAATACAGGCTCGGCCGGCGGCAAGCCCGTATCGGTTCGCGCGAGAATCCGGTTGGCGAACTCGATAATCTCTAGTGTGGACCGATAGCTGAGCTTCAGCGTATGATACGCGCGATGCTCCTCCGCGAACACCGACGAGAGCTCCTCCCAACGGTGCACGCCGCGATAGGCGTGGATGCCTTGCGCCAAATCCCCGAGAATCGTGAACGACGGCTCTGACATATACGCTCGCAACAGCGCGATCTGAAGCGGCGACGCGTCCTGCGCCTCGTCGACGACGACGTGGTCGAATTGGCGGTTCTCCGCGCCGTTGAACGCGTAATGGATCCAGACGAGAGGCGCCAAGTCTTCGGGTAGTATCTTGCCGCCCTTCAGCAGCTTCAGCGTGTCCTTCGCCAATTGCGCGGGAATCGTCCCGCCGTCGTTGTCGGCGAACGCAGCCTTATAGAAGGCGAGAGGGGTCGCTTCGGACAGCTTCTTCATGAAGGCGCGCAATCGCTGCTTGCCGGACTGCCCGCGTTCCTTGCGGATTTTGGGATCGCCGATGTTCGTAAGTTGCATCTCCAGCCACCGGTTGATTCTTCCCGACAGCCGCTCTCTGCGCATCGTCAGCGGATAATGGCGGTATTCGACTTCGAACCACTCGCGGATCGTCGCCGCGGGCAAGATACGGCCATCCCAAGCTTCGAACGGCGGAATGTCCAGAAGGAAGTCTTCCTCGTAGCTCTTCAGCCGATCCTTCAGCCAGGCTAGGAAGGCGAGAGAGCCTTTGAACCGTCCCGGCGTCTCGTCGGTCAGCGCGGGGCGGCGTTCCGCGAGCGCGAACCATGTCTTGCCCTCCGCGGAAGGCGCGAGCTTGACGCCTCCGCCCAGAATATCAAGCGCCCAATCCGCGAACGTCGTCTGAGCGACGTTGCCGACGCCGAGCTCCGGGAGCACGCCCGAGATGTAATCGAGGAACATGCTGTTCGGCGCGAAAATAATCATCCGCTCCGCCCGAATCTGCTGCTGGTACTGGTAGAGCAAGAAGGCGAGGCGGTGGAGCGCGACCGTCGTCTTGCCGGAACCGGCCGCCCCTTGGATGACGAGCGCCTTGTAACGCGGGGCGCGAATAATAAGATCCTGCTCCGCTTGAATCGTCGAGACGATGTCGCGCAGCCGATTGTCCTTCTTCTCGCCGAGCCGGTACAGAAGAAACTCGTCGCTCAGCCCGATGTTGTCTCCTCCCCGCTCGTAGCTGTCGGTGACGCGCTCCAACGTGCGATCGCGGATCGACAGGTTGCGCTTGCGGTGGACTTCGCCTTCGATCGTGCCGTCCGGCGCTTCGTAAGACACGGGAGCTTCGCCGCCGGTGAACGAGTAGAACAGGCTGGCGACGGGCGCGCGCCAGTCGATGACGTAGGGCTGGCTCGTCTCGCGATAGTCCATCCCTCGCTTGCCGATATAGAGCGGCATCGGCGCCGCTTTGCCTTGCTCTTGGAAGTCGAGCCGTCCGAAGTACGGCTCCTTGCCGAGCAGATCGAGCCGCTGGCGCGTTTCCTCGCGTCTCGCCTCGAGAACTTGCTCGACGTAGTCGTTGCCGTAATAGACGGGCGGGATTTCGGAGCGCTGCAGAGCGATTTCCTCCAGCGTCTCCGTCAGCTTGCCTCGTTCTTCTTCAAGCGGGGTTATTCTCGTCGTTTCGTCAGGGGTAGGGGCATCGGGCTTATTCATCGGAATTCGGTTCCTCCTTGCGACTGCGTATGTTGCCGGCTTACCCATTGTGAACGATTTTCCCTTAAAACAATAGACTTATGTTTTCCGTTTTGTTATGATGTTGAGTACAGGATTGCCTAAAATAAACAGAACAAACGTTCTCGTCCATAAGCGTACAATCGCCAAGCGGGTATGGCCTCTGCGGAGAGGACCGGAGCCCGGTTTTTATTTATTATCGCGCGTTCGGAGGTCTGGGATTACATGGAGAACAACGGTCAACAGCCGCAGCAGCCGGAGAAGAAGAAGCTGTCGCTTAACGTCGTCAGCAACAAGGAGCACAGAGGGTTCGGAGCGGGCACGATCGATCTGAGCCAGGTGTCGTGCGTCATCATCGACGCGGGCGAGGCGTATATCGACGTCGGCGCCATGCACGCGAAGAGCAAGGTGGAGAAGGGCATCAAGTTCTCGCCGAACAAGGAGGACGTGCCGAACGGCCGTCCGGCTTGGATCGTATGGGTCGCGGTCGACCGCAACGAGGAAGGCAGCTACTATGCGGGCGCGACGTCTTGCGAGATGCTCATCGATACGGAAGCCCGCCGCGGCTGGAAGCTGCTGCCCGATCACGTGAACCGGCTGGACGCGGCGCTTAAGCGCAAGTTCATGCTCGAGAACATCGGTCCGGTCGAGAAGCAAGCGCTGCGCAAGCTGCTTACGGAGCATAACGGCGAGTGGTGGGATCGTTCCCCGCAAGCGCTCAAGGATTTACTGGCATGAAAGATTAACGCGATAAAATGACCCCATGAAGCTGCCCGAAGTTCACGAAGCGTGGATCGATGGCGGCTTCTTGCGATTTCAGGAGAAGCGTAAGGAGGAAATTGGCGATGGATTGGAACTACTATAACACGTTCATCACGGTAGCGCCGGATTGCCCGGCCGAGCGGGGGATCGAGCCTCCGGACAAGAAGACGGGCAAGACGAAGCCGGGCATCGAATTCGAGCTGCTCTCCGGAAGTCCGTATACGTATACGCAGGAAGATATTTTGTTCCAAGTGCACGCGCGGCACAAGGAGATTCCGGACTCGGAGCTCGAGGCGGCGCGCGAGGCGTTCTACGGCAAGCCGACGGCGTGCTTCCGCGCGTCGATGCTCGCGAAGAAGTACGGCTGGGGCGTCCACTTCGACGAAGAGGGGCGGATGGCGATCGTACCGATGGAGTCGCCGGAGTACCGCAAGTTCGTGGAGGGTCAGGTCGCCGGCGTGAAGCTGCTGGCGGCGATGCGCAGCAGCAGGGCGAAGTGAACGGCTCGAGGCGCTGACCTGCCGGCCCCGGACCGATGCGCCGGAATAACGGCGCCAGGCTCCGCTTAATCTGCCGAACTCAGGCTGAAGAGTTGCATTAACTGCGCCACGCTCCGCTATCTTGCCAGCACCGGGCCGTTACGTCGAATTAACGGCGCCACGCTCCGCTAAACTGCCCGCCTCGGGCCGCTAGGTCGGAATATCGGCGCCACACTCCGCTAAACTGCCGAACCCGGGCCGATGTGCCGGATTAACGGAGTTACGCTCCGCTAAACTGCCCGCCCTGAGCCGATGGGTCGGAATAACGGCGCCACGCTCCGCTAATCTCTCCCGTGCCCGTCACCGATCCAACAAACGAACAAGCCGACTTGCGGAATCCGCGAGCCGGCTTGTCCTTTGTTACCACCAATGCTTGAACTTGCGCCACCACGGGCGACCTCCGCGAGGGGGCTCCGGATCCCCTTCGCCCGGATCGCGATGGAGCGCGCACGACTCGGTCGGCTCGGTGCCCGCCAGGAAAACTTCCGTCGTCCACTCCGCCGGGCATTCCGGCGCGGCGAGCAAGCTCGTCGCGGGATCGAACGTCGCGTTCACGACGCCTTCCGGCACGGAGAAGGCGCTCGGCGGGATGCCGGCAAGCGCCGCTTCCGTGAACTTCGCGAAGATCGGCGCCGCGCGATGCGCCTCGTTCGACTTGATCGGACGGCCTTTGTCGTAACCGACCCATACGGCCGTCGTCAGCTCGGGCGTATACCCGACGAACCAGGCGTCGGAGTCGGTCGTTCCCGTCTTCCCGGCGACGGGCCTCTTCAGCATTTTCGATATCCTGTGCCCGGTGCCGCCGCGGTCGAACACGCCTTCGAGCAGGTGCGTCGTCACGTAAGCGAGCGCCGGCGAGACGATCTGCGCGTCCGTCGGATGCGCCTCGTAGATAAGATCGCCCTCCGCGTCCAGAATTCGGGTAATGGCGATCGGCTGCGCCTTCCGTCCTTGGGCGGCGAACACGGCGTAAGAGGACGCCATCTCGAACGGACTGACCGGGAACGTGCCGAGCGCCAACGACGGAACGGCATGGAGCGGGGACGTGATGCCCAGCTTGCGCGCCATCTCGATCACTTGCTCCGGCCCGACCTGCATGATCGTGTTCACCGCGTAGATGTTGTCGGACGCGGCGATCGCTTGACGCAGGCCGATCTCCCCGTTGAAGTATCGATTGTTGTAATTGCTCGGCCGGTACATCTGGCGATTGTCGTCGAAGTAGAACAGCGTCGGCTCGCTGCGGTAGCGGGTAGCGGGCGTTACGGCATGCCGATCGAGCGCGGCGGCGTATAGGATCGGCTTGAACGAGGAACCCGGCTGACGGCTCGTCGCGAAAACGCGGTTATACTGGTTGCGGCGATAATTGCGTCCGCCGACCATCGCTTTGATATAACCGTTGCGCGGATCGATCGAGATTAACGCGGCCTGAAGCTCCGAGTCGCCGCCGGGAAGCCCGTGTTTGACCGCGTCCTCGGCCTGCTTCTGCATGCGGGCGTCCAGCGTCGTATAGATCCGCAATCCGCCTTCATTAATTAGGCGTTCGTCGAGACCGAGCTTCTCGACCGCGATCTTCTTCACGTAATCGACGAAGTACGGCGCGGCGCTTGCTTGCTCCTCCGGGAGCGGGCGAATGCCGAGCGGCTTCGCGGCCGCCTTCTTCGCTTGGTCCGCCGTAATCTGCCGCGTCTCTAGCATCGCATCTATGACCTGCTGCCTCCGGGCCTTCGATTCCGCGGGATGCAGGTGAGGAGAATAGTAGCGAGGCCCTTTCGGAATGCCGGCGAGCAAGGCGCTCTCGGCGATCGACAGCTGCTTCGCCGGCTTGTCGAAGTAGAGGCGGGCCGCCGCTTCCGCGCCGTACGCTCCGTGGCCGTAATAAATTTGGTTCAGATAGAGCTCGAGAATCTCGTCTTTCGAATAGGTCTGCTCTAGCCGGGCGGCATACCAGGCTTCCTTGAGCTTGCGGGACCACGTCCGCTCGTGAGACAAGTATAAGTTCCGGGCGAGCTGCTGCGTTAACGTGCTTGCGCCTTGCCGCTTCGACAGGTTGCGCACGTCCACGTAAGCGGCGCGGGCGAGCCCTCGCAGATCGACGCCCGCGTGTTCGTAGAATCGCCGGTCCTCGATCGCGACGGTCGCTTTGACGAGCCATGGGGAAATATCGGCGAGCTTGACCGTCTGCCGGTTGACGCCGCCTTGCACGGATGCGAGCACGACGCCTTCCGAGTCGAGAATGCGGGTCGATTGCATGATCGAGCCTGCCGGCAGCGCGCCGTAACGAAGCATGTAGAAGCCGCCGCCCGCGAGCAGCAGCATGGAGAGCAGCGTCATCCAGCCCAGCCGGCGCCGAAGCTTCGTCCATTTCGATATCGGCCGCTTCGCGGTCTGCTTATCCTGCGGACGATCGGTGTTGTCCAAGCGTTCCTCCTCCGTTCGCGTTCGAGAAATTCTCCTATAGTATGGAATAAGCGCGGCCGGACTATCCCCCGGGAGGGCTTCGGGAAGGGGGCGAGTTGCTTTTTGGGCTTGATTTTATATAATACAGGGTAATTGGGACAATATAGCGGACCGCTCATATTCGCGATAGAAAGCAGGGATCCCATGTCCTCCATGGAATTGTGGTATACGGAGAAGCAGACCGAGAACTTCGGCATAACGATGAAAATCAAGCGCACGATGGTTCACGAACGGACGGAGTTCCAAGAGCTCGCGATGATCGAGACGGAGGAATACGGCAACATGCTCGTCCTCGACGGCATGGTCATGACGACGATCAAGGACGAATTCGTCTATCATGAGATGGTGGCTCATCCGGCGCTGTTCACACATCCGAATCCGGAGTTCGTGCTCGTCGTCGGCGGCGGCGATGGCGGCGTTATCCGCGAAGTGCTGAAGCATCCGAGGGTAAAAAAAGCCGTGCTCGTCGAAATCGACGGCAAAGTCATCGAATATTCGAAGCAATACCTTCCGTCGATCGCGGGCCGCCTCGAGGATCCGCGAGTCGAAGTTATCGTGAACGACGGCTACATGCACATCCATGATCACAAGAAGACATACGACGTCATCATGGTCGATTCCACCGAACCGGTCGGCCCGGCGGTCAACCTGTTCACGAAGGGCTTCTACCAAGGCATCTACGACGCGTTGAAGGAAGACGGCATCTTCGTCGCGCAGACGGACAATCCGTGGTTCAAAGCCGACCTGATCCGGAGCGTCAACCGCGACGTGAAGGAAGTGTTCCCGATCGTCCGCGTGTACTGCGCGAACATTCCGACGTATCCGAGCGGTCTGTGGACGTTCACGATGGGCAGCAAGAAGCACGATCCGCTGCAAGCGGACGAGTCCGCGATCCCGGAGCTCGACACGAAGTATTACTCTCCTCGCCTGCACAAAGCGGCGTTCGCGCTGCCGAAATTCGTCGAGGAGCTTACCCAATAACAGTGCTTCTACATTAAAGGAGATCTCTCATGCGTCTTAATCAAGCTTATTCAGGTAACGTGTTCATCTGCAGCACGGACGACTACGCCGCCTCCAAAGCGGTTATCTACGGCATGCCGATGGACTACACCGTATCGTTCCGTCCAGGCTCCCGTTTCGGCCCGGGCCGCATCCGCGAAGCGTCGGTCGGACTCGAAGAGTACAGTCCGTACCTCGACCGCAGCATCGTAGACTTGTCTTACTTCGATGCCGGCGACCTTCTGCTCCCGTTCGGCAACGCCGCAAAGAGCCTCGATATCATCGGGGAGTTCGTGCGCGGCGTGCTGGCGGACGGCAAAATCCCGGTCGGCCTCGGCGGAGAGCACCTGGTCAGCTGGCCGGTCATTCAAGAGGTGTATAAGAAATATCCGGACCTCGCGATTATCCACTTCGACGCGCATACCGACCTGCGCGAGGAGTACGAGGGCGAGCCGCTGTCCCACTCGACGCCGCTTCGCAAAGCGGCCGAGCTCATGGGCCCGTCGAACATCTACCAGTTCGGCATCCGTTCCGGCTCGAAGGAAGACTGGACGTACGCGCTCGAGTCCGGCATCCACTTCCACCCGTTCGAAGTCGCCGAGCCGCTGAAGAAGGAGCTTCCTTCGCTTGCGGGCCGCCCCGTATACGTGACGATCGACATCGACGTGCTCGATCCGTCCGCGGCGCCGGGTACCGGAACGACGGAAGCGGGCGGCATCACGACGAAGGAGCTGCTCGAAGCGATCCATGCGATCGCGCGTTCCGGCGTCAACGTCGTCGGCTTCGACCTCGTCGAAGTGGCGCCGATCTACGATCCTTCGGAGATGACGCCGATCGTCGCTTCGAAGATGATTCGCGAGATGCTGCTCGGCTTCGTGAAGTAAAGAAGCGTAAGTCATGCCCCCGTACATTGCGCGCTTCGCGCAGGTTCGGGGGATTTTTCTCGCGCGACAGCAACGAGCGGGTCGCGGCGGCGTATATACCTCTATCCGAATGCAGCAGGAGGGATGTGCGAATAATGGGAGATTTTACAGGCGGGGGACCGGGCTTCTCCGGTTTGCTGTTCACGCTCGTTCCGATCATCGTCGTCATCGGGTTCGTGGCCGTGTTCACGGGCATGGCGGTTAACGGCGTCCGATACGTGAAGAACGCGAGAGCGCCGAAGGAATCGGCATTCGCGCGGGTCGTCGCCAAGCGAATGGACGTCCGCAGCCGCACGGCCCATCATAACAACGGGAACGGCGGCATGCACGCCGCGAACTCGTCCCGAACGTACTATTACGTCACGTTGGAGTTCGATGACGGCACAAGGCGCGAATATTTGGACGTGAAGAACCTGTACGGACTTCTCGTCGAAGGCGACTCGGGGTATGCCGCGGTGCAGGGCGATTGGATCGTCGCGTTCGAACGGCAGGCGTGAGACGGCGGTTCACTCAGGAATCCTCCTCCCGGTTTTAACCCCGCCCGGATCTGGGCATGCTGGGAAGAGGAGAGTGTTGCTCATGGGGATGCTGCCGGTATACGAGAGAATGGCGGAGCTGAGAATCGTCCAGAGACGCAAGAAGCTGACCGACGCGGAGCAGCGGGAGCTCGACCATTGCTTGGATCTCAACGCCGATTATTGCTACAGGCTGGCGCAGCTGTACAATCTATCGCTCGTCGCGTCGATGGCCGAGGACGCCGATTGGCAGCACGAGCTATGCCGTGAGATCGAGAAGATGGGCGGCCGTGTGCCCGGAGGCTGAAGCGGGACGCGAAGAAATCCGCGGATGTCCGCGCCGATACCCCTTGCCACGCATGGCTTCATCTTATAGAATAAGAACAACAAAGCTACAGGCATTGATCGGGACAGTACGTTAGCGAGAGGGCGAACAGCGAGCCGGGGAGGTGGGAGCCGGCGGTCCTTGCGTTATCGGAAGCGCACCCGTGAGCCGATCCTCCGAAAGCGCGAAGCGCCGCGTAGGTCGATCCGGTCACTCCGTTATCGTGTTCAAGTCGTCGTTCCGCGTGCGCCTATCGGCCGATCGGAACGGCTAGAAGAGTGGTACCGCGGAGTCAGCCTCCGTCTCTTGCACAGAGACGGGGGCTTTTATGTTTGTTGCGAAAGGGAGGGGTAACGATGACGGAACAACCGGGAGTCTCCTCCAAGGCGCTCGTCCGCATCACGCTAGACAGCACGGCGGACGGAGAGAAGCTGTCGCGTACGTTGAACGGGGAATGGTACTACAGGAATAACGGCATCTACGTCAAGTACGACGAGGAAGACGAGGGGAACAGCGTAAGGACGCTAGTCTCCTGGAAGAACGGCGTGCTGAAAGTGACGCGGCGAGGAGACGCGGAGTCGGAGCAGTCGTTCGCGCTGGGCGATCGATTGCCGGGCTATTACGCGAACGGCCAAGTCCGGTTGAATCTGGACTCGGAGACGACGTTGCTCAGGGTCGTCTCCGACACGATTCCCGGCTCCGACGAGCATGCGCTGCCGCTGCCGACGCTGCCGCTCGTATTGGAATGGCATTACAAGCTATGGTCGGCGGACGAACCGGCAGGCCAATTCATCGTCCGTCTCCACGCGGAGCGATGGGAGAACGACGGCGCGGGCGAAGAGACGAACGATTGATTTGATACAAGGAGGAAACGCAATCATGACGAACGCACTGGACCGTTATTATGAACAATTGAGATCGACCCTCGCCCAAGCGGCGACCGCGGCCGGCCTCGTGGCCGACGCAAACGACATTCCGGCGGTCACGCTCGAGGTGCCGAAAGACAAGAGCCACGGCGACCTGTCCACTAACCTTGCGATGCAATTGACGAAGATCGCGAAGCGCAATCCGCGTCAAATCGCTGAGGCGCTCATCGCGAACCTCGACCATGCGAAGGCAAGCATCTTGTCCGCGGAGATCGCGGGTCCCGGCTTCATTAACTTCCGTCTGGACAAAGGCTACCTGTACCCGATCATCGGGGAAGCGCTGAGCCAGGGCGAGAACTACGGCAAGATTAGCGTCGGACATGGGAAGTCCGTCAACGTCGAATTCGTTAGCGCGAACCCGACGGGCAGCCTGCATCTGGGGCACGCGCGTGGAGCGGCGGTAGGCGACGCGCTGTGCAACGTGCTGGCGGCGGCCGGCTACGACGTGAAACGCGAATATTACATTAACGACGCCGGCAACCAGGTGAACAACCTCGCCAAGTCGATCGAGGCCCGTTATCGCCAGGCATTGGGCCAAGACGCGGCGATGCCGGAGGACGGCTACCACGGCGAAGACATCTATGGCTTCGCCAAGGAGCTCGCGTCCGAGCAAGGCGACAAGCTGCTGAGCCTTTCCGACGAAGCGCGCTTCGAGTTTTTCCGCAAGTACGGGCTCGAGAAGGAACTCGACAAGATCAAGCGCGACCTCGGCCGGTTCGGCGTCGCCTTCGACATCTGGTATAGCGAGACGTCGCTGTACGAGACGGGCAAAGTCGTCGAGGCGCTCGACGCGCTGAAGGCCAAGGGGCAAGTATATGAAGAAGAAGGTGCGACATGGCTCCGCTCGACCGATTACGGCGACGACAAGAACCGCGTGCTCGTCAAGAACGACGGCAGCTATACGTACTTGACGCCGGACGCAGCCTACCATATGGATAAGTACGCCCGCGGATACGATCAGATGATCAACATCTGGGGCGCGGACCACCACGGCTATATTCCGCGGATGAAAGCGGCGATGGCCGCTCTCGGCAACGATCCCGACAAGCTTACGGTACTCATCGCGCAGATGGTCAGCCTGTTCCAGAACGGCGAGAAGGTCAAAATGTCGAAGCGTACCGGCAAAGCCGTTACGATGGAAGATTTGATGGACGAAGTAGGCGTCGACGCCATTCGCTATTTCTTCACGATGAGAAGCATGGATTCGCATCTGGATTTCGACATGGATCTCGCGGTATCTACTTCCAACGAAAATCCGGTATTCTACGTCCAATACGCCCATGCGCGGATTTGCAGCATTTTCCGCCAGGCGGAAGAGCAGGGAATCGCGGTGCTGCCGCTGGAGCAAGTCGATTTGTCGCTGCTCGACACCGAGCCGTCGTTCGACCTGATACGCAAAATCGGCGAGCTGCCGGAGGCAATCTCCGAATCTGCCCGCCTGTACGCGCCGCACGTGATCATTCGTTACGTCTATGAACTGGCGACGCAATTCCACAGTTACTACCGCGCGGAACGCGTCATTACCGAGGACGCCGCCCAAAGCCAAGCGAAGCTGCAATTGCTCGCCGCGCTGCGGATCGCGATCGCGAACTGCCTCGCGCTCGTCGGCGTATCGGCACCGGAGAAAATGTAATCACGTCTGTTCGGCCAACTTCATCATTCGCGCGACGCTAAGCTCCCCGGCCGACCGGGGAGTTTTGCCGTTCTTGAGCGGCACGGCGGAGCGCTGGATGATCGTCTTGACCTGACCGGGAGAGAGTCCGGGCTTCAGGCCGAGCAGCAACGCCACCGCTCCGGTCACGTGAGACGTCGCCATCGAAGTGCCGCTCATCTCGCGGTGCTTGCCTCTCAGCCATGCGGATACGATTCGCTCGCCCGGCGCATAGACGTCGATTAAGCCGCTCCGGTTCGTGAATCCCGCTATCCGTCCTTGGCGCGTCGTCGCGCCGACCGCTACCGTATGGTTATACCGCGCCGGGTAATCGATGCTGCCGTTGCGTCCGTCGTTGCCGGAGGACGCGACGATAAGTACGCCTGCGCGGAACGCGCCGCTCACGGCCGCGTACAGAGAGCGGCTTCTCGTCTTCATGCCGAAGCTCATGTTGACGACGTCGATGCCGTTCCTCACGCACCATTCGATGCCGAGGATGATGTCGGAGACGTAAGCCGTTCCGTTATGGTCGAACGCTTTGATCGGATGTATGCGCGCGCGCGGCGCCACTCCGATCATGCCCTGCCGCTGGTTGGCCGCCGCGATCGTGCCGGCGATATGCGTGCCGTGGCCGTTGTCGTCCTGCGGGAGCTCCATCCGTTCCAGCAGGTTGATACCCCGCTCGAGCGAATGACGCAGATCGGGATGTCCGAAGTCGACCCCCGTGTCGATGACGCCGACTTTCACCCGGTGACCGGTCGTTCGGCTCCAAGCGGCCGGCGCGCCGATATGTCCGACGCCCCACGGAATGCCGCGTTCGCTGACGATCGATCCGCTCTGCAGCGCCTGAATTTGCACGGCTTCGTCCGGCTCAAGGAGGAGCGCGCCCTGAAGCGGAGGCGGAACGGCGGTCGTCCAAGGTACCGGACAGATCAGGGCGGGCATGACGCCGAGCGGGACGATGCGGCCTAGCTGAGGATGCTGGGGGAGAGCAGCCTGCAGATGATGCAGGAACCGGGCGTAATCGTCTTGTCCGGAGAACCGGAGAATCGATCTCCGTTCCGAATCGATGCCCGACGAGATAACGGGGAGAAGCCATTCCACAACTTCGCGTCCATCCAAATCCGAATCCCCTCCCGGGCGAATGTGCATTCGGCTGGCGGCGCCGCGTCCGCATAACTGCCGTGTCCTCTACTGTATGTGAGTGGGGCTCGAACGGTATGGGAAACCGGCCAATTTCCGCGCGAAATAGGCGCCGTTCCGTGTCATTTTCCCCGCCCGGGCATACGATGAAGGGAGAGTTTCCCGGCGAGACTCTTGCATGCCGGTTCCTCCGCCCGCGGAGAGACCGGGAAGGGATACAGTCGAAAAGCGAAGGTGTCGTCCGTCAAGGACGCTCCTTCGCTTTTTCGCTTCGCGGGGCTGCGGTGGATTACTCCGAATGTTCCTCGAAATCCCGTTTCGGCGGCTTGCATTTTTATTCGAAATAAGGTTTACTAAAGGTTGACAAATCACGTGAAAGTTGAATAAACGGTTCACATACAGAGAGGTGGAACACACTTGAGCGCCGAGTACGTGCTGAAACTCGACTCCGAGAAAATCCGGGAAATGCCCATGGTCGACCTTGCTTTCGAGGTGCTGAAGGCAGCGAATACCCCGTTCTACTACCGAGATCTCATGATGGAAATCGGCAAGATCCGCGGCTTGTCCGAAAGCCAGATCATCGACGTTATCGCCCAACTGTACACGGAGATCAACATCGACGGCCGCTTCGCTTGCGTCGGCGGCAACGTGTGGGGACTGAAGCGCTGGTATCCGGTCGAGCGCACCGACGATCCGGTAACCGGCGGCGGCAAGCGTCCGCGCATCATTAACGACGACGACGATCTGGACGACGAGGATCTGTACGGCGAGGACGAGGAAGAAACCTTCACGCCGGAAGACGAGACGTACGATCTGTTCGACGAAGAGCGCGAGGAAATTTTCGACGAAGGCGAAGAAGCCGGGGAAGTGGACGAAGAAACCATCCTCGAAGAGGACGAAGACGCCGCGATCGACGAAGAGCTGGACGAGAAAGGCTCGGAAGAAGACGACGAGCTGTTCGAGGACGACGAGGACGAAGCTCTCGACGAGGACGAAGAAGACGACAAATAAGCCCGCGAGCGGGCGACGCGCACTCCCGCCATTCTTTAGGAATGGCGGGTTTCGTTTATGCTCGATGATTCGGGAAATATAGCGTTAGCGATCCTCGCCGTTCATGCTTGACACGGTCTGTGTCAGAAGTTAAACTAATGCTTGGGCTTTAGAAAGATCGGTATTTCATAGCGTTAGGAATGCAAAGTGCCCCCATTTATTGGGTGACACTTTTTTGTTTTTTTTACCCGCTTGCAGGAAAGAAAGTGTCGAACTAGGTAACGATAATGAGGATGCCGCAGGCATGTGGTGGGAGGTTTCGTACAGGGTGACTAAATACATTTTCGTAACCGGCGGCGTCGTGTCGTCGCTCGGCAAAGGGATTACCGCCGCCTCGCTCGGGCGGCTGCTGAAGAACCGCGGATTGAAGGTGACGATTCAGAAATTCGACCCTTACATCAACGTGGATCCAGGGACGATGAGCCCTTATCAGCACGGCGAAGTGTTCGTGACGGACGACGGGGCGGAGACCGACCTCGATCTGGGACACTACGAGCGCTTCATCGATATTAACCTGTCGAAGAACAACAACGTGACGACGGGCAAGATCTATTCGACGGTCATCAGCAAGGAACGCCGCGGGGAATACCTCGGCGGTACGGTGCAAGTCATTCCGCACATCACGAACGAGATCAAGGACCGGGTGTTCCGCGCGGGCAAGGAAGCCGGCTCCGACGTCGTGATTACGGAAATCGGAGGTACGGTCGGCGATATCGAGAGCTTGCCGTTCCTCGAGGCGATCCGCCAGATCAAGAGCGACATCGGCCGCGATAACGTCATGTACATTCACGTTACGCTTATTCCGTACATTAAAGCGGCCGGCGAAGTGAAGACGAAGCCGACGCAGCATAGCGTCAAGGAATTGCGCAGCATCGGCATCCAGCCGAACGTCATCGTCTGCCGCACGGAGCATCCGCTCGCGTCGGACCTGAAGCGCAAGATCGCCCAGTTCTGCGACGTCGAAGCGGACGCCGTGGTCGAGTGCCGCGACGCCTCCACGTTGTACGAAGTACCGCTTAACCTGCAAGCCGAAGGTCTCGACGAATACGTCGTGAAGCACCTGAAGCTGCAAGTCGGTCCTCCGGACATGACGGAATGGACGGCGCTCGTCGATCGCGTCAAGTCGCTGAAGCGCACGACGGAGATCGCGATCGTCGGCAAGTACGTCGCGCTGCACGACGCGTACCTCAGCATCGTCGAATCGTTGTCCCACGCGGGCTTCGACGCGGACGCCGAAGTGAAGGTTCGCTGGGTGAACGCCGAAGAGGTAACGCCGGCGAACGTGAACGAGATGCTCGGCGGCGTGCAAGGAATCCTCGTGCCGGGCGGTTTCGGAGACCGCGGCATCGAAGGCAAAGTCACGGCGATCCGTTATGCCCGCGAGAGCGGCATTCCGTTCTTCGGCATCTGCCTCGGCATGCAAGTCGCGGTCGTGGAATACGCGCGCGGCATGGCCGGTCTCGACGGCGCGAACAGCTCCGAGATCCATCCGGCGACGCCGTATCCGGTCATCGACCTGCTGCCCGAGCAGAAGGACATCGAGGACTTGGGCGGCACGATGCGCCTCGGCCTGTACCCGTGCAAGCTCGTGCCGGGCAGCCTGGCGTCTCAATGCTACGGCGAAGAGCTCGTGTACGAACGTCACCGCCACCGGTACGAATTCAACAACGAATACCGCGAGCGGATCGAATCGGCAGGCCTGCGCATTTCAGGGACGTCGCCCGACGGCCGCTTGGTCGAGATGATCGAGCTTCCGGACCATCCGTGGTTCTTGGCGGTGCAATTCCATCCGGAATTCACGTCGCGCCCGAACCGTCCGCAGCCGCTGTTCCGCGAGTTCGTCAAAGCTTCCCTGAAACACGCGGAAGCGTAAGAAGCGGCGAACCGCATCAATATAACGCAAGGGGAAACGCCTCGATAGTAATCGGGGCGTTTTTCATTTTTTTACATGGAAAGGAAGGAATTCGGCCCTCGGGGAGCGAATAATGCTAGGGATTGGGAAACGGGGGGAATGCGAGCTTGGATAAGAAGAAGCTGCTCATAGTAGACGATCAGGTCGGCATCCGGATCTTGCTGCTAGAAGTGTTCGCCACGGAAGGCTACGATACGTTCCAAGCTGCGAACGGACGTGCGGCCCTGGAGATCGCGAAGATGCACCGGCCGGATCTGGTATTGCTGGACATGAAGATACCGGGGATGGACGGGCTGGAGATTCTGAAGCAAATCAAGGAACACGACCGGACCATTAAAGTGATCATGATGACCGCCTACGGCGAGCTCGATATGATCAAGGAAGCGATGGATCTTGGAGCATTGATGCACTTTACGAAGCCATTCGATATCGACGAGATGAGAACGGCTGTTAATATGCAGATGGGAGAAGGCGCTGCGTCCCGGTTCGCTTCGGGGTCGTAAGGCCTTCTTTTCTTTGGGCGCGCCGGAGAAACGCCCGTTCGGTTTACTTCCGGCGATCATTATTGCTATAATGGTGCAGTATGCTCGTACGTGACAATTCAGAATGAAAACCGCAGGAGGAATTGAACATTATGCCACTCGTATCTATGAATGAGTTTTTGCCGAAAGCCAAAGCGAACAAATTCGCCGTCGGCCAATTCAACATGAACAACCTGGAGTTCGCCCAAGCGATCACGGACGCGGCGATCGAGGAGAAATCCCCGTTCATCTTCGGCGTTAGCGAAGGCGCGCTCAAGTATATGGGCATGGAGTACACGGTAGCGATCGCGGAAGCGGCAGCGAAGAAGTCCGGTCTTCCGATCGCGCTTCACCTCGACCACGGCAGCAGCTTTGAAGTCGCCATGGCTTGTATCCGCGCGGGCTTCTCCTCCGTCATGTTCGACGGTTCGCACTATTCGTTCGAAGAGAACATTCGCCTGACGAAAGAAGTCGTTAAAGCCGCTCACGCGATGGGCGTATCCGTAGAAGGCGAGCTCGGCACCATCGGCGGCGTCGAGGACGACATCAGCGTGGACGAAGCGCATGCGGCCCTGGCTAAACCGGAAGAAGCGATCCGCTTCTACGAAGAGACTGGCGTCGATTGCCTCGCGATCGCGGTCGGTACGGCTCACGGCATGTACAAAGGCGAAATTAAAATCCACTTCGATATCATCAAAGAAGTCGTTGCGAAAATTCCCGTGCCTGTCGTTCTTCACGGCGGTTCCGGCGTACCGGACGACATGATCCGCGAAGCGATCTTGGCCGGCGCCGGCAAGATCAACGTGAACACCGAGAACCAAGTCGCTTGCACGCAAGCGATTCGCGATGTCCTTGCGAAGGATGCGAAAGTTTACGATCCGCGCAAATACCTCACGCCTGCCCGCAACGCGATGAAAGCCGTCGTTCAAGAGAAAATCCGTTTATTCGGATCCAGCAACCAAGCTTAATTTCGGCCCGACCTTATAGAGCCTCCGCGGAGGCATCGCACATTCGCACACACTTGCGCACGGGAAAACGTCATTTGGCGTTTTCCCGTTCCTTCATGTGTCGGAGATTTACGGATCGCCCGGCAACAACTCGAGGAGGAAGACCTCATTCATGGAGAAATTGATGGTACGGGGGGGCCGCCCGTTGAGAGGCACCGTTGCGATCAGCGGTGCGAAGAACAGCGCGGTCGCGCTCATTCCCGCGGCAATCTTGGCGGAATCGGAAGTGAGGTTGGACAACCTTCCTCAGCTTAGCGACGTAGCGGTATTGGCGGAATTGTTGGAACAGCTTGGGGGCAAGGTATCATGGACGGACGACGCGATGTCGATCGATCCATCCCGCATGACGTCGGTGCCGATGCCCAACGGACGCGTCAAGCTGCTCCGCGCATCCTACTATTTGATGGGCGCGCTTCTCGGAAGATTCGGCGAAGCGACGATCGGGCTTCCCGGGGGCTGCAACTTCGAGCCTCGTCCGATCGACCAGCACATTAAAGGGTTCGAGGCGCTCGGCGCGGAAGTATCGAACGATCACGGCGCGATTCGGATCCGGGCGAAGGAACTGAGAGGGGCGAAGATTTACCTCGACGTCGCCAGCGTCGGCGCGACGATCAACATCATGCTCGCCGCTTCCAGGGCGAAGGGGCTCACGCTGATCGAGAACGCGGCCAAGGAGCCGGAGATTATCGACGTGGCTACGCTGCTGAACGCCATGGGCGCGAAGATCAAAGGCGCCGGAACCGAGACGATTCGCATCGAAGGCGTTAAGGAAATGCACGGCTGCAGGCACTCTATCATTCCGGACCGCATTCAAGCAGGAACATACATGATCGCCGCAGCGGCAACCCGCGGCGACGTTCTTATCGATAATATTATACCGAAGCACTTGGAAGCGATGACCGCGAAGCTGCAAGAGATGGGCGTGCATGTGTACGAGATGGACGAAGCGATCCGCGTCGTCGGACAGCCGCTCTACGAGGCGGTCGACGTCAAGGCGCTCGTCTATCCGGGGTTCGCCACCGATCTGCAGTCGCCGATGACCAGCTTGCTTACGCAAGCCCGGGGCGTCAGCGTGCTCTCCGACTACGTGTACAGCAACCGGTTCAAGCACGTTCCCGAGCTTGCCCGCATGGGAGCGAACATCCGCGTCGAAGGACGCTCCGCCATTATCGAAGGCGGGCGGCTGAACGCGGCGAAGGTCAGGGCGGCGGATTTGCGCGCCGGAGCCGCGCTCGTCGTGGCCGCGCTTACGGTAGGGGAAGGTACGACGGAGATTAGCGGCGTCGAGTACATCGACCGCGGCTACGAACGTCTGGTGCCTCAGCTTAGCCATCTCGGAGCGGAGATCTGGCGTCAAGGATAAGCGATTTCTGATATAAAGTGGGGATTCCATTGGCCGATTTGATGATGAGCGATCTCGAGGAGATGAAGCTGGCCGAGCTGTACAAGCTCGCGAAGCAGCATCAAATCGAAGGTTACTCCCAAATGAAGAAAAAAGAACTCGCGTTCGCGATATTGCGCGCGCAGGCGGAGCGGAGCGGCTTCCTGTTCATGGAGGGCGTGCTCGACGTCATGCAGGAGGGCTACGGCTTCCTTCGCCCCGGCGATTACAGCACGAGCAAGAACGACATCTATATCTCGCAATCGCAGATCCGCAAGTTCGATCTGAGATCCGGGGACCGCGTGTCCGGCAAGTGCCGGCCGCCGAAAGAGAACGAACGGCATTTCGGATTGCTGCAAGTTAACGCCGTTAACGGCGTGTCTCCCGAAGCCGCCGCGGAACGTCTGCATTTCGCCGCTCTTACCCCGATCTATCCGCAAACGAAGCTGAAGCTCGAATCGTCCCCTTCCCGCTTGTCCACCCGTATCATGGATCTGATCGCTCCCGTAGGGCTCGGCCAGCGCGGCCTGATCGTCGCGCAGCCGAAAGCCGGTAAGACGCTCTTGCTGAAGGAAATCGCCAACAGCATTACCGCGAACCGTCCGGACATCGATCTGTTCGTGCTGCTTATCGACGAGCGCCCGGAGGAAGTAACGGACATGCAGCGGTCGGTCAAGGGCGAAGTCGTCGCTTCGACGTTCGACGAGGAACCCGTCAACCACGTGAGGATGGCCGAGCTCGTGCTAGAGCGCGCGCAGCGGCTCGTGGAGCACAAGCGGGACGTCGTCATTCTGCTCGATAGCATCACGAGATTGGCGCGGGCTTACAACCTGGTCGTTCCTCCTTCGGGACGTACGCTTTCCGGGGGTATCGATCCCGCGGCGTTCCACCGTCCGAAGCGGTTCTTCGGCGCGGCGCGCAACGTCGAGGAGGGCGGCAGCCTGACGATTCTGGCGACGGCGCTCATCGATACGGGCTCGCGGATGGACGACATCATCTACGAGGAATTCAAAGGCACGGGCAACATGGAGCTTCATCTGGACCGGAAGCTCGCGGAGAGACGGATCTTCCCGGCGCTCGACATCCGTCGATCGGGAACGCGCCGCGAAGAGATGTTGCTCGAGAAGGAAGCGCTCGAGAAACTATGGGCGATACGCAAGAATATGAACGATTCGATGGAGTTCGTGGAACAATTCCTCAAGAAGCTATCGAAAACGAAGACCAACCAAGAGTTTCTGGATTCGCTGGACACCAGCGGGGTCCCGGCGCCGTCCGGACCCGGCGGTTCGGGCGGCGCGCGCCGTTCGCCGCGTAACAGCTCCTCTTGAGGTCGCCGAAGAGGAGGGCTTAGCCCATGCATCTGGTATACGCGGACGAGCACGGCAACGTGTTCGACCACGACGAATGGTACGGAATCGCGCGAAGCGGCAACGACTTGGTCGAGCTGCTCGAGGAAGAGCTGATTCCGCTGCCGGCCGGCGCGACGCTCGTCGGTCTCCCTCATACGAGACCGATCGGCATGGACCCGAAGAGCGGCGAGATGAAGCTGCTCCCGGGCAATTATCAAGCGGTCGGCGCGCTATTGCCGCAAGGCTTCACGCGCTATTACGTGCCCGGCTACTACAAGACGGACAAGACGCAGAAGTTCCCGTTGTTCGGTTATACGGCCGTCGTCTGGAAGGACGGCGGATTCTACGTGGCGGCCGACGCGACCGACGATCCGGAGCCTTGGAATCCGGAGCATTGCGACCGGGGCGAGCTCGAGATTCAGGTGGACAGGCTGCTTAAGGCGTATCCCGACAACCAGCTGTACAAGCACTTGTCGCATTGCGCGCTCGAATACGAGTGCTTGACGGCTTCCAATACGTTCCTGCAGCGGTTGGAAGGAGCGGTGCCGGTCTCCTTCTCCTGCAACGCGGGCTGTTACGGCTGCATCTCGGAGCAGCCGGACGACAGCGGCTTCGTGGCGCCGCAGACGCGGCTGAAGTTCAAGCCGACCGTGGACGACGTCGTGAACATCATGCTGGAGCACCTGAAGACGCCCGAGTCGATCATCAGTTTCGGTCAAGGCTGCGAAGGCGAGCCTTCGACGCAGGCGAAGACGATCATCGAAGCGATGAAGCGGGTGAGAGAGCAGACGTCTCTCGGCTACATTAATATCAATACGAACGCGGGATTGTCTGATCATCTTCGCGCCATTACGGACGCGGGGCTGAATCTGATGCGCGTGAGCACGATTAGCGCCATCGACGAGCATTATAACGCGTACTACATGCCGCGCGGGTATACGCTCAAGAACGTCGAGAAGTCGCTGCGGTATGCCGCGGACAACGGCGTATACACGTCGATCAACTACTTGATCTTCCCGGGGGTCACCGACCGCGAGGAGGAGATCGAGGCGATGATCGAATTCGTTCGCCGCACCGGATTGAAGCTCATCCAAATGCGCAACCTGAATATCGACCCCGACGCGTACTTGTCGCTCATTCCGCCGGCCAAAGGCGAAATTTACGGCATGAAGACGCTGCTGGACATTTACCGGCAGGAGCTTCCGGACGTCGTGATCGGTTCGTATACGCACGTGCCGCCTGCCGCGCTTCGCAGATAAGCATGCCGAGCGTCGCCGCACCCTTATTTTAGCGGAAGCGGACCTATTGCCTGGGTATCGACGCTGTGCTATAATCTGCTCATGTGTCTATTACTCTGGATCCGAATGTGGTCCAGGGCAGAAAGAAGGTGAACCCTTTGAAAGAAGCTATTCATCCGAAATATCATGTGACTACGGCAACGTGCGCATGCGGAAATACGTTCGAGACGGGTTCGATTCGTTCGAACCTGAAAGTCGAGATCTGCTCGAATTGCCACCCGTTCTTCACCGGCAAGCAGAAGTTCCTCGATGCAGGCGGACGCGTCGACAAGTTCAAGAAGAAATACGGACTGTAAGATTGACGGCCTGACCATGCATAGCAACGAACCTCCCTTGAAATCCTACCGGATAAAGGGAGGTTTTTTATTATGCTCACACCAAGCAAACGAGTGTTGTTGATCGCGACCGCAACGTGCGCGCTCCTGATCGCGTCGGGCTGCGGCAACAACGACAACGGCGGCGATGCCAACGGCAACGGGGCGAACGACGGGAACGACAACGGCGTCAAGACGCAGAACTACGCGGACGACGGGTACTTGGGCCGCACGAATTCGTATCCGAGAATTCCCGGCCACCACATGACGAGCACGTACGCCAACGATACCCGGGCGATGTCCGAAGCGATCAAAAACGTGCCGGGCGTGGCGGGTTCGCGGGTGACCTTCAACGGAGCCGAAGCGTACGTGTCGATCAAGCTGGCGCAGGGACTTAAGCCGAACGAGATACCGACGGTGGAGAGCCAAGCCGCGTCCGTGCTGCGGTTCAACTTCCCGCGTTACTCGATTCACGTCAGTTCGATGAAATAGGCGCAAGGGGCGGCATATTCGAGGGAACTGTTTCCTTCGGTTGCACTTCCGGCTTCAATTCGCTATACTTAGTTTTGCCGTGCTAGACGGGGAGGTAGCGGTGCCCTGTAACTCGCAATCCGCTCCAGCGAGGTCGAATTCCTGTTTTAGGTTTTGTGATGCAGGTTCCGGTAAGGAAATGCCGTGTTGACGGCAGAGTCCTCCGCGAGGGACGGCCATGAACCCGGTCAGGTCCGGAAGGAAGCAGCCGTAAGTGGTTTAGTTCTTGTGCTGGAGGGTCGCTCTGCTTGAGCGTCGTCTTCTTATTAGGCTGGATCATAATTATCGAGGACAGGTGCACGGTCCTGAATAAGACACTTCGAAGAATAAAGCACCTTAGCGTATGGACGGACGCTGGGTGCTTTTTTTGTTGTCACTGGGAGGCGGAGGCGATACGATGGCGGACGTTCCGGAAGAGCAAGAGCGCACAGGCGATTACGATCCGGCGCAGACGAAGCAAGCGTGGTATATGAATCGGTTCGCCAATCGATTTCTGGCATTGGACGGAACCGGGGTTCTGGTGCTCGATTCCGAATTCCGGATCGTCGAGATCAGCGATATGCTATGCGAGCGATTCGGTTGCCGGCGGGAAGACGCGATCGAACGCGAATTGGAGAAGTGGCTGGTCGACATGCGCATCGAGCCGCCTCCGTTCGGGAGGGAGCATCTACTGGGCGGTTCGTTCCGTGATCGAAGTTGGACCTGGACGAGCGGGAGTAGACGATTCGCGATGATGCTCGACGGAGATCGGTTGGAGGACGGCGGGGGACACGTCGGCGCGTTCGTGATTTTCCGAGACGTATCGCATCAGATCGCGCTGGAGGAACAGATTCGCCAGTCGGATCGCTTGAAGACGATCGGACAGATCGCGGCGGGCACCGCCCACGAGATCCGCAATCCGCTGACGGCGATGAAGGGCTTCATGCAGTTGCTTAACAAGACGCTGGCGGAACGAAGCATGGGCCGGGAGCAAGAGTACGTAAACATCGTGTTGTCGGAGATCGAGCGCGTGAACGAGCTAGTCGGAGAGTTTCTGCTCCTAAGCAAGCCGAGGGAAGCGAAGTATGCTTCGGTGCGAATCGGCAAGGTCGTGCAGGAGATATTGCCGATGATCAGCAACGAGGCGCTTCTACATAACGTCACGGTCAGGCATGAACCGAACGTCGGTCTGCCGTCGATCGTGGCGGACAAGGAATTGCTCAAGCAAGTGTTCTTGAATCTCGGGAAGAACGCGATCGAAGCGATGCACGGGGGAGGGACATTGACGATTCGGGAGTACGGGGATCCCAAAAGGCCGGACAGGCTCGCGGTAGAAGTTCGCGATACCGGCGCGGGCATTCCGGCGGAGGTACTGGAGAAGGTGTTCGAGCCGTTCTATACGACGAAGCAGCAGGGAACGGGTTTGGGGCTGTCGATCTGCCAGCGAATCGTGCACGATCTCGGCGGCCGCATCGAAGCGACTTCGGACGGCGGCGGGACGACGTTCACGGTGTGGCTGCCCTGTTCGTCTTGATCGGCGCAATCGGGCGGTGGAGCGCTTACCGTCTATGATGTATAATGATTGAAACGGCATTTCGACGGGAGCGACAAGCAATGGCACATCTTGCTTTGTACCGGGCCTGGCGTCCCCAGACGTTCCAGGACATGGTCGGGCAACAACATATCGTTCAGACCTTGCAGAACGCGATCCGCGAGAATCGCCTCTCTCACGCCTACTTGTTCAGCGGTCCGAGAGGTACCGGCAAGACGAGCGCCGCCAAGATTCTATCCAAGGCGGTGAACTGCGAGCGCGGACCGGCGACGGAGCCTTGCAACGAATGCTCCGCATGCCAGCGCATTACGTCCGGGTCGGTCATGGACGTCGTCGAGATCGATGCCGCGTCCAACCGCGGGGTCGAAGAAATTCGCGATATTCGGGACAAAGTGAAATATTCGCCGACCGAAGTGCGGCGCAAAGTGTATATTATCGATGAAGTGCACATGCTCACGACGGAGGCGTTCAACGCGCTTCTGAAGACGCTCGAGGAGCCGCCGGGCCACGTCATGTTCGTCTTGGCGACGACGGAGCCGCACCGGCTTCCTCCGACGATCATTTCCCGCTGCCAACGCTTCGACTTCCGCCGCGTCTCGCTCGAGGAGCAGACGGGGCGGCTTAGGGAAATTTGCGGCGAAGAGAGCATCTCGGCGGAGGAGGAGGCGCTGAAGTACATCGCGCGCTTGTCCGACGGCGGGATGCGCGACGCGCTGAGCTTGCTGGATCAGATCTCTTCCTTCACCGGCGGGCAAGTGACGCTGGCGCAGGCGGTCGACGCGACGGGCGGCCTGCCTTCGGAACAGTTCGCCCGGCTTGCCGAAGCGATCCGGGACGCGGACGCCTCCGCGGTGCTGCGCGAGATCGACGAGATGATGCGGGCCGGCAAGAGCGCGGACAAGTGTCTCGAGCAGTTGATGCATTACTTCCGCGACATGCTGCTCGCGCAGTTGGCGCCGGAGGCGACCGGCTCTTCGGGACGAATCGCGGATCCCGGCGAGCTGCGCAAGATGGCTGACGGATTTTCTCGCGAGCGGTTATTTGCTATCATTGATCTGTTGAACCGTTATCAAGGCGAGATGAAATACGCCGCGCATCCGCAGACGATGTTCGAGATCGCGCTCCTGAAGCTGTGCGCGGAACCGTCGTCCGTATCGGCGGGGGGCGGACGTTCCGCGGACGCAGCCGGCGAAGCGCGAGGCGACGGCGGCGCTGCCGCCCGCGGAGAGCTGCAGCAATTGCGGCAGCAGATCGCCGGGCTGGAGAGCAAGCTGAACGCGGCCTTAAGCGGCGGGGGAATATCCGCATCCGGCGCGGCGGGCCAGGCAGGCGGCGGCGGAGGCCGTCCCGGTGCCGGCGGCGCGACATCCGCGCAACGGCCGGCGGCGACGCCGAGAGCCCGCGTCAAGCTGACCGGGTTCGTCGAGGCACATGGCGCCGCCGGGCCGATCTTGGCGAAGTGGCCGCAAATATTGCAGCGAGTCAAGGAAGAGCGGGTAACCGTTCACGCCTGGCTCGTCGACGGCGAACCGGTGAGCTACGCCGACGGTTCGCTCCTCGTCGCCTTCCGCAACACGATTCATCGCGAGACGACGGAGAGGCCGGCCAACAAATCGATGATCGAAGGGGTTATCGGCAGCATGATCGGCCAGCCGACGCAGCTGTTGACGGTCATGCAGAAGGAGTGGCAAGAGGCGCTCGCGGAAAGCTCGGGCAAGCCGTCCGGGGAAGGCCGGGAAGAGCTCCGGCTGGAGCCGGAGGACGAAGCCGGAGCTTCCAAGGAGCCGTGGGTGGACGAAGCGATTCGTCTGTTCGGGGATCAGCTCGTAACGATTAAAGACGACTAATTCAGGGAGGAATAAGCGCAATGAACAACATGAACCAAATGATGAAGCAAGTGAAGAAGATGCAAGAGCAAATGCTGAAAGCCCAAGAGGAGCTCGGCTCGAAGACGATCGAAGGAACGGCGGGCGGCGGCGTAGTAACGGTATCCGTGAACGGCCATAAGAAGGTGCTGGGCATCGCGATCAAGCCGGAAGCGGTCGATCCGGAAGACGTAGAGATGCTGCAAGACCTCGTCATGACCGCGGTGAACGACGCGTTGGCGAAAGCCGAAGAGCTCGCGAACAAGGATATGGGCAAATACACGGGCGGCATGAAAATTCCCGGCCTGTTCTAAAGGGGAACGACTGGTTGTTCTATCCGGAACCGATAGCCAAGCTGATCGACGCCTTCGCCCGGCTGCCGGGCATCGGGCCGAAGACGGCGGCGAGGCTCGCATTCTACGTATTGCGAATGAAAGAAGAAGAAGTCATCGATTTCGCCAAGGCGCTCGTCAACGTGAAGCGCAATCTTACGTATTGCTCCGTATGCTGCAACATTACGGATACGGACCCTTGCCGCATTTGCTCCGACAAGGGAAGGGACCAGACCGTCATCTGCGTCGTGCAGGAACCGAAGGATCTCGTCGCGATGGAGAGAACCCGCGAGTTCAACGGGCAGTACCATGTGCTTAACGGCGCCATCTCTCCGATGGACGGGGTGGGTCCTGACGATATCCGCATCGCGGAGCTGTTACGGCGTCTCGGGGACGAGCGGGTGCAAGAGATGATCTTGGCGACGAACCCGAACATCGAGGGCGAAGCGACGGCGATGTACTTGTCGCGGCTCGTGAAGCCTTTCGGCATTAAGGTGACGCGCATCGCGCACGGCTTGCCGGTCGGCGGCGACTTGGAGTACGCGGACGAGGTGACGTTGTCCAGGGCGCTCGAAGGACGTAGGGAGCTCTATTGAATATCGAACGGCATGAAGGCGCCTGCGGGCGCCTTTTTTTGATGGTTCATGTTCTAATTCGGCCGTCGCGTGTATAGATGTATAGTGGGTTGTCCATAAGGGCGGCACCTTGCGATACCGCGGGAGGGATTGCCGTGAACCGAAACGTGCTTCGGGTCGTTCGGGAAGAGGCTGCGGCACAGAAGGACGAACGACAGAGACTGGTTGACGACGTGCGCGAAGCGGAGAGGGAATGGCGACTCGCGGAGTGGAGATTCCAAGACGCGCTCGGCCCGGATCAGGTCGATTACGCGATCTATTGCCTGGAGGCGGCGGAGCGCAAGCTCGACATGCTTCTGCGCAAGGCGAAGTGGCATTGGGAGCATAACCGTCAGCTTAACGGAAGCGGGGGATCGGCGTGAAGACGTTCTGGCTGATCCTGCTTATCGCGTCCGCGGCATCGTTAGCCGTCGTTCTGCTTCGCAAGCAAGCGCCCAAGGGGTGGCTTACGCGCTTCGGGATCCATCTGGTCGTGTCGGCGATGGCGTTGTACGCCCTCAACTTCTCGGGCTGGGTAACGGGCTGGCACGTGCCGCTCAACCCGGTTACGATCGGTACGGTGGCCGTGCTCGGTCTGCCGGGGATCGGACTCGTTCTAGGCGTGCAATCGATATTGATCGTATGAGCGATAACCTGCGGAAGCGGGTTATTCTGCTTGTCGGCGCGAACGCCGGCGAACGATTAGAATTACCGGACGTAAAATGTCGAGTTAGACGTTGACGCGGCTATGCCGAATGTGGTACATTAGTTCTCGCGCCTGTTGGGCAGAAAGTTGTCGGTTCAACAAGCAGAGATGATTACCACAAATTAGTGGTTGCATCGGATGTGGGCGCTGTGATATATTATAAAAGTCGCCGCTAACACGGTGGACGCGAAAAAGCAACACAGCTTGTTCTTTGAAAACTGAACATCGAGCGTAATTTACGGTAATAATATCGTTCACTTCGGTGAACAAACCAGCAATACAGATTGAGCCTTTATGGCTCTTCGATAAAAGTTTCACTTTTATGGAGAGTTTGATCCTGGCTCAGGACGAACGCTGGCGGCGTGCCTAATACATG
>NZ_JBHTGV010000014.1:0-138886 GCF_042675445.1 Cohnella sp. GCM10027633 | reverse complement strand
TCTCCATAAAAGTGAAACTTTTATCGAAGAGCCATGAAGGCTCAATCTGTATTGCTGGTTTGTTCACCGAAGTGAACGATTTATTACCGTAAATTACGCTCGATGTTCAGTTTTCAAAGAACAAGCTGTGTTGCTTTTTCGCGTCCACCGTGTTAGCGGCGACTCAAATAATATATCACGATGGGCGAATGATTGCAAGCTTTATTCTTGAAAAAGTTTACCCTCTACTTAAGCGAATGAAAAAGACCGGAGAACGGGCGTTTAAGCCGCTCTCCGGTCCCTATGAAACTCGCGCTTAGTTCGTCGCGAATACTTCGCAAATGAACAGCTGTCGCTGCTGGGCCAAGTTAATGATATGCCCGTTGATCGATACCATCGGCCGCGTCGGATTGCCCCGGTCGGTGAATACGATCTCGGCGATGCGCCCGTCGTTAAGACGAATCATGACGCCGTTATGGAATTGCGTCGTCCGCTCGATGAACGTCTGCACGTACATCGGCTCCAGCTTGCCGAACGAGCCCGAGTAGAGTTCTTCCAACACCAGATACGGGGACTCCGCCTTGCGATACGTCCGGTTGGAAGTCATCGCATGGTACATGTCGGCGATCATGACGATCTTGGCGTACGGATGAATCTTCTCGCCTTTGACCTTCATTGGGTAGCCGCTGCCGTCGATCCGCTCATGGTGCTGCAGCGCGGATAGCCATACGCCCGAGTTAAGTCCGGTTACGTTCTCGAGCAGCCGGAAGCCATAGATCGTATGCTGTCTCATCTCTTGAACTTCTTCGTTCGTAAGACGAGTCGGCTTGCGAAGCAACGCTTCGTCGACCCTGACGTTGCCGAGGTCGTGAAGCAGTCCCGCTAACGCGATCTGAAGCAGATCCTTCTCGGGGAACTTGTTCCACTTCGCCAACTGGTAGGACGTCAACGCGCACAGAACGCTATTGCGAACCATGACGTCCGGAACCCCCTCGAAGGGCGGAAGCAGGAAGGTCAGCACGTTGTATTCGTCCTTGTGATCCAACAATGCGCTAAGCCGATTCCGAATATCGAGCACCGGAATTTTCTGTCCGCCGGATACCATCGACATCGTGCGCTTAAGCAGCTTCTCCATCTCCAGAAATTGCTGCTGCAGCGAAGAGAGCTTCACCTCTTGCGTCCCGGCGATTTCTTCCGCATCCATCTCGGATTCAAGCTCTTCCATTCCCGCTCTCTGTACGTCCACGCTCGGGATCAGGAACGCCTGAAGAATTTCCAGGTCGCGTTCCGACAGCGCTCGTCCTTGTTCCATTAACACGCTGCCGAGCGCAGTCTGAACGTCGGTTGCGAGCCGACTGCCCGGCTGCGCTTGCATGATTGGTACTACCGGCATACTGCATCCCCTCCCATGGGGCTCGGCACGGCCGAATCAGACTTAGCTTTCCGTCTGTTCGCCTTCGCCTTCCGATTCATCCGATTCGTTATCTTCGCTGCGAGGCGCTCTGGCTACCGTGGCAACGGAATCCTCGTCGCGAATGTTAATGAGCTTAACCCCTTGCGTAATGCGCCCCATCGAATTAATACCCGACATGCTCATGCGGATCAGCGTGCCGGAAGTCGTCATGATCATCAAGTCTTCTTCGTTCTCGACGACTTTAAGGCCGACGATCGCGCCGTTCTTGTCCGTTACGTTCAACGTCTTGATGCCTTTGCCGCCGCGCGTCTGGGAACGGTATTCCGTCATCGGCGTACGCTTGCCGTAGCCTTTGGCCGTTACGATCAGTACGTCTTGGTCCGCGTTAACGACGTCCATATCGATGACTTTGTCGTCGTCATCGAGTTGAATGCCCTTAACGCCGGTCGCGGAACGACCCATCGCCCGAACGTCTTCTTCGGAGAACCGAATCGACATCCCTTGACTCGTGCCCATAATGATCTCTTGAGCGCCGTCCGTCAGCTTCACGCCGATCAGATCGTCGTCCTCGCGAAGGGAAATCGCGATCAATCCGACTTTGCGGATGTTCGAGTAATCGTCGAGCGGCGTCTTCTTCACGACGCCGTTACGGGTCGCGAAGAACAGGAATTTATTCGGCTCGAACGCTTCGACCGGGATAACCGCGTTGATCGTCTCGCCTTGTTCGATCTGAATAAGATTGATGATCGGCGTACCGCGCGCGGTACGGCTCAGATCCGGAATCTCGTACGCCTTAAGCCGGAACACGCGTCCCTTGTTCGTGAAGAACAACAGGTAGTGGTGCGTATTGGAGATGAACAGGTTCTCGACGAAATCGTCGTCCTTCGTCCCCATCCCCATGATGCCGCGTCCTCCGCGCTTCTGGCTGCGGTACGTCGACACCGGAAGGCGCTTGATGTAGCCCGTATGCGTCATCGTAATGACGACGTCGTCGCGAGGGATCAAGTCTTCGTCCAGAATCTCGTCGTCGCTGATCGTAATCTCAGTACGGCGATCGTCGCCGAAGCGTTGCTTGATCTCTTCGAGCTCCGTATGGATGATGTCGCGCACGAGCAACTCATCCGCCAGGATCGCCTTGTACTCGGCGATCTTCACCATCAGTTCGTTGTACTCGTCTTCGATCTTCTGGCGTTCCAAGCCGGTCAAGCGTTGCAGCCTCATATCGAGAATCGCCTGCGCTTGTTCCAGGGACAAGCCGAAGCGCGTCATCAAGCCTTCGCGGGCTTCGTCCGTCGTACGGGATCCGCGAATGAGCGCGATGACTTCGTCGAGATGGTCGAGCGCGATGCGCAAGCCTTCGAGAATATGCGCGCGTGCTTCGGCCTTCTTCAGGTCGAACTCCGTCCTGCGGCGAATGACCTCTACTTGATGCTGAATATAGTAATGCAGCATATCGCGAAGGTTCAGCACTTTCGGCTCGTTATTGACGAGAGCGAGCATGTTGATCCCGAACGTGGACTGCATCTGCGTCTGCTTGTACAAGTTATTCAAGACGACCGTAGGCGTAACGTCGCGGCGCAGCTCGATCACGATCCGCATGCCGTTGCGGTCCGATTCGTCGCGCAAGTCGGTAATGCCGTCTATCTTCTTCTCGCGCACGAGTTCTGCGATCTTCTCAACCAGACGTGCCTTGATCACTTGGTATGGCAGTTCTTGCACGATAATGCGCGCCTTGCCGTTCACTTCCTCGATCTCGGCCTTCGCGCGCATCGTGACGGAACCCCGTCCCGTCGCATACGCTTGACGAATGCCTACCGTACCGAGAATATAGCCGGCCGTCGGGAAGTCCGGACCCTTGATGTATTCCATCAAGTCGTACGAATTAAGTTCCGGGTTACGCAGAAGCGCTTGCGCGCCGTTGATGACTTCGTGAAGGTTGTGAGGCGGGATATTCGTAGCCATCCCGACCGCGATCCCCGTGTTGCCGTTAACCAGCAAGTTCGGGTAACGCGCCGGCAATACGACGGGCTCTTGTTCTTCGCCATCGTAGTTCGGCCGGTAATCGATCGTCTCCTTGTTGATGTCGCGCAGCATCTCCATCGCGATCTTGGACAATCTGGCTTCCGTATACCGCATGGCAGCCGCCATATCGCCGTCGATGGAACCGAAATTGCCGTGACCGTCGACGAGCATGTAACGAAGCGAGAAGTCTTGCGCCATGCGCACCATTGCCTCGTAGATCGAAGAATCGCCGTGCGGATGGTACTTACCGATGACTTCGCCGACGATTCTCGCCGATTTCTTATAGGGCTTGTCCGGTGCCATGCCAAGCTCGGACATCGCGTATAGAATTCGTCTATGAACCGGCTTGAGACCGTCCCGAACGTCCGGCAAGGCACGGCTGACGATAATGCTCATCGCGTAATCCATGAACGATTCCCGCATCTCGACCCCGATATCGCGATCGATAACGTGAGAGCGTTGTTCTTCCGACATGAAGATAGATCCTCCTTAGTTCATTCGACTAATACCGTCAAGCATGCGTTATAGATGCACACCGCTAAGCGTGTTTCGTCATAGATTATGAATAATTCCATTATACCATAATGCCGAAGGGAAAGGTTGGATGCACAAACATGTCGATCCAGCGCGTCCACAGTAAACAAGCGAAGACGGACGCCCTTCTTGCCGATAACGAGCTGCGAGCTTTCGTCCCGGATACGCGTCGTTTCAACGAGCGGACCGTTCGCGAGATGCTGCTGCAATACGGCATGATCTACGTGAAGCCGGTCAAGGGCACTTACGGCAACGGCGTCATTCGCATCGAGCGCTTGGATGGGGAACCGGAACCGTACGCATTCCAATCCGGCGAGCGGAAGTATCGGTTCGATACGTTCGAGCGCATGTACCGCAAGCTGCTGACCGTGAAGAGAAGCCGGGCTTACCTGGCCCAGCAGGGTATTCGCTTATTGACCTACAAGCAACGCCGATTCGATCTGAGAGTCATGGTCCAGCATAACCCGGCCGGCAATTGGGAGACGACCGGCATGATCGGGCGTTTGTCCCATCCTCGCAAAATCGTAACGAACTACCATAGCGGCGGCACTCCTCTGCCGGTCGAGCGGCTGCTGGCGCCGACGCTTCCCCCGGAAGAAGTAGAGAATCTGCAGGACGGTCTTCGGGATCATGGCGTTACGATCGCCAAGGCGTTATCCCGCAAGTTCCCCCGAATCAAGGAGATAGGCGTCGATATCGCGCTCGACGAACAATTGAAACCGTGGATTCTGGAAGTAAACACGCTGCCGGACGTCTTCTTGTTCCGCAAGCTGCCCAACCGCTCCGTTTTCCGCAGAATGTATGCCTACGCCGTCGCGTATGGCCGTTACTCCGCGAGAAAACGCAAATCGGCGGATAGGCATAAACGCAGGGCTTAATCGCAAGGGGTATCTCCTCCAAGAGATACCCCTTTCTTCGTTCCCGATATATAAGACGTTAGACGTCCAGATTCTTAACGTACTTCGCATATTGGTGGATGAACTCTCGCCGAGGCTCTACTTGATCGCCCATCAGCGTATCGAACATCATGTCCGCCTTGATCGCATCCTCGATCCTCACTTGGAGCATCGTACGGCTAGCCGGATCCATCGTCGTTTCCCACAGCTGGGACGCGTTCATCTCTCCCAAGCCTTTGTAACGTTGAATGTTCAGCTTCGCGCCTTCGCCGAACTCCGCGATCACTTCGTCGCGCTGTCTTTCGTTCATGGCGTAACGCACGACTTTGTTGCGTTCGATCTTGAAGAGCGGCGGCTGCGCGATGTACACGTAGCCATTCTCGATCAACTGACGCATGTAGCGATAGAAGAACGTCAGCAGCAACGTGCGGATGTGCGCGCCGTCGACGTCGGCATCGGTCATGATGACGATCTTGTGATAACGCGCTTTCGTAATGTCGAAGTCGTCGCTGATCCCGGTACCGAGCGCCGTAATGATCGCGCGAATTTCCAGGTTGGACAAGATCTTATCCAGACGCGCCTTCTCGACGTTCAGAATCTTGCCGCGAAGCGGCAGGATCGCCTGGAAGTGACGGTCGCGGCCTTGCTTAGCGGACCCGCCCGCGGAGTCTCCTTCGACGATGTATATTTCGGAGATCGACGCGTCTTTCGAAGAGCAGTCGGCGAGCTTGCCCGGAAGCGAGCTGACTTCGAGCGCGCTCTTGCGACGAGTCAGCTCGCGCGCCTTGCGCGCAGCTTCGCGAGCGCGGGCGGCTTGAAGAGACTTCTCCATCACTTTACGGGCTACCGTCGGATTCTCGTCGAGGAATTGCAGCAGCTTCTCGCTGAAGAGCGATTCGACGATGCCTCTCACTTCGCTGTTGCCGAGCTTCGTCTTCGTCTGTCCTTCGAACTGCGGCTCGGGAATTTTCACGGAAATGATCGCCGTTAACCCTTCGCGCACGTCGTCCCCCGACAGATTCGATTCGCTCTCCTTCACGAAGCCCATCTTGCGCGCGTAATCGTTAATGATCCGCGTCAACGCGCTCTTGAAGCCGGACTCGTGCGTGCCGCCTTCGTGCGTATTGATGTTGTTCGCGAAGGAATACAGGTTCTCCGAGTAGCTGTCGTTGTACTGCATCGCGATCTCGCAAACGATATGATCCCTCGCGCCTTCCACGTAGATCGGCGTCTCGTGCAGCGCCTCGCGGTTGCGGTTCAAGTGCTGGACGAACTCGATGATGCCGCCGTCGTATTTGAACGCGTCGCTCATGCCGGTTCTTTCGTCCGTCAAGTTGATCTCGATGCCTTTATTCAGGAACGCCAGCTCGCGAATGCGACCTGCGAGCGTGTCGTAATCGTATACGGTCGTCTCGGTGAATATCTCCGGATCCGGCTTGAAATGGGTTTGCGTGCCGGTCTCCTCCGTATCGCCGATCACCTTCACATCGTACTGAGGCGTTCCGCGGCGATATTCTTGCTGATGGATATGACCGTCCCGTTTGACCGTTACGACGACGAGCTCCGACAACGCGTTCACGACGGATACGCCTACGCCGTGCAAACCGCCGGATACTTTATAACCTTCGCCGCCGAATTTACCGCCCGCGTGCAGAACGGTCAGCACGACTTCGAGCGTCGACTTCTGAAGCTTCGTATTCAATCCGACGGGGATACCCCGTCCGTTATCGATGACGGTAATGCTGTTATCCTCGTGAACGATGACGTCGATGCGCGTACAGAAACCGGCGAGCGCTTCGTCGATACTGTTGTCTACGACTTCCCATACGAGATGGTGCAGGCCTTTGCCGCTCGTAGATCCGATGTACATCCCCGGACGTTTGCGTACCGCCTCCAAGCCTTCCAAGACTTGAATCTGACTCTCGTCATACGTATTGTTCTGCGAATTCACGGACAAACCTTCCACCGCCTTCTTTACGTTGCCGATGCTATTCGATGCTTGCGTTGCTGCCTATGATTTCAGATCGTCCAAGTGGTGCGCTCTCTTCTTGAGCGTGGACGTCGATATCGGAGAATAATACACTTTGCCCTGCGTGACGACGATCGACTTCGGATCTTCCTCCCCGATCGTCTCGACTTCCTTGTTCTTCTGGGCTTGAGCGACGAATTGCCGCGACAGCTTGGAGGATTGCTCGATGGAAATATCGAAGATCGCGACGACTTGCGACGTGCGAACGATCTTCTCACCGCCTAAATGGATATACATGCGAATACCTCCACGACTTAACGCAACAATTGTCCGTTTCTCACGTGAAAAACGGATGCATCCTTCAGCTTGCTCATATTGACGCTCTCGAGTCCGGTCGTCGTAATAAACGTCTGTACCCGGCTCTGGAACGTCTCGATCAACTGCGTCTGGCGCGTCTGATCCAATTCGGAAAGCACGTCGTCAAGCAACAAGAGCGGATACTCGCCCAACTCCTCGTGCATGAGCTCGAGCTCCGCTAGCTTTAACGATAGAGCGGCGGTGCGTTGCTGCCCTTGGGATCCGAACGATTGCACGTCCTTGCCGTTGATGGCGAACGCGAGATCGTCCCGATGAGGGCCCGTTAGCGTCGTTCCCCGCCTGAAATCCTGTTCCTTGCCTTGTGATAACTTTAACATAAACTGTTGGAATAAAGAAGGATCAACTTGGTTATCGATACCAGCCGGGTCTCCGAAAGAAGGCTTGTATTCGACCGTTAGATGCTCCAATCCGCCCGTTATGCCGGCATGGATTTTCTCCGCCCACTTTTGCAGATTTACGATAAAGTTTTTCCTTTTTTGCATCATTTTAACACCGTACGTAGCGAGTTGTTCGTTCCACACGTCCAGCATCTCCGGAGAAGCGGTCCGGCTGTCGTTCATCTTGAGGTAATTGTTGCGCTGCTGCAGGATTTTCTGGTATTGCTGCATGTCGTACAAATAACCGGGATGCACCTGCCCGATCTCCATGTCCATGAATCGGCGGCGCACTCCCGGTGCTCCTTTGACGATATCCAGATCCTCCGGCGCGAACAAGACGACGTTCAGCGCGCCGACGAAACCGCTTAGCTTACGCTGCTCCAGTCCGTTAATCTTCGCTTTCTTCCCCTGAGCGGAAATTTGAAGCTCAAGCCGAAATTCCCCGAGACGCTTCTCCGCCTCCGCCCGAATAACGGCCGCTTGTTGATTCCAGCCGATCAATTCCTTGTCCTTGGACGTCCGATGGGACTTCGTGAGCGACAAGACGTGAATCGCTTCGATCAGGTTCGTCTTTCCCTGCGCGTTCGGCCCGATGAAGATGTTGACGCCGGCTTCCGTGGCCAGCTTGAGCGAATCGTAATTCCGGTAGCCTTGAAGCTCCAAGCTCTTTAACTGCATGAGGTTCCCCTTCCGGTTACCGGGTGCTTACGGTGAACGTGCCGCAGCCTTCTACTTCGACCTGGTCGCCGACGACGAGCTTCCGTCCTCTGCGATTGTCCGGCTCTCCGTTCACGTGCACGCGCTTCTCTTGCAGGAAGAACTTCGCTTCGCCGCCGGTGCTGATGCAATCGGCCAGCTTCAAGAACTGGCCTAGCGTGATGTATTCGGTGGAAATACCGATCTTCTTCATATTCCGTATCCCTCCTTAGTTCGTCGTTCGGTAAGGAAGAATGAGATAAAGGCTGTTCTCGTGATCGCGTGGCTTAATGATAATCGGGCTCATCGCGCCGGTGAAGCCGATGAACAGCTCCTCGGAGTCGAGCACCTTCAGCACGTCGATCATATATTTGGAATTGAACGCGATCCGAAGGGGATCTCCGCGCAGTTCGGTTACCGACAATTGCTCCGTTACTTTTCCCAGCTCCGAGGAGCTTGAAGAGATCTCGATGCCGCCGAAGTCCGTCGTGGACAGCCGAACGATATTCGTCTTCTCCTCGCGGGACAGCAAATAAGCGCGGTCGATCGCTTCGCTCAATTGCTTCGTTTTAAGAATCAGTTCTGTTTTGAACGACTGCGGAATAATCTTGGATGTATCGGGATACGTCCCGTCGAGCATGCGCGAGTAGAACAGAACGTTGCCGAGCTTGAACAACACTTGATTGTCCGCGACGACGATGTCCACGTTCACGTTCTGGTCGGGCACGATCTTGGCCAGTTCGTTAAGCGTCTTGCCCGAGATCACGATATTAGAGAATCGGACGTCTTGCGCCGTTACGGTAGCTGTTCGGCTTGCCAAGCGATGGCGGTCCGTCGCGACGAATTTGTACAGGCCGTCTTGAAGGTGCCATAACACGCCCGTCAGAATCGGAGTCGACTCGTTCGTCGTAACCGCGAATACCGTCTGTCTGATCATATCGCGGAGCAGATCGCCGGGAATCGACACGACCTGGTCCTCCTGGATCGTCGGTAGGATAGGGAACTCCTCCGGATCTAGGCCCACGAGCTGAATTTCAGTCGCTCCGGAGCGGATTAAGGTCTGGAACCGTTCGCCGACTTCGATATGGACTTCTTCGTTCGGCAGCTTCTTCACGATCTCGACGAAAAATTTAGCCGGAAGCACGACGCTGCCGGATTTCTCGACGGTAACGATCGTTTTCTCCGGCGTTTCGAGCGGTATGAAGCTTTGAATCGAAATATCGGTATCGCTCGCGGTCAATGTAACTCCGTTATAACCGGCATCCACTTTAATGCCGCTCAGGATCGGAATCGTCGTCCGCGAAGCTACAGCTTTGGAGACGTGTTGAATCGCTTCGTTCAACTCGCCGCGCAATATCGTCAGTTTCATGGAATCACCTCGTATATTCGTCTTATTGTAGCATGTTTAATTATTAAAGTCGTAGTAGGGGCCCTGAATATGTGGATAACCGCGAATAAGCTCGAAAATAACGCCTATCCACATGTGTACAGTCTGTGCATAGGCGCTTCGCTATTTTTAGGTTAAATTTTTGATCTTTTCCGTCAAACTGTTGATAATTTTGTAGAGATCCTGGTCGACTTTCAATTGCTGCGAGATCTTCTCGTGCGCGTGAATGACGGTCGTATGGTCCCGCCCCCCGAACGCTTCCCCGATCTTCGGCAACGAGTAGTCCGTTAGCTCCCTGGATAAGTACATCGCGATTTGCCGAGGGAATGCGACCGCTTTCGTTCGTTTGCGCGCCTTGAAATCCTCGAGCTTAAGCCCGTAATACTCCCCGACCCGCTGCTGGATGTCCTGCATCGTGATAAGCCTGTTGCGTCCGGTCGGCAATATATCCTTGAGCGCTTCCGCGGCCAGATGCGACGAAATGTCCTGATTCGTCAGCGAGGAATAGGCAACAATACGGATAAGAGCGCCTTCGAGCTCGCGAATGTTGGTGTCGATCATATTGGCGATATACATCATCGCTTCGTTCGGAATGTCGAGATTCTCCGCTTTCGCCTTCTTGCGAAGAATGGCGATCCGCGTCTCTAGGTCCGGAGGCTGAATATCGGTGATGAGGCCCCATTCGAACCGGGAACGCAGCCGTTCCTCGAGCGTCGGAATTTCCTTCGGCGGCCGGTCGGAGGAGATGACGATCTGCTTGTGCTCTTCGTGCAAAGCGTTGAACGTATGGAAGAACTCTTCCTGCGTGCCTTCTTTGCCGGCGAGGAACTGGATATCGTCGATGAGCAGCACGTCGATGTTCCGATACTTGTTGCGGAAGCTCTCCCCGCGGTTGTCGCGAATCGCGTTGATGAATTCGTTCGTGAATTTCTCGGACGAGAGGTACAGTACCTTCATATGAGGATTATGTTCCAATATATAATGTCCGATCGCATGCATTAAGTGGGTTTTGCCGAGTCCGACTCCTCCATAGAGGAAGAAAGGGTTATAGGCTTTGGCCGGCGCTTCGGCGACGGCCAGCGACGCGGCATGCGCGAATCGGTTGCCCGAGCCGATGACGAACGTGTCGAACGTATACTTGGGATTCAGCATGTACATGTTCGTTTCTTCGGTTTGCGGCTGGCGTACGGCCGGTACCATCGGAGACGGAATGGCCGGTTCCACGGTTCGGACTTCTTCGATCGCGAATTTGACGTCGACGGGTCTGCCGATATATTCGGACAGAGTGGAAGAAACCAGCTTCGTATATCGATTCTCGAGCCATTCCACGGCGAAAGTCGTCGGCGCGGTAATGATCACCGCGTTATCCCCAATGAAATTGGCTTTCGTTGATTTGAACCACGTGTCGAAGCTCGGTTTGCTCAGCTTCGTTTGGATGACCGACAAGACCTGTTGCCAGATCTCGTTGTTGCGGTTGTCCACGAAAATTTCACTCCTTTAACCCATTCCGAGGACAAGTGAAGAGCGTGGAAAAGTCGAATGAGCGACGCAAATATCGGTTATCCACAGAAATCACTGAATTCTTTGATAGGATGTCCAGATAAAAAGGGGTTTGTTCACAATGTTATGCACAGGCTGTTTATAAATCGAGGTCGAAAGGAAGAAATCCACTGGGAAAGACATGTCTAATCATAGCAGACAAACCCTCTAAATTCAACGGAATTCCCCCTGTTATCCACAAATTCAAGCACTTGTGGACGATTTCTGTGCACAGTACTACATATTGTGAATAAGATGTGCTTTGCTTCGACAGCATTCAACTATTTTCGAAATCGGGTCTTCGTTTTATTCACATGTGCATAAGTGAAAAGCTGGAATGAGACAATTCATTTGACTTTTGGGCCGGTTCGTGGTTTAATATAAAAACCTGAGTTTGCAAGTAAGGGGGTTGAAATCATGGGTCCGACATTTAAGCCGAATGTAAGCAAGCGGAAAAAGGTTCACGGTTTCCGTAGCCGTATGAGCTCCAAGAACGGTCGTAAAGTTCTGAAAGCTCGTCGCACGAAAGGTCGCAAAGTACTGACGGCATAATCGCAAAGACCACTCGCGTGGTCTTTTTTTCTTTCCTATTAAGTAAGCAATGTTTGATTACCGGGTAATGGAGCGGTGAAAGATGCATCGTAAGCTGCGCCTCCGCAAGAGAGAGGACTTCAATGTCGTCTACCGGTACGGCCGTTCGTTCGCGAACTCGCAATTCGTCGTCTATTGGCGCAAGCGCGGAGTCGACAAGGCGACCGGGACTTTCCGCATGGGCGTCTCGGCTAGCAGCAAGCTGGGCGGAGCCGTCGTGCGGAATAGGCTGCGTCGAATGGTGAAGGAGATCGTACGATTGAACGCGGGCAAGCTGCTCGTCGACATGGATCTGATCTTGATCGTGCGCAAGCCGGCGCTGTCTCTTCCTTATAAAGAGATGGAGGGAAGCATTCTGCACGTGCTTCGCAAGGCGGGTCTGCTGATCGGCTCGACGCCGGCGATCAATCAACAAAGAGGCGGACCGCCGAACAAGCGTCCGGGGGCGCCGCGCAAGGACAAGAAGGGCAAATAGAGGGTGCGGATTCGGGTTCCATGCCGGCGGCGGGGAGGACGAGCCTGCGCTTTCTTTTGCCTTTCTTCTTATGGTATAGTGGACATGTAGCATCCTGCATTTAACAGGACGTGCGGATTTCAACTCATACGGCATGCTGGTTGAGAAGAGGGGAGTTTTTAAGCTTGTTGCGAAATCGCAAATGGTGGATCATCGGCGGAGCGATAATGCTGATGACGTTGTTGTCGGGATGTACGCCCGCGACGACCGCAATACGTACGGAAGACATGACGGAGAAGGGGTGGTGGACGAGTAACGTCGTCTATTACTTCTCGAAGATGCTCGACACGTTCGCCGATTGGTTCGGCGGCTCTTACGGTCTAGCGATTCTGCTGCTTACGATTATCGTGAGGACGGTCATTCTTCCGCTCATGATTAAGCAATATAAGAACACGAAGGCGATGCAGGCGCTGCAGCCGGAGATGAAGAAGATCCGCGAGAAGCACAAGGAAGATCCGCGGAAGCAACAAGAAGAGATGATGAAGCTGTATCAGACGCACCAAGTGAACCCGCTTGCGGGATGCTTGCCGCTGATCGTGCAGATGCCGATCTTCATCGCGCTTTACACGTCGATCAACACGAATGCTTACATTAAAGGATTGATCGAGAACGGCGTTCAAGTTATTCCGGAGAGCACGTTCCTGTGGCTCAAGCTTGGCGAAGCCGATCATACGTACATCTTGCCGATTCTCGCCGCGGCGACGACGTTCATCCAATCGAAGATGATGTCTTCCCAGCAGACGATCGCCGGCCCGATGAAGGGGATTATCTACATCTTCCCGGTGCTGATCTTCGTCATGGCGATCAACTTCCCGTCGGCGCTTCCGCTGTACTGGATTTACAGCAACATTTACACGATCGTACAGAACTACTTCATGTACCGCAAAAGCCCGAAGACCGATCCGGTCATCGACGTTACGCCTACGAAGAAGTCCAATAACAATAACAATTCTCCGAAACCAAGAGGCAAAGGAGCCCGTGCCAAATGAAAAAACTGCTGGCATCAGGTAAATCGGTAGAAGAGGCAATACAGAGCGGTCTCGCCAAGTTGGGCGTATCGATAGACCGGGTGAACGTAGCGGTATTGGAGCAGCCCAGCAAAGGACTGTTCGGGCTCATCGGAGCCAGAGATGCGAAAGTGGAGCTTACATTGCAACCGGACGGCATCGAAGAAGCGATCTCGTTCCTTCGCGAAGTATCGGCGGCAATGGAACTAACCGTAACGGTCGACAGAGTAGACGAGAGCGAAGCCGTGAAGATCAACCTCACGGGCTCCGATCTCGGCATTCTGATCGGCCGGCGCGGACAGACTTTGGATTCTCTGCAATACTTGGCGAACATCGTGGCTAACCGCCACTCTAACCGCCATCTTCGTATCGTGCTTGATGCCGAGCAGTTCCGGGAACGCCGCCGGCAGACGCTGGAGGCGCTCTCGGATCGTATGGCCACGCGAGTCGTTCGTTCGCGGAAGGAAATTATGCTCGAGCCGATGACTTCCCAAGAACGGAAGATCATCCACGCTTGGCTGCAGGCGAATCCGGAAGTCCGGACGTACAGCCAGGGAGACGAACCGAATCGGCGGATCGTGATCGCGCCGAAGTAACTGAACGGACACGCACGCATCGCAATGGCTTCCGCAATACGGGAGGTCATTGCGTTTTTGTCGATTTAGAGGGGTTCATCACAAGGCAACGAATGAGGGATCAACATGGTGGAGGATACGATCGCCGCGATCGCGACCGCGCTCGGGGAAGGCAGTATCGCGGTCGTTCGGGTAAGCGGGCCGGAAGCGGTGGAGACGGTCGCGAAGGTGTTCAAGTCGAAGACGGATTTACGAGATGCGCAGACGCATACGGTACAGTACGGATGGATCGTCGATCCGCGCAGCGAGGTCATGCTTGACGAAGTGCTCGTAACGGTCATGAAGGGACCGCGCTCCTTCACGGCGGAAGACGTCGTGGAGGTGAGCACGCACGGCGGCATCGTGGCGGTGAAGTCGGTGCTTGAGCTCATTCTGCGAAGCGGCGCGCGAATGGCGGAGCCGGGGGAGTTCACGAAGCGCGCGTTCTTGAACGGGCGAATCGATCTGGCGCAAGCGGAGGCGGTCATCGACTTGATTCGGTCGAAGTCCGACCGCGCTTTCCAGGTGGCTCAGAAGCAAGCCGGCGGGGCGCTGTCGAAGTTGATCGTGCCGATGCGACAGGAGCTTATCGAGTTGCTCGCCCACGTCGAGGTGAATATCGACTATCCGGAGCACGACGTCGAGGAAGTGACGGCGAATGTCATTCGAGATACGTGCGGCAAGTTGCTGACGCAAGTCGACGGACTGTTAAAAAGATCGGATGAAGGCAAAATATTGAGAGAAGGCATCGTGACGGTTATCGTCGGCCGGCCGAACGCGGGCAAGTCGTCGCTTCTGAACGCGTTAGCCCGCGATAATAAAGCGATCGTCACCGATATTCCCGGAACGACGCGAGATATCGTCGAAGAATCGGTGTCGCTCGCGGGCATTCCGCTGCGGCTCCTCGATACGGCGGGCATTCGCGAGACGAGCGACGTGGTCGAGCGTATCGGCGTCGAACGATCGCGCGGGGCGCTAGAGGAAGCGGACTTGATTCTGCTCGTGCTGAATCATCATGAGCCGCTGCATGAGGATGAGCGTAAACTGTTGAAGCAATTGAAGGATCGGCCGACGATCGTCGTCGTGAACAAAATCGATCTAGCCGGCGAATTGGAGCTTGCGGAAGTCGAGGCAGATTATCCGCACGAGCGGATCGTCAGCTTATCCGCGAAGGAAGGCAACGGTATCGAGGCTCTTGAAGCAGCGGTGTCCGGTCTGTTCTTCAGCGGACAAGTCGAAGCTGGGGATCTAACGTACGTTAGCAATGCGAGGCACATCGCTTTGCTGCATCAGACGAAGCAGTCGTTGGAAGATGCGATCGCCGCGACGTACGAGGGGGTTCCGGTCGATCTGATCCAGATCGATCTCGCGTCGTCATGGGAAACGCTCGGCGGTATTCTCGGCGATGCCGCGGGCGACTCGTTGCTTGACCAAATTTTCTCCCAGTTCTGTCTGGGCAAATAAAATACTATTATATCGGAGATGCAAGGAGGGGTATCGAAATGGGATATCGTGCAGGGGATTACGACGTTATCGTCATTGGAGCCGGGCATGCCGGTTGCGAAGCCGCGCTAGCGGCAGCCAGAATGGGCTGCGAAACGCTGCTGCTGACCATTAACTTGGATATGGTTGCGTTCATGCCTTGCAATCCGTCGGTCGGCGGACCGGCGAAAGGACACGTCGTGCGGGAGATCGATGCGCTCGGCGGCGAGATGGGACGCAATATCGACAAGACGTTCATCCAGATGAGGATGTTGAATACGGGCAAAGGCCCTGCCGTCCACGCGCTGCGCGCGCAAGCGGATAAATTCCTGTATCAGCAAACGATGAAGGAAACGATCGAGAAGACGGAGCGATTAACGCTTCGTCAGGGAATGGTCGACGATCTGATCGTCGAAGACGGCGTATGCAAAGGCGTCATTACGAAGACCGGCGCGGAATACGGGGCGAAGTCCGTCGTCATTACGACAGGCACGTATTTGCGCGGCAAAGTCATTCTCGGCGAATTGATGTACGAGAGCGGACCTAACAATCAACAACCCGCTGTGAAGCTGTCGGAGTCGCTGAAGCGCAACGGCTTCCAACTGGCTCGATTTAAGACGGGGACGCCGCCTCGCGTGCATGAAGATACGATCGACTTCAGCAAGACGGAAATTCAGCCGGGAGACTCGAAGCCGAAGTACTTCTCGTACGAGACGGAGTACGCGGCGCACTCGGAGACGCAGCTGCCGTGCTGGTTGACGTACACGTCCGAAGAAACGCATAAGATCATTAACGATAATCTTCACCGCGCGCCTATGTTCACCGGAGTCATCGAAGGAACGGGTCCTCGCTATTGTCCGTCGATCGAGGATAAGATCGTGCGTTTCGCCGACAAGCCGAAGCACCAGATCTTCCTCGAGCCGGAAGGGCGCAACACGAAGGAATATTACGTTCAGGGGCTATCGACGAGCATGCCTGAAGACGTGCAATTGAACATTCTCCGTTCGATTCCGGGTCTCGAGAAAGTAGAGATGATGCGGACGGGTTATGCGATCGAGTACGATGCGGTCGTACCTACGCAGCTATGGCCTTCGCTGGAGACGAAGCTCGTTGGCGGTCTGTTCACCGCAGGCCAGATCAACGGCACTTCGGGCTACGAAGAAGCGGCAGGGCAGGGCGTTATGGCCGGCATTAACGCGGCTCGCAAAGCGCAGGGCGCAGATCCTGTCATCATCGACCGATCCCAAGGTTATATCGGCGTTATGATCGACGACCTCGTCACGAAGGGCACGAACGAGCCTTACCGCTTATTAACGTCGAGAGCGGAATACCGCTTGTTGCTCCGCCACGACAATGCGGACTTAAGGCTAACGCCGCTCGGCCATGAGATTGGATTGATCGGCGAGGAGCGCTACGCGAAATTCCTCGACAAGAAGTCGCGCGTGGAAGCGGAGGTCGTCCGTCTGAAGGAGACGAAGTTCCGTCCGGACGAAGCGGTACAAGCGATGCTCGAATCTTGCGGTTCGGCGCCGCTCGCGAATACGACCGACGGACTTACGCTGCTAAGACGTCCCGAAGTCAGCTACGGACATCTGGAAGCGTTGGCGCCTTCTCTGGTCGAATTGACGGAAGATATGAAGGAACAAGTCGAGATTCAAGTGAAATATACCGGATATATCGAGAAACAGCTGCTGCAGGTGGAACGGCTCGAAAAAATGGAGAAGAAGAAGATTCCTGACAATATCGACTACGACATCATTCACGGTTTGGCGATGGAAGCAAGGCAGAAGCTGTCGAAAGTTCGCCCGCTCTCGATCGGTCAAGCTTCGCGAATTTCCGGCGTCACGCCCGCGGACTTGTCGATTCTGCTCGTACACTTGGAGCACTACAACCGCGTGACGGCGGCGCAGGGGTGAACATGGATACGACGCAGCAATTGTTCGCCGAGCAGGCGGCTTCGCTCGGCATCGTCTTGTCGCAGGAGCAGATGGAGCAGTTCGAAGCCTATTACGCGTTGCTCGTCGAATGGAACGAGAAGATGAACCTAACGGGCATTACGGAACGCGCGGCCGTATACGAGAAGCACTTCTACGATTCCCTGACGTTGGCGAAAGCGTTGGACTTCAATGTGGTGAATTCTCTGGCGGACATCGGCTCCGGAGCCGGTTTCCCTTCGATTCCGCTGGCAATCGCGTTCCCGCATCTGAAAGTTACGATTGTAGACGCCTTGTCCAAGCGGATCAAGTTCCTCGAAGAAGTGGCTGCGCGGTTAGGGCTTCGTCAAGTGAACGCTCTGCATGGTCGCGCGGAAGATATCGCAAGATTGAGACCGCATCGCGATCAGTACGATGTCGTAACGGCAAGAGCGGTCGCTAGATTGGCCGTGCTGAACGAGTTCTGTCTTCCGTTCGTACGAGTAGGCGGGACGTTCGTCGCGATGAAGGGCTCGGATCTATCCGAAGAAATCGCTGAGAGCAAGTATAGCGCGGATAAACTAGGCGGCAAGTTCGTTCGAGTAGATAAGCTTCAACTCCCATCGGACGGAGCGGACCGACATCTTGTCCTCTTGACGAAGACCGGCCCGACGCCAGGTACGTACCCGCGCAAGGCGGGCACTCCTCTGAAGACGCCATTGGTTAAACCGGGTTCGCCTTCAGGAGCGTTAAAACTCTAGCGTGTTATCGTTCGCAAACATACGTATTCGCCATTGTTCCACGTGAAACATAAACCGTCTAATCGACGTGTTTCACGTGGAACATTTTTATGCTTTTATACCGTCGTTCAGTGTGGTATTGTTAAGTTATTCGGCGTACATACAGCATGGACAGGTTGTCCGGATGCCTTGAGCGTCAACGGTTCTCCGCAACTTCTTCGAGGTGACGGGAGAAGAGGGGCGCCCTATGAAAGTTTTTTCAATAGCAGGAAATTAGGCTGATTGGGTCGAATAGTATAAGGACTAGAATGATGTGCCGCATTCATGCGATTCGTGCGTGAACTGGCGGCGCTTTTTCGTCGCTATAAGCATAAACGGCTTAAGCCATCTTTGGTGGACGGAGTATAACGTTGGTGTCGCATAACGGACGGAAAGTAGTTTGCCTAATCTATTGAACGTGGTGATCAGAGAGAGATGAGAGAACCATTCTCGCGTTTGCTCGGTTTGTCCGACCGTACTAACCAAGAAGAAGTTAAACAGATTCCAGTGGCCGACATCGTCCCGAGCCCTTATCAACCTCGATCCGTATTCGATGATGAGCGTATTGACGAGCTCTGTCAGACGATTAAGACGCACGGGGTCATTCAGCCGATCGTCGTCCGCGTCCGGAATGGCAAATATGAATTGATCGCCGGCGAACGTCGTTGGCGCGCGGTCACGAAGCTCGGTCTGGAACATATCCCGGCGATCGTACGCGAAATTAACGATTCGCAGGCGGCTTCGATCGCCTTAATCGAGAACCTGCAACGCGAAGGGCTGACGTCATTAGAAGAAGCGATCGCGTATCAGAAACTGATCGATCTGCATCAATTGACGCAGGAAAGCTTGGCGCAACGGTTAGGGAAGAGTCAATCGACGATCGCGAACAAGATTCGGTTGTTGCAACTGGGTGATACGGTGAAGCAGGCGTTGTTGGAACGGAGCATTACGGAACGCCATGCGAGAGCCATGCTATCCTTGCCGAACGAAGAGCTGCAGAATAAGCTTCTCGCCGAGATTATCGAGAAGGAACTGAACGTGAAGCAGACGGAAGCGAGAGTCGCGTTCTATACGGCGGTAGCGAAGCCCGATAAGAAAAAGCGAATCTCGTTCAGCAAGGACGTTAGGCTCGCGGTGAATACGATTCGCCAGTCGGTCGATATGGTGAACGGTTCGGGCATTCCGATCAAGGCAAGCGAGAAGGACTGCGACGACCACTACGAGATTATTATTCAGATTCCGAAGCGTAAAGCGTAACGTCGGTGACGGAACGATGGATTCATATAAGGAAGTAACTATTAGAGGTGAACAAGATTGTCTAAAATCATTGCGGTTGCCAACCAGAAAGGCGGCGTCGGGAAGACGACGACGGCCGTGAATCTAGGCGCATGCCTGGCTTCTCTCGGCCGTAAAGTGTTGATCGTCGACATCGACCCGCAAGGCAACACGACGAGCGGAATCGGCATCAACAAAGCCGACGTCAACTATTGTATCTACGATGTGCTCATTAACGAGGTGCATCCGAAGCAGGCGATCTCCGACACGATTATTCCGAACCTGAAGATCCTTCCGGCTACGATTCAGCTGGCTGGCGCGGAGATTGAGCTCGTACCGACGATGTCTCGTGAAATCAGGCTCAAGAAGGCGCTTGGGCTTGTTCGGAGCGAGTTCGATTACGTGCTCATCGATTGCCCGCCGTCGCTCGGCATTCTGACGATTAACTCCCTTACCGCGGCGGATTCGGTGCTTATTCCGATTCAATGCGAGTACTATGCGCTTGAGGGTCTGAGCCAGCTGCTTAACTCGATCCGCCTCGTGCAGAAGCATCTGAACACTTCGCTGCAGATTGAAGGCGTATTGCTCACGATGTTCGATGCGAGAACGAATCTGGGCATCCAAGTTATCGAAGAGGTTAAGAAGTACTTCCAACAAAAAGTCTATCAGACCGTTATCCCGCGCAACGTGCGGCTTAGCGAAGCGCCGTCCCACGGCCAATCGATTATTACGTACGATCCGAAGTCCAAAGGTGCCGAGGTGTACCTCGAGCTGGCGAAGGAAGTGATTACGTATGAGCAAGCGGCTAGGTAAAGGGTTAGACGCGCTGATCACGTCGCTATCGATTAAGGAAGACGATAAAATCGTTGAAATCCCGTTGCCGCAGCTGCGTGCGAATCCGTATCAGCCTCGCAAGACGTTCGACGAAGATGCGATCAAGGATTTGGCAGAGTCGATTCGCGAGCATGGCGTCATTCAGCCGATCGTTGTTCGGCAGGCGCTGAGAGGTTACGAGATTATCGCGGGCGAGAGACGATTCCGCGCTTCCCAATTGCTAGGCAATCCGACGATCCCGGCGGTCGTCAGAACGTATAACGATCAGCAAGTGATGGAGATCGCGCTCATCGAGAACGTGCAGCGCGAGGATTTGAACGCGATCGAGGTCGCTGTGGCTTACCAGGCGATCATGAACCAATTCACGTTGACGCAAGAGGAGCTGTCCCTGAAGGTCGGGAAGTCTCGCTCCCACATCGCGAATTTCCTTCGGCTCCTGACGCTGCCGGAAGAAATCAAGAACGATGTTTCACGTGGAACACTGTCGATGGGTCACGCGCGCGCGCTCGTCGGCATTAAAGAAGATGCAAAACGCCGAGAACTGGCGAAGCTGGCGGTCGCGAACGAGTGGAGCGTACGCGAACTCGAAGAAGCGGTGCAAAACGTCGAAGCGCCAGCGAAGGGCAAACCGGCGAAGACGAAGGCGAAGAAGCGCGATCCGTATATCGAGCAGATCGAGGAAACGCTGCGCGAGCAATTCAAGACGACGGTGCGTATTAAACCGAATAAGGATAAAGGCAAGATCGAGCTAAGCTACTTCGGCAAGAGCGATCTGGAACGGTTGTTGGAGCTGCTGAAGGCAATGGCGTAATCGTGTCGCTGATAGCATACTTGAGTTGTATTCTTCCGGGGGAAGGATTACACTTAGGTATGCTATCTCTATGTTGTAACGCATAGAGGAAACGGATAACGTAGGACGGTGCAAGAGGATGGGCAATGAGAAGCCGCTAATCTACTTGGATAACGCAGCGACGAGTTGGCCGAAGCCGCCAGCCGTATGGGAAGCGATGGAGAAGTCGATGCGCGAGAGCGCGGCGAACCCGGGGCGCGGCAGCCATGCGATGGCCGTCAAGGCGAGCCGGACGCTGTTCGATGGACGTAAGCGACTGGCGAAGCTGCTGCGGATCGCGAACCCGAACGACATTGCATTCACGAACAATACGACGCATGCCCTCAATCTGGCAATCCAAGGGCTGTTGAAACCCGGCGATCATGTCGTCGCGACGACGCTCGAGCACAATTCCGTGCGGAGGCCGCTTGAGGCGCTGAAGCGGAAGCTCGGCATAACGGTCACGTACGTGCCGACGGACGAGAGAGGTAAGCTCGATCTGACGCAAGTAGCGGCGGCTATGAATGCGCGTACGAAGCTTGTCGCGGCGACGCATAGCTCGAACCTGCTCGGAAGCATTATGCCGGTGGCGGAGCTTGGGGAACTGGCGAAGCGCGGCGGCGCGAAGCTGCTCGTCGATGCGGCGCAGAGCGCGGGGGTGCTGCCGATCGATGTCGGCGGCATGGGGATCGACCTGCTTGCTTTTCCCGGTCATAAGGGGTTGTTAGGGCCGCAAGGAACGGGAGGGCTCTACATCCATCCCGACATCGACTTGGAGCCGCTCATGCACGGCGGGACGGGCAGCAAGTCCGAAGCGCCGGAACAACCGACGGTACGGCCGGATCGCTATGAGGCCGGAACTCCGAACACCGTCGGAATTGCCGGGTTAGCCGAAGGCGTCGGGTTCGTGTTGAAGGAGACGACCGAGCGGATCCATGAGCGGGAGCAGCAGCTTACGTTCATGCTGATGGAAGGTTTGCTGGCCATTCCGGGCGTGAAGGTTCTCGGACCGGAGCTAGGCGTCGAACGGACGGCGATCGTCTCGTTCTTGGTCGAGGGCGTCGATCCTTCGGAGATGGCGTTCCTGCTCGACGGGCAATTCGGTATTGCGGTAAGGGCGGGTTTTCATTGCACGCCGCTCGGACACGAGACGGCGGGTTCCTACGAGACGGGCGCGGTGCGCGCGAGTCCCGGATATTTTACGACAGAATCGGAAATCGTATCAATCATAGAAGCGGTCGGGCAAATCAAGCGGACATTGAACCGTTAATAGAGACATAACGATAGCGTTACATATTGGGGGAGACAGGAAACGATGGACGGTTGGAACGATCAGATCGCGGTTGGCGTTGCGGCGGCAGAAGGCTTGTTGCTGCTAATCGTGTTATTCGTCGTCATTCGCATGGGCCGCAAGATTAAGAAGTTAACGACGGCGCATCACAAGCTTATGGGGGAAACCGGCGTCAGCGGGTTGGAAGACGTCATGCACGCGATCCATTCTCGGTTATCCGAGGTCGATACGCAATTGAACGAACAGCAGTCGGCGCTCGAAAAGCACGAAGGACGCCTAGCCGCCTTGAAAGGGCGAATCGGCGTCCATCGGTTTAACGCTTTCTCTGATTCCGGAAGCGACCTTAGTTTCTCCGTTGCGCTCGTCAATGAGGCGCAGGACGGCGTCGTCATTACGGGCATTCACGGAAGGGAACAAACGTTCCTGTACGCGAAGCCGATCGACAAAGGTCAATCCGCGTATATGCTCACTCCGGAGGAGAAAACGGCCATCAGTCAGGCAATGCAAAAGGGATAGAAGCGTTGCGCGTATTATGTATGGCGGTTAATAGGCTCTGGGCGATGATCTCCGACATCTTCACGACGAGGTTAAGCCGCGTATTCTGCAGGACGAAGTACTCCATGAAGCCGCCGACGTTCACGATGCCGGTCATATGCATGTCGCCGACGGGAGGCAGTTCCTTGTTGACTCCCGCGCCGGGGCGTACGGGACCGGAACCGACTTGTATGCAACCTACGCTGGAGACTTGTCCGAGACAAGCGTCGACCGCGATGACGAACGGATGGCGCGAAGAGCGCAATATTTTCAGTAGAGTATCTCCCAAGTTCATCGCGTGCACGGGCTCCTCGAGGGTGCCGTAGAGGTCGAACAGGCTGCTGCTCTGTCTCGCGAGCGCGGTTCCGACGAGCGGACCGAGTGAATCGCCAGTGGATCGGTCGGTGCCAACGCACACGATAATGATGCGGCGATCGTGCGGCAATGCGCCGAGGTGCTGCTCGATCTTGTGGGATAATCGAGGCAATACCGTAGGTTCGTTAAAAGGGATTTTCAAAGAGAGCGCTGCCGTATCGGTCGCAGAGCTCGGACGTTTCTCCCATAAGCCGTTCATCCGTCCGCGTCGCCTCCTCCCAAATCATGTTACTAGTATATGGACGGGCGGGCGCTTTTATACTTCTTGTACGCGAACGCGCATAAATAACGAGGAGGAATTTCGGATTACGCCTCTATTGATAGCTTTCGATTCTACGCAACAGGCGCTGCGCGCCGAGATGCTGCTGGAATACGCGGATATCGAGATCGATATATGCCCGACGCCGAAGGAGATCACGGCCGGCTGCGCCTTGTCGATCGCGTTCCCTCCGCAAGCGCTGGCGCAAGTGAAGGATATTATCGTATCGGAGAACGTGGAGATCAGAGGACTGTTCGAGAAAACCGAGGACGGTTACGAGCAGCTTTCATAGGAAAAGGAGGAGCATGGGCATGACGGCTCTGTTCGCGGAATCAACCGTATCATCGACGACCAACCTATGGCAGCAATTCATCGACAGGGTAATGGACAAGCTCCAAGATACGCAGATGTGGACGAATGCGGCGCTGGTGCTGGGCCGAATCGTGCTGATTATACTCATTAGCAGGCTTGCGCTTATGCTCCTGAACCGATTCATCGACCATGTGACGAGCGAGCGCGAGACGAGCAGGCTCAAGCTTCGCACCAGGCGCGTGCAGACGCTTGGCCGATTGTTGAAGAACGCCGCAGGGTATATCATTAACTTTATCGTTATCCTGCTCGTGCTTGGCGAGTTCAATATTCAATTGGCGCCGTTGCTGGCGGGGGCGGGCGTTATCGGCCTGGCGATCGGCTTCGGGGCGCAAAGCCTCGTTAAAGACGTCATCACCGGCTTCTTCATTATATTAGAAGATCAATTCGCGGTCGGCGACGTGATCCAGACGGGCAACTTCAAAGGCACGGTCGAAATGATCGGGCTTCGGGCGACGCGGATTAAAAATTGGACCGGCGAGATCCATATTATTCCGAACGGTTCGATCGTCGAGGTAACGAATTTCTCGGTCAATAACGCGATAGCGGTCGTGGACGTGAACATTGCCTACGAGGAACAGGTCGGTCAAGCGATGGACAACGTTCGCGCCGTGCTCGGCAAGATGGAGGATCCGAATATCGTCGGTACGCCGGAGTTGCTCGGTATTCACGCCATGAATACGACGGGGATTACGCTGCGGGTTACGGTAGAATGCAGACCGAATACGCAGGCAATCGTCACGCGCAAGATCAACGCCGAGATTAAGCGGGTATTCGAGGACAACGGCATAGCCGCGCCGTATCCCCGCATGATGGCGATTCAGCGCGGAGAAGCGGTCGATCGGACGGGGGGCGCTTAAAGATGGAACGCAAAGTGTTCGAGCTCGGGGACGTCGTGCAGATGAAGAAGCAGCATCCTTGCGGAGCTAACGAGATGGAGATTATCCGCATGGGGATGGACATCCGCATCAAGTGCGTCAAGTGCAAGCACAGCATCCTGCTGCCGCGGGCGAAGTTCGAGAAGGGCTTTAGGAAGGTTCTCCGGTCGGCTTCGCCGGACAGCGAAGGAGGAGCGGGCAGAGAGACGGAGGAAGATCACGCTTAATAGAGCTATGTTCTTCCATTGTGTTCGGACCGCTTGCAAGCTCGGCTGATATGTGATAATATAATTCTTGCTGCGGAGAGGTACCCAAGTGGCCCAAGGGGGTTGACTCGAAATCATCTAGGCGTCGCAAGGCGTGCGTGGGTTCGAATCCCACCCTCTCCGCCATCCAAACAAAAAATGGAACGACCCCAACGGGGTCGTTTTTTTGTTGGATGGCGAAAGGTGGGATTCGAACGGGCCGTTAAGCAATCATGCCGGGGCATGATTGTAGGCCCAGGAATGCGAAACCCACCCTCTCCGCCGAGGAATCGATGCTTTTCGGTGTATAAGGCTCGCGAAGCGCCAAAACCGCAATAACCGCAACGAATTATTCTCCGGGAAATAACGAAGAGCCCTCTCGCGAGGGCCCTCCGGGCGACGGGTAACATTGAGTTTCAAGATCTACGCGTTATCGATCGTTGCTGGTTTCAACCCAGCGCTTCGGTGATCGGTCCGGTTGATGAACCGGATTGTAGCGGACTCCGTGTCTTTAGCACAACGCCTCGCTTCCGTTGCCTACTCCGATTGGAACGTTACCTCTTGCTGTTGTTGCGCCTCGACGTTCAAGGGAACCACACCTCTCTAATACCGTCGCCGAAATATAGAATGGCACAAAACCGGGTCGGATATACGTTGCCGGATCATCTTTTTTTACGGAGCTTTATGTTTCCTCCACTTGCGGTTGTGGTTTGTCGTGTTCGGGAACTTCTGCCCCTTCTTCAGCGTAACGTGCTGCGGATTCGTAATGCCCATGTGGAAGGAATCCTCGCCCACCTCGATATATACGCCGTCGTTCGGAGCGTGCTGTCCCGGCTCGAATTGCGTCTGCTCGCCCATGCGTCTTCACCTCCTGTTCTAACCGTTAGTGTGACAACATGAGATGCGATTTATGTTGCGATTATCGCCTAGGTGTGATAAAGTATTCAGGCATGCGATTTGCAGAAGTGTTATTTGCATGCTCCTTGCTCCCCGGCCGATCGAAGATCGGTATACAAAGCGGGGGGCCATAGACCTTAAGGAGGTGAACGGAAGATGCGCAATTACGAGTTGATGTACATCATCCGTCCGGACGTGGATCAAGATACCGTTCAAGCTGTCGTGGAAAAATTCCAGGGCATCATCGTGAACGGCGGAGAGATCGTTAAGCACGACATCATGGGTAAACGTCGTCTTGCTTACGAGATCAACAAACACCGCGAAGGGACGTATGTGCTGGTTCATTTCACAGCTGCGGCGTCGGTAGTAACGGAGCTGGATCGCGTACTGAAGATCTCGGACGAAGTCATCAGACACATCGTCGTGAGAGAACAGACCGCGTAAACCCGCACAACGAACTTGGCGGAAAGACCGCCGAAAGCTTTAATGTCAGGGGAGGGACGACGAGATGTTGAATCGAGTCATTCTTATTGGACGCTTGACCAAAGATCCCGAACTGCGCTATACGCCGCAAGGCGTAGCTGTCGCGCAATTCACGTTGGCTGTAGACCGCGGCTTCTCTAGCAATAAGGAGGAGCGTGAAGCGGACTTCATTCCGATCGTGGTATGGCGGCAACTCGCCGAGACTTGCGCTAACTATCTTCGTAAAGGCCGTCTGGCTGCCGTCGAGGGACGCATTCAAGTGCGTAACTACGACAATAACGAAGGTCGCCGCGTCTACGTGACGGAAGTCATCGCAGACAACGTGCGTTTCCTGGAGTCCGCTAACCGCGAAGGCGGCGGTGGACAAGCAAGAGACGAGTTCCCAAGCAGCGGAGGCGGCAACGCAGGCGGATACGGCGGAGGCGGTGGCGGAGGATATGGCGGCGGCAACAACGCAGGCCGAAGCTCCGGTGCTCGCAATAGCGGAAGCAACAATAACGATCCCTTCGCCGATGACGGGCGACCGATAGATATATCGGACGATGATTTGCCATTCTAACTGGAAAGGACGGATATCAATGAGCGAACAACAAGCACAACCACAAGCACGTGAAGAGCGCGGACCACGCGGACCACGCCCTGAAGGCGGAGATCGCGGTGGAGATCGCGAGCCTCGTAAATTCCGTCGCGGCGGACGCAACAAGCGTCGCAAAGTATGCTTCTTCACGGTTAATAAAATTAGCCACGTCGACTACAAAGACCTGGACCTGCTTCGCAAATTCATCAGCGAGCGCGGCAAAATCTTGCCACGTCGCGTGACGGGTACGAAAGCGAAGTATCAGCGCATGCTGACGGTAGCGATCAAACGCTCCCGCCAAATGGCTTTGCTGCCTTACACGACGGAGTAAGCTAAGTCATAGCCTTACAAGAGAACAGACGCTGCCGGATACCCGGCGGCGTTTTCTTTTTTTGGTCATTGATTCAGCGCGAATGGTTCGAGGTAATTATGACCACCGCGTAACTATTGCGCGAGCTGAATCGTATATTAGGGGTCTACAGAGAGAGACGAAGACGGGAGAGAAAATAACGAGGAGAGAGGAACCATGCGGAAACCAAACAAACGTCGGCTGAAAATCGCGCTACTATCTACATTCGGGCTGCTCATCGTAGCGGCGGGACTTATCTATTCGAATCGAGGCGCGCTGGCCGCGCTGGGATATGATATATTTCTGGCGGACAAAGTCGAAGATAGCTTCAAGGATTCATACAAGCCGCTTACCGATCGTCCGGTGCCGACCGAGCCTCCGAAGGTGGAGGAGCCGTTCAGCATGCTGCTGCTCGGCGTCGACGCGCGCGCGAACGAACGCGGGCGTTCGGACACGATCATCTACACGGTCGTTCGGCCCGAAGACGGCAAAGTGCTCATGATGTCGATCCCGCGGGATACGTACGCGGATATCGTGGGCAAGGATAAGAAGGATAAGATTACGCACGCGTACGCTTATGGCGGCGCGGAGATGGCCGTGAACAGCGTGGAGGAGCTGCTCGACGCGAAGGTCGATCATTACGCGACGATCAACTTCCAGGGCTTCAAGCAGGTCGTAGACACGCTTGGCGGCATTTCGTTGCCGATTACCGAAGACATCGTCAACAAAGGCGCGGACCACGAGAAATTCACGGTCAAGGCGAACCAGCCGAGCTATAGCGGCGTAGAGGCGCTCAATTACGTCCGGTACCGCGAAGACGCGGGCGGCGATATGTCGCGTACGGAGCGAAACCGCGAGTTCCTCGAGGCGCTTATGCATAAGGCCTCTTCGATGAATCAATGGACGAAGATTCCCGAGGTGCTGGACATCGTGGGCGACAACTTCACGACGGACCTGCTCTCTTCGACGATGAGCGACTTGGCGAAGCAATTCCTGCAGTCCGGCCATACGATCCGCAGCTATACGCTGAAGGGAGAAGGCAAGCGAATGGGTTCGCAGAATCTATGGTACCTCGTCGCGAACGACGACGACTTAGTCGCCGTTCGCGCGACGATCGCCGCTTGGATGGATCCGAATACCCCGGAAGAACAATTGACGACGCCAGCAGATGCCATTAAGCAGAATCATGATCCCGTGTTATAATAGGATCATCATTCGCGGAATCATCGTGTTCATGGGGGTATTATGAATATCGCATTCTTTCTCCTGCCGAAGCAGGAAGTCGTTTGTTTGAACGAGGATACGACGTTGCGGCAGACGTTGGAGCGGATGGAGCACCATCGCTATACCGCGGTCCCGATTCTCGGCGAGAATGGCGAGTATAAGGCAACCGTCACCGAAGGCGACCTGCTGTGGCACCTGAAGAACAATCCCGAGCTTTCGTTCGATCGTCTTCACCGGGCTTCGCTGAAGGACGTTGCGCTGCGGATGAACATCCGGGCGGTACGGATCGACGCGAACATGGAGGATTTGATCTCCTTGGCCAAGACGCAGAACTTCGTGCCGGTCGTCGACGACATGAACCGGTTCATCGGCATCGTGCGACGGAGCGACATTATCGACTATTGCGAGAAGCTGCTGCTACCCGCCTCTTCGATCAGAGAGCTAACGAAAGAGGCATAATGGATAGGCAATGAAACGTAGGGCCAAGAATCGCCGCTAACGGCATTCCTGGCTCTTTTTGCGCTTAAGCGGGTCATGATCCGAAAAATGAGGTACCTAAAGCGAAATTTGATGCCTTATCCCGACGAACGCAACCGTTTACAATTTGATCTATGACAGCGTGATCGATCGGCGATAGCAGCCGGTCGCCAAGATCGCAAGCAAGGAGGACCAGACGATCATGAGCTCTCCAATAGGCGCAGAGGCAACAACTCAAGCGACGCCCATACGCAACAATAAACGCAATCTTCTGGTCCGATTGAAGAATCAAACGACGCTTCAGATCATGGCGCTGCTCGGCCTCGCATGGATGATCATCTTCAACTACATTCCGATGTATGGCATCAGCATCGCATTCAAGCAGTATATCGGCATCGGCGACATCAGCAAAGCTCCATGGGTCGGCTGGGAGCACTTCAAGGCGTTATTCGAAGACGAAGAGATAGGCTACGTCATTAAGAACACGCTGGGGATGAGCTTGCTGAAGCTGATCGTAGGCTTCCCGCTCCCGATCATCTTCGCGTTATTCCTGAACGAGCTTCGCTCGCTGCGTTACAAGCGCATCGTACAGACGATCTCGTACTTGCCGCACTTCCTGTCTTGGGTTATTCTCGGCGGCATCTTGATCACGTGGCTGGCGGACGTCGGCATCGTGAACGACGTGCTGATGGGGTTAGGGATCATCAACGAGCCGATCTTCTATCTCAGCGAACCGAAGTACTTCTGGAGCATCGTCATTACGTCCGACATCTGGAAGGAGCTTGGGTGGTCCGCCATCATCTACATCGCGGCGATCGCCGGCGTCTCTCCGGAGCTGTACGAAGCGGCAACGATCGACGGAGCCGGGCGATTCCAGAGAATGCGTTACGTGACGCTGCCGGGCATTAGCGGTACAATCTCCATCCTGTTCATCCTGGCGGTCAGCAGCATCTTGAATTCGAACTTCGATCAGATATTCATTCTGAAGAATCAGGTGAACGAGACTGCTGCCCAAGTCGTCGATACGTACGTGTATCAAGTCGGCATCTCGCAAGGCAGATTCTCCTACTCGACGGCAGTCGGCCTCGTGAAGTCCATTATCGCGGTAATCTTGTTGTTGATCGCGAACTCCGTATCCAAGCGCTTGAACCAATCTTCCTTATTCTAACGACAAGGCGGTGACCTGCCCATGCTATCGAGAAAACGCCAGACGGGCGGAGACATGGTCTTCGATTGGTTCAACGTCATCGGGATGCTGCTCATCTGCTTCGCGACGCTGTATCCGATCTGGTACGTCCTCGTCAACTCCTTCAACGAAGGGCAAGACGCGATGTCCGGCGGCAATATCTATTGGTTCCCTCGCGTATTCAGTCTGGAGAACTATGAGACGGTATTCAAGAACGATGGCATTATGACCGCGATGTGGATCACGGTATCGAAGACATTGCTCGGTGTTGTCGTCCACGTGCTCTTCACGGCAATGGTCGCTTATGCCTACTCGCGCAAAGAGCTGATCGGTCGCAAGTTCTACATGATCGCCGGCACGATCACGATGTTCTTCAGCGGCGGCATGATCCCGACCTATTTGTGGTTCAGGGACTTGCATCTGCTTGACTCGTTCGCGGTATACATCTACCCGGCGATGTTCAGCTTCTTCGATCTCATCATCTTCCTCGCCTTCTTCCGGGAAATTCCCGACGGACTCGAGGAAGCGGCCAAGATCGACGGCGCAGGCTATCTGAGTACGTTCGTGAAAATCGTGCTGCCGGTATCGATGCCGGTACTCGCGACGATCGCCTTATTCCACGGCGTATGGCAATGGAACGACTACTTCACCGGGGTGTTATACATTAACAGCACCGATCTGCAGCCGATACAGACGTTCTTGTATCGCGTCATCGCGCAGTCCAGTTCGAATCAGATGGCCGCCACGGCGGGTGGAGCGATCAACCGAACCGTCACCTCGCAGTCGCTTAAGCTGGCGACGATGGTCATCACGACGGTTCCGATTATCGTCGCCTATCCATTCCTGCAGCGCTACTTCGTCAAGGGCATGATGATCGGTTCGATCAAGGGTTAAATCTCAATAGCGGGTTTACTTCTCCGTAATCGGAGAATGGATATACACATCATACATTGAAGAAGGGGTATGAACATGCGCAAAAAAGCGTTATTGCTCGCACTAACCGCAGTTCTCACGACGTCTCTCGTTGCATGCTCCGGCGGCAACAACAATGACCAGGCAAGCGAATCCGCACCGGCCTCGCAGAAGCCTTCCGAGTCGGCGGCAGCGCCGGCATCGTCCGCAGCGGCAAGCACGGATGAACCAGGCTGGAAATCCGACACGTCGCCAATCACGTTCGACTGGTACTTGAACTTCGCTTGGTTCCCGAACAAGTGGGGCGTCGACCCGACCTCCCAATACGTAACGAAGAAGACAGGCGTTAACCTGAACCTCATCGTCCCGGCAGGCAATGAGAACGAGAAACTTAATGCGATGATCGCATCGAATCAACTGCCGGACTTCATCACGCTCGGCTGGTATGAAGAAGGCGTGAAGAAGATGATCGAAGGCGGCCTCGTAGAATCTCTCGATGATCTCGCGAACCAATACGATCCGTACTTCTTCAAGGTTGCCGACGGCGCGAAGCTGAGCTGGTACCAACAGCCGGACGGCAAAACGTACGGTTATCCGAACGCATCTGCTTCGCCGATCGACTTCAAGACGTACGGTACGGAGTTCATCTCCAACCATACATTCGTCGTACGCAAAGATATGTACGAAGCAATCGGCAGCCCCGACATGCGCACGCCGGAAGGCTTCCTGAACGCGCTGAAGCTCGCGAAGGAGAAGTTCCCTGAAGTGAACGGCCAGCCGCTTATCCCAATCGGCTTCCATGAGTTCGGCGACATCGGCAACTCTTCGCTAATCGATAGCAATAATGGCTCGATGCTCGCTAGCTTCCTTGCCATTCCGCGCGAGAAGGACGGTAAGCTGCATGACTTTATAACGGACCCTGAGATGGTCAAATGGCTGAAGGTATTCCGTCAAGCGAACCAAAACGGTCTGATCTCCAAGGACGTATTCGTCGACAAGCGCGCGCAGATGGAAGAGAAGATCGCGCAAGGCCGTTACTTCGCGATGCTGTACCAACGTACCGACTTCGCGGCGCAACAGAACGTCCTGTTCGCGAACGATCCGAACTCCGTCTACATCGCAGTCGATGGACCGGCGAACGCGAACATGGATGCACCGACTCTTCCTGGACCGGCAATCTCCGGTTGGACAGTAACGCTCATCTCCAAGAACGTGAAGGACAAAGAGCGCGCGATCAAGTTCCTGAGCTACCTGATCTCCGAAGAAGGTCAGAAAGACCTGTACCTCGGCGAGAAGGGCGTATCGTACGATACGATCGACGGCAAGGATCAATTCCTGCCTGAAGCTCTGAAGATGATGCAGACGGATCGCTCCGCATTCGACAAGCAATACGGCTCTTCCTACACATTCTGGCAGCTCATGGATACGAACATGAACCTGCAGTGGGCACCAGCTTCCGTAGAGCCTGCGAAGCAGCTTGAGGATTGGACGAAGGGCAAGACGCAGAGTTACTCGCAATTCGACCTGATTCAACCGCCGGCAACTTCGGAAGAAGGCATCAACGCCACGAAGATCGGCAACGAGTGGGGCAAGATTCTTCCGAAGCTGATGCTCTCCGATTCCGAGGCCGACTTCGACAAGGTGTTCAACGATTTCGTCGCTTATCGCGACAAGAACGGTTACGCGGAGCTGCAAGCGTACCGTCAAGGCAAGTATGAAGAGAACGTGAAGAAGCTCGCCGCGTTCTTGGAGTAAGAGATCGCGCAAGCCGTAAAAAGCCCAGAAACCCTGGGTTTTTTACGGCGTTTTCCAGTTCAATCGCATGCGGCCCATGATACAATACTCGCAAGATAAGGCCAAGCCAGACTAACGAAACGGACGTGATGACGATGCGGCGACTGTGGTCCGCGCGATGGGATAGAGCTCGCTTCTGGATCGAGCGGTTAACGCTGCAGAAGCGGCTTGTCATTGCCTATATTCTCGTGCTCCTCGTACCGAGCATCGTCATCTCCATTTATATTTTCCGCGGCCTGACCGGCGATACGATCGACGAGTTGAAGAAGAACACGGAATTGTCGCTTCAGATCGAGCAGATTCATATCCGGAACAATATCGAGACGATGACGCGCGCGGCCCAGATCTCATCCGCCGATCCGCAAGTTAACGAGTATCTGTCGAAACCTTACGAGCAGTCCGTGGAAGAGCTGCTTAAGATTCGGGACAACGAGCTGGAAGCCATCCTGCAGCAGCAATATAACAACCCGGATATCGAGGATATCATCATCTATATGAATAGCCCTCATACGTTCGAGATCGGACCGATCTTCGTCAGGGAGAATCGTATCAAGAGCTCGCCGCTCTACGACACGATCATGAACGCGGGCAAGGGACGGAACGTCTGGGCGTTCAGCACGATGACGAAGGAGCTGTTCCAACGCGGCTCGAGCGAGCTGGAGGATACGAACCCGCGAATCTCGCTGTATCAGGAGATGCAGTATCCGGACGGCGTGCACGTCGGCATCGTGCAGATCGACATGCGGCTCACTTCGTTCTTCCCCAATACGTATAACGCCTTGCAGGAAGACCAGTCGCAGATGCTCGTCATTGACCAGGAGGGCAATCTGTACCGGAATCCGTCTAACCGGTTCTGGATGCAGGCCGGGTTCGAGGAGGCCGCGATCGCCGAACAGTTCAAGCTTAGCGTAGCGGACGCTTCCGTCCCGGGCAGCTACACGTTCAACAAGAACGGCCATGCCTATCTCGGCGTCTACTCGCCGATCCGCGAGCTGAACGCCCATATGCTCAAGATCGTGTCGCTGGACTACGTCTATGAAGACATTAACCGCACGCGCAACTTCATCTTGATCGCCAACGTCATCCTGCTCGCGATTCTGACGTTGCTGACGAACTTCTTGAACTCCTTCATCCTGAAGAAGCTGCACCAGCTGACCGCCACGATGAAGAAGGTTCGCCAAGGCGACTTCCGCTTCGATCTGAACATTCGGGGCGGAGGCGGAGAGGTCGGCGAGCTGGCGTACCACTTCAGCAAGATGCTCCGGAAGATCAACGAGCTGATCGCCGATGCGGTCAATAAGAAGGCGTCAGCCAAGGAAGCGGAGCTTGCGGCGCTAAGGAGTCAGATCGACTCCCACTTCATGTTCAACACGCTGGAGAACATTAAGATGATGGCGGAGATCGACGGCCAAGTCGCGGTATCCGATGCGCTGACGGCGCTCGGGGGCATGATGCGCTACAATATGCGCTGGACGAACGAGCACGTGCAACTGAAGGATGAGCTTACGCATATCGGCAACTACGTCAGCATCGCGAATATCCGCTTCGAGGATCGCATCCGGCTCGAGATCGAAGTGGATGACCATATGCAGAATCACGAGATATTGAAAATGACGCTGCAGCCGATCGTGGAGAACGCGATCAAGCACGGCTTGCGGAAGCGGGAGATGCGCATTCGCATTCGCGCCGAGCTGGACGGAGACACGACGTTGATCACGGTTACGGACGACGGCGTCGGCATGACCGAAGCGCAGCAACGGGAGCTGAACGCGAGAATCGAGCGCGGAGACACGCGTAGTTCGGCCTCGGACGGCGGCAACGCCGAGCAGAGCGGCGGCATCGGCTTGGCGAACGTGCATGGCCGGATCGGATTGCATTACGGCAAGTCGTACGGGCTCACTGTCACCTCCGTCCTTGGCGAATACACTTGCGTGACGATCCGTATCCCCCATAATATACTGAGCGGGAGGTTGATCTCATAATGCGGACGCTGCTCATCGTAGACGACGAACGGAACATTCGAATGGGCTTGCAGGCGATGATCGAGCGCCAGTATCCCGGTCAATATCGGATGCTGCAAGCGGCCGACGGCGTGCAGGCGCTGGAGACGTTCGAGCGCGAGCCGGCCGATATCGTCATTACGGATATTCGCATGCCGGAGCTGGACGGGATCGGGCTGATCAAGGAGCTGGCGGGCAAGCCGAACGCGCCTGCGCTGCTCATACTTAGCGGACATGACGACTTTCAATTCGCGAAGGAAGCGATGAAACATAAGGTCAGGGAATATTTGCTGAAGCCGATCGTGCGCGAAGACTTGTTCGCGGCGCTGACGCGTCTGGAGCAGGAGTTGACGTCGCGCCAAGAGATAGTCGAGAAGCTGGCCGGCGCGGACCGGTATCGCGAAGGGATGCGCGTACGAACGTTGGAGGCGATCTGGGCGGAGGCGGATCGGGAGGAAGAGGCGGTCCGGGCCCGTTGCGAGGAAGCGGGCTTGCATGCGTTCGAGCCGCTCTATCAGGTCGCGATCGTCGATACCGCGAGCAATCAACGTCTCGCCATGAAGCTGAGAGAAGTGCTCGCTTGCCGTCCGCTCGCCGACGAGGCGCTCTGGCTCGAGAACAAGGACAATCAGCTGCTTCTGTTGGTTAAAGGGACGGAGCTAGCCGAGGAGCTGGCCAGAGACTTGCACGCGGAAGCCGGCAAGAACGGCGGGCTTACGATCGGGATGAGCGAAACCGGGCGATCGATCGGCGAAGTGAAGAAGCGTTACGAGGAAGCCCGCCATGCGCTCAAGTATCGGTTGCTCTTCGGACGACCGGAAGCGGGAATTATCCGGTATGGCAAGGTAAGCGCCCGAAACCGCGATTATCCCGTGCCGGTGGATACGATCCGCAAGCTCGCGAACATGATGGGCACCGACCGCGATGCGGAGATGAAGGCGCTGCTATTGGAGCTGTTCGACGCGAGAGCGTTGGACGAAGCGGACATCGGGTACTTCGAATCGATAAGCCGCTCGCTTAACGAGCACGTGTTCGATAGAGTCTTCCATGCTTACGGTGAAGCCTCGGTGGACATCATTCGCGTCTATCGTAAAGCCGGCAGCCTCTATCACTTCGCGACGATGCAGGATTACATCCGGTGCGTCGAGAGTCTGCTGCACGACTTGAACGACTACGTGCGGAGCTTGAAGTCCGTTCATATCGATTCCAAGGAAATGGTCCGCGCGCTCGAATATATTCACGCTAACTTCGATAAGGACATCACGATGGCCATGGTGTCCAATCATGTATCGCTTAACTATTCGTACTTCAGCGAGAGGTTCAAGGAGCATACCGAAGACAGCTTCATCGGGTATCTGAAGAAGATCCGCATCGCCCGCGCGAAGGAATTGCTCGAGACGACGGACGATCGAATCTACGAGATCGGCAGCCGCGTCGGCTATGATAATCCGAAGCAGTTCAACCGCGTGTTCCGCGAGCTTGAAGGCATAACGGCACAAGAATATCGGAATCATGCGCTGACGATGAAGCGGTAGTCCGCGATGCGGTTCGAAGCGACGCAGGGGAATCCCTCATGCGTCGCTTATTTCGGCTTGTCGATCATTCGATCGCGCCACGGACGGCATTCGCAAGGAAGTGGTTCGTTAATGCCAGCGATCGATACAATATGTTATACTGAAGGTTGCAGGTTTATCAGCGGTACGAGTCAGTCGTGCCGAATGGATTGTTCAGAATGAGTCGTAGAGGTGAAAGCGTTGACTGTAAACGCGAAGTCGCTCGCATGGAGCGCGGCGGCTTTACTATTGTTGCTCTCGATCCTGTCGCCGTTCAACGTGGTGTCGTCGTTCCTGATCATGACCCCGTTCGTCGTGTTGTACACGATGATGCGCCCAGGCGCATTCGCGGCCCATGTCGTACCGATCGCCGTGGCCGCTTACTTGCTTGCCGGTTCGTTTGGTCCGGTCGTCTTAACGTTAGGGTTGTTCTTCCTCATCCCGTCGATCGTGATGGGGCATCTGTATAAGAAAGGCACCGCCGCGAGAACGGTGCTGTTGATCGGAATCGCCGTCATTCTGGCGCAGCTGCTCGTCGAGCTCGCGCTGTTCTCTTGGCTGTTCGACATCGACTTCTCCGCGGAGCTGCAGAGCATTCTCGTAGACAATATGAAGCAGCTGGAGACGAACGGCATGTTCGAAGCGGGCTGGGCGACCAAGTCGGCGGCCGCGTTCGCCGACGCGATCGTGGACGCGATGCCGATGCTGCTGCTCATGTCGGCGTTCCTGTTCACGATCGTCACGCACGGCCTATCCCGTAGGGCGCTTCGCACGGTCGGGATACAAGCGCCGGCGATGCCGCAGGCGAAGACTTGGATGATGCCGCGCAGCTTGGTGCTGTATTACCTCGTCGCGACGATCGCGAGCTTCGCGCTGACGGAGGATAGCGGCGGTTACTGGACGATCGCGATCGCGAATCTGATTCCGATCCTGCAATTCCTGTTCGTCATTCAAGCGATCGGCTTCGTGTTCTTCATCGCCGACGCCAAGCGCTGGCCGAGATTCGCGCCGTTCTTGCTGTGCGTGCCGATCCTGCTGTTCCCCCAGCCGTTGTTCCTCGTGGGGATGCTCGACGTGGCGTTCTCGCTGCGCCGGTTTTTCGTTAAAGAGCAGTAAGCGACGATTCGCTTCGCAATTCATTGCATTATTAATTCGGGGGCGAGAGTGGTTATGCCCAAGTTTCTCGTACAGCGATGGCACGGCATGCATATCGTCTGGGCGCTCGTGCTTATTTTCATCCTGACCGTCGCTTTGACCTGGTACGAATGGGTACTCGGATTGCTGGGCCTGGTGCTCGGCGGCGCGGTAGGCGCCTACGGCGTCATGGCCGAGCGGGCGTTCCGCAAAGACCTGAACGATTACGTATTGACGCTCTCCCACCGGATCAAGAGCGTCGGCAACGAAGTGATCGGTCACCTGCCGTTCGGCATCGTCGTTTTCAACGAGGATAAGGAAATTCAATGGCATAACGCGTACACCGCGACGGTCGTCGGCAAGCCTTCTATTGTCGGAGAGCCGCTGACGGCTTATTTTCCCGTCTTGCAACAGACGATGAAGGACAAGGAAGCCTTGATCGAGACGACGATCGCGGGTCGCGTATACGAGCTGCTCGTCAAGCCGCACGAGCGCTTCATGTACATTAGCGACATTACAAGCCGTTGGACGCTTAAGAAGAAGTACGAGGAAGAGAAGCTGGCGCTCGGCATCGTCATGATGGATAATCTCGAGGAAGTCGCCCAAGGAATGGACGAACAACAGCGCGCGCTCATGCTGTCGAAGGTGACGGGCGAGATTAACGAGTGGGCGAACAAGTACGGCTTGTTCCTGCGCCGATTGTCGTCCGACCGCTATATGGTCGTCACGAGCGTGGGCTCGTTGAAGCAGTTGGAGCAATCTCGCTTCGATCTGCTCGACGAAGTGAGAGAGATTACGGTCGATCAGAAGCTGCCGATGACGCTAAGCGTCGGCTTCGCGGCCGGGGTAGACAACGTGATCGAGCTCGGGCAGATCGTGCAAGGAAGCTTGGACATCGCGCTCGGGCGCGGCGGCGACCAAGCGGTCGTGAAGGTCGGTCAGCGGCAGAGCTTCTACGGGGGCAAGAGCAACGCGGTCGAGAAGCGCACGCGCGTAAGGGCGCGCGTCATCTCCCATGCGCTGCGCGACCTGATCAAGGAGAGCGACAACATCGTCATCATGGGGCACAAGATGCCCGACATGGACGCGATCGGCGCCGCGATCGGGGTGCTTAAGGCGGCTAGCCTGTATGGCAAGGAAGCGTCCATCGTGCTCGAGGGCGTAAACCCGGCCATTCAGAAAATGATGGAGATGCTCAAGGAAGACGAGCGGCTCATGAAGCGGTTCATTACGCCGGAGCACGCCCTCGGCATAACCAATAAGCGCACGCTGGCGGTCGTCGTCGATACGCACCGGGCGACGATGGTCGCGGAGCCTCGGCTCCTGCAGGCGACCGAGCGGATCGTCATCGTCGACCATCACCGGCGCAGCGAGGAATTCATCGACGACGCGGTGCTCGTCTATATGGAGCCGTACGCGTCGTCTACATGCGAGCTTGTTACCGAGCTGCTGCAATATATCCATGATCGCGTGTCGCTCGACGTCAGGGAAGCGACGGCGCTGCTCGCGGGCATTACGGTGGACACGAAGAGCTTCGCGCTTCGCACGGGTTCGAGAACGTTCGAGGCGGCTTCGTTCCTCAGGCGCAACGGCGCGGATTCGGTGCTCATTCAGCGGATGCTGAAGGAGGACCTGGAAGAATACATTCGGAAGGCGGAGATCATTCGCCACGCCGAGACGTACAAGGATTGCATCGCCATCGCCGTCGCCGATACCGGCAAGGCGGTGCCGCAGCTGCTGATCGCGCAAGCGGCGGACACGCTGCTGAACATGACGGGCATGAAGGCTTCGTTCGTCGTCGGCATGCGGCCGGACGGCCAAGTTGGCATCAGCGCAAGGTCGCTCGGGCAGATCAACGTTCAGATCGTCATGGAGCGGCTCGGCGGCGGCGGACACTTCACGAACGCGGCCTCGCAGTTGCAAGGCTCGGTGTCGGAAGTCGCGGGCATGCTGAAGAAAGTATTGAAAGAACTCGAAGCGGAAGAGGGGTTATTCATATGAAGGTAATTTTCCTGAAAGACGTTAAGGGCCAAGGCAAGAAGGGCGAGATCAAAGAGGTATCCGAGGGCTACGCGCGCAACTTCCTCATCCCGCAAGGCGCCGTGCAGATCGCGACCGACGGCGCGAAGAAGACGCTCGACGCGATGGCGGCATCCGTGCAGAAGAAGAAGGACAAAGAGAAGGAAGACGCGAAGGCGCTCGCGGTTCGTCTGGAAGAGCTTACGGTCGTTATTAAAGCGAAAGCCGGAGATGGCGGACGCCTGTTCGGCGCGATCACGAGCAAGCAGATCGCGGAAGCCCTGGAAGCGGCGAACAAGATCACCATCGACAAGCGGAAGATCGAGCTCGGAGACACGATCCGCACTCTCGGCACGACGAAGGTGCCGGTGAAGCTGCATCCGGACGTCAAGGGCACGCTAACCGTGCAAGTCGTGGAGGAATAACGGATGAACGGCAGCGGAGATCAAATGTTCGAATCCCGCGTGCCCCCGCAAAATTTAGAGGCGGAGCAAGCTGTTCTCGGCGCGATTCTGCTCGAGGCCGAGGCGCTCATTACCTCGATGGAGCGGCTGCGCGCGGAGGACTTCTATAGCGTCTCTCACCAACGGATATTCGAAGTCATGGTCGCGCTCGGGGAAGACGGCGAGCCGATCGACCTCGTGACGTTGACCGCAAGGCTGCAGGATCTCGGCCAACTGGACGAGGTCGGCGGCGTTATCTACTTGGCCAAGCTCGCCGGCGCGGTTCCTACGGCGGCGAACGTGGAATACTACGCGCAGATCGTCGAAGAGAAGTCGATGCTCCGCCGGCTTATCCGGACGGCGACGCAGATCGTATCGAGCGGTTACGCGACCGAAGACGACGTCGGCGTGCTTCTCGGGGATGCCGAGCGGCGTATCATGGAGCTGTCCCAGAACCGTTCCTCGTCCGGCTTCATCAGCATCCGCGACGTGCTTATGGAAGTATTCGAACGCGTCGAGTTCCTCTACAACCACAAGGGCGGAACGACCGGAATTCCATCCGGCTTCGTCGATCTGGACAAGATGACGGCCGGGTTCCAGCGGAACGACCTGATCATCCTCGCGGCTCGGCCTTCCGTAGGGAAGACGGCGTTCGCGCTTAACGTCGCGCAGAACGTCGCCGTGCGCGCGGGCGAGTCCGTGGCGATCTTCAGCCTCGAGATGTCGGCTGCCCAGCTCGTGCAGCGTATGGTGTGCGCGGAATCGAACGTGGACGCGCAGAGAATGCGGACCGGAGAGTTGAAGGGCGACGACTGGGAGAAGCTATCGATGGCGATCGGTTCGTTGTCCGAAGCCCAGATCTACATCGACGATACGCCGGGCATCACGGTGGCGGATATCCGCGCCAAGTGCCGTCGCCTGAAGAAGGAGAAGGGACTCGGGATGATCCTCATCGACTACCTGCAGCTCATTCAAGGGCGCGGCAAAGCCGGTGAGAACCGTCAGCAGGAAGTATCGGAAATTTCCCGTACGCTGAAGATGATCGCCCGCGAGCTCGAAGTGCCGGTTATCGCGCTGTCGCAGCTGTCCCGGGGCGTCGAGCAACGTCAAGACAAACGTCCGATGATGTCCGACCTTCGGGAATCGGGATCGATCGAGCAGGATGCGGATATCGTCGCGTTCCTGTACCGCGACGATTACTACGATAAGGAATCCGAGAAGAAGAACATTATCGAGATCATTATCGCCAAGCAGCGTAACGGTCCGGTAGGAACGGTCGAGCTCGTCTTCCTGAAGCAATTCAATAAATTCGTCAACTTGAACCATTCCCATCCGGAAGCGTTCGTCGGTTAACGTTTTAGACGGATGAGAGTGAGCAAATTCCGAACATTAATATTAAGGACATGTTAATTGTTCGTTATTCCGTTGACTTCCGAACAGTCAGTTGCTACACTAATAAAGCTGGATACGAACGAAGGCGTCCGCTATTGCCGGATTGTTCGTCTTCGGCTACGGGCTGCCTGATCGCGACTTGCGACCTCGGGCGGTATCATCATGCCGGCGTGAACATGACACTCCGGGTGTGGAGGGATTGCATTGTCAACAGTCGTTGTCGTAGGTACGCAATGGGGAGACGAAGGCAAAGGGAAGATCACCGATTTTCTAGCGGAGAAGGCCGATGTCGTCGCACGGTATCAAGGCGGTAATAATGCCGGTCATACGATCCTTATTCAGAACAAAAAGTACAAATTGACGATGATTCCATCCGGAATATTCAATCAGAACAAGCTTTGCGTCATCGGCAACGGGATGGTTATCAATCCGGCCGCGCTGGTGGAGGAAATTCAATATATTCACGATAACGGCTTCTCTACGGACAACCTCAAGATCAGCGACCGCGCGCACGTCATCATGCCTTATCACCTCGTGCTGGACGCGCTTGAGGAAGACCGCAAAGCCGACAACAAGATCGGTACGACGCGCAAAGGCATCGGTCCTTGCTACATGGATAAAGCCGCGCGCAACGGCATTCGGATCGCCGACCTGATGGTTGCCGAAGCGTTCGCCGACAAAGCCCGCGCCATTATCGCCGATAAGAACCAAGTGATCACGCAAATGTACGGCGGAGAAGCGCTCGACGCGGAGAGCATCATCTCCGAGTACCTCGCGCTCGCGGAGAAGCTTCGCAAGTACGTAACGGATACGTCCGTCGTGCTGAACGACGCGATCGACGAAGGCAAGAAAGTATTGTTCGAAGGCGCGCAAGGCGTCATGCTCGACATCGACCAAGGCACGTATCCGTACGTAACGAGCTCGAATCCGTCGGCTGGCGGCGTATGTATCGGTTCCGGCGTCGGTCCTTCGAAGATCCGCGAAGTCATCGGCGTAGCCAAGGCCTATACGACGCGCGTCGGCGACGGCCCGTTCCCGACCGAGCTGAACAACGAGCTCGGCCAATGGATTCGCGACAAAGGCCACGAGTACGGCACGGTCACGGGGCGTCCGCGCCGCGTAGGCTGGTTCGACACGGTCGTCGTGCGCCACGCGCGCCGCGTCAGCGGCATCACCGGCTTGTCGCTCAACTCGCTGGACGTGCTGACCGGTCTCGAGACCGTTAAGATTTGCACGGCGTATACGCGCAATGGCGAGCTGGTTACGACGTACCCGGCCAACCTGAAGCTGCTGGACGAGTGCGAAGCGGTGTACGAGGAGCTGCCGGGCTGGAGCGAGGACATCTCGAACGCGAAGACGCTGGAAGACTTGCCGGCGAACACGCGCAACTTCGTGAACCGCGTATCCGAGCTGACCGGTATTCCGATCGCGATCTTCTCCGTCGGCCGCAACCGCGAGCAGACGAACCAAGTCGCCGACATTTACGGCGCGTAAGCATGTATGAGTGTGGCCCTTCGGCGGACAACCGCCGAGGGGCTTTTTGCTGTGCCCGACGAAAGTGCCCGGCGCCGCTATCCTCTAACCCTGCTATTTTCCCGATAGAAGAATGAACGCCGCGAGGTTTGCCCATACTGAAAACTATGAAAACAGCATTGCAGGAGGGCATATCATGTTCAAATGGGTAAGCTGGGCACTTCGGATCGGGGCGACGGCGGTACTGCTCAGCTTCTTGTGCATATGGACGACCGGTTACATCGTCAACAGCTATATGGAGACGATAATCAAGCAGCTAGATTTGCCGCTAGAGACGAAGCCGTTCGCCTTGTCGGGCGTATGGGGCACGCTGTGGGGCGCGGACAAAGCGCCGAGCAAGGAAGCGGGCGAGGAGACCCAGACTGCGACACGAAACGACAACGAGGACGACGCAGGCGAGAAGGGTGCCCACGGTGCGGGACAGCCTTCCGCATCGGCATCGACGCCGCCGGCGACCAACGCCGCGGACGACGAACCGGCCAGCCCTTCTCCGAGCACGAATCCGAAGGACGACGGTACCGTCGGAGCGAGTTCCTCGCCGTCCCAGCAAGCAGAACCGGGTAGCGGGGATACGCCAGGGGACGCCGTTCCGGTCACCGGCGAGATCGACGAGAAGGTGTTGACCGACGCGGAGCGTCAGGCGCTCTACGCTACGGTCGTCTCCAAGCTCGACCCGGACCAATTGCAACTGCTATCTGAAGCGCTGGAGGGCGGAGCGACCGCCGAGAAGCTCGGCGCGCTGAAGGAAATGCTGCAGACCACGCTGACGGAATCCGAATACGCACAAATGATGGAAGTGCTCGAAGGAGCGTCATAAAGTCGCAGTTTATATAGTGCAAAGGAATAAAGCGCTTGCAAAAAATGCCGCCAAAGGCCTAAAAACCGGCGGCTATTTCCATTTTTCATAATTCTAATCCAGTGATTTTATTGATAGTCTCGTCGCACATATGCTAAAGTAAGAGACATACTGCTACCAAAGTACTGGAAAAGAATACCGAATGTAAGCGAAAAGGAGAAGATCATGGCCGATTTCAGGGGAACAGATCGGATCCGGAACGCGAAGGCTGCCCTGCAGCGAACCTTCCGGCGTATTCGATCTCTGGACTTGAAAGACCTCGGTTGGCGCTTCGACGCGCGATCGTCCGCCTTATTCATTAAGCGGTACCGCGCACCGATGATCGTAACCGTATTAGGACTCATTACCGTCGCTTCCGTAGCTGTCGGAGCGAATAAATACGTAGAAGCCCACACCGAACCTTACTACAACGTGCTCCTCGACGGCGTACCCGTCGGAGAGATCAGCAATCCGAGCTTGGTCGACGAATTGATCTCGAACAAAGCAGCCGAGCTGAAGAAAGCCGATACCCCGGTACTGGCGGAGCTCGATGAGCAAACCGTCACCTACACGGATGAAAAGGCTTACAAAAAGCAAACCGACGATGCGGCAACGCTAGATCGTCTCTCGAGCATGCTTACGACCCACCCTGTAGGCGTCACGGTGATGATTAACGGCAAGTCCGTCGGCGTCGTTCGCGACCAACAGACGGCCGATGCGCTGCTGCAGAAGGTCAAAGACAAGTACGCGGTCGTCAAGGCCGCGAAGACGGGAGCGGAGGTACAGTCGCTCGCCGTTTCCGCGAAGAAGGCGGAGCCGAAGGTCGGCGAGAAGACGCGTACCGTTACCGCGGTATCGTTCGCCGAGAAGGTAACGACGAAGGCCGGCGAGATCGAGACGGCGAAGCTGGCCGACCCGGATAAGCTGTACGAGGAACTGACGAAGGGCGAACCGGTGCCGCGCAAGTATACGGTTCAAGAAGGCGACTGCATCGGATGCATCGCAGACAAGCTGGACGTCAGCGAAGAGATTATCTATAACAATAACCCGTGGATCGAGAAGGACATGATCCGCGTCGGCGACGAACTGGATCTGTCCACGGAGAAGCCGCCGATCCTGAACGTCAATTCGACCGAGGAAGTCGTCGAGATCGAAGTGATCGATCCGCCGATCGAATACCGGACGAACGACGACATGAAGGTCGGTCAGACGAAGGTGATCAGCCAAGGCAAGGAAGGCAAGCAAGAAGTCACCTATCGCATCCTGAAGCGCAACGGCTCCCAGATCGAAGAGGAGATCGTGAAGCAGAAGGTACTCAAGGCCGCGACGCCGACGATCATCATGAAGGGCACGAAGGTCATTCGCGGCGAAGGCTCCGGCAAGTTCATCTGGCCGGTCAGCGGACACCGGATCACGAGTTACCTCGGCAAGCGCTGGGGACGGATGCACAACGGCATCGACATGGTCGGCGGCAGCACGATCAAGGCGGCCGACGAGGGCGTCGTAACGTTCGCGGGCTATAAGGGAGAATTAGGTAACTGTATAATCATTAACCACCAGAACGGATTTCAAACCGTGTACGGCCATATGAAGTCGCTCAAGGTGAAGAAAGGCCAGATCGTCGAGAAGGGCGATCAGATCGGCGTCATGGGCAGCACGGGACGATCCACCGGCACTCATCTTCATTTCGAGATTCATCTGAACGGCAAGCTCAAGAATCCGACCAGCTATCTATAACGCAAGCAGAGACCTTCCGAACGCCGAAGACGGCGCCGGGAGGTCTTCTTCGTTGATCGGCCGCGTTCGTTTTCCAATAACCTGTTCTCAGAACTTCGTTGGGCTAGCGTCCTCGTTATGTTAGAATAGCTAATATAGATAGGGGCTTCCGAATAGAGGGAGGCGGTACCGATATGCCAGGTAAAATTCTCGTCGTGGACGACGAACGACCGATTGCGGATATTCTGAAATTCAATCTTGAAAAAGAAGGCTACGAGGTCATCTGCGCCTTCGACGGAGAGGCGGCCGTACGGCTAGCGTTCGAGGAGGATCCCGATCTGATCCTGCTCGATCTGATGCTGCCGATCAAGGACGGCATGGACGTCTGCCGGGAAGTGCGCACGCGTCTGACCGTGCCGATCATTATGTTGACCGCGAAAGACAATGAGATCGATAAGGTGCTCGGCCTCGAGCTGGGCGCGGACGATTACGTGACGAAGCCGTTCGGCACGCGCGAGCTGCTCGCGCGGGTGAAGGCGCATCTGCGACGGCAGCGCAAGCTCGACGCGCCGCGCGCGGACGAGGACGCCTCGCAGCAAGAAGCCGAGCGCCAAGGCTTGCGGCTGTTCAACCTGTTCATCGATACGGACATGTACGTCGTGTATAAGAACAATCTACCGCTCGACCTGACGCACCGGGAATTCGAGCTGATCCATTACCTCGCCCGCAACAGCGGGAAGGTCATGACGCGCGAGCATCTGCTGCAGGCGGTATGGGGGTTCGAATATTTCGGCGACGTGCGCACGGTCGACGTGACGATCCGCAGGCTCCGGGAGAAGCTCGAGGACGATCCGAGCCGTCCGGAGATCATTATGACGAGGCGCGGCCTCGGTTATTTGGTACGTAATCCGAAGATGACTGGCGGGCTGTACGGATGAGTCTGTTCCGCATGTTCCGCAGCATTCAATTCAAGCTGATCCTCATGGTGCTGCTCCTCATCTTGATCGCGGTCCAATTGATCGGCGTCTACTTCATCAGCACGATGAAGAACTCGCTGATCGATTCGTTCTCGACCAACTTGAACCAGCAGGCGACGCTGCTCACGACGTATCTGTCGGATACGCAGAGCTTGTCGTCCGGGGATAAGGAAGAGAGCGGACAGACAAGCACGAACGAGAAGCTGAGCGCGCTCGTCGGCAACTTCTTCACCGTCAGCGGCGCGGAGATCCAGGTGCTCGACGGCAGCGGGAAGGTGCTGGCCACTTCAACCCAGACGCAGTCGCTCGTCGGGCGCAAGAACACGTCGCTGCTCGTCAGCCGCGCGCTGCAGGGCGTACGGGATAACGAAGAAGAGATGATCGACGAAGAGAATACGCGGAACAAGGTCATCGCGAAGCCGGTCATTAGCAATACGAACAAGATCATCGGCGCCGTCTATATCGTCGCGTCTATGAAAGACGTCTATCAGACGATGGAAGGCATTAACCGAATATTCGTCTCGGCGACGCTCATCGCGCTAGGGCTGACGGCGGTGCTCGGCGTCTTGCTCGCGGGGACGATCACGTCTCCGATCAAGGCGCTCACGAGGCAAGCGACGGCGGTGGCGGAAGGGCGATTCGAAGAGCGGGTGCCGGTGTTCGGCAAGGACGAGATCGGCCAGCTCAGCAGCGCCTTCAACGACATGACCGATCGGCTCAGCGAAGCGCTGTCGATCAATGAAGAAGAGAAAGAGAAGCTCGCCTCGATTCTATCCAACATGAGCGACGGCGTGCTGGCGACGGACGAGCTCGGCAAAGTCATCGTGACGAACCGGCGCGCCAGAGGCATGCTGGAGATCGCGGAAGTGCAGGAAGGCACGACGCTGTCGTCCGCGCTGGGCATCGAGAAGATGCCGATCGCCGAGACGCTGCAGGGCAAAGAGCATTCGCTCTTGCTTCACCGGGATTCGGAGACGGAGGAAGAGCTCGTGTTCCGCGTCACGCTGACGCCGATCCGCCGGAGGGACAAGGGCGTCGCCGGCGCGATCGCCGTGCTCCAGGACGTGACGGAGATGGAGAAGCTCGAGCAATCGCGACGGGAATTCGTCGCGAACGTCTCCCACGAACTGCGCACGCCGCTCACGACGATCAAGAGCTACGCGGAAGCGCTCGACGACGGCGCGCTCGAAGAGCCGCCGCTCGCGGACCGGTTCGTCGGCGTCATCCGCAACGAGACGGAGCGGATGATCCGGCTCGTGACCGACCTGCTGCACCTCTCTCGGTTCGATTCCCGGCGCAATCAACTGCGCCGCCAGAAGACGGACTTGTCGGAGATGCTGGAGGAAGTCGTCGACCGGTTCTCGTTCCAGCTTCGCCAGAAGGCGATTACGGTTACGGTGAAAGTCGACAGCAAGACGAAGACGGCGTGGCTCGACCGGGACGGCATCGACCAGGTCCTCGACAATCTCGTGTCGAACGCGATCAAGTATACGCTGGACGGCGGCACGATCGAGATTACCGGGAAGACGAACGAGGCCGGACAATTGGCCATCGCGATCAAGGATACCGGGATCGGCATTCCGAAGAAGGATCTCGCGCGCATTTTCGAGCGATTCTATCGCGTGGACAAGGCGCGTTCCCGCAATATGGGCGGAACGGGCCTCGGTCTGTCGATTGCCCGGGAAATCGTCAAGGCGCACGGCGGCACGATCGCGATCGAATCCGAAGCGAACGTCGGAACCGTCGTGACGGTGCTGCTGCCGTTCGTGCCGGAAGGAAGTGAGCCGACATGATAGAGAAGGGCAAGTCGTTATTGCTGGCGCTGCTCGTCGTGCTCAGTCTCGTGCAGAGCTACTTGCTAGCCTACAGCACGCCTTATATGGACGCCAAGATCAATACGGACCTGAATTACGTAAAGGCCGAGCCGCTCGGGAAGGAAGAACTCGTCGACAACTTGATCTTCCCCGAACAGCTCGTCATTCATATGGGCGGGGACAAGCACACGGTATTCTTCCCGGGAACCAAGCCGTTCTACGACCAGATTCTCGCCAAGATTCGCAGCCGCATCTTCAAGGGCATTCAGCTGTACTCGGTCAATTCGGTCGATTGGGACGAAGTGCGCCGGGAAGACAAAGGCGTCGAGCTTAGGTTCCCTCGCGGCATTCCGTTCGACCTGCTGCAGCGCGTGTTCCGGATCGACGGCGACTTCCTGTTCTCCGGCGATTCGATCGATAAGATCTGGATCTTCGCCAGCAAAGGGCGCGACGAAGTGCGGACGTTCTTCTTCAGCGCGGACGGACCGAATATCTACGAATCGCTCGGCGCCGATCTGACTGTAGGCGACGTCGAAGGCTATGTCGGCTTCGGCCAATATTGGGACTCGTACTCGTCGACGGACGGCCAACTGTACGTTCCGGACGAACCGGTCGCCCGCATGCTGTCGATGCAGGTCGCCTTCAGCCGCTATTCGACGGACCAAATCCAAGAGAACCTATTCTTCGACCCGGGAACGACGAAGACGATCCAGGATAGCGACTCGGGTCCGGAGTTCTACACCGATAACAAGCGCAGCTTGAAAATCGAGCCGAGAAGCGGCTGGATGAGCTTCACCGATACCGTCGCGCCGACGACGAACAACGACAACGAATACATCGACGACGTCCTCTCCGCGATCGAATTCATCAACGATCATGGCGGCTGGAACGGCACCCATGCGCTCACGAAGGAGATCGAATCGGACGATGCCAGCACGGTAAGGTTCCAACAGTATTATAACGGCGTGCCGATCTTGCCCGGCCCTTCGCTCAGTCTCGGCTACATGCAGCTGGCGATGCAGCAAGGCGGCGTCTCGTCGTACGACCGCTCTCTTCTCGTGCTCGGGGACGAAGCGACAAGCAAGGCTCAGAGACAATTGCCGGGCGGCGACGCGCTCAGAACGGCGCTCGGACAAGTACGGGCGACGGGCAAGAAGATCGTGTCGCTGTTCCCGGCGTATCGACCGACGATGAAGGAAGACAAGCTGACGATCGTGCCCGTGTGGGGCATTCGGCTGGAGAGCGGAGAAGTCGCCATCCTGACGGATTCCGTGCCGAAGCCGATCGACTGATCGGATAGCGACGGACGTTTATACCGATAGCGCGCGAGGAGAGGAGGGGAAGGCGGCATGGATTGGAGAAGAGCGAAGAGCGTACTGATCTTCTCGTTCTTGATGCTTAACGTGTTGCTAGGCTACCAGCTGTGGACGGAATGGCGGGAGCGGCTGAATACGACGGTCGATTGGACGTCCTTGCCCTCCGAGACGCAGCAGATCATGCGCGAGAAGAACATCTCGTTCATGGTCGAAGCGAAGATCCCGACGGATACGCCGGTCATGCGCAGCGAGCTGACGTATTCGTTCCGACAGCGAATCGGAACCGACGTCAGCGATCGGATCGCGATCGCGAATCCGCCGGTATCCCTTATCGTGTTCAACGAGCAGGAGCTGAACGAAGCGCTCGGCGACGTCATTCCGGAGCTCGGCTCTTACCGGTTCGACGATCCGGGCAGCCGGCAAGGCGTATTCGTCTTCAACAGGCTCGTCAGCGGCTATCCGTTGTTCAAGATTCATCTCGAGTTGTTCTACAGCGAGCAGCGCATTCTCGCCTACGGGCAGGACTTGATCGAGATCAAGCCGAGCGAAGGCGCGAAGGAGCAGCAGGTGCTGCCCGCCTCGAAGGCGATCGCGAACCTGATCGAACGGAATCTGCCTGCCGGATCGACGATCAAGGAAATTAGGCTCGGCTACTACGGCGAGATCTTCCCGGGAGCGGAGAGACAAGTCACCGCGCCGTCCTGGCGCGTGTTGCTCGAGAACGGCGAAGTGTATTACGTGAACGCGATCAATGCGGAAGTCGCGACAGAGAAGGCGGATGTGCCAGCCGCCCAATAGCCCGGAACGTTAACGGGACGAGGGGAAGGCGAGGGCGCATGCGCGGGGAGAGGAATCAAGAAGATGGGACTTCGGTTTACCGTGCTTGCGAGCGGATCGACCGGCAACGCGACCGTCGTGTCTTCGGATGCGGCGACGGTGCTCGTCGACGTCGGCTTAAGCGGCAAGAAGATAGAGGAGCTCATGAAGGAGCGGGACGTGTCCGGACGCGATCTGGACGCGATCTTCGTTACGCATGAACACTCCGACCATATCAAGGGACTCGGGGCGTTCGCCCGCAAGTACGAGCTGCCGATCTATGCGAACGAGAAGACGTGGGCAGCGATGCAACGGCACGTCGGCGAGCTGCCGGACGCGCAGCGCAGAATCATTCCGGCGGACAGCGTCATGGAAATCGCCGATCTGCGCATCGAGTCGTACGCGATCTCGCACGATGCGGCGGAGCCCGTCGGGTACTGCTTCGCGGCAGGCGGTACGAAGCTGAGTCTGGCGACCGACCTGGGCTACGTCAGCGACAAGGTCATGCGCCGGCTGCAAGATTCCGACGTGATGGTGCTCGAATCGAATCATGACGTCAACATGCTGCGCTTGGGCAGATACCCGTGGAACATCAAGCGCCGCATTCTCGGCGACGAGGGGCACTTGTCGAACGAAGCGGCCGGGGACGCGCTGTGCAAGCTGCTGACCGGAAGGCTGAAGCGGGTCTACTTGGCGCACTTAAGCCAGGAGCATAATTTAATGGAGTTGGCGAAGCTGACCGTGAATACCGTATTAGAAGACAACGGCATTTTCTATCAGAAGCATGAACTCGTCCTGTGCGACACGCATTACGATCGTCCTACGTTGTGGGATACTGTGAAGCTAGCGAATTAAATCGCCTTCGGCGGTCCATACTTACAAGAGTAGCTGCCGATCGAGCTCGGCTTCCATGAGAGACGCTTTCGCCCGGATTTCCTCCGGGGTGAGGATGCCCTTCTCGACGAGCAATTCGATAAGCGTGCTGAGCGCGAGCAACTGCCGATAGTGGTCGTCCTTCATATCCGCCAGCTGCGAAGCAAGATCGAGATAATGCCAACCGTATGCCGCGTTGTTCATTGGCCAACCTTCCTTTCTTTACATGCGATTATGAGAGAGATTTCGCTTGCGCAACGAGGCAATAAGGGTTAAGTTTGCTATACTTATGCAGTACCCTCTATGAATCTATATTCCTATTCTAGTCATTAACTCTTGCAAACATTCCTATATTCCCTATAAAAACGTTCGCCCGGACGGCCTAGGAAGCCGCGCTTGCCTCAAGAGAAGGATGGTGCATGACCATGAGCTTATTCAAAGACGATTTCTATAGCACGCGTCCCAAGCGATCGAAGTTCGGCGACAAGCGCGGTTCGCGCTTCTCCGGCGGCATGCGGCCGAGCCCGATGCTGCGGGTCGCGATCATCTCTTCTCTGACGAGCTCCGTGCTCGCGGTCGTCTTGTTCGCGATGCTAAGCGGGGGCAAGGACGAACCGCCCGCAAGCAAGCCGGCGGCGGTTACCGGCACCCAGGCGCTCGTCGAGACGTCGGAGCGGATCATCTCCGCCTCCGAGAAAGTCAGGCCCGCCGTCGTCAGCATCATCAACATGACGAACCAAGCGATGGAGATGCAGGACGAAGAAGACGCCGATTGGGAAGACGAAGAATACATTCCGGAGTACGCGAGTCTGGGCTCCGGCGTTATCTTCAAGAAAGAAGACGGTCTGGCCTACATCATCACCAACGCTCACGTCATTCAGGACGCGGCCGAGGTGCAGGCGGTGCTCGTCGGCGGCGAGCGCAAGGCGGCGAAGATCATCGGCCAAGACGTCATCACCGATCTGGCCGTATTGTCGGTCGATGCCAAGGGCATCGATACGGTCGTCGAGATCGGAGCATCGGATAAGCTGCGCGTCGGGGAAATGGTCATCGCGATCGGCAACCCGCTCGGCTTCGGCGATTCGCTGACGCAAGGCATCGTCTCGTCGACTCACCGGGTCATTCCGGTATCGCTCAACCAAGACGGCAACTACGATTGGGAGCAAGAGGTCATCCAGACGGACGCGGCCATCAACCAAGGCAATAGCGGCGGCGCGCTCGTCGATCTGAACGGCAAGCTCGTCGGCATCAACAGCATGAAGGTCGCGGATTACGGCGTCGAAGGCATCGGCTTCGCGATTCCGATCGACGATGCGATGCCGATATTGGGCACGCTACTGGAAGATGGCAAGATCGCAAGGCCGTATATCGGCGTCTATTCCATGGATTTATCGATTTACTTGGATAATCCGCGGGAACAATCCGAGGACGAAGAGGATGGCGAGCTCGAGGAGTCGGATCCGTTCGGCGGAGCGGGCGTGAACGTGCCGAAGGACGTGAAGAACGGCATCGTCGTGCTCGAAGCGGTCGGACCGGCGAAGGAAGCGGGCTTGAAGCTAGGCGACGTCGTCGTGGCGCTCGACGATCAACCGATCAAGAGCACGATCGACCTTCGCAAATATTTGTATAAGTCGAAGAAGATCGGGGAATCGCTTACGGTAACGTACTATCGGGACGGCGAACGATCGACCTTAACCGTCACGCTGGCGGAGAAGGAAGACGACGAAGAATAAGACGAATAACAACGCTCGGACGGCAACGGACGCGACATAAGAGAGGAACGAACGCATGTACTGTGTATGCCGCGAGCACGTAGAGCTCGCGATCGACAAATTCGTGGACGAATACGAGGACGCGCCGGATCTGGTCAACCTGCAGACGACGGCGTTCACCGCATGGCATCCGCCGGAGAAGTGCCAATGGTGCGGCAATCCGGTGGAGATTCTGGTCGTGTGACGGTATAGATCGAGTAACGGTTTTTTTTCGGATAAAGTTCACAACCCCCGTTGACAGCTTCAGGGAGCGGGTGGTAAAGTGACTCATATACTTAATGATGAACGGAAGGGAGGGTTACGAGCATGCGCAACGGAATCGAAGTCACGGTATTGGCGCTCCATCGCGGAGCATACAATCGGCATGAACGTAACCTTCTCGCGGATCTGATCTAGACGCGGCGGAAGCGCGGCCCTGAAGCGGCCCGCGCCACGACGCGCAAGGTTGGCGCACGGTTACGTTGTCGTAATCGTGCGCTTTTCTTATGCCATCCGAAGGCCGAAGCCCGCGGCGATCGTCAAGATCGCCACCCGGGGCGGGTTGCCGGTCTTGGATAGCAAAGAGGCGTATCGCTTACGGCGGTAGGCCTTTTTTCTTTGTCTCATCACAAGAGAGGTGTTCCCTATATATGTTCATCGTACTTAAGAAGTTAAGCTGGTTCTTCCGGATGCACTGGAAGAGGTACACGATCGCGATCATCCTGCTGACGCTCGTCGGCATTCTGGAAGTGATCCCGCCGAAACTGATCGGTTACACGATCGACGGCATCTACGAAGGCACGTTGACGAGCGGCAAGCTCACCGAAGTGCTCTTGCTCTGGGGAGGACTGACCGCCTTCTGCTACGGCATTACGTTCGTCTGGCTGTATCAATTGTTCGGCGGCGCCTTCGTGCTCGAGCGGTTGCTGCGATCGCGATTGATGCGTCACCTGATGAAGATGACGCCGACGTTCTACGAGCGCAACCGGACGGGCGACCTGATGGCTCGCGCGACGAACGACCTCGGCGCGGTATCGACGACGGCGGGCTTCGGCATTCTGACGCTCGTCGATTCGACGCTGTTCATGCTAACGATTCTCGTCGTTATGGCGGGGCTCATCAGTTGGAAGCTGACGCTGGCCGCGCTGCTGCCGCTGCCGATCATGGCGCTGCTGATGACGTACTTCGGCAAGAAGATCCACGACCGGTTCATGAAGCAACAGGACGCGTTCGGCAAGCTGAACGACCAAGTGCTCGAGTCGGTATCGGGCGTGCGCGTCGTGCGGGCGTTCGTGCAAGAGGAAGCGGACCGCGAGCGGTTCAGCAAGACGACGGACGAGGTGTTCGCCCGCAACATCGGAGTCGCCAAGATCGACTCGGTGTTCGAACCGACGGTGAAGATTCTGGTCGGCCTCAGTTACTTGATCGGCTTGTGCTACGGCGCGGTGCTCGTGTTCCGAAGCGAAATTACGCTGGGCGAGATGATCTCGTTCAATATGTTCCTCGGGATGCTCATCTGGCCCATGTTCGCGATCGGCGAATTGATCAACATCATGCAGCGCGGCAATGCCTCGCTCGACCGGATCAGCGAGACGCTCGGCGTGAAGCCGGACGTGACCGACGGCGAAACAGCGTCCGACGCCTTGGTACCGGAGTCGATTGCCTTCGAGGCGGTGACGTTCCGGTATCCGTCCTCGCCGATCGACAACTTGGTCGATATCTCGCTCACGCTGCGGCGGGGGCAGACGCTCGGCATCGTCGGGCGGACGGGAAGCGGCAAGACAACGCTGCTGAAGCAGCTGCTGCGCGAATATCCGATGGGGCAAGGCAGCCTGAAGGTCGGCGATACGCCGATTCCCGAGCTCCCGCTCGCGCAAGTGCGCGGCTGGATCGGCTACGTGCCTCAGCAACCGATTCTGTTCAGCAAGACGATCCGCGAGAACATCTACTTCGGCACGGAGGACGGCGCGCAAGACGTAGAGCGCCTGAACCGCGCGCTGGAGCTGGCGTCGTTCCGCAAGGACATCACCTTCCTGCCGGAAGGTCTCGAGACGCTCGTCGGCGAGAAGGGCGTCGCCCTCTCCGGCGGACAGAAGCAGCGGGTGAGCATCGCGCGGGCGGTCATCGCCGACCCGGAAATTCTGATGCTGGACGACGCGCTGTCGGCGGTAGATGCGAAGACCGAAGCCGAGATTCTGGAAGGCATCCGCAGCGAGCGCGCCGGCAAGACGACGCTCATCACGACGCACCGGCTATCGGCCGTGCAGCACGCCGACTGGATCATCGTGCTGGACGAAGGCCGTATCGCGGAGCAAGGCACGCACGAGCAGCTGCTGGAGATCGGCGGCTGGTACAAGGAGCAATACGATCGCCAGCAACTGGCGGCGGTCGTAGAAGGCTAATGAAGAAACGAAGGTGACAACCCCTATGGGCAACAACGGCAAACGATTATTCACATATGCATGGCATTATAAACGTCCGATTCTACTGGCGCTGCTTCTCTTGGCATGCGCCATCGTCGTGGAGCTGATCGGCCCGTTCCTCGCGAAGCGCATGATCGACACGAACATTATGGGCATCGAGAAGAGCTGGCACGAGGTGACGCAAGAGCAGAAGTACGCCGTCTCTTACGACGGCGGTTGGTATAAGCGGGAAGATCACTTCGCCGAGGGTGAAGCGAAGGGCCGGGAGGTACGCGTGCTGCAGGTCGGCCGCTCTTACTACTTTTCAGCTACCGACGTTCCGGCGGGCCCGCGCAAGGTCGAGGGCGATCAGCTGAAGATCACCGACGGCGAGACGGGTGCCGTTACGGCTTATCCTGTCGAGAAGTTGACGCGCGGCGAAGTATACGGCTTCTATAAGCCGGAATTCCGCAGCATCATGGTGCTCGCGCTAAGCTACGTCGCCTTGCTCTTCGTCGGATCCGCGTTCGCTTACGGGCAGCGCTACCTGTTGCAGGTGTCCGCAAACCGGATCGTTCGCCGCATGCGCAACGACGTGTTCCGCCATATTCAAGAGCTTCCGGTTCAATACTTCGATAACCTGCCAGCGGGTAAAGTCGTCGCGCGGGTAACGAACGATACCGAGGCGATCCGCGAGCTGTACGTGTCGGTACTCGCGAACTTCTTCTCCGGCATTATCTACATGACGGCGATCATGGGCGCGTTGTTCGTGCTCGACTACCGCCTGGCGCTCATCGCGCTTCCGCTCGTGCCGATGCTGTACGTGTGGATCGTCATCTACCGCAAGTTCGCGGCGAAGTACAATCATGTCATCCGCACGCGGCTGAGCGACATTAACGGCATGATCAACGAGTCGATTCAAGGGATGCCGATCATCCAAGCGTTCCGCAAGGAAAAGCAGACGATGAACGAATTCCACGAAATGAACGACGAATATTTCAAATACCAGAACAAGCTGCTGACGCTGAACTCCATTACGTCGCACAACTTGGTGAACGTCGTTCGTAACGTCATCTTCATCGTCGTACTCTGGAGCTTTGCTGGCGACTGGTTCGGAACGGCGGTCACGGTCGGCGTGCTGTACGCGTTCATCGACTACATGAACCGGATGATGCAGCCGATCGTCGGCATCGTGAACCAGCTGTCCAATCTCGAAGTGGCGCGGGTGTCGGCGGAGCGGGTGTTCACGCTGCTCGACGAGCCTGGCGTCGAGGTGGCGGACAGCCGGATGGCTCGCTACCAAGGCAACGTGAGCTTCGAGAACGTCACGTTCGGCTACAAGCCGGGCGAGGACGTGCTCAAGGACATTACGTTCAATGCCAAGCAAGGCCAGACGGTGGCGCTCGTCGGTCATACCGGATCGGGGAAAAGCTCGATTTTGAACCTGTTGTTCCGGTTCTACGACGTAGAACGGGGTACCATTACGATCGACGGAACCGACGTTCGCGACTTGACGAAGCAGCAGCTGCGCCAGCATATGGGCATCGTGCTGCAGGACCCGTTCCTGTTCACCGGCACGATCGCTTCGAACGTCAGCTTGGACGATCCGTCGATTACGCGGGAGAAGATCGAGCAAGCGCTGCGAGACGTCGGCGCTTACGATATGTTCATGCAGCTGCCCGGCGGCTTGGACGAACCGGTCATCGAGAAGGGCGCGACGCTGTCCGCCGGCCAACGGCAGCTGATCTCGTTCGCGCGGGCGCTCGCCTTCGACCCGGCCATTCTCATCCTCGACGAAGCGACGGCGAGCATCGATACCGAGACGGAAGCGATCATCCAGCAGGCGCTCGACGTGCTGAAGCGGGGCCGCACGACGTTCGTCATCGCGCACCGGCTGTCGACGATTCGCGCGGCGGATCAGATTCTCGTGCTCGACCGCGGCCGGATCGTGGAACGCGGCGATCACGACGCGCTCATGCAGCACGGCGGCAAGTATTACGCGATGTACCAGCTGCAGCAAGGTGCGAACGCCGGAGCGATCGGCGTAGGGGCATAATTCAATAGGGTTATAACGGCACAGCCGTCCGGCAGTCTTCGAGACTGAGGGGCGGCTGTTTTCGCGCGCGGATAAGGTTGTCGCCCGGCTTGCGGACCGCGCATGAAAATCGGAGATATGGCCATAGTAAGAGGTGCGATGCTATTCATTGCCAACCGAGGTGGAACGATGGAGAAGATCAGCCAGTCGCAGTTAGCTGCGCTCATCATCATGTTCCAGATCGGAAGCTCCCCGCTGTTCCTGCTCGGCAGCGAAGCGGGACAGGACGCGTGGATCGCGGTATTCTTCGGCATGACGGCGGGCTTGGCGCTGCTCGTGCTGCTGACGCTGCAAATTCACCGCATGGAGCCGGACAAGGATCTGATCGAGATCGCGAAGATCTATTGCGGCAAGTATGTCGGCTATGCGCTGGCCGTCGCGTACTTCATCTATTTCTCTTACAAGTCGATTCGTAATATCCGGGAATTCGGCGACCTGATGATCCTCTATCTGCTCCCTTCGACGCCGCTGGCGATCCTGTTAGGATGCGTGTTGCTCGTCGCGGGTTACGCCGTGTGGCAGGGCATCGAGGTGTTCGGAAGAATGACGCAAGTAATCGTGCCGGTCATCATCGTGATCTATGCAGCGTGCTTCCTCATGATCTACGGCACGGGATTGTTCGACGCGCATCGGCTCGAGCCCGTCTTCGCATGCGGGATCAAGAAGGCGGCCGCGATCGCGCTGCCGGAGATCGTGTCCTTCCCGTTCGGGGAAATGGTACTGTTCCTGATGCTATGGAAATACGCGGCCGAGCGCGGGCGAACGTTCCGGACGACGGTCGTATGCTATGTCGGCACGGGCCTGTTCATTACGCTCACGAACTTGTTCATTATCGCCAGCTTAGGTCCGCTCGCGCAAATGAGCGTCGTGCCGTTCATTCAGGTCATGAGCCAGGTACAATTCGCGGCGGTCGTCGAACGGCTCGATCCGATCGTGGCGGTGCTGCTGTTCGCGGGCGTGTTCATCAAGATGACCGCGTACTTCTTCGGGGCGGCGATCATCGGTCGGCATTTGGTCAAGGTGGACAGGCGTCACGTCGTTGCCGGCGCCGGCGCGCTGCTGTTCGTCGGTTCCTTGTTGTTCCGCAGCTACATGCAGCATATTTGGTTCGGATTCGAGAAGAACTTGAAGCTGCATTTTCCGATATTCCAGATCTGCATTCCGTTGCTGCTGCTCTTCGTCATGCTGATCCGGTCCCGCTTACGCGCCAGCGGCGCCGGACATTCTTGATCAGATTCCGCGCGGGCGAGGAGGAGAAGCTACACATGTTCTCGAGACGCAAGAAGAAGCAAGCGGGAGGCGGCGAAGGCAAGGGCAAGAAGCCGCCTAAGAATCGGCAAACCGGCAACGGCACAGGCAGGAGCTCGGGGTCCGGCGCCGGTTCGGGCGACGATTCATCCAAGCAGAAACGCCCGGTATCGGCGGATTTGCCGAGCAACGTGAAGTGGCTGCTGAACGAGCTGGGCGCCAGCTCCGACATCGTCGTCCGCACGATATCCGATTCGTCGAGCGGCATGGACGGCGTGCTGTTCTATATCGACAGCTTAGTCGACCAGCAGACGATCAATCTGATGGTCATCAAGCCGATTCTCGCGGAGATCGGCGCGCATCCGGGAGTGAAGTCGCCATCCGATTGGATAGGCTTGCTCAAGAACCGCGCGCTGTCCGTCGGCCGGATCAAGGATCTGCATACGCTCGACGAGACGCTCGCGCAGCTGATGGAGGGCAGCACGATCATCATGATTCACGGCTGCACGACCGCGATATCGGCCAGCACCGCCGGCGGCGAGAAGCGCTCGGTGGAGGAGCCGAGCACGCAGACCGTCGTGCGCGGACCGAAGGAGAGCTTCACGGAGAATATCAATACGAACATGTCGCTGCTCCGTCGCAGGATCAAGTCTCCGCAGCTGAGAGCCGAGTATCGCCAGATCGGCGAGCAGACGAAGACGCATATCGCCGTCGTCTACCTGAAAGGAATCGCGAAGGACGGCGTCGTGCAGGAAGTGATGTCGCGGCTGGACCGGATCGACACGGACAGCATCCTGGAGAGCGGTTATATCGAAGAATTCATTCAGGACGCCGCGTATACGCCGTTCCCGACGATTCAGAACACGGAACGGCCGGACGCGGCGGCGGGAGGCATACTCGAAGGGCAGGTCGCGATTATCGTGGACGGAACGCCGTTCGTGCTGCTCGCGCCGGTAACGTTCATCCGGTTCTTCCAATCGAGCGAGGATTACTACCAGCGTTACGACATCGCGACGTTCCTGCGCATGATCCGCTATACGGCTTTCTTCGTCTCGATGCTGCTGCCGTCCTTGTATATCGCGATCACGACGTTCCACCAAGAGATGCTGCCGACGCCGTTGCTCATCAGCTTGGCCGCGCAGCGGGAGGGCGTGCCGTTCCCGGCGATCGTCGAGGCGCTCGTCATGGAAGTGACGTTCGAGGTGCTCCGCGAAGCGGGAGTCCGGATGCCGCGGGTCATCGGCCCCGCGATCTCGATCGTCGGCGCGCTCGTGCTCGGACAGGCGGCGGTGCAGGCGGGCCTCGTGTCGGCGGCGATGGTCATCGTCGTCTCCTTCACGGCGATCGCGAACTTCGTCATCCCCGCGATCAACGTGGCGATCGCCGCGCGGCTCATCCGCTTCGCCATGATGCTGCTCGGCGCCACGCTCGGCCTGTTCGGCATCATGTCGGGGCTTATGGTGCTGCTCATCCATATGGCGAGCTTGCGTTCGTTCGGCGTGTCGTACTTGGTGCCGTTCTCGCCGTTCGTCTGGTCGAACTGGAAGGACGTGTTCATCCGCTTGCCGCATTGGGCGATGAAGAAGCGTCCGATAGCGATGGCTTCCCGGAACAACCAGACGAGGCAAGGAGACGGGCAGCAGCCGATGACGCCCCGTACGCCGGGGCACGATCACGATCCGACGTCGGAGACGGACGGTTAGGAGGGAGTACGATACTGAAGGAACGAATTACGCCGTTTCAGGCGGCCATTCTCATCGTCCACGCCATTACGCCGACGTCCATTCTCGTCGTCCCCACGATCGCGATCGGCTCGGCGGGCCAGGACGCGTGGATGACGATCGTAATCGCTTGGGTATGCAGTCTCGCCTGCGTCGGGTTGTATGTATTGATTAACAAGCACAACCCGGGCATGCCGTTCATCGCTTTCTTGGAGCAGCGGTTCGGAAGAGTGCTCGGTATCGTCGTCGGCCTCTTGTTGGCGCAATATTACTTCTCTTCCCTCACGACCATTATTCGGGAGCTGATCGACTTCCTCTCGGATAAGGTGCTGATGAGTACGCCGATGTTAATGACAGGAGCGGTGGCGGCGTTCGTGGCGATGTACGCGGCCGCTCAAGGGGTGGAAGTGATCGCGCGCGCCGGGGTCATCATGTTCATCGTCGGGGCGCTTATCCTCGTCGGAAGCGATCTGCTGGAGATCGGCCAGATGAATCTCAAGTTCTTGACCCCGATCGCCGAGGCATCGGCCAACCAAATCGCGCTCGGGAGCATGCCGGCCATCGGCTGGTTGTCGGAGGCTTCGGTACTGCTGCTGCTCGGGCCTTTCCTGAGCAAGCCAGGCACCGCTTGGAAGGTTGGCTTCTGGGGCGTCACGTTGTCCGCGATCTATCTGATGAACGCCGTCGTCGTCGTCGTGATCGTCTTCGGCGCCGATCTGCCGACGATGATGACGTATCCATCGTCGTCGGTCGCGGAGGTGATCGATTACGACTTCGTGGAACGGGTGGACATGCTGTTCGTCTTCGCTTGGGTAGGAACCGTCTACTTGAAAATATGCGTGTTCGCCTTCGGCACGATGCACTGCTTCCAAGCGGTCTTCAAGGTGCGTAACAAGAGGCCGTTCCACGTCGCGTTGGGCGTGTTGGCGCTGCTGACGGCGCTGTATTCCTGGACCAGCAACGTCTACTTGATCCAGCACCAACGGTTCGCCTCGACGCCGTTCCTCCTCGCGTTGAACATCGTGTTGCCGCTGCTGCTCTGGCTCGGGGTGCTTGCGACGAAGAAGCGAAAGGCGATTACGGAGGGATAATCATGAATATGCTGCGATTACGATGCATGCGCGCGATCGTCTGCCTGACGTCGGCCGGCATGCTCTTGACCGGCTGCTGGGATCGGACGGAGTTGAACCAGCTCGCGATTACGTCCGCAACGGCGATCGATTACAAGGACGGCCAATGGATCGTCTCCTACCAAGTCGTAATCCCGTCGGCGATCTCGGCCGCGATGACCGCGGTCGGAGGCGGAGCGGCGAAGCTGCCGGTCATCGTCTACTCGACGCAGGGGAAGACGATCCGCGAAGCGGTATGGCGTAGCGCGCTCGAGAGTCCGAGAAGGCTGTTCTTCTCGCACACGCGCGCGCTCATCGTCAGCAGCGCCGCGACGGAGCAAGGGCTGACGCCGCTCATCGACGTCTATCTGCGCAATCCCGATTCCCGGGAAACGGTCAGCGTGCTGATCGCGGATGGGGAGGCTCGTACAATATTGGAGCAACTGATGCAGATCCAGATCATTCCGGGCGACGGCATCGAGGAGACGATGATGGGGGAAGCGAGGGATATGTCGATTCTTCCGAACATCAAGATGTACAACCTCGCCATGGAGCTGATCGGCCCCTCCAAGAGCGCCGTGCTCCCGGAAATTCTCGTCTCCGGTTCGCCGGGCGTGACGACGGCGGACGAGCTGAATCGAACCGCGCTAAGCTCGAAGCTGAGGCTCGGCAGATTGGCCGTTCTCGGCGAAGACAAGCTGGTCGGTTGGCTATCGAGGCAAGAAGCGCTCGGCGTGAGCTTCATGCGAGACGACGTGAAGACGACTTCGTTCTCGTTCAGGTGCAGCGAGAGCTCGAGGGAGGAAGATTCGGCTTTCCGGTTGACGCGGTCATCGACCCGCCTAACGCCGCGGAAGACGGGGGATCAATTCGTCATGGAAGTGGAAGTGAACGGGGAGGGCTCGCTGCTCGAGACGAACTGCCCGATGGACTTGAACAAGCCGGAATCGGTGCACGGGATGGAGACGCAGCTGAATAAGCATATCGCGGACAATATCCGTGAGTCCTGGCTTGCGGTCAAGAAGCTGAAGACCGACGTCGTCGGCTTCGCCGACCGCATCTATCGGAAGTATCCGAAGCAGTGGAAACAGCTAGCGCCGAATTGGCCGGAGACGTTCGCGCGGATCGAAGTTCGCCCGAAGGTCGATATTACGATTAAGCGGATGGGACTTAGCACGAAGTCGTTCAAGATGCAGACCGAGAAGAGCAAGGAGTAGAGGCTCGGATGGACAAGCTGTTGTTGATCATGGCAGGCTACGCGATGCTGCTGGCGGTCGGGTGGCGCGCGATCAAGAAGGGAGGAAGCAGCAAGGGAGAACTGCTCCTCTTCGTCGCGCTGACGAGCTATGGCATGTATATGAGCTGCGCCCGTATGTTCGAGTGGCCGTCCGGGTCGATCAATACGCTGCATTATTGGGTATTCGGGGCGATCGGCAAGTGGATCGAGAGCATGCTCGGCGGCGCTTCATAAGCGTGCTGGCACATGGTTGCTTATGAACGCGTTATTCGCCAGCCCCGTCGTCGGTCTCGGTCTGGTTCTCTGTCAACTTGCGCTCGACCTGCGTCTCGTACTCGGCGAACGCGCCGACGTTGCTCCAGCCGCGCTCGTCCATGAGCATGCGGTAGCGGAGCTTCTTGGCGTTCAATTGAGCGGCCAACTCCAGCTTCTCCTCGTCTTGCCGGCAGGCGACCAAGAGATCGTGAAGCGTGAGCATGTCCTTGCGCAGCTGCATCTCCTCCGGCAGAACGCCGGCGTTCTTCAGCATCTTGAAGCCGATCCTCAGCTCTTCGGGAACGCCGGCGAGCTCGTTCTCCTCGGGTAACGGCTTGCCGGCGCCCGGCAGCCGGTCGAAGTCGCCGCGCCGCTGCGCTTCGCGTATTCTCTCGTCGGCCAGGGAAGTAGCCCAGTCCATCGCGTATTCCCCCTCTTCGTCGGAATATGGTAATGTGGTGTGGTGCGACGATGATCTACTCATTATTATATGAAACCGAAGGTGAAAAAGGTATGGGAGCCGCGAAGGCGATCATTGGCATCGATATCGGAACGACAAGCACGAAGAGCGTCGCGTTCGGGACGGACGGGACGATGCTGGGCAGCTGCAGTATCGGTTATCCGCTGAGGCACGCGCAGCCGGGGTGGGCGGAGCAGGACCCGGAGGAAATCTTCCGCGCGGTGCTGGCGACCGTAAGAGGAGCCATTGCCGATTGCGGGCTGACCGGACGCGACGTGGCGGGAATCGGGATCAGCACGGCGATGCACTCGCTCATCGCGGCGAACGCGAGCGGGCAGGCGCTGACGCCGAGCATCACTTGGGCGGACGGACGAAGCGAATTGCAGGCGCGGAGACTGCGCGCGGACAACGCATCGATCTATCTTCGGACGGGTACGCCGATCCATCCGATGTCTCCGCTTCCGAAGCTCGTATGGCTGCGGGAGAATCAGCCGAACGTATTCGCCGCGGCGGCGAAGTTCGTCTCCATCAAGGAATACGTCGTCTTCCATCTGTTCGGCGAGTGGATCGTCGACGCGTCGATCGCCTCGGCGACGGGCATGCTGGCGCTCGACACGCTGAGCTGGGAAGCAGAAGCGCTGCAGGTCGCCGGCATTACGGCGGACAGGCTGTCTACGGTTAGGGAAGGAACGTACCGATTAAGCGGAATGAAGGCCGCTCACGCGGAAGCGATGGGGCTGGCCGCGGATACGCCGTTCTTCCTCGGCGGCAGCGACGGCGCGCTCGCGAACGTCGGCGTCGGCGCGATCGACGACGGCGAGCTGGCGGTGACGATCGGCACGAGCGCGGCGGTGCGGATGATCACGAACCGTCCGGCGACCGATTCGGGGGCGCGGACATTCTGCTATAACGTGCTCGGCGACGCATACATAATCGGAGGCGCGACGAACAACGGCGCCATCGTCCTGCAATGGCTCGGCGAGTCGATGTTCGGCGACGCTTCCGCCGAGGAACTGCTCGCTTCGGCTTCGCGCGTGCCCGCGGGGGCGAACGGGCTGCTGTTCCTGCCGTTCCTCTCCGGCGAACGCGCGCCGATCTATAACGCGGAGGCGCGCGGCACGTTCTTCGGCGCGACGCTCAGCCATCGCGGCGAACACTTCGTGCGCGCGGGGCTGGAAGGCGTCATGCTCGCCGTGTTGTCCGTGGCGGAGGTGCTGAAGGGGCTGGCAGGACCTGCGGGCGAGGTGCGTGCTTCGGGCGGGTTCGCGAAGTCGCCGCTTTGGCGGCAGATGCTGGCCGACATGCTCGGGCAGCCGGTCGTCGTGCCGCAGGTGACGGAAGCGTCGGCGCTCGGCGCCGCGGTGTTGGCGATGCAAGGGCTCGGGCTGCTCGGCAGTTGGCGCGAGGCGAAGGCATGGTTGCCGGTGCGCGAGACGCTGGTGCCGGATGCGCGCGCGAACGAGGTATACCGCGAGGTGCTCGCCGTCTATTCGCGGCTCAGCGAGAAGCTGACGGAGTCGTTCGCGGACGTGGCGCGGCTGCAGCGGAGACTGGGGTAAGCGATGCGGGGCTTTCGGAGTGAATGAATGCATAAAGTGGTTGAGTAGTGATAATAATTCTCATTGTGGGCAACACTAGTTGTCGGATACGATTGGATAGCACAAAGGCACCCCGAAGGATGCCTTTGCGGCTTGCGCGAGCGAAAACCCTACATTTTCGGCTCGAACGTCTTGCAGTCCGTCTCCTCCGATTGGGAGGCTTGCTTGTTGCGATTGTTCACCACGTAGATGGATGTTGCGCGGCATTCGTTGCCCGGAGCCCAGTAACGGCAAGAGTTCACTTCGCACAGTACGTCTTTGGCCATCTTCTTCACCTCCTCCCTATTGCTAGGATGGTCGAAGCCGGAGGGTTTATACGTGCGCGTCGCCCGCCGAGGGTCCCCGAACGGGGATTCGGCGGGTTATTCGCCATTCGTTCGGGAGGCTTCGGGGCGGCGTTGGCGGAAAAATACATTTGTACGCGCCGAATGTGGTACGATAGAGGGTAATCGCAAAAAGAATCGGAGCAGTTCGATCAGGTGCGGATTTAGAGGATGGAGTGGATCAAGTGACGGATTTCGCGCAACTAGGCGTATCGGAACGGCTAGTGGAGAAATTGAAGGCGAACGGGATATCGAAGCCGACGCCGGTGCAGGCGGAGACGATTCCGATCGTGTACCAGAGCAAGGACGTAATCAGCCAAGCGCAGACGGGGACGGGAAAGACGCTGGCGTTCGTGCTGCCGATGCTGGACAAGGTTCGGCCGGAGGAGCCGCAAGTGCAGGGGCTTATTCTGACGCCGACGCGGGAGCTGGCGATTCAGATTACGGCGGAAGTGAAGAAGCTGCTCGACCCTCGCGGGGAGATCAAGGTGCTCGCGGTATACGGCGGCCAGGACGTCGAAGCGCAGCTGCATAAGCTGAAGGGGCATAATCATCTCGTCGTGGCGACGCCGGGACGGTTGCTTGATCACCTGCGCAGGGAGACGATCAAGCTGGACGGCGTGCGGATGCTCGTCTTGGACGAGGCCGACCAGATGCTGCACATGGGCTTCCTGACGGAAGTCGACGAGATCTTGCGGCAGACGCCGTACAAGAAGCAAGTGATGCTGTTCTCGGCGACGATGCCGCCGAAGATCCGCGAGATGGCCGGGCGCATTCTCCGCAATCCGGAGCACGTGACGGTGAAGGCGGAACGCGTGACCGTGAAGGATATTCGCCAATGGGCGGTCGAGACGACGGACCGCGGGAAGCAGGACGCGCTCGTCAGCTTGCTGGAGGCGACGCAGCCGTACTTGAGCATTATCTTCTGCCGGACGAAGCGCCGGGCGAGCGCGCTCAATCAAGCGCTGCAGGAGATGGGCTACGTCTCGGACGAGCTGCACGGCGACTTGTCTCAGATGAAGCGGGAGCAGGTCATGAAGCGGTTCCGCGACGCGAAGCTGCAATTGCTGATCGCGACGGACGTGGCGGCGCGCGGGCTGGATGTCGAGGGCGTGACGCACGTGTTCAACTACGACGTGCCGCAGGACGTGGAGAGCTACATTCACCGGATCGGCCGGACGGGCCGTGCAGGGGAGAAGGGGCTCGCGATCACGCTGCACGTGGGCAAGGATAAGCACGAGATGGCGGACATCGAGAACGGTATCGAGATGTCGCTCGAGCGCCGGACGGAAGAGGGCGTATCGCTGAGCGGCGGCGCGCTCGAGACGTCGCGCGTCGGAGGCGGATATGGCCGCGGACCGGGCGGCGGTGCCGGAGGCCGCAACGGCGGCGCGGGTCGCGGTGGCAAGGGCGCCGGCGGTCGTAGCGGCGGGCAGTCGGGCGAGCGCGGCGGCGGTTATGGCGCCTCGGCTGGCGGGCGCGGACGCGCTGCCGGCGGCGGTCGTAGCGGCGGCAGAAGCGAAGGTGCGGGTCGCGGCGGCAGAGGAGAGAGCGCTGGCCGCAGCGGCGGACGCGGAGAGAGCGCAGGCGCGGGGCCGGCGAGAGGTCGCGGAGGTTCGGCGGCAGCAGCGGGCAAAGGGCGGAACGCCGGCGGCAGCGGCGGATTCGGTCGAGGCGAGGGCTTCGGGGAAGCCGGAGGCGGACGCGGCAGAAGCGGCGGCAGCGCGGGCGGGAAGTCCGGCGGCCGGCCGGCTCGCGGCGGCGATCCGAACTGGAGCGTCGCGTCTCCGCCGAGAGCGCGCACGGGCGAATCGTTCGGCGGCGGCGCGGATGCGCGGGATAGCCGTCCGGGTCGCGGCGCGCCGGAGGCAGGACGCGGCGGCAGCGGGCGCGGAGCCAGCGGCGCGAGCATCAAGCAGCGCGCGGCCGAGGGGCGCAAGCACTCCGACGAGCGCGTAGGCTTCGGACGCGAGTCGGGCCGGGGAGCGCCGAAGAGCGGCGGCTTCCGCGGCGGTCCGGGCGCATCCGGCGGTGGCGGCGGCAGTCGCGGCGCGGGAGGACGTCCGGCGAACAAGCGGGCGCCTCGGGGCAGATAAGGTCAAGGCTCCGGCCTTCCGTTACGACGGAGCCGGAGCCTTATTTTATAATTGTCTGACGCCCGAAGACATCATCGGACCGTGGTAAATAATGCGAGCGATGAAGCGGGCGACCTCCGACGGCGCCTCTCGCATGCCGGTCTCCATCCAATGCGTCAGCACGCCGAGATTGGCCGATACCGTGTACGCGAGCAAGTACTCGGCGGGCACGAGGAACTGCTCGAGGTTCGGCTGACGAAGCGAGATTTTGCTCCAGATATGCTTCATGATCAGTCCTTTCATCCGGAGACCGAACGACAGATCGCCCTTCGGGCCGAACATGACTTTCATGAAGTCGCCGTTGCGCTGCAGTTCCTCGATGAGTCGCACCATTTTTGGATAGGGGACGTCCTTCTCGGCGTATTCCTTCACTTCGTATACGTCGATATCGCTAAACAACGCCGACAGGGTATCGAGCATCTCCGTCTTGAGCTGTTCCAGCATATCCTGCGCGTCGCGGTAATGCAGGTAGAACGTGCCCCGGTTCACGTCGGCGCGCGTCGTAATGTCCGTGACCGTGATGCCTTCCGCGCCTTTCTCCTCGATCAACGCCATGAGCGCGCTCCGCAGCAGTTGCTTCGTCCTAGCTTGTCTACGATCGACTTTGCCGTCCGCCATTCCACGTTACCCCCTTGTCCTTCGAAAAATAATCTTGGCGTCTAATGAACACATTGGCCGTTGGGTGCCGATTAATGTACAATGCGGGCCAATATTGACGATTGTATTGTTCCCTAGTCTCATTATAATTAACGTTGTGGTCATTAATCAACACATTGTTCAATATAATAGATAGGGAGTGGGGAACGCATGGCATTCTTCAAACAAAAGCTGGTATGGATCGGATTCGTCGCCGTCTTCGTCGTGCTGATGGTGTTCGGCGTGGCGATGATGGGATCGGTGGTCGGGGCGAAGCCGAAGGAGTTGCCGGTGGCGCTCGTCGTGGAGGATCAAGCCGTGACGCTGCCGGACGGCAGCGAATTAAACGTCGGCGCGATGGTGAAGGAGCAACTGCTCGCGATCGAGGGGCTGCCGGTGGCCTGGAAGGAAGTCGCGACGGAAGCCGAGGCTCGGGAAGGGTTGGACGAACAACAATATTACGGCGCGCTCGTGCTGCCGGCCGATCTGAGCGCGGGGCTTGCATCGCTGACGACGGCGGAGCCGAAGCCCGCGACGGTGAAGATCTTGGCGAACGAAGGAATGAGCGTGCAGGCGTCCACGGCCGTCAAGCAGGTGCTCGGGCAAGTGTCGCGCAACGTAAGCGCGCAGCTATCGCAACAATTGATCGGCAAGCTGGCGGAGCATTCAGAAGCGATCCCGGTAAGCGCGGCGAAGGCATTGCTGACGCCTATTACGGTGCAGGAGGAGATCGTGCATCCGATCGGCGCGAACAACGCGAGCGGCAACGCGCCGGGCATGCTCGCGCAGATTATGTGGATCGGCAGCTTGGTCGTCGCGATCTTCATGTTCCTGTCCGGCGGCAAGGCGAAGGCAGCGGGCGACAGAGGCGTAACGGCGGCGCTATCGCAGGCGGTCACCGGGCTTGCGCTCGTCGCGGCGGTATCGGGCTTCCTCGTCTGGATGGCGTCCTCGTGGTACGGCATGGCATTCGCGGACGCAACCGGCACGTGGCTCGTGCTCCTGCTGGCGGGAGCGGCGTTCTTCGCGCTGCAGTCCGCGCTGCTGAACTGGATCGGGTTCGCGGCGATGCCGATTCTGATCCTGCTCATGTTCTTCTCGATGCCGGTCATGAATATGGCGCCGGAGTTCCTGCCGCAAGCAACGCAAGACTGGCTGTACGCATGGACGCCGTTCAAGTTCGTCGCCGGCGGACTGCGCAACGCGATGTACTTCTCCGACGTGTCGGTGTCCGCTACGAATATCGCGGTGCTGTGGTGGATCGTCGGCGGCGGTCTGGCGCTGCTGCTCGCGTCCGGTCTGAGGAAGAATAAAGTCGCTGCCGAGACCGTCGCTGCGGCATAAACGATGGAATAGCGAGACCCGGTTTTGCTCCTGGGAGGGAGCGACCGGGTTTTTTGGTTATTTTGGCTTGGTGCGGGGTTATGGTACGATAGGGACAACCGATTATTTGGAAGAGGCGGACAGAGAAGATGGCTGGTAATGGTAGATTGCGCGCCGACGTGAAGCCGGGGCTTGAAGTCGATATCGTATTGAAGCAAGACCAACGGACGGGGAAGACGACGCGCGGCGTCGTGAAGGATCTGCTGACGAACTCCCCGCAGCACCCGCACGGGATCAAGGTGCGGTTGACGGACGGGCAAGTCGGCCGCGTGAAGACGATTCATGGTGAGGTGCCGTCGCAATGACGCAGCGGGAGGAGCTGCCGGATAAGGAGGCGATGCTCGTCGTGGATACGGAGACGCCGGAGAAGAAGAAGAGGAAGCGGCGTCGGAGACGGTCTAAGAAGGCCGAGGATGCGGTTGCGATCGAAGCCGTCGGGCTCGTGGAAGCCGAGGACGCGGATACGGACTCGGATGCGAACGTGAATGCGGATGCCGAGGCCGATACTTCGGATAAGAAGAAGAGGAAGCGGCGCCGCAAGCGGTCGAAGAAGAAGGCCGCGGTCGTGATCGCGTCGCTTGAGACTGCAGACGAGGATGCGCCAGACGTGAACCAACCGGATGCCGTGGCGGTCGAGGCCGAGGCTACGGTCATGGACGCGGACGCAGATACGGACGTGCCGACGAAGAAGAAGCGGAAGAAGCGCCGGAAGCGGTCGAAGAAGAAGGCAACGGTCGTGATCGGTGCGCTTGAGTCTGCGGACGAGGATTCACCGGACGAAGAGCAACCGGATGCCGGGATGGTCGAAGCCGTGGATGCGGTTGCGGAAACCGACGAGCCGGCGAAGAAGAAGCGGAAGAAGCGGCGGAAGCGGTCGACGAAGAAGGCCGTGGTCGCGGTCGAGGCAACGGACTCGGTCGACGAAGATTCGCCTGAGAACGATGGGGATGGAGAGCCGTCCATTGCTGACGAAGAGGGAGATTCCACCGACGCGGAGAGCGATTCCCCGCCGAAGAAGAAGCGCAAGCGCCGTCGCAAGAAGAAGGCTGCCGGTTCGGAAGCCGCTCCCGTTGTCCAGAGAGTCCCGTTCGTACCGCCGGAGATTCCGCCGGAGAAGCTGCGCGCCATCGGCTTGAAGCCGACATGGGGCGGGTTTATTCGTATGCGCGGCAAGACGGATAACGGTCGCAAGTGGTACCAGGAGATCGATACGTACTTGGCGTACGTGCTCGTCACCGAGCATGCGGCGGAAGTCGTCAACCGTCACACGATTCGCCGCATCTATAGCAACAAGGAGTTCCGCCGGATGATTCTGGAGCGGGACAATTACACGTGCTATTTCTGCAAGCAATTCGGAGACACGATCGACCATATGCTCCCCCGCGCCAAGGGCGGCCATACGACGCCCGACAATTGCGTGTGCGCTTGCAACCTGTGCAACCAATCGAAGGCCGACAAGGATCTCGAGGATTTCATGAACATCATGGAACTCGGCTGACCATGAACGTTCGGTCGTGAAGATAGCGCTACTCATCGGGTACATTGTATGCTAGAATTTTCCTGAATTCGCTTACAAACTCGTATACGAGGAGTGGTCTTCTTGCCAGGAAATCGCGCGGTCGTCTATGTGAAACCGGGAGAAGTGCAAATCAGCGATATCAGCTATCCGGATTTGGTGCTTAGGGACGGACCTGGGGTCAACCCCTTGAACGTCGGCAGAAAATGCGATCACGGCGTCATCCTTAAAGTGGTTACGACGAATATTTGCGGCAGCGACCAGCATATGGTGCGGGGACGAACGACGGCGCCAAGCGGGTTGGTGCTTGGTCACGAGATTACGGGCGAAGTCGTCGAAGTCGGCCGCGACGTGGAATTCATCAATAAGGGAGACCTTGTCTCCGTTCCGTTCAACATCGCTTGCGGACGTTGCCGAAGCTGCAAGGAGCGGCATACGCACGTGTGCGAGAACGTCAATCCGGACAGGCCGGGCTCGGCCTACGGTTACGTTGATATGGGCGGATGGGTAGGCGGGCAATCCGAATACGTCATGGTGCCGTACGCGGACTTTCAATTGCTGAAATTCCCCGACAAAGATCAGGCAATGGAGAAGATTCTCGACCTCACGATGCTGTCCGATATTTTCCCGACGGGTTATCACGGGGCAGTCAGCGCGGGCGTTAAGCCGGGCTCGACGGTGTATATCGCGGGAGCCGGCCCGGTAGGCCTGGCGGCTGCGCACTCCGCTCAGCTGCTCGGCGCCGCGGTGGTTATCGTCGGAGACTTGAACGCCGAGCGGCTGGCGCAAGCGAGAAGCTTCGGTTGCGAGACGGTCAACTTACGGGAGCATCCGAACTTGGGCGAACAGATCGACCAAATTCTCGGCGTGCCGGAAGTTGATTGCGCCGTCGATTGCGTCGGCTTCGAAGCTTCCGGCCACGGCGCGGATGCGGGCGAAGCACCGGCGACGGTGCTTAACTCCATCATGCAAGTAACGCGCGCGGGCGGACGATTGGGCATCCCGGGCCTGTACGTGACCGGCGATCCGGGCGCGGTGGACGCGGACGCGAAGATCGGTACGCTGAAGATCCGGCTTGGCCTCGGCTGGGCGAAGGCGCATACGTTCGTGACTGGGCAGACGCCGGTCATGCAATACCATCGCCAGCTGATGATGTCCATCCTCAGCGGCAGGGCGCAAATCGCCAAGGCGGTCAACGCCACGAAGATATCCCTCGACCAAGCACCCGCCGCCTATGGCGAGTTCGATCGGGGCGCGTCGAAGAAGTTCGTCATCGACCCGCACGGCTTGGTTAAATAGCTAACGTAAGCAAGGGCTCTCGGCTGATTCGGCTGAGAGCTCTTGTTCGCGTTCATCTTCTCTTTTGCAAGTCGCGATCGATTGCGGTATTCTGTGGGAGTTCGCACCCGTACCGAAGTCGGGTGCCAGGAGGTAGCAACGTGCAGATCCAGATCGTATGCGTCGGCAAGCTGAAGGAGAAGTATTGGGCGGACGGGGTGGCGGAGTATGCCAAGCGCATCGGTGCCTATGCGCGGCTCGATATTCGCGAGCTGGCGGACGAGAAGACGCCGGACTCGATGAGCGCGGCGGAGGAAGACCAAGTGCGCGCCCGGGAAGGGGATCGCATCTTAGCCGCGTTGCGCGACGGGACGCACGTCGTCGCTCTTGCCGTGGAGGGCGAAACGTGGACAAGCGAGCAGCTTGCCGGATTCATGGAGCGTACCGCCGTGTATGGCGGAGGCTCCGTCAGCTTCGTTATCGGCGGATCGCTCGGCTTGTCGCCGGCGGTGCTGACCCGCGCCGACAAGAAGCTGAGCTTCGGCCGCATGACCTATCCGCATCAGATGATGCGGGTGATGTTGCTGGAACAGGTTTACCGCGGGTTTAAGATTTGGCGGGGGGAACCGTATCATAAGTAACGGCGAATAATTTGATGTTGGCGAGAGATAAAGAGACTGTTCGCGTATTAGAGAAGAGTTTATAGAAATAGTTTGTCCCTCTAGAGATAGGCTCTAGGGGGTTTTTGCATTGTCCAGATACGACAACATATACCATAAATTCGTTATATGTTTATGGTAAGATAGGAGGGGGTTGCCAACCTATATATTATGTATTATTTAGCGGGCTTCTTAATAGTAAAGGAGCAGAATAAAGAAATGAGTCTATCATCAGTTAATTACCTTCCAGATAGTGTATCATTCCCAAAAGTAGCGAATTTAATAGAGTTATTGGGATATGTAAAGTATAAGAATGAATTCAAGATTGAAAACTTAATGGCAAGCTATTTTTGGTATGATCATCAAAACTATAAATCGTATGTCGGAGTCGAACTATATATTTATAAAGAAAATGGAGTTATTTCAGTTCACACAAGATCCAGAGCGGGTAGAAGTTATTGGGATCTTGAACAACAAAATAAGACCATTAAATATCTGAAAGATTATTTTAAGGGTAGTTTTTCAACGGATGATGGAAACAATCGGTATTTTATAATGGACGAAAAACCTCCTACTAAATTGCAAGCAGGGCTATTTATTTCTCGATGGATTTATAATAATGCTCTTATTAAACCCAAGATATATCTCGATTCAAGAAATCTGAAAGGCCAAATTGCAAATTCTGAACCGACAGGTCTTGATTACTTAGATCAAATGAACCCGAGGTTTTTTTCGAACAATTTATTAATTCCTTATTTGGTCGCAATATGGGAGGAATATCTAAAGACATCATATATCGTATTATTAAAATGTACGGAAAATCGAGATAGAATTCTTAAAAATGCTCGGTTTTCGGTAAATAGTTTAAAAGATATCTCAGCAGGGAAAGTTTCAGTTGAAGAAGCTTTAGTTGAGGGGTTTTCATTCCAAAGACCAAGAATAATCGCTGAAAATTATAAAGCACTTGACGATAAACTTGACATTTTTACTGTATTAAACAAACCAATTAGAAATCGACAATTATCTCTTTTTGACTCCATTGAAAGGATAATTGATTTGAGGAATACTTTTGTTCACGAAGGAGGAATGGACATAAGTATTACTGACAAAAAACTTAAAACTATCATTAATGACTTTGAAGTTGCGGTTGACAGAATTTACAATAGGTTTGGTTATTATTATAAATTCAAACCTAGTAGGGATTTTTGATGCAAAGTGCGTAGGTAACTTCACCTAACACCACTTGCTCACGATGTTGCTGTGAATTAATAGTGTATTTAATCAAAACCCACTCTGACTGCCAATATCAGAGTGGGTTCATCCTACTAGTTGATTGATATATTCATTTCTTTTTGACCATAAAATTGGCTGAACTTCATATTCGTTAAAAGCGTTAATTATGCTAGGCCGTATTGGTTTTTCAGAATCATTTAGAACAGCGAAAAGTTTGGAGTCAGGTCTTCGGTTTTCCTTTGTTTCGGTCCATGCGAAAAGAAGGTTTTCTGAATTTTGTTTTGTCGGGATATTAAGTGCATGCAGAATTCTTTCGGGAAATTGCTTAGATCGCGGAATAGCGAAGTGAAAAGTTTGAGGGAATCCGCTTTTTCCAGTAAAGTTAATGTTATCCACAAAACGTATGTCATTATCGAAAAGATACTGATCAACTTCTTCAAGAAATATGCTTTGAACATTTTCTCTAGATGTCATAAACATATCGTTTACAGTCATCATCGATTGAACTAACATATGTTTTTTTTGTGGGAATCCTTCAATTGTTGTATCTACGAAAAGTTCCTCTTTTGAAGAGACTTTTACACCATATCCATTTAGAATCGTTTGTAATAGCTTTTTACGTTTGGGTGAGGAGAACACATCACAACCTGAAAGCTTAAGATCAGTTAAAATATAGCCAGCATCGCTTAATGTCAGTTTAGTGCCTTTCTGCTGAACATATATTTGAAGGTAGTCATTGTGCCTGTCCATGAAAGGGGTAGTTATCTCCACTGCATTATCTAATTCTTTAAACGTAATCTTTTGCTTAAGCCAGTTAACATATGAATCAGATAATTGCTCAACCAAACTCATTTTAATCCACCTCGATCTGGCTAATGACGTTTGGAGCGTTATTTATATTATTATACTCGAGGAAGTCAATTAATACCTGTACCAGATCGGTGGGGTTTGTATTAATTTTATTTGATAATGGAAATGCCCACTTATCATCGTAACCCTCCCTATAAATGTGGATATGTGGACAGGGGATTTCAGTGCCGTCGGGATTGGGATGGGGAGGGCCCTCAATATCAATTCGAAGAAGGTTAATAGATTTTTTATAGCGGGTTTGATAGGTGCACTTCTTTACATTTAAAGTTTTACGATGTACATCTATTTGAAACTTATCATTGGTCTGAGCAGAAGAAGCTTCTAGAGTTACATATGATTGAAGTGAGGGAAAAACAATTGGTTTAGTGCTAACTAATTCTTTAACTGCATCCAGTAATCGACGAGCTTCGAGATCAGTCAACAAGTTGATCCCCTCACTTCACCTAATTTATTCTATAATATTACAATCGTGAGGTGCCTTTTGGGAATACTCTTATTCAATTTTCTGTAAACCTGGTCATATCTTTGTGTTAAGTACATAGAAAAGACTTTTCTCTAAATTCGCCGTTATAAGCGTTAAGGTGAGCCGTATCACAAGTAACGGAAAAATTTTCGAGAAATTCCCAGCAGGTTTGACGGACAATATCTCATATGATGACATACATGAAAACAATCCCGCCCGAGGGTAATCACTCCATCGGACGGGATTGTTTTCATGATGAATCAGTCTATCCTACCAACCAATTGCAGCGTTCTAATGAACACAACCGCCGCTTGCGCGCGTGTCGATTCGTCCTTCGGATTAAACGAATCGACGCTTGTACCTGTCATGATTTGAAGTTTCACCATCAGGCGAATGTCCTCCAGAACATCCGCGTTCACGCTTTCGATATCTTTGTATCCATTCAGACTCGTATATTCCTTGGTCATCGGCGGCTTTTCTAATTTGATGATGGCCGCAAGCATACTCGCCATTTCTTCGCGGGTCAGCGGTTTATTAGGGTTGAATCTATTGCCCTTCACAAAATCGAGCACTCCCAACTCCTTCGCTTTAGCTACCGTGTCCCCGTACCACGCGCTTTGCTTGACATCGTCATAAGGCGCCGCGCTGCCGGCGGACGTGCCAAGTCCCAGCGCTCGAACGAGCATGGTCGTAAATTCCGCTCTGGTGACAGCTTTGCTCGGATCGAAACGATCACCGCCGGTTCCCTCGACAAGCCCTTTCGCAGCGGTCAGCTCGACATACGACCGGCTCCAATGCTTCTGCACATCGGCAAAGCTTACCGCATTCTCCGCTATGACGTATACGCTATTGGTATAGGAGCTAATCATCGCGTACCATACGCCATCGATCTGTTTCGCCGTGGCCGCGACAAACTCAAACTTCTTCGTTTCGTTATAACGGAAAGCGCCCCATTGCGCAGGCATGGCAGTCACACTTGTCGGCAATGGAATCACTCTTGTCAGCGCTTTGCTAAACTTGTCCGCAGCTCCGACGATTTGCCCCGTCTTGGTGTTGATCACATCGATATGAAAATCGACGATCGCCCCCATCACTTTTCCGTTCGGCAACCCGTTCGCCAATGCCGTCTGAATGGCGTTATCGCCGGACTTGTCGGTCAGGGTGATCTTGAAGCTGATCTCCTTGGCATTGAGCTTGTTAGCCGAAAGCAAATCTTGCAACCCTGGAATAAGCGTTGCTAGATTTACGGGAACTCGATAGCTGCCGTAAGGAGTTTTAATCTCCAAGAGGAAGGCGGCGTTCTTGTTCTCAAAGCCTGTCAAAATGCTCGCGGGGATGCTGACGTACGCTGAGCCGCCTTTGGGCGTAACCTCCAGCGTGTAGATCGGCTTAGTTATGTCGATGGTACTCGGGTCTAGCGTCACGCCGTTCAAGTCGATGACCGGCCCCGTTTCGGTCGTCGGGCTGTTGGCGGCTATCGTTATGATTTCAATTTCCTTTATCGCTTCGTTGCCTACCGTATCTTGGGCATATACGGTGTATGTCCCGTTCATGGTGACAGTGAATTGCTGTGCGGTCATCATATCCGTACCTGCATCACCGGTAAAATCGGTCGCTGGATGGCTTCCCGCCATCCAGCGCAGCTTCGCGAGAGCGTTGCCCACCGCTGCACCGTTGACGTCGGCCGTCACGCTGACCGTTTTCTGCCAACTCGGTCCGACCGGCGCGGCTTGAAGGTCAAGATCGGGTGCTATCGCGACGATGCGGATGCCGCTCGTATCAGGCACTTCGTATAGCCGAGAAGCGTTTGCACCGGAGGAGACGCGCGTGATGCTGGCGCCGCCCGGGAGTGTCAACTGCCCCGCGACTGCAATCCCGTCCTCGTCCGCCATCCCTACCGGCCCCTCGTACGTGAAGGCGAGGGTGGTTAAAGGAACGCTACGTTCGCCCGAATACGTTGCATAAACCGACGCGGTCGCGCTTCCGGTACCGATTGTCAGCGGAATGGCAGGCGTGCCGCTCACGGTAACTTCGCTGTCATAGGTCAGCGTAAAAACCAGCGTCTCGTCCATGCCGTACAAATCGTCCGCGGGCACGGTCAGATCAGGCCCAACGAGGATGGTGTAGGTCTGATTAGCGCTGCTGCCGCTATCTGTATCGGTGGCCGTCACCTCGAACGTATAGGAACCGGGCGTCTCCGCGATACCGCTAAGGGTTCGGCCGCTCAACATCAGCCCGTCCGGCAACTGCCCGTCGGTGACCGCATAGGTATAGCTTCCCGTTCCGTTATCCGCCTCAGGAAGGTTCGCGTTGTACGTTACGCCGGCTTCCCCATCCGGCAAGTCGGCCTCGGATAGCGTCAGTTCGTTGGCCGTCCAATCGGCATAAAACGCGGTATCCGCCTGTACTTCTGCGGGAAACGAAGCTTCGTTCGAGTAACCCGGATCGGTATACCAGCCCGCGAATGTATAGCCGGTTCGCTGAGGCTCGGATGAAGGCGCACCAACGCTATCGCCGTACACCACATTCGTTACGGAAGGCGACCCCATTGCTCCGCCATTCAGACTCCAGCTGACTTGATAAAGATTCGAGAGCATGATGTCCGCAACCGCCCCCGTATTCGTAACCTCAAGCAAAGCGGGATCCAAGTTCACCGGCCTATAGCCGTTCGGAGCCGTCAGCGCAAGATCGTCCAGCTCATAGTTGTCGGCAGGCACATACAAGCGCAGCTTACCAACATGATCTGTCAAGATCTCTTTGCCTTTATACGAGAGTCTCATATTCGGCATAATCGTAGTATCGTGTGCGGCAACCGTCAATACCAAGAGGTAAACCGAGTCGCCGGCGCTATTTCGAAAGGTGCTTGTATCGCCGTTTGCTTGAACCGCACCGCCATCGACGATAGTTGTTGCACCGCCGGGTCCCCCGTTTCCAGCACCGATGCCGGCCCCGCCATCCGTACCCGTTGCCGTAACGGTGCCGCCTGAAATCGTCGTTGTGCCGCCTGCTCTGCTCATTCCTCCGCCGATACCGGCTCCATAGGAGCCGCCTGTGGCCGTAACGGTGCCGCCTGAAATCTCCGTAATACCGCCGTCTCCGTCGAGTCCCCCGCCGATTCCGGCTCCCCCGTAGACGGCAATTGCCGTAACGGTGCCGCCCGTTATCGTCGTTGTACCGCCTGCTCCTGTGTATCCCCCGCCGATGCCGGCTGCATTGCCGCCGCCTTTGGCGGTTACGGTGCCGCCCGTTATCGTCGTTTCGCCGCCGTTACCTCCGTTTCCTCCGCCTATGCCGGCCCCGTAATACATGGCTCCGCTCGTTGCCGTGACGGTGCCGCCCGTTATCGTCGTTACGCCGCCGTTACCTCCGGCACCTCCGCCTATCCCGGCCGCATCAACAGGACCATAGGCCGTGACAAATCCACCCGTGATCACCGTTACTCCGCCGTCCCCTCCGGATCCTCCTCCTATACCGGCTCCTCTGGAATAACCGCCATTGGCCGTGATGTGACCGCCCATTATCGTCACTGTGCCGCCGTCTTCTGACAACCCTCCTCCAATGCCGGATGAATTGCCATTGGCCGTTAGGAAGTCTGCAGCCGTACCGGTAATGGAAAGCGATTTTCCTTGAGGCACCCGGATGCCTGGAGCGTTGGAGCCGCCTCCGATGGAATTGCTGCCTTCCAATTTGAGCACGACTTCCGCTCCGGCTACATCCAACCCCGCCACACTGGAAGAAGGCCTAATATGGATTCTACTGAGAGTCAGTTCCAAAACATTCGAATTGTAGGCCGACACACTCGCCGTCACTGTATCCGCCGGGTTGCTTTGGGTCAGAGTGACTTCGGTTACATTTGCGGCAATGGTAATGGTTCCATTTCCTATCAACTTGTACGCGCCATTTTCAACGATCGTATAGACGCCGCTAATTTCCGTAACGGTTTCATCGGCAGCTGAGGCCAATGGCAAGCCGAACACCGTTCCGGCCAACAACAGAAAAGCCAACAACAGCTTGCCCGCAGATCGAGCTGAAAAATTGCGCATCTTTCCTTACCTCCGGTCGTTTTGCATCCTATCTTATATAAATACATACATGTATGTATATATTTAAATCCGGAATCTTCCATTCGTCAAGCGAATCATTCGCGGATGCTAGAATAGGGTGGCTAACAATCAGGATAAAAGCCTGACCAAGCCTTGAATATAGGCCCTCGGATCAGGACCTTCAAACAAGACCGAATTTACGGAAAAGCCGTCGTTATAGGCAAGTATTTGCTTGGCGATACGATGACTGTCTTTGTCCGGCGACACCCACCCTTGTTCCTTCAATGTATCAACGAAGCGTTCGATTCCGGCAACCCACTCCCGGTACTTGTTTTGCAGAACGTTACGCATTTCCGGATCGTGTTTCGTCTGTAAATAAAAATCGACCAGAACGAGAATCCAGTTTTTGAAGTTTTCGCTTCCCTTCAACATCTCTTGCAGCTTCAGGACGCTCATTGTGACGACTTCTTCAAGCGTCGTTGTTTCGGGAAGGTAATGTTTCGGCGTTTCGGTCCAACCGCCGCTTAGCTGCTGACGGTAGTCCAGAATGTGGAGGAACATCTCTTCCTTGCTCTTAAAGTGAGTGTAAAAAGCGCCTCTCGTATGCCCGGAAAGCGACACAATATCCTGCAGCGTCGTCGCTGCGAATCCCTTTTCTAAAAAACAGGTATCCGCTGCTTCAATGAGCTTTTGAAAAGTCGCTTCCCTTTTTTGCTGGAATTTATTTTTTTTCAAAGCTTTTACCCCCGTAAACGGACGAGAACAGCAGACAGGTCCTCAAGTCAGAATCATTAGCTTCAATTGTAGCATCATTCAATTTGCTTTACGATGATGGTTCGATTCATATTCGCCGAAAGCTCCGTTAAGCTGAACCGTACCATAAGTAACGACGAATTCGTGATGCGACGAGTCGTTAAAGCGTCAATTATTTACTGATCGTTCTCAAAATGCTATACTGATGACTGGAGGGGGATGATAATGGCGAGAAGCAAGGAGTTTGAAGAGAACGCGGTATTGGATAAAGCGATGAGACTCTTCTGGGAACAGGGTTACGAGAAGACGTCCATGACCGATCTGGTCGAGCGCATGGGAATCCATCGAAGAAGCTTGTATGACACATTTGGAGACAAACATATGTTGTTTCTAAAAGCGATGGATCGTTTTGGCGAGAAAATCAATGCCGGGCTTGCATCTGGAATTAAACGTTCCAAGACTGCAACGGAGGCTCTTCAGTTTATATTTGGCTTCATGATTGATGGTCAAGCAGACTCGCCTTCAGGCTGTTTAATGGTGAATTCCGCAGTAGAATTGGCAATACGCGATGCAGATGTCGATGCCAAGCTCACTAAGGCGTTTGCAATAGCAGAGCAGCAACTCAAGGAAATTATTCTCTGGGGGCAGCGGGACGGCGAATTCACGACGGATTACGATGCCGGAGAATTGGCGGAATACCTGCATAATGTATGGGTTGGTTTAAGGGCAATGGCAAGAATGTCGATTGCCAAAGAAAAACTTCATCATATCGCACATACATCTATGAAACTTTTAGAGAGGTAATGGTTTTTTTTAACTAAATTAGAACGATCGTTCTCAAATGCGAACCGAAACAACTAACTTTAAAACAAACCTTGCTAAGGAGCGATTAATCATGAGAATTTCTGAACAAGTAGCTTTTGTCACCGGCGCGAACCGAGGTTTTGGCCGCCATCTGGCTCTTGAACTTGTATCCAGAGGAGCTAAGGTGTATGCCGCGGCTAGAAAGCCGGAATCCATTGACATCCCGGGCGTAATTCCAGTCAAACTGGATATCACTAACCCTCAAGAAGTAGCTGAAGCAGCTGTTACCGCGAAAGATGTAACGATTCTGATCAACAATGCAGGCGTATCTACAGGCGCTTCCTTGCTTGACGGCGATCTCGATCACATCCATCTGGAATTCAATACGCACTTTTTCGGCACCCTATCCATGATTCGTTCTTTCGCACCTATCCTTGCGAATAACGGGGGAGGGTCAATACTGAATATTCTCTCCGCCTTATCTTGGTTAAGCATGGGAAGCATAGGAGCATATTCGGCTGCGAAGGCGGCAGAGTGGGCACTGACGAACGATTTGCGCATCAGTCTGTATCCTCAAAAGATTCGAATTACTGGCCTGCATGTTGGATACATGGAGACAGATATGACCTCAAGCGTAAATGCTCCAAAGTCCAACCCTGCGGAGATCGCAAAAATCGCTATTGATGGAATCGAATCCGGAAGCTTGGAAATTATTGCCGATGATACGAGTCGCATGATCCAGAGCGCGTTGGCCGGAGGTGTAGCTGCGATTTATCCGAATTTGGCATAACGGAAGAATGAAATTGTCTAACCTCTTAGCGATGGCGCCCATGATACGCGGCAGAGCGCAAGAGGAAGGGGCAGACCGAACAGGTTTCCGGATCTCTCCGGGGACAACGTTTGGAAAGATAGGCATTCCGCGTAACTTTGTACTTTGGTAAAGGAAGCGAGGGTTATTCCGATTACCCTACGATGGAAGAATTAAAATCTCTGAAGGTGTAATTATATTTGTAGACATTGAATAATCCCTAGACAGCAAGGTGACGTCGGTGCTCCAACCGGCGTCACCTTGTTCCAGTTTACCGTTCTGCTTCTTGAGGGACATCTGCTACTGTCGGGTGCCAGCAAAGGATGGCCTTAAAAGTTTATGTTGAGTTTATATGGAATGATTATAATGGAATTCGCAACAGGCTAGGTTTATTCCGAGAAATGAATCTACATTCCAGGAGGAACAATAGATGAAGTATGTATTACAGCCGCTTACAGACTGGGTTTCAACAAAGCGCGGCATGAGGATCACCATTATTGCTTGGCTTGTCCTTATGATCGTATTAAGTGCTGGACCCAAGCTTAGCGACTACAAAGTGACGAACTTTCAGTCGTTGCCGAACGAAGCGCATTCCATCATTGCCAACGATAAGCTCGAGCAATATTTTCCGAACGATCAGGGTACGCCTGGGATTCTCGTCTTTCATAATGCCAACGGGGAAGTTAATGTAGACGAAGCAACGGCAATAATGGATGCCATTATAGCTGCCGATGTAACTAACGTAGACGAAATCGTTAATATTGCCAACCTGCCGCCGCAAGCGTTAGAATCGTTCAAATCGGAAGATAAATCGACCATGATTGTTCCGATGACTCTAGACCCTGATGCTGACAGTCGTCAGATCGGCGAAACCGTCGATAAAGTCGCGGAGATCGGAAACCTAGCAGCGCAAGGCTTCACGGATACTCTATTCCGCATAACGGGACCTGCCGGAATTGCGGGCGATACGTTAAAGCTATTCGAGCAAGCGGACTTCGTGTTGATCATGGCGACGATCGGAATTATTCTCGTCCTGCTGATCGTCATTTACCGTTCGCCTTTATTAGCGCTCATTCCATTATTAGCAACAGCGATCGTATACCAAGTTGCGAATCAGGTCGTTGGCCTCATGGGGGCAGGCGGGTTAGAGATTAATAACTCGACCACCTCGATTATGAGTATCCTGCTGTTCGCAGCTGTAATCGACTATTCCCTGTTCGTATTCTCGCGCTTCCGCGAGGAGTTGAATCATCACGAGAGCAAATACGATGCGATGAAGCATGCGATGCGCGCGACAGGCACTCCGGTATTCCTCGCAGGCGGCACGATCTTCGCGGCGATGCTCATTCTCTTTTTCGCAAGCTTCCGCGACTACCAGAATTTCGCGCCGATCTTCGGCGTGACGATGGCCATTATCATGCTCGCCTCGATCACGCTATTGCCGGCATTGTTCACGATGTTCGGGCGCAAAGCGTTCTGGCCTAAGGTGCCTAAGTTCGGTACAACGACAGAGGTGAAGCATCGCTTCTGGGGTCCTGTGGCGAAGTTTGTCGTGAACAAGCCAGGTCTGTCGGGCGGACTTGTAGGGATCATCATGCTGGCGACGGCACTCAATATCTTCAGCTTGAATTACGAGTTCGATACCGTCAAGTCGTTCCCGAAGGACTTGCCGTCTCGTGAAGGCTACGAGATTGTCGAGGCTCGTTATGACAAAGGGGAATTAGCTCCTACCTCGATCCTGGTCACGAGCAATGAAACGTTAGCAGAGGATCAGATCGAAGCGCTAAGATCGAGAATGCTTGACGAGAACGGCGTGGCATCGGTCAGACTGGCAGGTGTAACGGAGGATGCCAAGGCGCTCAAATACAGCTTGACGCTTAGCGTTAACCCTTATTCCGTAGAAGCGATCAATGTGATCGAAGAGCTGCGTAAGGACAGCAGTGACATGCTAGCCGACGTTAAGCTGTCCGGAGAAGTTTATTACGGCGGCGTTACGCCGAAGCTTGTCGATGAACGGGACGTGAACAACCGAGACATCCGGGTGATCGTCGTGCTTGAGACGCTGCTTATCCTCGTCTTACTGTACGTATTGACCCGGTCGGTTAAAATGTCGGCTTACATGATGGCGACGATTCTGATCTCCTTCGTCTCGGCATTAGGAATCGGTTTATTCCTAATCGACGTCTTATTCGGATTCGATGCGGTAAGTACTCGCGTTCCTATATATTCCTTCATTTTCTTAGTCGCTCTTGGAATCGACTACAACATCATTCTCGTGTCGCGTTTCCTGGAGGAACGCAAAGTGAGAAAAGCGAAGGAAGCATTAGAGGTTGCGATTCGCAACACAGGCGGTGTCATCTCATCGGCCGGTTTAATCTTAGCGGCAACGTTCTCTGCATTAATGACGATGCCCATCGCGGATTTGTTCGTGTTCGGCTTCATTGTCGCGGTCGGTATTCTGATGGATACTTTCTTGGTTCGCGGGATACTGTTGCCGGCGGTAATATTATTGTTCGAGAAGGATAAGGCGAAGTAAGCTAACAAATGCAGAGACAACCGGCTATTGTCTCGTCAGTTGTATCGCAAGAGGGGGGATCGAGCTGAGGAGAATCATCGTCGTTGATGACGACAAGAACATCCTGCAGCTTGTGGGCATTCATCTCGCACGTCAAGGCTACCGGGTGTTAGAAGCAAGCAACGCCGAAGAAGCGTTGGACTTGATGGAGAAGGAAGTGCCGGATCTGGCAGTCGTCGACGTCATGATGCCCGGTATGGATGGCATCGAATTAACCAAAATCTTAAGTCAAGACTACGGGATTCCCGTAATTCTCTTAACGGCAAGAGGCGAACTGGAAGACAAAACGAAGGGATTCCTGGCGGGCTCGGAGGATTATGTGGTAAAACCGTTCGAACCGAAGGAATTACTGTTTCGCATCGCTGTCATCTTAAGAAGGTTCGAGAAGGAATACCAATCGATCATTCAGGTAGGCAACGTAACCATTGATCGTAAACTATTCGAAGTGTCGACCGGCGATCGTTCCGTTGTCATGCCATTAAAGGAATTTGAACTGCTGGCCTTATTGGCAAGCCGTCCCGGCCATATCATTGAACGCAGTACGATTATGGAACAAATATGGGGCCACGATTATGAAGGAGATGATTATACGTTGAACACGCATATGACGCGAGTACGCGAACGCATAGCGAATCTAGGTGCTTACGTAGAGATCAGTACGATTCGCGGCGTTGGCTACAAGCTGGAAGTTCAACAACCGTGAAGACCCTTTATCGACAATTTATCGTTACGACTCTTCTCAGTATGCTGATAAGTACGATTACCGCTTTCTTCTTGACGAATATGTATTATCAGCGGGTATCCGTTAAGCTGAACGATGAGCAGCACGTAGCGATTGCACAAGAAATTACGCAATACATCGAATCGACTGACCGTCTAGAGCTAGAAAGTTATTTAACTACGCTGGGTCGGATCGGTTATCAGATCTATGTTGCGGGTGAATCGGGCTACTCCCGATTCATCGGTGGTGAGTTTGCGGATAAGGATTTGCCGGAAGACATTAAGTTATCCGTATTCAAGGGGAATGTCTACCACGGGATTAAGGATTTCCCAGGTCATACCTTCATGAGCGGCATGTTCGCTAATAAGTTGGCGAATACGGTCGGACTGCCTTTTCGATATCAGGATGAGAACTTCGGTTTATTCCTTCGACCTGATGTGGATTCGCTCGCTACAGATGTACATGTTATTTTCGCCGGGATGATTATAACTATTGCATTGATTAGTCTTGTTGCAATGCTCGTTGTGGCCAAGCGACTCATTCGTCCGATTACGCAGCTGACAGAAGCGACGAAACAGATCTCGCAGGAGAAGTACGATCATATGCTCGAGATTGACCGGAAAGACGAAATCGGACAACTTGCCAAGAGCTTTAACGAAATGACGCTGCAATTGCAAGAAAACGATCGGTCAAGAAAAGAATTCATTAGCAACGTGTCGCATGACTTTCAGTCTCCTCTCCTCAACATCCAAGGCTATGCGGAGCTCTTGAGAGTTCAATCCCCGACGGAGGAAGAGAGGGCGGCGTATGCTTCCATCATTGAAGCGGAAGCCAAGCGGTTATCCATATTAACAAAGCAACTACTGCTTCTTACGTCATTGGATCAGTCTAACCGTAGATTATCTCGTTCCCTCTATTCGTTGGATCAGCAGCTGAAGAGTTTGTCTCACAAGTATTTGTGGCGTATCGAAGAGAAGGGGATCGAACTCTATTATCGAACTACGCCGGTACAGTTCTTTGGCGACGAGAGTCTATTGGAGACGGTGTGGGACAATTTGTTCACTAATGCTTTGAAGTATAATAAGCTGAATGGATCCATTCGAATCGAGCTGGAAGAACATCATGATGCTGTTACGGTCGTCTTCAGGGATACCGGAATCGGTATGAAGGAGGGTGAACTGCCCCGCGTATTCGAGCGGTTCTATCGAGCAGATGCATCTCGAAGCTTAGAAGGAACAGGTCTTGGCTTGACGATCGTGAAGCAAATCGTGGAATTGCACGGCGGAAGCATTCGGGTAGCTAGCGAACTAGGAGCAGGGACGCAAATCTTCATTACGTTGCCTAAATCAGAACAGAGGAGTGTGCAATGACATGGCTGCTTATCGTAAATGGTTTCTTCGTATAGCTGCAATTTATGCATTGATTGGCGCGATGATCGGTTCCGACATGGCGGGAAGAGAAGATTATGAGTTGGTTCCCGGGCATGCTCATATCCTTGTCGTCGGGTGGTTAACCTTGTTCGCATACGGGATTTTCTACCATGTGTTTAAGGAAATCGGCATGATTAGAATAGCGAAATGGCATGCTTGGTCCAGTTTGATAGGCGGTGGACTGATGCCAATCAGCATGCTCTTCTACTATAAGGTGGAGAACACGTTTACCTTGCTCAGCTTCATATCGACAGCATCTGTCCTGTTGTTAGGTATGATTCTGTTCGTCATCCTTCTGTTCTTCGATAAGAAGATATTTCAAGATAAGGCTAAGAAGAGTCCGGTTCACGGAAACTAAGAAACTGAATTTCCTGCATTACTATGGAGGTAATTGCATGAGTATTTACCATCTGCTCGAAATCGAGTTTGAGTATAACGGACAAAAACAGGTCATTACCCCGATCCTTCTTCAAGATGAGAGCGAAATGATTCTCGTCGACTGCGGCTATCCTGATTTTATTCCTCTCCTCGAAGAAGCGGCTAGCCGTCACGACGTTACTCTTGATTCCGTTACGAGACTGATCGTGACGCATCACGATATGGATCATATCGGATCGCTCGCTGCTTTGAAGCGGACGTATCCTCACATCGAAATCATCGCGCACGAGCTGGAAGCGCCGTACATTGAAGGGGCGAAGAAGTCGTTGCGACTTGAACAGGCGGAGTCAACGATTAACGCGTTGCCGGTTGAAGCCAAGCCGCATGCGGAACAATTCATTCGCTTCTTGCAGTCGATCGAGCCGGTTGCCGTAGATCGGACGGTATCCAATGGAGAAAGGCTTCCTTGGTGCGACGGGATTGAGATTGTCCTCACGCCCGGTCATATGCCGGGGCATATCTCCTTATATTTGCCCGCCACCAAAACACTGATAGCGGCAGATGCCGTCGTCATCGAGGAAGGCAAGCTCGCCATCGCTAATCCCCAATACACGCTGGATCTGGATGAGGCAATCCGCTCCGTACGGCGCTTGCTCGACTACGATATCGAGCAGTTGATTTGCTATCATGGAGGTCTATATCAGGGCGATGTTAAGCAAGCGCTCCAACAACTCATTGATACAATGAGTCGCGTCTCATGATCTCTTCCAAAGCGGAAAACATTCTGCTACAGATCAATAGCAAGACGAAGCTAGGCGACTTACGAACAATCGCGAAGGACATTAAAATCGATCACGAACTCGCGATGGAACTTTGGTCAACCGAAGCGTTTATGCCCAGACTATTGGCGATTTTAACGATGGACAAAAAACTTCTTTCAGAAGATGTGCTGAATCAGCTTGATAAGGATATGCGGATTCACGCATTCGATGAGCGAAACTACTTAATGGATTGGTTACTGGCTAATCAGCTCGCCAAGGACAAGAAGAACATTGCATTAATGAAGTTATGGGAAAATAGTCCTTCTGCCCTTCAAAGGCGAGCTTTCTGGGTATTGAACTTGGCGAGAAAACAGGTCTCTATAAAGATGAGATGGTATCAAAGGGCTGTACTCCCCATTATTTGCCGGAGTTCATTGCGATTGAAGGTAACAAACGAAACAATAATAGTCACCGCTGAAAAGGCAGGAGGTTGCGATGGTAGTAGAAAAAAACGGAGCTGACGGAGAACATTTTCAAGAAGAGCTCATGAATTTGATGGTGCCGATAGAAGGCGGGACTGTTGAATTGCGCGATTATAGGAATCCGAATAAATGGCTTAGTTCCGATTACACCTTATCGGACCCGGGAAGAGGAACGGATCGGAAAGTGATTACGTGGACGGAAACCATCGAACCCTTTTGCGTAATGAAGTATCCGGTCACACGGCGTTTATATCATTTTGTCATGCATGAGGAACTTGCGGCACTTAATGAGAATAACCTGCCCATCACGGAAGTTTCATGGCTGGACGCGATCGTCTTTTGTAACAAGTTGTCCAGATTATTCGATAGGAATGAATGCTACGCAATCACGAATGAAAGCGAGAATACGATATATAACAAAAAAGCGGACGGCTTTCGACTACTAACGGACGCCGAATGGCAGTATGCGTGCAAAGCGGGAACAAAGGGATATCGTTATGACAGCATTGATAAGATTGCATGGTACCAAGAAAACGCCAATGGATCGACTCAACAAGTCGGAAAGCTGCTTCCGAATCCATGGGGACTTTATGATATGGTCGGGAACGTATGGGAATGGTGTTGGGATCTATACGATACTGAACGGTATGGGAACTATAGAATCTTCAGGGGAGGCAGTTGGGCTGAAGTCGAGAACAACTGCGGTTCTACGGTAAGAAGAAAGAGCATGCCGGAATTCAAGATAGACGACCTTGGCTTTAGAATAGCATGCGGGCCGAGCGGTCGGGTCGGCTTCAAATAGGAGGCGGCAGAAGAAACAAAATCACATCAATCGCGTCTAATAAAGATACATTAGATATCGCGTAGGGGAACAACATGAAGCTTAAGCCATCGATTAGACTAACCTCAAGCTTATTAGGCGCATCTTTCATTTGGGCCGGATCCGTCGCCGCACAAGAGCGGTTTACCGATCTCAAGTACTCGCAATGGGCCGCGGACAGCATTGCATACATGGCCGATCGCGGCACGGTTTCCGGGTACGGCAACGGATTGTTCGGACCGTCCCATGCCATTACGCGGGCGCAGGCCGTCGCCTTCCTCGTCCGCGAACTGTATCCGCAGACGAAGGCGGGCACTAAGCCGAATTTCAAGGACGTTACGCCGGCGCACCCGTTCTACGATGTCATCTCAGTCGCTTCGGAGAAAGGGCTTGCCCGCGGATTCACGGACGGCGCCTTCCATCCCGACGAACCGATCTCGCGCGCGGAGACGGCGGCGTTCCTTAATCGCGCTTATGAGCTGACTAACGGAACGCAAGCGGCGCCCCTATCGGATATCGGAGACAGCTGGGCCGCGGATCCGATCCGGACGATGAGCTCCAACGGACTGGTCGGAGGATATTCGGACGGCACCTATCGCCCCGAACGATCGGTTACGAGGGCGGAATTCGCGGTATTCCTATCGCGTGTAATCCGATTCGAACGCAACGCGGCCATCGAGGCGCAGGATTGGGACAAGCTGATGTCTTACATGACGGTTAACGAGCAGGTCGGACAAATGCTCATGCCGTATTTCAAGCAATGGAACGGCAAATCGACCACCTCAATGAACGCGGGGATCGAGATGACCCTGCGCGATCAGAATCCCGGCGGGTTCATTTTGTTCGAGAACAATATTGTTAATGCCAAGCAGGTCGCTACGTTCACTCACGATGTGCAGACGAGGGCGGGAGACATTCCGTTGTTCTTTGGCGTCGATCAAGAGGGCGGCGTCGTCAACCGGTTACCGGGCGGCACGAATCTGCCGGGACAGATGGCGCTAGGCGCTACGGGCGATGCCGATCTTGCAGTGGCCGCAGGCAAGCTTACAGGAGAGGAAATGAAAGCTCTCGGGCTGCAAGTGAATTTCGCGCCCTCGTTGGACGTGAACAGCAATCCGGATAATCCGATTATCGGTATACGATCGTTCGGCTCGGATCCGGACCTGGTGTCGAGTCTGGGCCTGGCGACCATGAAGGGGCTGCGGCAGGCCGGCGTGATCGCGGCGGTGAAGCACTTCCCCGGACACGGGGACACCAACGTCGATTCCCACCTGGGCCTGCCGGTGTTGAATCACGACCGCTCGCGGCTCGACGCGGTGGAGCTTAAGCCGTTCCGTGCCGCGATTGAAGCCGGAGCAGACATGATCATGACGGCTCATATCGCGTTTCCCGCCATAGACAACCAGCATGTGATCTCCCTTAAGGACGGCAGCAGCGTTCCGATTCCGGCTACGTTGTCCAAGAAAGTTCTAACCGGCCTGCTTAGGGAAGAGCTCGGGTTCAAAGGCGTTATCATTACCGATGCATTCACGATGAAGGGAATCGCCGAGCATTTCGGGGAGAAGGATGCCGTGGTTCGGGCCGTCTCCGCCGGCGTGGATATTGTTCTAATGCCCCAAGACTTGGAGACCGCGCACGATACGCTGGTGAAAGCGGTCAAGAACGGGACGATCTCGTCGGACCGAATCCGGGATTCCGTGAGGCGCATTCTGGAGCTCAAATCCAAGTACGGTTTGTTCGATCGCGACTACGACGATTTCCCGACCCGGTTAGCCTCACTGCCGACCGTCATCGGTTCCGCCGCGCACCGCCAAGTCGAACGGACAATCGCGGAACGCGCGGTAACGACGTTGGCCGGACCGATCGAATCGATTCGTCAAGGCGACCATGTCGTAATCGCGGCCGCCGATGAAGACACGGGCAAGCAGCTCGAGAAGCAACTCGTCGCGGCAAGCACTACGCAGCGTCTAACGACGGAAGTCGTCGTGCTCGGTCAGACGAAGACGACGCAAGCGATCGACAAGGCCGATTACGTCATCCTTGCCTCCTATCAATTCCGCAACGTAGCGAGCGAATTCGGCTGGGCGGGTTACCAAGCGATCCTCGACCTGATGAATAAGAAGCGCCAGCGCTATACGCTGCTCTCTCTTGGCAACCCGTACGAGATGCTCTATCTGCAGAACGCGAAATCCGCGCTTGCGGTATACGGGAAGCAGCAGCCTAACCTGGCGGCAAGCGCCAAGGCGTTGTTAGGAACAATAATGGCGCAAGGCGTATTGCCCGTGCAGTTGAAATAACGAATAAGCCGGCACTCTCTTTCCAGAAAAGAACAGCAATCGGGAAAATACTGACATGCGAATAAAGAGAGCGTATACTTAGTATCAAATCGCAATAACATTCTTGAATAATAGGTAGATAACCATGTTGAAACCTTTGGCAAAAGTGGTAGGAGCGGCTTTCATTCTGTTCGCGATGAACGGTTTGATTAACTATGAGCTCATGAAACCGCTTGCCGGCGGGTCGGATGCGTTCAACCGTTTTCGCTACCATATCGACGATGCTGCCTTTATTTTGCTTTTTGCGTTCGTCGCGATCGTGTTCTGGGCAATGTTCGCCGTTCTCCCTCTGGAGCGCGGCTTTCTTTATCTTGGCGTGATCTCGTTAATGACATCGCTTCAGCTGTTCTGGGATTGGGACGAAAAAGCGTTGTTGTTCGGGTCATTTCCGGATATTCCGTACGGGACGTTGGTCATCAAGTGCGGAATGGTGTTCCTGCTCTTCTCGTTAATTGCTTACCTGCTAGGAACGGCAAAACGACCGGTCACCCGCATGCTCCTCTGGGCGCTAGGAGTGCTCTGGACGGCGATTGCGGCAGCCTTGATGATATCGGCCGGGGAATCTTCGTTCGTTGTCCTAAACCGGCTATTCCTGCTTCTCGTTTTTTTGAACATGGCGCTGTGCATATCGCAATTCGTAACGTTGTTACGCCGCGAAGAGCATCGCTCGGAGCTTCGTTTGATCGCGGGCGGATTCGTCGTGTTCGCGCTCGTTCTGCTGCCTGATCCGGTCAAAGATTTGTTGGAGGATATCGAGGGGCGCGGCCTCGGGTATCGCAGGGTATTGTGGGAGCAAGGTTTGGAGGATACGTTCCCATGGGCGTTGCTTGCTTTGTTAACGGCGTTCGGCGTGGTGTTCTTCCGCCGGTTCGTTCAGACGTTGAAGGACAACAGGGCCGTTACCGAAGAGCTCCGATCGAATAACGCGGCGCTTGAGCAGGAAGTCGATACCCGGCTGCGATTGGATCGATTGTTGTCCGAGATGCTTCGGACCTACCGGGTCGCCGATTGGGAGAAATGCGTTATCCGCGAAGGACAACGACATTTCCAGCCGCACGCGTTTGCGTTGGTAAAGTACGATGAAGCGACTCGTTCCGTCGGATTCGAAGGAGCAGCCGGGTCTACTCCTCCTGGGAAGGACATTGGCGAGATGCTGCTATCGAAGCGAAACTCGCTTTCGCCCGGAGAGGCGATGATTACTTCTTCAATGGCGTTAGGTGCGGCGGGAGGCACGGAGGAAACAAGGCTTTTCTTGGCGGTATATGCCATGGATGGCGGACGGATTGCAATTGAAGAACGGGACAAGTTCGCGTTATCGATCATGTCGAAGTACGTGTCGATCTTCTACGAATACTTTCAACTGCTTGAGGGCCGGTTAGCGGAAATGGAGCTGAAGCAAGCCGACCGGGCGCCTTGGTTGTCCAAGTTGTTCATGCAGATGGCGGAGAAGGAAAGGAAACGGCTGGCCTCCGATCTCCACGACGAGGTGCTGCAAGAATTGCTCCATATCCGCCGAGTATTGGATCGAACGCCGACCGGGCAGTGGCTGGATGAAGAGAGGGAGCACATACGTATCGGGTTGGATAATGCCGAGTTTATGATTCGAGAAACATGCCGGGAGCTAATGCCGTCTTTTTTGTCCGATCAAGGCGTGCTGCATGCGGTTTCCAAGCTGGTGGAGAGGACGCGGTTGCGGGCTGATTTTCAACTCGTATTCCAGCCTTGGCCGATCACCGCTTCTCTCAGCGACGAACAGACGACGACGATCTTCCGGGTCGTGCAAGAGCTCATCCATAATGCGATGAAGCATTCGGAAGCGAACCGGGTGACGCTGGCGGTCGGGCAACAAGGAGGGGAACTGCATATCCGGTATACGGACGACGGGAAAGGGATGGAGACGGATGTCGATTTCTCGTACACGAACCGGTTCGGATTAAGAGGCATTACGGAGCGGCTTCGCATGGTCGGAGGGGAAATTGCGGTACAGTCGGCGCCGGGTCAAGGGGTTGCGATCCGATGTTCCGTACCGCTGTAGCCGCCGGACGGGCTATACGTCCAGGTTCAGCCATTTCAGCTCGATCCCTTTCATGACCGCCTCCTGACGGGAGGACGCATTCAGCTTCTCGAACAGATGGGAGATTACGTATTCGACATTGCGCTGGCTCATGAATAGCCGGTCCGCGATGTCTTTATTTTTATGTCCTTGAGCGATCAGCTTCAAGACGGCCACTTCTTTATCCGTTAACGTTCTGTTCGCGGTTCCGGTATCCGGGCTTGGGCTGAACAATCGGTTTTCTTTGGTTCGCAGTTGCTTGGCGAGGTGAAGGGGAAGAACCGTTAATTGTTGCATGGCTAATCGGAGACTGCTTATAAATTCCTGTTCGCCGAGCGATTTCTCCAGGATGCCGGTTACCCCGATCTCGATCAACCGGTCATAATGCTCTGCGATGTCCTCGCCGGTCAATATGACGATCGTCGCCTCCGGACGGCGCTGCAGCGTTGTTTCCGTCAACTCGAAGCCGTTCATTCCCGGCAGCTTCAAGTCGAGCACGAACAGATCGAACAAAGCCTGCTCCATCTGCTCCAATGCTTCCGGCCCGCTTGACGCGACCGTAACGCGGAAGCCGTGCTTCTCCAATAGGATGGCGGTTCCGGCCAAAAACGTCCGGTGATCGTCCACCAATAAAATATGTTTCATACAGGCCTCCCCACGCGATGCTCCTTGGCGATCGATTTAAGTATAGCATGGCGGATTCGTTGCAACACCGCAACAGTGCGAGCGGGACCGAAATAGTCGCCGACCCTAACCGAAGTTCGATTTGCGCGCTTTCCCTTCATCGTTTCGGTGAGCCTCCCATGGATGCCGTGTTACCGTATAAGCATGAACTCTTGGAGGGGATCCGAATATGGAAAAGCGGCTGATCTATCTGGATCGGTTAAAGGTACTCTTGACGGTGCTGGTGGTGCTCCATCATACCGCGATCACTTATGGTGGATCGGGAGGCTGGTTTTATTACGAGCATCGGGACAATGTCGTCGTTAACACGCTGCTGACGATGTTTACGGCCGTTAACCAATCGTTTTTCATGGGATTGTTTTTCTTTATTTCCGGATTCGTAACGCCCGCTTCCTATGATCGGAACGGGGCTGTAAGTTTCCTCAAGGCACGCCTGTTCCGGTTCGGCATTCCGCTGTTGTTCTACATGCTGGTCATCGCTCCTCTTCTGCAATATGTCGCCTCCGGATACGAAGGTTCGTTGGGCACGTTCATACACAAAGAAATCGTTACCGAACCGTTTCAAGGCGTTCTTGCATTCGCGGTAGGGCCGCTGTGGTATCTAGAGGCGTTGCTGCTGTTCTTCGCAGGGTATGCCGGGTTTCGTCGGCTGACCGCCGGCAAAGTACGGGGCAAACGCATCGCTATGACGCCGCGCTTGATAACCGGATATGTCATAATCGTCGCTGCGGCGAATTTCGCGATACGTCTGGTATACCCTGTCGGAGAAGAAGCGTTGAATTTACAGTTGGCTTATTTTCCGGCCTATATCGGCCTGTTCATGGCGGGTATTGCGGCATACCGCGGGCAATGGCTCGAGCAGCTTACCCAAGAGGCGGCGCGGAAATGGAAGCGGGCGGCGCTGTCGCTGATCGTCTTGATGGCTGCAGGGATGGCTTTCGGGGGCGCAATGGATGGCGATGTCTCCGCGTTTATGGGGGGAGCGAGCTGGCAATCGGCTTTCTATGCAACGATCGACCCGTTAATGGGAGTCGGCATTTCCTACGCGCTGCTGGTAGGGTTCCGCAATCGATGGAACGGCGGGGCAACGAAAGTTACCGGATGGCTGTCCGCGAACGCCTTCCTTGTATATATCCTCCATGCGCTTGTAGTCACCTACGTCTCCTTCGCGCTTCGCGGTCTGGATTGGAATCCGATGATGAAATTCGCGATGGTAGGCTGTTCGGCCGTCTTCCTCTCTTACACGGCAGCCTCGTTCATCCGGCGAATCCCCGGCGTGAAGAGGGTGGTTTGAACGTTGCAACCGTGTACAATAAGGGGACAGGGGAACGAATAGTACGAAAAAGGGGGAGTACCGTGCAATTCGAGGAAATATTCACGGTTCATGTGCAAATAGGCAACGTGTCCGAGCTGCGCAATCGTGACGGGGATTCCGTCGTCATGATTCTATTCACGGGTCATGCGACCGGTAAATATTTCGAAGGAATCATACTTGATGGAGGGGTGGATACGCAAGTCATCGGAAAGCACGGCGACAGGCATACCTTATCCGCAAGGTACATTCTTAAGGGAAGAGACCACGCCGGGCAGTCCTGCGAGATCTACATCGAGAATAACGGCAACTTCGACAAGAACCTGAACAATGCGTTGTTCCGAACCTCCCCTAAGATCATTACGAATAGCGAGGCTTTGTCTTTCTTGCATCATGCGTTGCTTGTCGGAGAAGGGCTGTCTACGGAATCAGGAGTAGACATCAAGATTTCCATGGCCGTGCAATAGCCTCGTAGACATAGAACAGCGACGGCCTCCGACGAGAAATCAACGTCGGAGACCTTCGCTGTTTTTTGGCTCGCGAGCGCCTGTCGGGCGTCACTCCGCATCCGGAGCATCGTCCCGTACCACGGACCTCCAAGAGGAGCGGATGACCTCGCGTATCATATCGTTGGATAATTCGAAGATGCCTTGCAGATGGGATTTAAGAATATAAACCAACGATCCGTAATGCATCTGCACCATAACGTGCGGATTGAGCGCGATAAACAACTGTCGTTGAACGGCTTCTTCATACAGCTTGTCCATGGGTCCGCACCAACCGACAGTATAGACAGCCTGCTTCACCTCATCGTATATATAAGGCGAGAATGAATATTGCTCTATAAATTGAAAGCCCTGAGGATATTTGATACCCAGCTCGACTACGCGCATCCAGCCCGATTCGAACTTTTCGCGCACCGTCCGACCTTGCGCTAGGCCTTCGCGCACGTATTCGCCGTTGAACGTGACGATGGCCTTGTACAACTCGTTAACGATGTCTTCCTTGCTCTTGAAGTAATGATAGATGTTCCCGGTCGACACGCCGGATTCCTTCGCCAATAAAGCCATGGAGGTCGCCTGGATCTCTTTCCTTATGATGATGGCGAGCGTGGTTTCGAGGACGGCCCGCTGCACCTTATTGTAGCTATCGAACATGCGCAATCCCCCTTGCCTGTCATTGAATCGAACGTTCGTTCTAAGACAAGCGTACATGTAAAAGGCCTCTTCGTCAAATCGCGGATCGACGGATCGATGTCGGACGGCGAGATGGGGGATTCGGATGCGGTTACCTATCGTTACTTGAAATTTCGGGCTATGGTCTCTAAATATTGTTCGATCGGCATGGCGCTCCTCATTTCCATCAGACCGTTGCCTACCGCCCCGACAACCGTACGGAACTTCTTGCTCTCTCCCGTTGCCTGAGCGACGATGGCATCCACGATGGTCTGGGGATCGTCCAATTGATCGCCGATGTTCCGGCTATCCATCGCATCTAGCAATTTACCCATCATCTCGTCGTAAACCTTGATGTCGTTATCTTGGTTCCAAGTAATGTTGTTCTTGAAGTTGTTGCCCGTGGAGCCGCCCTGTTCGATCAATCTCAGCTCGATATTGAAAGGCTGGAGCTCGTAATACAGACCTTCCGTCAATCCCTCCAAAGCAAACTTGGACATGTTGTAGAGAGACCCTAGCGGCACCGCGGTCGTGATTCCCATGAAGGAGCTGATATTGATGAACATCCCCCCTCCGTTCGCTCTGAAATGCGGCAAAAATCCGCGAATGACATTAATGGGTCCCCTTGTATTAACGGCGAACTGCCAATCTATGGCCTCCTCCGTAGCCAGCTCCAACGGGCCATAAGTGCCCATGCCGGCGTTATTCACGACGACATCGATTTTACCGAAGGCAGCAATGGCTTGTCGCGCGGCTTCTCGGACTTGCTCCGTATCCGTGACATCCAGTTTGAAGATTCGAATATTGTCATAAGAAGTAAGCTCCGTTTCATTCTCCGGCGTGCGCATGGTAGCGGCAACGTTCCAACCCATCCGAGCGAATCGGATGGCGGTTAGTTTACCCAATCCCGAGCTTGTGCCCGTGATAAATACGGTTTTGTTCATCATAAACCCTCCACATGATTAGATTGAACGTTCATTCTATTGTATCGATAATAGATCGAATGTTCATTCTAATTGTAGGGGGCGCGAAGCGACGTGTCAAGCGCAAGGTCATTCGCCATTCCCCAGACGCGTAAACGAAGAATAACGATTCAACTTCGTTCGGCTTTATTCGCGCTCAAGTATTTCCTATGTTGGACGCCCCACTCGTTTAATTGCCTCAGGATGAGCTCCAACGTTCTTCCGTGTTCCGTGATGCTGTATTCCACTCTCGGCGGAACTTCGGGATAGGCCACTCGTTGAATCAGTTCCTCTTGCTCCAATTCCTTTAACTGGGCAGTCAGCATTTTCTGCGTAATCCCCGGAATCCACCTTTTCAAGTCGCTGAAGCGTTTCGTTCCCTCCAACTGCAAGTGGAGCAAGATGATCGGTTTCCATTTCCCGGCGATGATATGTAAACACTCTTCAATGCCGATATTGCAATGATGCGGTTCTAATTTGTCCAATGTTTACGCCTCCGTCGCGATCTTAATGGTGATTATACATACCAACAGGAGTGTCGTCTATTGGATCAGCCTTGCGGCGAAGCGCGTCCCGCCCAAAAGGTTCGTCCATGTAACTATACCACTCTGAAGTGCCTTCTTCCGCAAGCATCGCTCCTATCCCATAATGGAGTCGTTGGGTAACGCGACAACTTGACAGGGGGGATTAGGATGATCGAAGTCAACAAAGCCCATACGCGATACCTGATGGAATATGAGCGCAGCCGGGCTATCATGAGCTTCTCCGCGAATCGGCGATTCGGACCGCTGGTCATATTCAACGACGATGTTATCGGGGCCCGAGACGGAATCGGGATGCACCCGCACAAGAACATGGAGATCGTGACCTACATGGTATCGGGACAAAATTATCACAAGGACAGCACCGGCGCGGAATCGCTGCTGCTGCCCGGCATGGTTCAGGTCATATCGGCGGGCACCGGCATTGTTCATGAGGGCATGAATCCGTCGGAGAGCGAGGAAGAAAACCATCTTCAAATATGGTTTCAACCCGATCGACTCGATATTCCGCCGCAACACCACGAATTCTCTTACGATCAGGGTAAAATGAAAAACCGGCTCTTGCCGATCGTGTCGAACCGAGCCTGGGCCGATGACCGGGTGCTTCCCATTCATCAAGACGTCACCGTCTTCGTCTCCAGGCTGGAGGAAGGCCGCGAGCTTACGTTCACTCAGGCGGCCGGTCGTAACGTCTACGTATTCAATCTTGAAGGCGAACTTGTTCTGAACGACGAGACGCTGTTGGAAAGAAGGGACGCGGCCCAAATTACCGGTCTGCAACGGTTGAACGTATCGGCTGCCAAAGAAGCGCATTTTATGCTCATCGACTTGCCGTAATCGGAGGACGTCCAGGCGGCAAGGATTATTCTAAAGTCCCAACCTGATTTACTCCGAAGATAGAGGATACTTCTCCCGAATGTAGGCCAAGAAAACTTCTGACACCGGCGTCGACTGCTGTCCCTTCTTCCAAACGACTCCGACCGTAAGCTTGCTTGCTGGATCATCCACTTTAACCCATGCCATCGGATAACCGCTGATGCCCAACGTCTTGGGCAGCAAGGAAACTCCGTAGCCCGCCGATACCAATCCGGCGACCATGTCTAATTCGTCCGCGCGATAAACGGTGTTCGGTTCGACGCCGGAACGGGACAGTAGACCCTCTACCGTATAACTTAACGCGCAAGACGGCTTTAAGCCGACATAGAGCACCTCGTGTAGCTCTTCCAAGCGAATGCTATTCTTGTTAGCCCAAGGATGAGATATAGGCATAGCCAGATAAAGCTCGGTCTGTCCTATTAAATGCCAATGAAACGCATCGTTAACGGATTCCAAAGTCGTTATTCCGAAGTCGCAGTCGTTATTAAGGATCCGCAACACCAATTCGTCGATCGTGCATTGATTGAGATTGAAGCGGATACTTGCGTATTGTTCGCGGAACGCGCCAAGCATGACAGGAAAAAGCTCGGCCCCAAGGATATGGGGGAAACATAGCGACAGCATTCCCGACGAGGGATGGATTTGATTCGCGATTTCTTGTTTGGCCTTCTCGATCTCTCCCAGCGCTGTCCGGGCTCGCCCCAACAGAATTTGGCCATAGCGATTCAACACCAAATTGCGTCCACGGCGCTCGAACAGCTCCACGCCGAATTCTTTCTCGAGCGTAGCGATGGAACGGCTTAAAGCAGGCTGCGTGACGGACAGTTCTTTGGCCGCATTCGTCATATGCTGCGACTTGGCTATGGCGATAAAATATTCAAGTTGTTGCCATTCCATTTCTCAACGCCCCTCTCTCATAACAAAAAATCATCGTTTAAATGAGAATTATAAATTAGACGCATTGATAAAACAAGATTAGGATTACAGCTATAACGATCAGTAAGGAGAGAATTCGAATGACAACTTATCGTGCGCTTACGGTGGATTGGCAAGAGTCAAGCTTAAGGTCGGATATCCGCGAATACTCGATGGCCGACCTTCCGAATGGCGAAGTAACGATCCGGGTTTCCTATTCCGGCGTTAATTACAAGGACGGACTAAGTACGATACCGGGAGCCGGCATCGTCAGTCGGTATCCGCACGTACCCGGCATTGATCTTGCCGGCATCGTGATCGATTCGTCCGACCCTTCCTTCAAAGAAGGAGACGAGGTGCTCATTACCGGATACGGACTCGGGGCATCCCATCCCGGCGGATTTAGCGAATATGCGCGCGTCCCCGCGGCATGGGTCGTGCCTATGCCGTCCGGGTTGAGCGCTAAGGCCGCGATGGCGATAGGGACTGCCGGGTTTACGGCCGCGTTATCCGTGCATCGCATGGAGGAGAACGGACTGAAGCCGGGACAAGGTCCCGTCCTGGTGAGCGGCGCTACCGGAGGCGTTGGAAGCTGGGCCGTTTCGATGCTGGCGAAGTCGGGGTATGAGGTGACGGCAAGCACTCGCAAGAGCTCCGAGGTTGAATATTTACGAGCATTGGGAGCGAACGAGACGATCTCGCCGTCGGAGCTGGAAGTACCGGAGGCGAAGTCGCCGGACAAGCAGCGCTGGGCGGGGGCCGTTGATCCCGTCGGAGGACCTTTCTTGACGCACGTCTTGAACTCGGTGCAATACGGCGGCTCCGTAGCGCTTAGCGGCTTCACGGGAGGGGCGGGACTGGCCTCCACGGTTTACCCTTTTATTCTGAGGGGCGTTAATCTGCTCGGCATCGATTCGGTCTTATGTCCGATGGACGTTCGGCGTACGGTGTGGAACCGGATTGCCGCCGAATGGAGGCCGGACGAGACGTTACTGAACGCTGTCGCGAACGAGATTTCGTTATCCGACCTTCCCGCCGCGATCGCTCGAGTGTTGCAAGGAGGCATGCGCGGACGCTCGATCGTAGCGCTGTCCTGACCGGAACAATGAGGGTTAGTACGGAGATTAACTTGACGACAAGGAGAGGATTTAATTGCCGACCGTTCGAAAAGATACTTTCATTAACGTTCCTCCCGAACAAGTTTGGGATGCGGTTAGAGATGTAGGTGCCTTCCATCAGCGGCTCGTTCCGGGTTTTACGGAGAATACGCTTGTGAATGGATATGAAAGAACGCTGATCCTGGCTGACGGTAGCTCGGTAAAAGAATTAATTGTTTCCGTAGACGATCGAGAGCGGCGCATGGCATTCGCCGTCAAGGAAGGACGATTGCCGCTTCTTCATCATCATGCTTCGTTCCAAGTATTCCCTAGTGACCAAGGCGGCAGCATTTTTGTTTGGACAACCGATTTTCTTCCCGCGGAGCTAACGGAAGCTATTCAAGCGCAGGCAGATCGCGTTTCGGAGGTCATTAAACATACAGTCGAAGCAGGTTATAAACACGTCTGACCTTTACTTCGGGGGCAGGATTCGGCGGATCGGTCTATGCTCCGCGTAATAAGCAGTAGAAATTTACCGATTCTCCCTGTATAGTGGAAAATGATGCCAAGGCATACATTCTATTGTCGGAGAGGGATCGGCGCATGAATCCAAGATATCGCAAACGTAACACGGGGGCTTTTACGCTTGTATCGTACTTTGCATTGGCTGCCGGTTTGTTCTTATTCTGTTTGGGCGTATACAACGCCGATTGGGAATTGAACGTGAAAGGGTATTATCTGCTGTGCATGGTGTTGATCACCATTACTTGTATCACGGTGCAGAAGGTCGTTCGCGACAATACGGAGGATAAAGACATCCGGTTGGATAATCCGAAGCACCGGATGAGGAATACGCAAGCCTTCACGGGCATGGCGTTCGCGGGGATGATTATCGGTTATGCCATGTTCTTCATCGGCCTGTACAACGCCCCGTTCGAATTGAATGTCAAAGGCTACTACATCGCCGTTATCTTGTTGATATCCTACAGCGCGATCAGCGTTCAGAAAGTAACGAGGGATAACGCGGAGGACAACGAAATCATCGCCGAGCAAAACGCTAGTAGGGATGTTAGGGGCTAGCGCTCGAACGGTAACATTCATAAGCTGCAAAGCAAGGGCCATCCCGTAGGGATGGCCCTTAAACATGCCTTTGGGTTTCCACAAAAAGGTTGCCACAGCAAACCGAACGGTTTATAATTCTAATTATATATCTTAAAGATATATATGGACCATTAGAGGAGGAATACACCTGAAACGAATAAACACGACCCATTTCGCCATCCTCGGCCTATTGCGGATCCATCCGATGAGCGCTTATGAACTCGTTAAGTTTTCGAAGGAAAGCATCGGGCTATTTTGGAATGAATCCTATGGCCATATCCATAAGAGCATTAAGCAGTTGGAACAAGAAGGATCCGTAACGATCGTGGAAGAGAACGAGACGGGCAGACGCAAAATCGTGTATGGCGTCACCGAGCAAGGCCGTAGACAGCTGGATTCTTGGCTAGCCCAGACACCCGAAGAGTCCGTTATGCGGAACGAATTGCTGATGAAGATTTTCGTGGCCGATGAAGGTCATATCCCGCAGCTTGTCATTCACATCGAGCAGGAGCTGGAAGCGAGTCGAAAGTACGTTCAATTACTAGAAGGCATTCGAACAAGTATTCCTCAGGACAAAGGGATGCAAGCGAAGCTCTGGTTGCTCACCCTCGATTACGGCGAACGCTACCTGCGGATGACGATCGAATGGTGCGAGCACGCTTTGGAACTGTTAAACCGATCGGACAGGAGAGAACGGAATGGATAATCGGCGTCTCCCCCTATGGCCCGTCGCGTTGATTACTCTTATCGTGATCGGGATCGCCCCTCTGTTGTTATGGATTCGAAAAAGCCGACCGCTCGATTTGCAGTTGTTCGAAAGAGACCTCTACAATCAAGAAATCAGCTATCAATTGGCTGTAATTGCACTAGTCATCATTCTAATCGGAATCGTGTACGGGCTGACCGGCAGAACGGGCTTAGCCTATCTGAACTTGAAGAAGCGGGATGGAACCATCCGGCCTGAACCCTGGATCGGCATCCGGCCGAAGGCAACCGAAACCTGGCGTCATCTCGGCTTGAACTTTTCCATCGTTATAACCGCCGTTACGGCCATTGTCATCTACTTTCAAGTCATACATGGCGAGCCTATTCGATTGGATTGGTTTCCGGGTATTTTGTTTGTCCTCGTATTTGCGCTTGCCAATGCCTTCGCCGAAGAAATCATCTTTCGTTTCTCGTTCGTCGCTGTAGTCGCCAAGTATGGATGGTCGCCGTTTGTCGCGCAGGGACTGGCTGCCGCAACCTTTGGTTTGATTCATTATTTCGGCACGCCTGGCGGGATACCGGGCATGCTGATGGCGGGCTTCATCGGTTGGTTCTTGGCCAAGTCGATGCTCGAGACCAGAGGCTTCTTCTGGGCGTTAACGATCCACTTCCTGCAGGATGTCGTCATCTTCTTTGCTTTGTTCATGAAGTAGCTTTCGGCAATGGAGATTCGGGATTATGCAAATCATGAACAGCAAAACACCCGTCGCCGGGTGTTTTTTGTTGTCGTTTTGCCTTCTTTTACCGCCATTTTACCTCGGGCTGTTACGTTGAATTCAACCAGCTCTGGAAGGGGATATCACTCGTGAAATATCGCAATGAACGGAAGTTCCCGAAATGGCTCTTATGCATGCTTATCGTATTGGCTCCTATAACGGGAGTCTTCCAACCTGTCGGATCCGCGTACGCCAACGATGGCTTCGCCGGAGGCACCGGCACGACTGGCGACCCTTATCTCATTGCAACCCCGGCTCAATTCGACTTGATCAGAAGCAAGCCGACGTCGGCCTTCAAGCTGGTCGACGACATCGATCTTGGAGACTATGCGAGCGGCGCCGGTTGGGTGCCGATCGGGAGCCTTACGCTCGCCACCAGGTTCAAAGGCACGCTGGACGGCGACGGCTACACCATCACGAATTTGAGGATAAACAGGCCCGCTACGAACTATATCGGATTGTTCGGGTATGTGTACGGAGGTACGATCAAGAATTTGAACATCGCCGGCGCCGGCATTATTGGCGGCGATAACGTAGGCGTATTAGCGGGATACAGCGAAGGGATCTTCGAGGGCCAACAATCCGCGATCAGCAACAGCGGCGTTTCCGGAGGAAGCGTGACGGGGAAGGGAACGTTAGGCGGCTTGGTCGGTAATAGTTCCCGAGGTACGATTGAATCTAGTTATTCTTCGGCAAGCGTGACGGGATCGGGTTACTCGCTAGGCGGGTTAGTCGGATTCAATGGCTCGTCCTCAACGATCCGTCATTCTTACGCCACGGGGAATGTAGCCATGACCGCCTCCCCGTCTTCAACGCCTGCGCCAACGACTTACGGCTTGGCGATAGGCGGATTGGTGGGGACTAATGCGGCCCTGAACGGTATGACAACCACGATCAGCAATAGCTACGCTACCGGAGAAGCGAAAGGACTCAAGCATGTAGGCGGCTTGGTCGGGCGTAGTTCCGCGGATGCGAATTCCAATACGACGATTAGCAACAGCTACGCCACCGGACGAGCGATCGGAACGGAACGGATAGGCGGCTTGGTCGGGTACAACGATTACGGCAAGATCGACAAGAGCTACGCCATCGGAATCGTCGAAGGCACGGATCAAACGGGCGGCCTGGTCGGAGGCGCGATCAACGAACAGATCAGCTCCAGTTACTACGATAGGGAAAAGACGGGGATAACGGTCGTCAGCGATTATTCCAAGTCTACCGAAGAGATGAAGAGCTTCAACACTTACGCGGGGTGGGATCTCTCCAACGCGTGGAGGATGGCGGAAGGAATTAACGGCGGCTATCCGTATTTGCCGGCTCAGGCTCTCAACGCAGTTACCTCGCTTGGACAAGGGGCCGGGACGACGAAAGCGACGGCGGCCACGCTGCCAGGCCACCGACTGGTTGTTCAGGTGTCTTCGGACGGCAGAGCAACGCCCCGATTAGGCGAATCCGTTCCCGCAACGGATGTGATCGACCCGTACGTATCCGGTTCGGACATCGGCGGAGTGGATGCGACCACGAACAAGTACGTCAATCTCTATGAGACGAATGCCGGCAACAAGGTATTGAAATTCGCCAATATCATGCTGACGAGCGCCGACATACTCACTTATACGATCAACGAGTTGGAAGGCCAGACCTTGTCGTCCTTGACGGTCGGGTATGCGTCGGGATCGCAGCAAGCGAAGACGATCACCGTGACCCGTACCGGCACGGGAGATTTGACGAATCTGTCCGCGACCGTGAGCGGCAACGATTTCCTCTTAACGCCGACGCCGCTGGCCGATACGACGTTGAACGCTGCGACGCCTTCGACGGATTTGACGGTGACGGCGAAGGACGGATTGCCGGTGGGGACGCATACCGCAACGGTTACCGTATCGGCAGACGGCATGGCGGATGAGACGTTCGAAGTCACCCAAGTCGTCGTTGAGCCGGGAGCTCCTGCGCTGCTGACGCCCATTGCGGGCAATGCGCGAGTAACGCTTCAGTGGGACGCGGTAGCCGCGGCAACGGGTTACGAAATCTTCGCAAGCGCGACTTCGGGAAGCTATGATGACGCCGTTGCGGCGGTAGGTTCTAACGAACGGAGCTACGATGTGACGGGGCTGTCCAATGGGGTAACCTATTATTTTACCGTTAAAGCGATGGTTGACGACACGGCAAGCGCCGCTTCCAATGAAGTAAGCGCAACGCCGAAGACGGTTCCGGGGGCTCCGACCGACGTAACGGCAACGGCGGGAAGCGGGCAAGCAACCGTCAGCTTTACCGCTCCCTCGGATGATGGGGGCAGTCCGATTACAAGCTATACGGTTAAGGCATCGCCAGGCAACAGAACAGCCTCGGGATCGGGAAGCTCGATCGTCGTGACGGGTCTGTCGAACGGCACGGCCTATACGTTCACGGTGATAGCCAGCAACGGCGAAGGCGACGGCCCGGCGTCGGAAGCGTCGAGCTCCGTGACGCATCCCATCGGGGTGCCGGTTCTTGAGACTCCCGTAGCAGGCAATAAGCAGATTACGCTCCAATGGGATGCGGTAGACGACGTGACCGGCTACAGAATATACAAGAGCACGGTTCCCGGCACCTACGGAATACCAGCGGATACGTTAAGCAATGCCGCGGACCGGTACGTTTTTACCGGATTAACCAACGGCATATCCTACTATTTTACGATTAGAGCGGTGAATGACGGGGTGGAAGGCGCCGCTTCGGCAGAAGTTAGCGCGATTCCGACCAGAGGCCCCGGAGCTCCGGCAGGCACGTTCGCGGGAGGCGCCGGCACCGATGAAGATCCGTACCGGATCGCAACGGCCGCTCAACTGAATGCGGTCCGAGATTATGCGGCGTATGCTTACAAGCTGACGGCGGATATCTCGCTAAGCGGCTATGCCGACGGCGAAGGCTGGTTGCCGATCGGGGACGTCGATTCGTCTTTCGGAGGCAATATGGACGGAGACGGCCACGCCATCACGGGGCTGACCATTCATAGACCGAATGCCGACTACGTGGGGTTATTCGGATATGTCAGAGGAAAGATCGCGAATCTGAAGCTGGACAATGTCGATATCGAAGGCAAAGACTATGTAGGCGGGTTGGCCGGATACGTCAAGAACGGAACGATCAGCAATAGCGATGCATCCGGGACGGTCGTGGGCCTCAACGATGTTGGCGGCCTGGTCGGGCATGTTGAACGTGGAACGATCGGCAATAGCTATAGCGCGGGGAGCGTAACGGGATTGTATCGGGTAGGCGGCTTGGCCGGATACAATGTGCTGGGAACGATCGGCGATTGCTACTCGGAAGGAAACGTAACGGGAATCGCGGATTCCTTCTACATCGGCGGGTTGGTCGGAAGGAATGAAGGCGTGTTATCCGGAGAGCAGGGAACGATCATTAACAGTTATGCAACCGGAAACGCGGCGGGAGATAATCAAGTAGGCGGCTTGGTCGGCCAGAACCATGCGGCGACGATCCAAGCAAGCTATGCCACGGGAGAAGTGGCGGCAATCTGGTATGCCGGCGGATTGGCAGGCATGAATCAGTACGGAATCATTCGCGACAGTTATACGAAATCGCGGGTGACCGTACAAGAGGGTATATTAGGCGGCTTCACGGGCTATCAGGCGGGAACGACGGTGAACCGCAACTATGCCGCGGGAAGCGTGACGGGCGGAACGACCGATCGGGGCGGCTTCGCGGGCTCGTACGTAGGCGCGATTCCCGGCAGCAACTATTATGATCAAGGAAGAATCGGGTTGGAGGACACCTTCGCGTCACCCGTATCCACGACGTTAATGAAGGCAATGGATACGTACGCGGATTGGGACCTCGACCAGACTTGGGGTATGGATTCGGTTATCAACGACGGCTATCCGTACTTGCGGTACTTGGCTCCCGACCTGCAGGCAACGGCGGCACCGGGGGATATCGGAGGGACGACGACAATATCGGCGACGCCGGACTTCGGCAATCACCTGGTCGTTCGCGTATCTTCGAGCCCGATATCCGTTCCGGGCGTACGCGCTTCCGTTCCCGCAGCGGGTCTGTCGGGCGTGACGAATCCGTACATTGCCGGCTCGAATATAAGCGGCGTCGATGCGTCTACGAATAAGTACGTAGGGGTATACGAGGCGGATGACGAGAACCAGGTCGTGAGATTCACGATCCTTACGCTCACGAGCGAGGACATCCGTCCCCGGACGAGCACGCCGACCGGGCCGGGAACGCCGACCGGACCGCCCGTTACGCCAACCCCGTCAACGTTCGATCTTGGGGATGCGAATACGGGTGCGATACTGCGGGTGATAGCGGATGTACGAACATCGGCGAGCGGGACGACGTTCGCGGATATAGAGGTGGATACGCAGCAGTTGACGCAACTGCTGGATGCGTTGAACGGCAAGAACGCCGCGGCCCGAACCGCCACCATTGCCGTCGAGGGCGGAGCCGATCAAGTGGAAGTGAACTTGCCGACTGCCGCTTTGCTGGGTGCATCGGCGGCGAATGCGCAAGGAACCCTTATTATAGCAACGGATGCGGCCACGTATGAGGTTCCGTTAAGCCTGCTTCGGGAATTATCCGGAAAGTTTACGGGGAGTCATATCTCGATCGCCATTAACAAGCCGGCCGGACAATCTCGGGAGAGAATCATAGCGGCCGCGGAATCTCAAGGACTGCTGCTTGCGAGCAACCCGGTCGAATTCAAGGTGACGGCCGGGGATCAAGAGGTAACCGAATTCGATGGCGTATACGTGGAACGGACGGTCGGCGCGGAGTCCCGTATCGATCCTTCCAAGGCGACCGCGGCGTGGTTCGATCCGATCTCGGACACCTTCCACTTCGTGCCGTCCTTGTTCGAGATCGTCGACGGCAAGACGGTAGTCGTCATGAAGTCGCCGCATAACAGCACGTACACCGTAATCCGGACGGCGAAGACATTCACGGATCTGAACGGACATTGGGCGAAGGCGGATGTCGAATCGTTGGCATCCAAGCTGATCGTAAGCGGAGTGTCGGGCACGAGCTTCGCTCCGAACGGCAATATCACCCGTGCCGAATTCGTAGCCTTGCTGGTTCGCTCTTTGGGGTTGTCATTGGATACGGGGGCGACGGATGCGCCATTCGCGGACGTTACACCCGGCGACTGGTATGCCGGGGCCATCCAAGCAGCCGTTAGAGCGAAGCTGGTCGACGGCTTCGCGGACAATCGATTCAAGCCGAACGACAAGATCACAAGGGAGCAGATGGCGATCATGGTAGCCAGAGCGCTTGCCTTGGCGGGCCGAACGATCGATGTTGCAAGTGAGCAGGACGAGCTGTTGGCCAAGTTCCAAGATCAAGCCTCGATCAGCGGCTGGGCGCGGACCGCTGTCGCGCAATCCGTAGAAGCCGACATCATTGCCGGGATGACGGACAAGACGTTCGTCCCTTCGGCGAACGCCAGCCGGGCTCAAGCGGTTGTCATGTTGAGGCGGTTCCTGCAATACGTCGAATTCATAGACTAAGCTCCCGTTAAGTAAATTGAACCCTGTAACCCGCCAATAGGCGCGGGCTACAGGGTTCAATGCATGACGCCGTGCTTGTCGTTCCGGCAGACGGAATCAGTCAAGCGTAAGGGAAGATAGACTGCCGTTCGTAGCGAAGTCTTTCCCGAACGCGACGGTAGCCGTCGCGGTAACGGCGCCGTTAGGACCCTTGATCGTTACGGTCGGAGCCGAAGAATACCCCGATCCGGGATCGGTCACGGTTACGCCGGTTACGACTCCGTCCTTAACGATCGGGATTGCGGTCGCCAGCGTCCGCTTCCATACGCCTCCGTTCTTCCCGTTATAGCGATAGTAGTTGGATACCTCGTCCAAGCGGTCGTTCGTAATGCCGTAAGGGGCAAGCACTTTCATGAGGGCCGCCTTATTGCTTTGGGCTTCCTCGGCGGTCGGCCCCCGGTCCAAGCCTGCGGGAGTCACGCCGCTGAACGCTTCACGGAACACTTCCGTAGGCACGCCCAGGGCAGCGGCAATGAGTACCACCGGTCTTCCGTGATCTGCCGGATCGGTGTCGAATCCGCCGGAGATGAGGACGGTATAGTCGCCTTGCACGGTTTCGCTAGTACTGTTCGCGGAATTCTTTCCTCTTGGGGCCGAAGCTTCGGGGCGGCATTTTCCGTCCTGTTGCGGCTTCTGCTTCTGCTTGGATGCTTGCGGTGTGGCTGATGTTGCCGGCGAAGCGTTCGTTGCAGTCTGTGCCGCGGCCGTCTCGTTGCTCTGGAGCAACGCGATCAGACCGCTTCCTGCCAGGACGGTTGCCAGCATGCCGGCGATGACGATTTTTTTCATGTTCATCTTCCTTTCAAGGGGGAGGATTATTTGTTTCTTGAGCTCATCGTATCCGAATATGGTGAAAAAACGGTGAAAGCGGGAAACGTTTCGAATATACTGATTTCACGTAGAAGAAAATGGGAATGAGGCTGCGCGATGAAAATCTTGCTGGCTGAGGACGATGTCCGTCTGGGCGAATTGACCGCCCACATGCTGAGGAAAAAAACGGGCGGCCTCGTAGACTGGGTGACGACGGGCAACGGCGCGTTCGATTATGCGACCGCTTCCAGTTACGACGTCGTGGTGCTCGACTGGATGATGCCGGAAGGGGACGGCCGTGCCACTTGCGTAAAGCTGCGCAAGATCGGCTATCGCGGCGCGATATTGATGCTGACGGCGAAGGATGCGTTGCAGGATCGGGTCGAAGGTCTCGATGCGGGGGCCGACGATTACTTGGTGAAGCCGTTCGAGATGGACGAGCTGCTTGCGCGCTTGCGGGCGCTGTTGCGCAGAAGCTTCGTTCCCATGCAGGATGATATCATCCGGATCGGCGATATAGAGCTGCAGCGGACGAATCAGGTCGTCATGCAAGGAGACCGGGCAGTTCAGCTGTCGCCGCGCGAATTCCAGATACTAGACCTCCTGCTGCAGAACAAAGGGCGTACGCTGTCCCGTGAAATCATTTTGGACAAAATATGGGGCCTGGACGCCGACGTGAACCTGAAGGCCATCGACGCGATCGTCAAACTCATCCGAAAGAAGCTCGAGCCTTCCGCTTCGCGGGAGCTTATTCAAAGCGTGAGAGGCATAGGGTACAAAGTCGATGCCTAACGCAAGCTCGTTAAGTTTGTTCGACCGGATGCGTCGCAAGCTGACGCTGCAATACAGCGGCGTGCTGATCGTTTTCCTGACGCTGTTCGTCGTGATCGTATACGTGCTGCTGTATTGGTTGATTTGGAACGACCAGCGCTCTCGTCTGTCCGAGTTGGCAGACGGCGAGATTCGCGTCTTGCAAGACTGGGCGGATCATGACGACAATCCGAACCGGCTGCCACCGCGATCCGTCGAGGACGCCTTCGCGATAAGCGCGGACCAGTCGTTCTATTATTTGATCGCGGAGAACGGCAACGTGCAGCTGGGAGGCGAGACGCAGCCGAAGCTTCGTTCGCAGGTAATGGAACTCATCGGTCAAGGCCGTTTCCTGGAGCAGCGTATAGAGAAGGTAACGCTTCGAACGTTCGACGATCCGTCCGCGAATGAACTTGTTGGCGCTACGGCCGGCGGTAACGCGAAATTTCTCGTGACCGACCGGGATTTATTATGGAACGGAGAACGGATCGGCAAGCTGTACGTGGGCAAGGAAGTTACGTTTCAGCACGACTTGTTCCGCTATTTGCTCGTCCTATTGATCGGGCTGGCACTGGCGTTCTTCGCGCTGGCATTATGGCTTAGCCATTACATGTCGCGCAAAGCGACCGTTCCCGTGGCGCGCTCTTACGATAGGCAGCGGGAATTCGTAGCGGACGCTTCCCATGAGCTGCGCACGCCGCTGAGCGTATTGCTGACCTCGATCGAGGCGCTGCAGCTAGAGTTGGACACGGAGAAGGGCGAGTTTGTCGCGAGAGTACTCGACGGCATGAAAGAGGAGGTTCAATCGATTACGAAGCTGACCGGGAATCTGATGCGCCTGGCGCGTTCCGATTCGGGCGATTCCGCGCTCGAGTATGCCTCGTTCGATGTAAGGCAAGCGGCTATTAGCGTCGTCGATAAGCTGCGGCCGTTGGCCCTGGCTAGAGGAATCGATGTCGAAGCGCACGTTCCCGATGAACTGAAGGTGGAATGGGATGAGGAGAAAATCGTTCAACTGCTCGTGCTGCTGATTGAAAACGCCATTAAATATACGTCCAGCGGCGGATCGGTCGTCGTAACGCTGGCTGACGTCAGGGCAAAAGGAGAACGATCGCTTACGATCGAGGTCAAGGATAACGGGATGGGCATTTCTCAGGAGGCTCTTCCGCGCATTTTCGATCGGTTCTACCGCCAAGACAAAGCTAGAACGCGGCAAACCGGCGGTCATGGTCTCGGCCTGGCGATTGCCAAGGATATCGTGGACAGGGGACGAGGTACGATTCTGGTGGACAGCAAGGAAGGCGAGGGCAGCACGTTCAAGGTATGGATTCCATTGCCGGGACAGTGAGATTTACGCCGGTCTTGTCTACCGATTAACGATATTGGGACCATGGTCCAGTAAAAGTTGCAATTTCGGCTTAGATTTAACAATAAAGTAGTACTTATTAACCACTATGTGATGTTAAAATTGTTGTAGTCTGTACATATGCAGGGGGACATGAATATGAGGTTGGTTACGCGTTCCGATTTCGACGGGTTGGCATCGGCGGTCTTGCTCAAGAAGCTCGGCATGATCGAGGAAATGAAGTTCGTGCATCCGAAGGATATGCAGGACGGCACGGTGGAAATAACGGCGAACGACATTCTCACGAATGTGCCGTATGTTCCCGGATGCGGCATGTGGTTCGACCATCACGCCAGCGAAGTCAAGCGAGTGAAGGAAGAGGGGCACGCATTCAAGGGAGATGCCCGGATCGCGGATAGCGCCGCCCGCGTCGTCTACGATTATTTCGGCGGCAGGGATAAGTTCGGTCCGGCGTTCGACAGCATGATGGAAGGCGTGGACAAGGCCGATGCGGCGAAGTTCGGCAAGGAAGACATTCTCGACCCGAAGGGTTGGGATCTCCTGTCCTTCTTGATGGATTCCCGTACGGGGCTGGGACGCTACCGCGATTATCGGATCAGCAACTACCAGCTGATGGAGAAGCTGGTGGAGTTATGCGCGCTCAAGACGGTGGAGGAAATTCTCGAGGATCCGGACGTGAAGGAGCGGGTAACCCGTTATTTCGAGCTGGATGCCTCATTCCGGGATATGCTCGGTCAATACACTCGGACCGAGGGCAATGTTATCATTACCGATCTTCGGGGCGTGGAAACCATCTATCCGGGCAACCGCTTCCTGATCTATGCGCTCTTCCCGGAGCAGAACGCGAATCTGTGGATCGTGGACGGCTTCCAGAAGCAGAACGTCTCCATTGCCTGCGGCCACAGCATCGTGAACCATACCAGTGCCGTCCACGTCGGCTTCCTGATGCGAGAGTATAACGGTGGCGGGCATGAAGCCGCGGGTACCTGCCAGATTTCCTATGAGGATGCGGACCGCGTCATCGCGGAGCTGACGGAGCGGTTCAAAGCTTAAGAAGACGCAGCGTTCGAAATAATATGCGATGTACCCAGCGCGTGCCGATACGTAATCGGCGCGCGTTGTTTTTATTTTAGAAATATTTTCGAATTGGTTTCGAGGGAGTTTAGACTCCTCCTCTAGACTAAGGTAGTAAGCAAGAGAGGAACCTTACAACCTTATAAGGAGCGGGTAAGAGATGAAGAAGAGAAACCAATGGTTGATGATCGGCGGGGCGGCTGCCGCGGTAACGTTGTTCACGGCGACGGCGTTCGCGTACACGCCGAATACGGAGGGGTACAATGCTTTCAAAGACGTGCTGAAGGCGAATAGCATGTCGGGCCAGACGATCGAGAGCGCGACGATCGACGGAAACTTCGCCGTGACGGTGGACGGCGAGAAGGTACTGGTCTCCAGCGGTACGGCGAAGGTGGCGGACGCGGAAGACGGGCACGTCGTGAGCAGCGACTTCGACTTCGCCCTCATGGGCGTCGAACGCAGCGGCAGTCTGTACAGCGGCGGCAACGACGACAGCTTCTATGCGGTAGACCGTACGCACGGTCTGCACTATCAAGTGATCGATTCGGAAGAGGACAATGACGGCAAGCATCGCGAGCGCCATGATAAGGACGACTTCCAAGGCCGTTCGATGAGCAAGGCGGAAGAAGTGCTTCTCGATTTCGTGGTCGGCGACCTTAAGGATAACTTCGGCGTAACGAACCATGCGGACGGCTCGAAGACGATTACGGTCGACATCGACGAGAAGGATATTCCGCTTCCGCTTCGCCTGCTGATGGACGTGGCGGAGTCTAAGGACGGGTTCGAACGCAAGCATGAAGAGGAAGCGCCGGCGGAATGGGAGCGGATGAAGCAGATTCCGTTCTTCCAAGGCCTTGAGGATATCCGCTTCGAAGAGCAAATACCGGAGCTGACGGAAGACTTCGCGATCGAGCACGTGAAGCTCAAGTTCACGGTGAATGCGGACAATGAGCTTCGGAGCGTGCGAGGCGAGGTCGAGGTAAGCGGCAAGGACGAAGACGGCGTCGCCCATACGGTGGAGATCGAAGGCGCGGGAGACGTCAGCGGCATCAACGCGACGACGCCGGACGCGTACGATCCTGCCGGCAAGAGCATCGAGATCATCGACGCGGCAACGTTCGAAGATCGCGGCTAACATCACGATAACGGGGGGACTTGTCTTATGTTCGAAACGAACGATCTGTCGAAGGTCTACCCTGGCGGCCGCGGTATCCAAGGGCTCAATCTCACCGTGCTTCCCGGTGAGGTTGTCGCCTTATTGGGGCCGAACGGTGCCGGGAAGACGACGGCGTTGCAAGCGATGGCCGGGTGGATTGGAAGCGACCGCGGGACTGCGCGGTTGGACGGCGTCAGCGTCGCCGACCATCCCGAGCGGACGAGGCCGCACATGGGCTTGATGATCGGCGAGCCGACGCCATACCCGTATCTTACGGGTTACGAATATCTCAGACTCTATCATAAGCTGTACCCGGGCATCGACGACGCGCGTATTCGGAAGACGATCGACCTCGTGGGCATGTCGAAGCACCACGGGCTCAAGATCAAGAAGTACTCCACCGGCATGAAGCAGCGGATCGAGCTCGCCAGCGCGCTGCTCCACCGGCCGAAGCTGCTGCTGCTCGACGAACCGTTCTCGGGCATGGACATCGAAGGTCGGCGGGAGATGGCCGCGATATTGCGGGGGCTCGTCGCGGAGACGGGGATGGGCATCATCGTCTCGTCTCATCAGGTGCACGACATCGAGGATTGGATCACGCATGCATGCATTGTCTACGAAGGACGGCATGTCGGTACCGCGAGCGTCGCGCAGATCCGGGAATCGTTCCCGGGCGTAGAAGAATACTACCTGCACGGTATCGCGCAAGTAAGGGGCGGGGCCGCATGATCGCGCAATTGAACTATATCGCGGGCGAAGAGCTGCGTAAGCTGCTCCGCGGAGGCAAGCTGAAGGTGCTGCTGTCGCTCGCCTTCCTGATCGGCGTCTCCTTCGTCTTCATCGGCGACCGGATCGGGCTGGAAGACAACCTCCCGACGACTTCGCTGGAACTGCTGCTGACGTTCGTGTTCCCCTTGTTCATGGCGTCGCTCGGCAGCGATCTCATGATCGGCGAATTCAAGGATCGTACGATCAAGCACGCGCTGAAGTTGCCGGTTAGCCGAGAGTCTCTCTTCCTGGGGAAATTGTTCGGAGGATGGGCCGCCGGGGCATTGATCGTGTTAAGCGCGTTCGTGCCGACGTTGGTCGGAAGCCTGGTGCTCCATGGCGTTCCCGCAGCTTCGGAACTGGGAGCGATTCTGGCGGAGCTCGGCGGCGCGATTCTGTTCTGCGGATTGCTGGTGGTGCTGGCCAACTGCGTGTCCCTATGGACGGGGAGCGGCGGAGTCGGGTTGACGGTAAGCGTCGTGTTATGGATGGCGATGGGAGCCGTCGGCTTGCTCGAGCCGCAGCTGAGCCGATTGTTCGTCACGGACTTCGCGGATTGGGTGCAGCCTCTTCTATACGCAGGCGATGCCGGCGCGTCCATCTCGGCGTTGCTATTTATTACCGCCTACTATATCATGGGCACTATATTGAGCTTACTAGCCTTCCAAAGAAAAGAGATCTAACCGATGTCCATTCGACTGAAGCTCATCTTAACGTATTTCCTCGGCGTCTTGCTGACCGCGGCGATCGTCGCGGCGATCGGGATCGGACTCGTCACGGGGGTCGTCTCGTATTTCGCGAAAGGCATCATTAAGGATCAATCCCCGCGCGAGGCGTTCGGGCGGGGCATCGATCTGTTCGTGGACCTGCGGTATGCGGAGCGGTATAAGCCGGAGGAGCTTGCCTCCCCCGCATTCGCAAGCCAATTAGGGGACCAACTGGCGCCGTTCGGGGGCTTCCTTGTCGTCCGGGATGGCGATCGATGGGACGGCTATGGCGCGCTCAAGGAAGAGGATGCATACCTTGCGCAGCTGCGGGAAGACGTTTCGAAGGGTGGACAACATGCGGACGGCGCGTTCACGGTCAGTTCGTGGGAAGGGCGCGAATTGCTCGCGGTCCGGTACGATTTTCCGATGATCGACGATCCTTTAACGTATTACCTCGTCGTCGACGTGACCGAGATATGGGCGAAGGGCGACCGGTTCCCGTACTTCGTGCTTATCGGCATTGCGGTGTTGCTCGGAATCATTCTCGTCCCGTTGATCTGGATTACGACGAAGGATATCGTTAGGCCGCTGCGGCAGCTTGAACAGGGATCCCGGCGAATCGCGGAAGGGGACCTGAACTTCAGCCTGCATTCGAAGGTGCGCAACGAAGTGGGCAGCGTGATCCGTTCGTACGAGAAGATGCGAAGCGAGCTCCGGCAATCGATCGGCGCGCAGCTGGCGCTGGAGGAGAATCGCAAAGAGCTGATCTCGAACATTTCGCACGATCTGAAGACGCCGCTTACCTCGATCAAGGGTTACGTAGAGGGCATTCGGGAAGGCATCGCGAACGATCCGGAGAAGCTGAGGAAGTATATCGACGTTATTCATGCGAAGACGCTCGACATGGACCGGATGATCGACGACTTGTTCCTGCTGTCGAAGCTTGATCTCGGGCAAGAGAAGTTCCGCTTCGACGCGGTGTCGCTGGAGGAGTTCTACCGGCAGACCATGAGCGAGCTGTACACCGAGTACGAGAGAACGGGCATTCGGCTTACGGGCGAATACGAGTCCGGATCGGACGCCGTCGCGACGATGGATGCCCAGAAGATGAAGCGGGCGATCCTGAACATCGTCGGCAACTCGGCGAAGTTTATGGATAAGAAGGAACCACATATCCACGTGTATTTCGGGAGGCAAGCGGACGCGTGGGTGATCGCGGTGACGGATAACGGTCCCGGCATGGCGCAGAGCGATGTCGAGAGAATCTTCGACCGGTTCTATCGGGCGGACGCCGACCGCAACCAGAACGTGGCGGGCTCCGGGTTAGGTCTGTCCATCGTGAAGCAGATCGTCGCGTTCCATGGCGGTACGGTCAGCGCAAGAAGCGAGCCCGGGCAATCGATGACGGTGATGTTCACGATTCCGATGGTTCAATCTCGAGGGTGACGGGAGAGAGTGCGTGAAGATGGCGAAGCGGAAAATATTAATCGTCGAGGACGATCAAGCGATCGCCGAACTGGAACGGGATTACCTCGAGGTACATGGCTACGAGGTGACCCTTCGGGCGGACGGCCGGCAAGCGCTGGAGGAAGCGTTGGAGCAAGCGTACGATCTGATTATTCTGGACGTTATGCTGCCGGGCATGGACGGCTTCGACATCTTGCGGCGGGTTCGCGAGACGAAGTTCATCCCGGTGCTGATGGTGTCCGCGCGCAAGGAAGATATCGATAAGATCCGGGGACTCGGCCTGGGCGCGGACGATTACGTAACGAAGCCGTTCAGCCCGTCCGAGCTCGTGGCGCGGGTGAAAGCGCATCTCGAACGATTCGACCGGTTGACCGGGGCCGCGGCGGGCGCCGGTTCTTCGCCTGTCCGGAAGGCGCGCGAGCTGAACATCCGTGGCCTTACGATTCAGATCGATGCCAGACGGGTGACGCTGGACGGGCAAGAGATCGCGATGACCGCCAAAGAATTCGACCTGCTGCTCTTCCTCGCGGAAAATCCGGATCGGGTGTATGCCAAGGAAGAGCTGCTGGATAAAGTGTGGGGCATCGATCACTTCGGCGATTCCGCAACGGTCACGGTCCATGTGGGAAAAATCCGCGATAAGATACAGAAGGACCCGGCGAAGCATCAGTATATCGAGACGGTGTGGGGAGCGGGCTACCGGTTCAAGGTGTGACGCAGTCCGTCATTTCAAGCGGCGGTTCTTCGTTATTAAGTTCTCCGGAATAGGAAGGAAACTCCCAAACAAGCAATAATAAGAATCCACAACTGATAAGCATAAGCATTAATCTCTACGGCTATGGACAATCCGGACCACTCCAGAACGCCTGCCGCAATGCCGATTCCGCCGGCAATCGCGAGAGCGGCAGCCCATTTAGGCAAATACCCCGATTGGTACAACGTTATGGCCGTAAGTACAGCCCATACGCCCATGGTTATAAAACCCAGGGTTTCCCCTACAGTCACTCCCAAGTACATGTGGAGGGCATTAAAAACCAATTCTATCGTTTCTTTTTGGCTTACCGTCGAGTTACCGGCAGAAACGTACTGCGAGGCTAAGTAATCCACCGCGAACAACCATCTCGAGAAACCAAGCACGTGGAAGAGAGCGCTGGCAATGCCGACACCGGCTGCTATTAGGCTCATGCTTCGATTCGTACGACTTGTAAGGCGGTAGAACAGCGTAACGATCGGTAGGATAAGCAGGCTAGATACGACCATTCCGATCCAATACGTTTTTATAGTCATACCGCCGTCATGATACTTCTGCAGGATGACTTCAACGGGCTGTCTCAATATATCCGGATACTCGAATCGGATCGCAAGCCCTGTCCAGGAGATCGCTATCAACAGCGGCATTATAAGCAGCAGGACTCCCGTTATTCGCATCTCGTAACGACTCATACGTTCACTCCCATGATTATTGTGTGTTTGATAAAATCATAGGAGGAAATGCGTCCCCTTCAAATGATGCAAAACGCACAAAAGGTATTCCGATGCGAAAGGGAGGAGCCTTCCGATGGATCATGGCTTGTCAGTCGCGCTCGTCCACCCGATTCTCGGTTATTTGGTCAAGAACGGGTATGAACTCGACTCGTTCTACCGATTCGCTTCATTCGATAAGAGGCTCCTTCAAGATACCGAGGCGCGAATCCGGGAAGATGCGTTCGACCGATTATTGGACGCCGCTTCGGCGTTTACGAATGACAAGCAATTCGGTCTTCATCTGGGACAGACGATGGAGCTATCCAGTCTCGGCATTCTCGGTTATGTTCTGCTTAACAGCGATACGATCGGCTCTGCCCTGGCTGCTTACCGGAGATATAACATGATCGTATGCAGCGGAATCGATATGGAGCGGGAAACGAAGCAGGGGCAAACAAACATCCGTTTCATCATTCGCGACCCGCTCAGACAAGCGTCCAGGCATGCGGTTGAAGGCATCGCTAGTTCCCTGTATCACCTTATCCTGAAGCTGGGCTGTCGCAACGTTGTCCTTCATAAGGTGCAGTTTGCCCATGAGGCTCCGGATGATCGGAAGGAATACGGCACTCTCTTCGGGATCAATCCCGAATTCGGAGGCGAAGCTAACCTTATTACGTTGGACAATGAAGGAATGCAGTATCCGATCATGATGGCGAATCGTGAACTGCTACATACATTCGAGGCCTACGCGGAAAAAGCGAGAGGGGAGCTGCTTAACGGCCGGACGTTTGCGGAGCAGGTGTACAAATGGATCAACCGGCGTATGCCGGCTGCGTTCCCGGGCGTGGAAGAGGCGGCAAGACATTTCAATGTTAGCGTGCGGACGCTGCAAGCGAATCTGAAACAGGAAACAACGACCTATAGCTATCTATTCAACAGATCGCGAATGGAGTTTGCGGCACATTACTTAAAAGATCCACGCTTCACGGTTGCCGAGATCGCCTATCTGCTGCAATTCTCGGAGCCCAGTGCCTTTCAGAGTGCATTCAAGCGGTGGACTGGGCTTCCGCCGGGACAATTTAGAGCCCAACCGAATGTCAGCGCATCGTCAAACCACTTTTTTAATAGCGGAGGACAGCTGTACCAATAGAACGGGAATTGAAAAACAATCCGGTCGTATTCCAATACTCACTTTATCCGTACATAGTCCGTCATTCCGGACCATAGAGGGCTCAGGATTAAGGAAAATATAAATTAGTTGGACCCTGTAGCCCGCCATGAGGAGCGGGCCTGCAGGGTCCAACTGTTTACTGCGGAGAAACCGATGAATATACGATCTTTCCTTCGTCTATAAGAATAGTCTATTCATCTCTTATCCGATCCCTAACGAGGAAGAAGGCGTAATCATGAACACGACGAAGTCCAAAGACGGCACAACCCTGGCGTACGATGTCTATGGCAGCGGTCCGGCGCTCCTATACATAACGGGCGCTTCCTGTTTCCGCTCTTTCAAGCCGATCGTGCAAGATGCCAAAGTATTGGCCGGATCCTTCACGGTCTATAATTACGATCGACGCGGGCGCGGAGATAGCGGGAATACGCTGCCTTATTCGCTGGAGCGCGAGATCGAAGATATAGAAGCCATGATCGATGCGGCCGGCGGCACCGCGTACGTGTACGGCCATTCTTCGGGTGCCGTGTTGGCGCTTGAAGCCGCGCTTCGGTTAGGCGGCAAGGTTCGGAAGGTAGCGTTGTACGATGCGTCATACGTGCACGACGAGCAAGAAAGAACCGAATATCGCCGATTAAGTCTGGCCGTCCATAAGCTTCTCGACGCCGGCGATAACGCTGAAGCCATGCGCACCTTCCTGAAGGGAATCGGGATGCCGCGAGCATTCGTATGGCTGCTGCCGCTCATTCCCGGCTGGCGGAAGATGAAAGCGCTGGCGCCGACCTTAGCTTACGATATCGCGCTCACGCAGGATCTAGCTCCCGTCGATAGAGCCGCCGCGCTAGCCGTTCCGGCGCTAATCGGCGTCGGCGAGAAGAGCCCCGCGGGATTGCAGGACGTCGCCCGGCAATTGGCGGAGGCCATTCCCGGAGCGAAGTACGCGCGGCTTACAGGCCAGAACCATATGGTCAGCGCCAAGAAACTGCTGCCGCTGCTTTCGGACTTTTTCGGATAGGACGGAGCTCCCTGCTTGTTGTCTGTTTAACCCCGCCAATACTCCAGATGCGGATAACGGAACGTATTCGACTTCACGCGTCCGCCGATGGCGAGCTCCCCGTCCGGTTGATAGACGAACGGCTCCTCGTCTTGGGCATAAGAGGCGGCGGCACGGCGGTCCAAGCACTCGAGCAGCATCTGCTGCTTCAGTCCGATGTACTCGCGCGTGTGCGGCCCGTAATTCGATTCGATCTCGCCGGGACGGAACTCGTAGTAGACCGTGCGGCGTAACGGATTGCCGTCTCCCGCGGGAGAACCGTGCAGCACCGTGATGTCGTGGAAGATGGCGTCGCCGGCTTCCATCGGAACGGGGATCGCGTCCTCCGTGCTGAAGCGATCGGGTCCGTCTTGGTCGACCCGCGTTTTGCACACTTCTACAGACCACATGTTGCTGCCGGGAATGACCCATAGGCAGGTCGCGAGGTCCGCCGGATCCAAGTAGAAGTCGACGTTAAAAATAGGGCGGGGATCGGTACAACCGGCCGGAACCTCCGCGTCGCGGTGCCAAGGCACGATGATGCCTTCATCCGGCATCTTGAGAACCATCGAGTCCCAGGTCGGAATGAAGTTGCGGCCCTGGAGCTTCTCGACCGAGCGCAGAATAAAGGGGTGGCCGAGGAGCGCCTTCATCGGATCGCTCTTATCAATGACGTACTCGATGCGACGCAGGACGTTGCGGCCGGTTTTGCCGCCCTTGCCGTACAGGTAATCCGGGTCGTCCTGGATGCCGGCGGTGCCTTTGGCTACCTGCTCCGCCATCTCTGCTTGAATCGTCTGAAGCTCTTCCCCTTGAAGCACGCCCTTAATGACAAGAAATCCGTTATCCAGGAAAAACCGGGCTTGCTCCTCCGTAATGCAGCTTTGCGTGCGCGCATCGGCGTAGAGCATATCGATCTGTTGTTTACTCATCGAATCGTCTCCTTTTTTCACTTCAGGAATAGGGGGGGTGGCACTCAAGGTTGCGCTCTCGAGGAAGATTGTATCGGATAAGAAATCGAATGTATTTGGTCCGGACATGGATTCTTGTTGCCAAAATCACTTTCTTATACAATAGAGGGAAGAGGGGGCGATTGTGATCAGCGATGAGAAAACGGGACAATCGGCACTTGGCGGCCCGTCGCCGAGCGAAGCGAGTTCGGACTCGCCGGACCTCCCTTATCCGCCCTATATTACGCTGGCTCATTTGTTCGATGCACCCGGCGGGTGGGCAATTCGCAACCGAACGATGGGGCAGTACGTCCTTCAATACGTCGTGGAAGGGAGAGCGGATTACCCGGTCAACGGGCGAATGTACGCGACCGCTAAAGGCGATCTGCTGTTCCACCGCCCCGGCGAACCGCACTCCATTCTGACCTTGGAGGGGGAGCCGTATGTGTGCCTGTCCTTCGTGTTCCATTTCGGCTCGAATGATTTTCCGTTTCATCAGTTGTTCGGAGAAGCGCACCTGCTCGGGAACTATGCGGGCACTGAGCTGGAGAAAAAACTGAATCGGCTCGTTCACGCGTATCGGCAGCCGGGTTGGTCCTCGCAGTTGCAAGCGCAGGGTCTTCTGCTCGAGGTGCTCGGGGAGGCGGCGGCAGGACTGAATCGGACGCGGGCCGGCTCCACGGTGGAGGCGCGAACGAAGGCCAAACTCCTGCTGCTGCAGCATTACATCCGCGAGCATTACGCCGACAATGTCCAGCACGACGACCTTGAACGGGTAGCCGGGCTGAGCCGCAACTATATTATCGTGCAATTCAAACGGCAGTTCGGGCTAACCCCGATGCAATATTTGACTTGGGTGCGCATCCAGAAGGCGAGAGAGCTTGCGTTGCAGACGAACTTATCGGTCAGCGAGATCGCAAGTCAAGTCGGATACGCCGACGTCCATACGTTCGGAAAAATGTTCAAGAAAAAAACCGGAACGAGTTTGTCCCAGTTTTGTTCGTCCCTCGTAACCTACAAAGTGTAACGAAGTTACGGTAGACAACCTATGAGTTCAGACCGTTGAAATCCACAACCTTGCGAGGGAGTGGATTTTTTCATTTCTGCTCCTGCTGATCACTTTTGATTATATGTCAGAAATGACCATGACAATCAATAGCCATGATTTACGGTGAATTCGGCGGTGATTTATAATTCAGACGGATTCTAGGAATTGCCAGAATACCTAGAATCGGGAGGTGGGACGGGAAAATTGAAAGCGCTTCACGGAACGCGACTCTATTCATGATACGAGGAGTGAAGTGAATGAAGAGAAGGCTTAAGAAGTACATGTCTGTACTGCTTTCGGTTGCCATGGTATGCATGCTGATTCCCGCGGCGGTTGTGTTCGCGGAGGAAGACGGAGGTGCCTCGTCTCCCGCGTTGACGCAAGTCGGAGATGTATTGGATTTCGAGGATGGCCAGCTAGCGGGAACAGTGACCGGCGCACCGGCAGTTGCCGGCTCCGGATCGATTACGGTAGCGGATGATGACTCCAAAGTACTTCGCGTTCAACCTCCGGGAATAGATGCCGATTCGAGCGCGGCCAAACAAGCGAGTTTCTGGTGGACGCTTCCCCTGGATAGCGGCGAATATGACCTTGCCGGCCAAGATCAGGTCGAAGTCGCCTTCGACTGGTGGGTGGATATTACCCGCCCTAGCGCAAACTCACTGGATGTCCGTCTTAACGACGGCGCGGATCAAGTCGTAACGCTGCGAACGGCCGGAGGCGGAACGAACGCGAACTCGCCGGCGACGATATCCTATTATGCCGGCAATATGACCGCGGCTAACGTTCCGGCAATCGGAACCGCCACTGCCGCGTTAGCGGGCGTGCCGCGCCTGACCAAGCTGTCGGCAACCCTCAACGTTGATCTTCGGTTACAAGTGGCGTCGATCAGCGTCACCGACGGCGGCTCGTTGTCCTATGCCACGCCGCAGCCGATCGCAATCGGCTCAGATAATCTGACTAGCTTGAGCATAGGCGCGAGCCGGGCAAGCGGTCAGAACTGGGCAAGGTTCAACGCGGTTACGGGCGTTGATTGGAATGAGAGCAACTACGGCATGCGCGTTGATAATATTCGATTCAAGGCTGCTGCGTCCGGTCTGGAGAAACCGACGATAAGCCCAAGCGAGATAACCATCTCTCCCGCCTCCGCTAACCTGGAGTATGGAGAAGGGTCGCTCGCCGACAAGCATTCGGCTTCATTCAGCGCGGTCGTCATGCCCGTGAATGCGACCGACCGAACGTTTGCTTGGTCGATCAGCGACCCTAGCATCGCTACGATAGCCGTAAACCCGGATAACAGCGTGACGGTGACCGGGATTGGGGATGGCGAGACCACTCTTACGGCCGTATCCCATATGGACGGTTCCATCACGAACAGCGTGCCGATCCATGTAAACTACGTCCCGGCGGTTACCGAACCTACTCCGGACTTCTCCGCCCTGTTAGCGGAAGGGTACACGCAGCAGTTCGGGAGCAATTTTGCCGGCGAAGCGGCTACCCCGCTATGGATATTCGCCGGCGGGACCTACCATACGCTTGCCAGAGAGGACGCTCCTCGTACCAATAACTATTTCAGATTCGCAGCGTCCGGTTCGGGTAACCGCGGCGGCAAGGGAGATTTGCCGTACGCCGTTTCCGGCAGCAAGGTGTACGCGAATCTCGATTGGAAGGTTCCGGCGGTTACGACCGCGCAGAATACGTTTAACCTAAGCTTCCAGGATGGAGCCAATGTGCTTCTTAGCTTAAGAACGGGCACCTATAACGGAGCGAGGACGATCGGGGCGTTCGCGGGCACTTTACCGGGGCCTACCGGCGCTAATCCGGCTAACTTCTGGAGCGGCGACCGGTACCAGGCGTTTGCTTATAACGAAGCGAATATCTGGTATACGGTAGGCATTACGTTCGATTTCGATGCGATGATCGCCACGGTTTCCCTTGTTCCAAGGGATAACGCAGCGGCGGTTCCTTCGGTGCTGACGGTTCCTTTCGAGGGAAGCCAGATTAGCTCGTTCGTTCTTACCGGCGAGCGCGCGGGAGGCAATAACCTAGGCGTCGTGGATAATGGCATCGATAATATGTACTTCTTCACGAAGGAGCTTTCATCGGACACGATAACGGAAGTGCTGCCTTATGACTTCTTGCCTGAGCGCCCCGCAACGGCGGACGTCAATACATGGCAGAGCTGGTTCAAGGCGGTTAACATCGGGGAGGTGGCCGACGAGGCAGGGCTTGACCTGCCGGCAACCGTTAACGTTAGGGTGGCGGGCGGCAGTTCCGCCGAGGTGGGCGTAACCTGGGAACTAACGGAAGTCCCATGGTCTAAGACGGCCGCGGAGTTGGTCTACGACCCGAATAAGCAGGGCGTGTTCGCCTATGTAGGAACGCTTGCGAGCGTTCCCGGCGTAGCGGTCAACAGAATGGGAGTCAAAGCGAAGCTGTACATCGAGAACCGCCATCAAGATCCGATCACTTCCGAACCGTTCTCCATGGAGTGGCTGGACAGAGGCGTAGTCGCCGTTCCGGAAACGAGCGGACAGGGCATTCTCGTAACCTGGCGTCTGCTCGCTTCGGAGTATGAACAGGGTTTAACGTTCAACGTGTACAGGAACGGCGATAAGGTCAACGCGTCACCGGTCTCTACCCTGGATTATGTCGACGCAGGCGGTACAGCCGGAGACATCTACGTGGTAGAGACGGTAAGTACCGGCGCTATGAGCAAACCCGCAATTGCATGGGCCAACAATTATAAGGACATTCCGATGCAAAGACCGGCGGATCGTCCGAACCCGGCGCTCGCTTACGGCGCGACGTCCAATGCGGATCCGATTACTTATACGGCTAACGACGCCTCCGTGGCGGACGTTAACGGAGACGGACAGTATGAGATCGTCGTGAAATGGTATCCGTCTCAGGCGCAGGATCCGGGTCTTGCCAACAGGCACACCGGCGAGACGATATTCGACGCCTATACCCTTGAGGGCAAGCTGCTATGGAGAATCAACCTAGGTATCAACATCGTGTCCAGCGCGCATCACAGCGCGTTCAACTTCTATGATCTGGACCAGGACGGCAGAGCGGAGTTCCCGGTGAAGACGGCCGACGGAACTAGGGGTTATCTGCCGAAGGCGGACGGTACGATCGATGACCTGACGGACGCTCCGGCTTGGGTATTGGGCGACCCCGAAGCGGTATGGGTAGGGGGCCTTCAGAATCCGGCCAACAACAACCAGATCAACAATACGGCGCTCGGCAGAGTTGCTTCCGGACCGGAAACCTTAACGGTATTTAACGGCGAAACAGGCCAGCCGGTCGATACGGTCGATTATTTTGCTCCGTACAACATTACTTCCAACTGGGGCGACGCCAATAACAATCGCAGCGACCGCTTCAACGGAGCGGTGGCCTATATGCCGAAGAACGGAGTTAACGGCGCGGAGCCTTATCCTACGGTAATCGAGGTGCGCGGTCACTACGGCCCGCATTATGCGGCTGCCTATCAGTTCATCGACGGCGAGATTACGGAAGCGTGGACGTTCAAGCTGGCGGATTGGAACGCCGGCACGAATCAAGGCAATCATAATTTGAAGGTAGCCGATGTGGATCATGACGGTTATCACGAGGTTGTGCTTGGCGGCGTCACGCTGGATCAAGACGGAACGCTCTTGTGGAGCACCAACGGAACGAGAGGTACGGCGGCCGCGGGCCACGGTGACGCTTTGCACGTAGGCGCAATGGTACCGGGCAGCAACGAGATCTATGTTTTCCAGCCGCATGAGATGGGACCTCCGAACAATGTAACCTTGGTTCGCGGTTCAACAGGGGAGCCCGTGTGGACTTATGCGGCGAACTTAGGCGATGTCGGTCGCGGCGTCGCGGCCAATGTGACGCCTCTGCCGGGCTACGAGGTGTGGGGAATCGAGACGCCGATGTACAATGTCGCGAGCGGCGAGGTAATTACGGCCGAAGTCGGCGGCATCGGCGTAGCGAACAAGGCTCCCGTTAACTTCATCCTATATTGGGACGGAGACCTGCTTCACGAGTTCTTCGACGGGCCGGATAATCTGAACTCGACGGCCGCGCCAGCCATTACGAAGTTCCAATATGACGTCGCAACCGGGGCAAGCGAGCTGGAGACGCTTCAGACCTTGACCGGAGCCTATTCCAATAACGGGACGAAGGCCAATCCAAGCCTGATCGCCGATCTATTCGGTGACTGGCGCGATGAGGTAATCGTTCGCACCAGTGACAATCAAGCGCTAAGAATCTATACGACGGATACTCCGACGGACAACGTCATCTACACGCTGATGCACGATCCGCAATATCGGTTGGCGGCGAACTCGCAGAACGCGATGTACAACCAGCCGGCGCATGCGAGCTTCTACCTGGGCGAAGACATCCGCGATGACGTTCAGGCGAAGCGGCTTCCGGTACCGAACCTCGTCTATACGGTAGAGCATTCGACGCTTTCGGCAACGACGGCTACGTTCTATACGAATGCGAAAGCCGACATCGCGGTGACGGCGACATTGAACGGCAATACGCTCACGGGAATCAAGAAGGGCGCTGCCGAGCCTACCGACGCCGACTACAGCCTCTCTGCCGTAACTTCGGATGGCAAGCAGACGGTTACGATCAAGAGCGGTTACTTGGCCACGCTGTCGGATGGCGATGTCCTCACCTTCGCGTTCAGCGCTGGCGCGCCTGCTCAGCTGAAGATTGCGGTGACGACGCTGGATCTCCTGTCCGAGCTGGAGAACCTGACGAACGGCTATGTGCAATCGGGCGATGTGGCCGGTTCGATCGTATCCCGATTGAAGAATGCCCTTAAGCAAGCCAAGCATCATGACGAGAAGGGCTCGACGAAGCAGGCCATTCATTTTATCGAGAAATATGCGGATGAGCTTGACCATCTGACGAAAAAAGACACGCTATCCCCTCAGGCTTACACCAACTTATCCTACTATGCAAACCTGTTGCTGGAGCAGTGGCAATCGGCATGACGAATGAGGCCGCCCCTAAGTCAATCGGCTTGGGGGCGGTTTATTCACACTGTCGTATTAGGAAACAACCTCAACCTTCAACGAGTTCCGATCCACGATGATATATTTTCCCGTCGATTTATTCATGACTTGGGACACTTCCTTGGTATGCGCAATTTCGTGCCAATCCTTTTGTATATCCACCGCTATGTTCACTTCAACATTGTTTTCTCCGTATTTGGTCCCGCTATACATTACCTTCGTCATCGTCATCACCCCTTACATCTCTTTGTAATACTTGAGACGATAATACGTGCCGTATCCCAGGATGAACATATAGGCAGCGACCAATAGCAATAACATGGTCAGGTCGATGCCCATTAAGGCCAATGCCGTAATTAAAGCCCCGAATACGAAAATCATCATGTCGTACGCTTTCGCCTTGGCTCGATTGGCGATCGCCACATTGCGCTCGTCATGCTGTTCGATCTCCAGCTGCTTAGCGGCTGCGGGATTATGCTTCGTCGCGAAGCGGGTCATGAGCTGTCCCATGCCGTGACCGAATATGCCTGCGCCAATGCCGACGCAGAGATAAGGCAACGCGCGTAGCACACCTTCCGGATCTTCGACGGTCTTGATGAAGTACACGCCGATGGCTAGCAGGGCTACGCCCGCAACGGTAATCAATAATGACGCAATCGATTTATTCATACGTTCTCCTCCTCCTCGTAAATAAAGATCTCTTCGATACTCATACCGAAATAGCGGGCAATCTTGAACGCCAGAAGGATCGAGGGGTTATAGCGTCCATTTTCCAGCGAACCGATCGTTTGCCGCGACACTTCAAGAGCCGCCGCTAATTCTTCTTGCTTAATACCGCGTTGCTTACGGATTTCTTCTAAACGGTTGTTCAAAGCGTTATCCTCCTCATGGAAAGTTAACTTTCCACAAGTTGAGAATATCGCGTGACGCCAGGAATGTAAAGTATGCTTTCCATTTTGGGGTGACTCGGAAGGAAAGAAGGACTTGGAGTGGAACATATAGAGAAGAACAGAGCAGTTCCCGCCTAATGGGGAACAAGCAACTTCTTCCGGCACGAATCGTTGCGAAGCGATTGTTCGTCTTGCCTATACTCGGAAGTGAGAGGAGGGAAACGGATGGAGTGGCTAGATCGGATGAACCGGGCGCTAGATTACATTGAAGATAACCTGGCCGAGGAGATCGAATTGAAGGACGTGGCCCGCATGGCGTGCTGTTCTTCCTATCAGTTCCAACGGATGTTCTCTTTCATTACGGATGTGACTCTGGCAGAGTACATTCGGCGAAGACGGCTGACGCTTGCCGCGCTCGAGCTGCAGAACGGCGGCGCGGTTAAGGTAATCGATGTCGCGCTGAAGTATGGCTACGAATCGCCGGTCTCGTTCGCGCGGGCGTTCAATGCGCTGCACGGGATCACGCCGGCTATGGCTCGCCAAGAGGGAATTGCGCTTAAAGCCTACCCCCGTCTGTCCTTCCTTATCACGATCAAAGGGGCAGAGGCGATGAATTACAGGATTGAATCGAAGGAAAGCTTCGAAGTGTTCGGTATCGAGGGCGTATTCCGAGTCGATGGGAGCGGGGAAGAACCGCAGACGCCGGCGAAGCTATGGGAGCAAAGCCATGCGAATGGCGGCGTGGTGCGACTTGAAGCGCATGCAGGCGCCTTGCCGCCGTTCGTCAGCCAAGAATTGCATCCCGTTCACGCGGTATGCAGTTACAGGAAGACGGGGCCGGACACGTTCCCGTACATGCTGTGCGCCTTCAAAGAGGATGGCAGCGTCACCGAGGGATACGCAACGGCAACGATACCGGCGCATACATGGGCGATCTTCCCGTCGGAGCCGCATCCGTGGGATCGGTTCGGCGAGACGATCGAAACGCTATACAAACGGTTCTACACCGAATGGCTTCCGACGGCCGGTTATGAGCAGGCGGATGGAATAGAGTTCGAAATGTACGGCGCCAAAGACGGTCTGAACTATATCGAGCTATGGTTCGCGGTTCGGAAAGCATGATTGGATTCAAGGAGCGAATCGCAATCATAAAAGCCATCCCGCGAGGGATGGCTTCATCCGTTATAGACTCGATCGTCTGCCGCTGAACAGGTTGAAGATTAGCGAGATGAGCGCCACGACCAGCAGAAGATGAATTAAATCTCCGCCAACGTGGAAAGAGAATCCCAATACCCAGAATATCAATATAATTACGAATACGGCCCATAACATATGCGATCATCCTTTCCGACGTGGAGTATTTTCGTTCCTTATGTACTCTTATTAACCGATCGGAGGAAATTCAAGCAGGTAATTCTAAGAAAGGACTCCGGAGCGATTACGTTCACGAAGCAGCCCGAACGATGGTATAGTTATGGTCTGCGCATCAAGATTCGACGCAAGGAAGGATGTAAGAACCGTCTCATGGCAACAACGCAACAGATTGAACGTACGCGGGAATCGGACAAGTCCGGCTTCCCGCTCTCCTTGCTCTCGCTAACGGTCGGCGCCTTCGCCATCGGCATGACCGAGTTCGTCATCATGGGCATCTTGCCCAACGTGGCGGAAGACTTGAACGTCTCCATCTCAGCGGCGGGACAGCTCATCACGATGTACGCGCTCGGGGTAGCCGTGGGAGCGCCGATCCTCACGCTGCTGACGCAGCGGATTCCGCAGAAGAAGCTGCTTCTCTTCCTCATGCTCTTATTCATCGCCGGCAACGGCATATCCGTCTTCGCTCCGAACTACGCGGTCCTTATGGGCGCGAGAGTGCTCACGGCCTTCACGCACGGGACCTTCTTCGGCGTCGGGGCGGTCATCGCGGCCAATCTCGTGCGACCGGACAGAAGGGCGGGCGCCGTATCGGTCATGATGGCGGGTCTCACGATCGCGAATATCGTAGGCGTACCGCTCGGCACTTACATCGGTCAGCATATGGGCTGGCGCGCTTCCTTCGCGGCAATCGCCCTGATGGGCGTCGCGGCGCTCATCGGCATCATCCTCGCGATTCCGCCATTGAAGCGGGAGAAGGCGATCGGCATTCGGGATCAAATCGCGGCGCTCATGAGCCCGAAGCTGACGATGCTCTTGCTTATCTGCGTCCTCGGCAACTCGGGCCTGTTCGCGGTGTTCACGTACATTGCGCCGCTGCTCGTCGATATTGCGGGCTTCGCCGAGCATCACGTCGCTTGGATTCTCGTTCTGTTCGGCGTCGGCGTCACCTTCGGCAATATCGTCGGCGGCAGGCTGGCGGACTGGAAGCTGATGCCGTCCCTTCTCGGCACTTACGTCGTGATCGTCCTGGCGCTGACGGCGCTGACATTTACGATACGCAACGAGGTCGCCGCCGTCGTGACGATATTCATCTGGGGCGCGGGATCGTTCGCCGTCATGCCGGGCTTGCAGGTTCGCATCATGAGCATCGCCAAGAACGCGCCCGCGTTGGCGTCCACCTCCAGCCATTCCGCCGGTAACCTCGGCAATGCGTTGGGCGCCTTCATCGGCGGCTGGGTCATCACGCACCTGTCGCTCGGTTCGCTTCCTTGGGTGGGGGCGACACTGGTCAGCCTGGCGCTGGCGGTAGGCGTAATCAGCGTAAGAATGGATCGTCCGCGAGCCGCGAATACGCCATTCCGATAGACGGAGTATCGCCGGAGAAATCCGGCGTACCGCCTTCCATACTGTGATATAATTGACACAGTTAACGGATGAAGATATGATGAATTTATCGCACGAATGAACGAATACGCGCATGAACGAAAGCACGTGATAAGGGGTGTTATCCATGAAGCTTAGCATTCTCGACCAATCCCAGATCGGCGAAGGTTATACCGCTTCCCAGACGCTTCAGCATACAACCAAGTTAGCCCAAGAGGCGGATCGTCTCGGCTACCACAGATATTGGGTGTCCGAACACCATTCGTCCCTTGCGCTGGCTCATTCCAGCCCCGAGGTGTTGCTCGCCCATCTCGGCGCGAACACGACCCGCATCCGGCTCGGCTCCGGCGGCATCATGCTTCCGCACTACAGCTCGTACAAGGTGGCGGAGAACTTCAAGCTACTCGAAGCGCTCCATCCGGGACGGATCGACGTCGGTCTCGGCCGCGCGCCGGGAGGAATGCCGCTGTCCACTCGCGCTCTGCAAGAGGGCCGCATCGGCGACATCGATCGCTATCCGGAGCAAGTATCCGATCTGCTGAATTACCTCTATCAGTCGCTCCCTGCCGGACACCGCTTCTCCGGCTTGCTCGCCGCGCCGGCAATCCAGACCCGTCCGGAGCTGTGGCTGTTAGGCTCCAGTCTCGGAACGGCGCAGATCGCCGCCAGAATGGGTCTGCCGTATGCCTATGCGCAGTTCTTCGGCGTTCCGGGCAGCGAAGAGGCGATCCATTATTACAAGGATCACTATCAGCCGACCGCGCTCTATCCCGAAGCCCGCGCGCTGGCCGCGGTCATGGTCATCTGCGCGGACACCGAGGAAGAAGCATCCCGGCTCGCCCAGAGCACCGATCTGTTCTTCCTGTCCCTCGAGCAAGGACGATTGCTCAATTACTTCCCGTCCGTCGAGACGGCCGAGCGCTATCCGTACACGGATTACGATCGCGATCGCATCCGCCAGATTCGATCGCGCCGGATCATCGGCACGCCCGAGCAAGTGAAGACGCGCCTGCTTCATATGCAGGAGCAGTTCGGCATCGACGAGTTCATGGTCGTGACCATCACGCACGACTTCCAAGCCCGCATCCGATCTTACCAACTGGTAGCCGAAGCGTTCGGCCTTACCCAATAAAATACGCGATTCGCAAGAGATCGAAGGCTGCCGCTGGGCAGCCTTCGTTGCGTCTACAGCGATCTTAAATCCATGTAACGGCCGATCGGCTGAGTTTGCCAGCGCTTCTGCGGACGATAAGCTCGTCGGCCGTCTGGCTTATTATCCGAATGCCGTCCTCGATCTCTTGCTCGTTCGCGCGGATGATGCTGAGGCGCAAGCTGTTCGCGCTCTCCACGCTAGGCAGGTAGCAATGCACCGTAGGAAAGACGTGCACGTCCTTTTGAAGAAGGGCCGCGGTCAACTCCTCTGCCAGGAGACGTGGGGGCAGTTCAAGCTGGGCGAATATGCCGCCGGCCGAATGGCTTAGGCGGAAGCCCTCATTCAAGTAACGGTTACATGCTTCCCGTAGAGCCTTCATTCGCAAGCCGTAGCGCTCTCTCATCAGGGCGGCGTGGCGCCGGAACAGACCGCTGCCCAGATGAATCTCCAAGGCGGCTTGCGACAGGGCTGACGTGCTTAGGTCACTCGACGATTTGTACGTTCGGAACGTAGCGATCAAGGCTTCGGGAAGCACGGCGGCGCCGAGGCGAAGACCGGGCAGCATGATCTTGGAGAAGCTTCGGACGTAGACGACGCGGCCCGAACGGTCGTAGCTGCAGATGGGGTCGTACTTGCCGTCCGTCTCCAAATCCGCGAGATAATCGTCCTCCACGATATACACGTCGTACTTGTCCGCCAGCGCCGCGATCGCTTCTTTGTCCCGACGCGACAAGCTGGTTCCGAGTGGGTTGTGGTACCGGGGAACCGTATAGAAGAACTTAATGGCGTTGTTCCGGAAATGCCGCTCCAGCTCTTCAAGGTCAAGGCCGGATTCCGTTCGAGCGATTCCGATGGCGGTTACTCCGATGAGGCTTAAGATTCTCAACATCCCGGAATAGCAGGGCTGCTCGACCAAGATCGCCGATTTGCCGTTCGGGAACGGCATCGAAGCAAGCAAATGCAGCGCTTGTTGGGCGCCGGATACGACGCAGATCCGATCGGGTCCGGCGAAGAGTTGAGCATCTGCCAGATGCCGGGATATCGCCTCGCGCAGTGACGGAAATCCGAGCGGATCGCCGTAATCGAACAGCCGGTCCCCATATAGCTCAACCGCCCGGTTCAAGCCGTGCTGGATTTCTTCATAGGGGATCACGCCGGCATCCGGCGCGGCTATCGCGAAGTCGATCCGCCCTTCCAACCGATCGTCGGACTTGGAAGAACGTACGATTACGTAGTGGCCGCTCTTCGGCACCGTGTAAATCAGATGTTCCTTTTCTAATTCATCGATGGCTCGGATGACGGTGTTCTTGCTGCACGCCCATTGCGCGCTGAGCTCCCGGATGGACGGCAGCTTAGCGCCCGGCCTGATCGAACCGCTATTGATCCGTTGCTTCAGATCGTTCTTCACGCGCTCGTATATCATGATCCTTCGACCCCAATCTGTACGGGTATAGATGCATAATCTCACGATATTCATACTTATCTGTTCCTATTATACTGAACCCATTACGTATCGTGAACAATAGGAGGCGTACAGATGGAGTGGATTCATGAGGAATTACCTTACAGAATCAGCGACAATGCGGAGGAACTGCAGCCGGACGTGATCGTTGCCTTATTGCAGAACAGTTACTGGGCATCGGAACGGTCGGAAGCGACGCTCTTGAATAGCTGGAAGGAATCGCTATGCTTCGGCGCGTACGGAGCGGACGGCATTCAAGTCGGATTCATGCGGGTCGTCACCGACGGAGCGACTTTCTCCTGGCTGTGCGACGTCATCGTCGATCCGGCGCATCGCGGGGGAGGACTCGGCAAGTGGATGATGGCCGTTCTGGTCGACCATCCCCGCGTTCGCCACACGACGATGTATCTCAATACGCGGGACGCGCACGGGCTCTACGAGAAGTACGGCTTCGTGCGATGGGAAACGATGGTCCGCCGCGCGGTCCGATAACCCTATAACCCCGCCTCGCCACGAACACCGAAGACCCTCCCGATATTTCGGAGAGGGTCTTCGGTTACTGTGTCACTTCGTCATATGTAGTCCGAGTCCCTGCATAACGCATTGTTCGTTCCTCATCGAAGTATTCACATGGTAGCATAAGAGGACAAACACACGAAAGAGGAACCAGTCATGAATCGGTATCTGTTCGCACTCCTGGTCTTCGTCGCGACATCGCTGATGGGATCATCGTTCGCGATAGGCAAAGTAGGTCTATCCTACGTGTCGCCCTTGTTGCTGGTAGGCATTCGCTTCACGCTGGCGGGCGTTATTATGGCCTTGGCGGTCAGGATCGCCAATAGGCGAGTCCCGACGACCGTACAAGACTGGGCCAGAATTTGTCTCATCGGCGCATGCCAGACGACGGCGGTCATGGGATGCATCTTTATCGGCATGCGCACGATTTCGGCAGGAGAGACGTCCATCCTGACGTTCGTTAATCCGCTTCTCGTCGTTGTATTGGGAGTCTTGTTCATGGGGCTCAAGTATCGTGCTTATCAATGGCTAGGGGTTGTCGTCGGCTTCGTCGGCGTGTTCGTTACGTTAGGCTTTCATCTCCAATTATCCGTAGGCACGCTGCTCGGACTCGGATCGGCGTTCGCATGGGCGATCGCGACCTTGCTGGTCAAGAAGTGGGGAGCCCGCTTCGATAACTGGACGTTAACCGCGTTCCAGATGCTATTCGGAGGACTGCTGCTGTTGGTGCTCGCGGTCTGCATGGAAACGCCGCGTCTTGTTCTAAACTGGACTTCGACGGGGGTAATTCTCTACCTCGCGATACTGGGGTCCATCGTCCAGTTCGCGACATGGTACTACCTGCTGAGTAAAGGCGATCCGGGAAGAACGAGCGCGTTTCTGTTCCTGGCTCCGTTCTTCGGCGTGCTTTCCGGCTGGCTCATTCTAGGCGAGGTCATTCACTGGTATTCGTACGCGGGCGGACTGTTTATTTTCATCGGGATATTCCTCGTCAATTGGACGCGCAGGAAAAAAGCAGAATAGAGGCGCGCCTCTACCCTGCCTTTATGTTTACTGCACCAATTGCTCCATATCCGGCTGCAACTTGTTCCGCAGCACATACAGCATGATCGCTCCGACGAGGAACGCAACGGCATCCGCGACGACGAGCGACCAGACGACTCCGTGGAAGCCGTTCATCCGGTTGGCGAGATAGAGCACGGGAATGAGCGTAACGCCTTGGATGACCGACATGACGAACGCGGCGGTTCCTTGCGCGGTCGCTTGGAAGATGCCCGTGAACAACGTGGTCATACCCGTAATGAACAAGGATAAAAACGTAACATGCAGAATGTAGCTGCCCATCTCGATTAATTGCGGGTCGTTCGTGAACAGGCCGATCAAGTGGTCGGAGATCAGATAGACGATGATGCCGAACAAGGCCGCCAGCGCCAAGATCGCCTTGATCGTGAATCCGATCGTATGCTTCATGCGCAGTTTATTCGCCGTGTAAGAGAAGGCGATGAGCGGCACGACGCCTTCGCATAAGCCCATCAGAATGAACTCGGGAAATTGCAGCAAGCGCGACGAAATGCCGTAAGCCGCCGTGGCCTGATCTCCATACGCCACAAGGTAATGGTTCAAGATGAGCGACATGGCGCCCAAGAAGATACTCATGACGAAGACGGGAACGCCGATTTTGAACACGTTGGCCAGAATATCCTTAGACGCCTTGAACCATCGGACGGAGACCGTTAAGAACCGGCTTTTCGCCCCCATATGGTAGGCGTAGAATACGCTCGCGACCAAGTTGGATACGACCGTCGCGGACGCGACGCCGATCACGTCCCAATGGAAGACGAAGATGACGAGCGCATCGAGAATAATGTTCACGACGACGCTCAGAATCATACCGATCATCGACGTGATCGCCGCGCCCTCCGAGCGCACGATATTTTCCAGCGTGAAGAACAAGACGACGACCGGCGAACCAATCAGCATCATCGTGACATAGTCCTTCGTGAATCCGAAGGAATCGAGCGTCGCCCCAAGGCCATGGACGATCGAATCGATGAGCGGGAGGCCGACGGCCATCACGATCAGTCCGAGAACGACGCTGCTGTAGAAGGCGAACGACGACACGTGCTTCACGTCATCGTATCTCTTCTCGCCGAGCAGACGGGAGATGAATGTTCCGCTGCCCATGCCGATCAAGTTGCCCAGCGCCATAATGGCCGCGAACAAGGGCAAGGTTAGCGCGAGCGCGGTCAACATGGCCGTATTGGCCAGCGTACCTAGGAAAAAGGCGTTCAAGATGGCGTAGATAACGCTCATAGACGTGCCCAGCATCATCGGAACGGCGAAGTGGGCGACGGCTTTGGCGACCGGTGCTTTCTCGAAGTAATGGAGGTTTGGTGCTTCCATGCGGATCACTTCTTTCTTCTTGTTGTTTATCTAACGGCGTTAGATTGAACCTTACAGTGTTAGATGTTATCATGATCCCATGGACCTGTAAACAACAAACTTACACTGTTAGATAAAAGCGATCAAAGGGCGGATAACGATGAAGAAGCAGCAGCCTCAAATTTCGGAAGATAAGGTTCTGGACGCCTCGTGGGCGCTTCTGGGGGAGGAAGGAATCGAGAAGTTCAGCATGAGGAGATTGGCCGACCGGCTGGGCATTCAGGCTCCCTCGCTGTACTGGTACTTCAAGAGCAAGCAAGAGCTGTACCAGCGGCTGGCCAACCAGGTGTCGAAAATCATCGTGGAGGAGTTCCGCGCGGACGGGGACTGGAAGGAGCAGTTGACGGAGCTTGCGGTAACGGTACGGCGCGTGCTTAGCCGATATCCTTGCTCGACGCAGCTCATGATGATGACGCTGCCTCACGAACCGGACATCATCCGGTTCACGAACCGCATGCTGCTCTGCGTGGAAGCGACGCCGCTCGAGCCGGAGCAGAAGATGCAAGTCGTTACGACGCTCTTGAACTATGTCTTCTACTTCGTGCTGGACGCTTATCAGCATGAGCGCAATGTGTCCGCCATCCTGAAGGAAGGCGGGGAGCTGCCGGGCGATGGAATGATCCGTCTGCTGGATGCCATGAGCGAGAAGGACGCAGGCCTGTTCCGGAGAATGTTCACGACCGGGCTGTTCGAACTGATGGGGTCCGACCGGGCGTTCGAGTTCGGCGTGAAGCTAATCGTGCTTGGGATCGAGCAGGTGATGGAGGAGCACTCCCGGTAGCATTCGCCAAGTGATATTACGCACTTCACAAGGAACGAATATTGGGTAATATTAACTGATATAAGATTCTGTTGCGCATACTACGAAGTAAGGTCCCGCAACGGAAATAGGAGGCAGCCACATGGAGCGAACTTTTCTGATGATCAAACCCGACGGCGTGGAGAGAGGCTTAATCGGCAAGGTGATCCAGCGCTTCGAGGAGAGAGGGCTTCGGCTTGTAGCGGCGAAGCTGATACAAGTAACGGAGGAGCAGGCAGTCCGTCACTACGAAGAGCATAAGGAGAAGCCGTTCTTCGGTGAATTGGTGGAATATATCACCTCGGGACCTTCGTTCGCGATGGTCTGGGCGGGTGAACAGGTCATACAAGTGACGCGGACGATGAACGGCAAGACCAATCCGGTCGAGGCCGCGCCGGGCACGATAAGAGGAGATTACGCGCTGCGTAAGGGAGTCAACATCATTCACGGCTCCGATGGTCCGGAAAGCGCGGAGAAGGAAATCGCGAACTTCTTCACCCGGCAAGAGCTCGTTAACTTATAATCGCGCGATACGCCGAAGGACGAATAAAGAACGAATCGCGAAGGGGCTGTCCCAAAAGTCATTATTTAAATGACTAAGGGACAGTCCCTGTTTTTTCGATGTTAGTGTGGTCGGACATCTATCTCCTTACGCTGCCGTTACGGTCGTGAAATTTGAATGGGAACCC
>NZ_JBHTGV010000013.1:0-173131 GCF_042675445.1 Cohnella sp. GCM10027633 | reverse complement strand
TACAATCGCAAGAGAATTCATGGTTCTTTGGGTTACGTATCTCCTGATCGATTCGAGGAGATGTACTACAAAAACATTAGCTGAAATGCGTTAGCGAGTGTCCACTTTCTTGACAGAGGTCCACACATAACGCTAAATCGCCGAACGGCGGCCGCGAGCCGGATTAGCGCCATCACATAACGCTAAATCGTCGAACCGCGGCTGCACGCCGGATTAGCGCCGCCACCTCCCGATTCCGCGCCTTCTGCGCCCAAACCGAGCGGGATATCGCCGAACCCAAGGTGTTCATTTTTGCGACGGGCGAATACATTTGGTACAATGACGAGAGATTTAACGTTGACGATTCGGTGAACGCCATTGACGCGTTAAGGCCCGAATCGCTCGACTCTCAGTTCCAGAACCTTCGAGGAGGTGCCCAATCATGGGATCGAGCAAACCGAAAAGCCGTTCCATCCCCCTGTTGCCCTTGCGCGGGCTGCTCGTCTACCCCAGCATGGTGCTGCATCTGGACGTAGGTCGCGAGAAGTCGGTCAAAGCGTTGGAACAATGCATGGTCGACGATCATATGATTCTGCTCTGCTCCCAATCGGAGATCAATATCGAAGAGCCGACGCAGGACGATATTTACCGGGTCGGCACGATCGCCAAGGTAAGGCAAATGCTCAAGCTGCCGAACGGAACGATCCGCGTGCTCGTCGAGGGCGTCAACCGCGCGGAGATCGAGCAATACTTGCCGAACGACAATTACTACGAGGTGCTTGCCCACGAGCTGCACGAAGGCCAGACGAACGATTCCGAGTTGGATGCCCTCATGCGAGCGGTGCTTAGCCAGTTCGAAAATTATATCAATCTGTCCAAGAAGGTAACGCCGGAGACGCTCGCCGCCGTATCGGACATCGATCAGCCGGGGCGTCTGGCGGACGTCATCACGAGCCATCTGTCGCTGAAGATCAAGGACAAGCAAGAAATCCTCGAGACGGTCGAAGTTCGCCCGCGGCTCGAGAAGCTGCTCGACTTCCTGAACAACGAGCGCGAGGTGCTCGAGCTCGAGCGGAAGATCAGCCAGCGCGTCAAGAAGCAGATGGAGAAGACGCAGAAGGAATATTACCTTCGCGAGCAGATGAAGGCGATCCAGAAGGAGCTCGGCGAGAAGGAAGGCCGGGCGGGCGAAGCCGAAGAGCTGCGCAACCAACTGGAAGACGCGGAGCTGCCGGAGAAGATCGCGATCAAGGTGCTGAAGGAAATCGACCGTCTGGAGAAAATGCCGGCGGCGTCCGCGGAAGGCGCGGTCATCCGGACGTACGTGGAGTGGCTGCTCACCCTGCCGTGGTCCAAGTTGACCGAGGACGATCTCGACATTGCGAAAGCCGAAGCGATCTTGGAAGAAGAGCACTTCGGCCTCGAGAAGCCGAAGGAGCGCGTGCTCGAATACTTGGCGGTGCAGAAGCTCGTCAAGAAGCTCAAGGGACCGATCCTGTGCTTGGTCGGGCCTCCCGGCGTCGGCAAGACGTCGCTCGCCCGCTCGATCGCGAAGTCGCTCGGCCGGGAGTTCGTGCGCGTCTCGCTCGGCGGCGTCCGCGACGAAGCGGAAATCCGCGGCCATCGCCGGACGTACGTCGGCGCGATGCCCGGACGCGTTCTGCAAGGCATGCGCAGCGCGGGGACGGCTAATCCGGTGTTCCTCCTCGACGAGATCGACAAGATGGCGATGGATTTCCGGGGCGACCCGGCTTCCGCGTTGCTCGAGGTGCTCGATCCGGAGCAGAACGCGACGTTCAGCGATCACTACGTCGAAGTGCCGTACGATCTGTCCAACGTCATGTTCGTGACGACGGCGAACGTCGTTCATAACATTCCGCGTCCGCTGCTCGACCGGATGGAGATGCTGTACATTCCGGGCTACACCGAGCTCGAGAAGCAGCAGATCGCCGAGCGCCACCTGTTGCCGAAGCAGAAGCGCGACCACGGCCTCGAGCCGGAGCAGCTCGTGCTGGAATCGGACGCGTTGCTCGCGCTTATCCGCGAGTATACGCGGGAGTCCGGCGTACGTAACATGGAGCAGCAGCTCGCTTCTATTTGCCGCAAGGCGGCCAAGGCGATCGTCTCGAATCCGGAAGCGGCGCCGTTCGTCGTGGACAAGGCGAAGCTGAAGGAGCTGCTCGGCCCGTCGAAGTTCCGGTTCGGAATGGCGGAGCAGGAAGACCAGATCGGAGCGGTTACCGGACTGGCATGGACGGAAGTCGGCGGAGACACGCTCGTCATCGAAGTGACCGTCATGCCGGGCACCGGCAAGCTGACGCTCACCGGACAGCTCGGCGACGTTATGAAGGAATCGGCGCAAGCCGCGTTCAGCTACACGCGCAGCCGCGTCAAGGAGCTGGGCATCGATCCGCAATTCCACGAGAAGCACGACATTCATATTCATATTCCCGAAGGCGCCATTCCGAAGGACGGACCTTCCGCGGGCATTACGATCGCGACGGCGCTCATCTCGGCGCTCACGAACCGCAGCGTCTCCCGCATGGTCGCGATGACCGGCGAGATCACGCTCAGAGGCCGCGTGCTTCCGATCGGCGGGTTGAAGGAGAAGTCGCTCGCCGCGCACCGCGCGGGCATCCGCAAAGTGCTCATTCCGAAGGACAACGAGCGCGATCTTCGCGACGTGCCGGAGAGCGTAAGAGCCGACCTGACTTTCGTGCCGGTATCCCATATGGACGAAGTGCTTCGGCATGCGTTGTCCGACGCGTACGGCCGCTTCGCGGTTCCGTGGGATAGCGACGACGAGCTGGGCGGAGAACAAGCGATACTCGCGGCGGGAGCGAACGACGAGCCCGAAGAAGCGCCGCCGCTGGGCACGCATTGATAGGAGAAGTCAGTCACGATGAAGATCAAACAAAGCGATTTCGTCATTAGCGCGGTCGGTCCGGCCCAATATCCGGAGGACGGATTGCCGGAGATTGCCCTGGCCGGCCGCTCCAATGTCGGCAAGTCCTCGCTCATCAACAAGATGCTGCTCAGGCGCAACTTGGCCCGCACGAGCGCGCAGCCCGGCAAGACGCAGACGCTCAATTATTACAGGGTGAACAGCGAAGCCGGCGAGCTGTATTACGTCGACTTCCCGGGCTACGGGTACGCGAGGGTGTCCAAGTCCCAACGTCAGTCCTGGGGCAAAATGATCGAGCTGTATTTGAAAGAGCGAGAGCCGCTGAAGCTGGTGCTGCAGCTCGTCGATTTCCGCCACCCGCCGTCCGCGGAAGACCAGAAGATGTTCGAGTGGCTATCCCATTACGGTATTGCGATGTGCGTCGTCGCCACGAAGACGGACAAAGTGTCCCGTTCCCAATGGCCGAAGCACTCGAAGATGATCCGCCAGACGCTCGGCATGCCCGGACACGTTCCGCTCGTCCATTTTTCGTCCGAGACGGGACAGGGCAGAGACGATTTGTGGAGCATTATCGCGCAATCGGCAGATATGACGATGAATCCCCCCTCTGAACCCGCTAACTTCGCGCAGGAAACAGAGGATAACGGGTAAAAGTCCGACAGGATCGCGGCAGGCATCGTTTTTTGAGCCTTTTTCACGGAAAAATCAAGGCTGGCGCGCAAGAAACGGGATTCGGATTTCGGTATAATAAGAGTAAGCAAATCCGAATCGCCAAAACGCAACACAATGGAATTGAGGAGATTTCTATGGCTCAACGCGTAGCCACGGAGTATGTCAATGCCAGCCTGCAATTGAAACAATCCGAAATGCCGCGATTGCTCTCCCTGTGCGAAACGCAGCAGCTGCGCCTGCAAGTGTTCGTGCTGGAGAACGCCAACCAAGAGATCGTGCTGCAAGACGAAGACGGCGGAGAATCGATCCGCTTGACGTTCGAAAGTTCGAACGGAATGTATCGTTGCCTGCTCACTTGCCGCGTCGTTCAAGCGAAGCTGACCAACGCCTTGCGCAAGCTCGTATCGTCGTTCAAGGGCGATGCGACGGTTAATCGGATTTATCCCGGATTCACGATGGTGTACCATTATATTCAAGGAGCCGTCGTTCGTATCGTGGAAGCGAAGGGCAATAGCCAGCGCACGGTGTTCGAGCACCGGGACACGATAGGGATGATGGAAGCCCGGTTCAAGCTGTTCTCGGTCGAGGAAGAGATCGAACGCCTGAGAGGCGCGGTCAACGAATTGCTCGATATCCGCAACCAGACGCGCGACGCGGGGCAGATCGCCGAGATCGACGAGAGACTGAAGCTTCACGGTCGCATGTTGTTCTCGCTCGAGGCTTGAACGCCTCGGGGGGAACGGTCCGATAAGAAGCATGAAGAGTCGCGAGAGCGGCTCTTTTTGTTTGCTATCGGGCGCGCGCCGCTTCCACTTCGGGAATAGATTGGGGAGCGTAGGCCGACAATAGCGAAGAGCGTATAGGCCGGCTTATTCGCAAAGTGTTCAAAATTGCGTCTTAAGCGTTCGTCCAATTGTGCTATAATGGATGATGATCCACATCAGATTAGAATGATTCTTGCTCCAAGGAAGGCAGGTGAATGCCCATGCATCTCATAGTCGTCGGTCTGAATTACCGCACCGCTCCCGTCGAAGTACGCGAGAAATTCGCGTTGTCGGATTCCGAGCTGCCGAAGGCGCTGCAGGCGCTTAAGGCGACGACGGGCATTCTCGAAGGCGTTATCGTCGCGACCTGCAACCGTACGGAGATCTACGCGGTCGTCGACCGGCTCACGCTGTGCGGACATTATATCCGTTCGTTCATGGAGCAATGGTTCCGGATTCCGCGCAAAGAATTCAATACCCACTTATATATGTACGAAGACGACCGGGCGGTCGAGCATCTGTTCCGCGTCGCGTCCGGCCTCGATTCGATGGTCATCGGCGAGACGCAAATTCTCGGCCAGGTGCGGGACGCGTGGCTGCTCGCGCAGGAAGAAGGCGCAACCGGCACGCTGTTCAATCGGTTGTTCAAGCAGGCGATCACGCTGGCCAAACGAGCCCATTCCGACACGTCGATCGGCGAGAGCGCCGTATCGGTCAGCTATGCGGCGATCGAGCTCGGCAAACGCATCTTCGGCCGGTTCGACGACAAGACGGTCATGATCGTCGGCGCGGGCAAGATGAGCGAGCTGACGGCGCAGCATCTGCACGCCAACGGCGCGAAGGAAGTGCTCGTCGTCAACCGGACGCTCGAGAACGCGCGCGACCTCGCCGAGAAGTTTCACGGTACCGCGCTGTCGATGGGCGACGCGATGGATCGGCTGAAACACGTCGATATCGTCATCAGCAGCACCGGCGCGCAGCGGTTCGTGCTAGACCGTGCGAACGTAGAGAAGGCGATGGCAGGGCGCAAGAAGCGCCCGCTGTTCCTGATCGACATCGCCGTGCCGCGGGATATCGAGCCGTCGTGCGGCGACATCCCGAACGTGTTCCTGTACGATATCGACGATCTGGAAGGCATCGTGGAGAGCAATCTCGCGAAGCGCCGCAAGGAAGCGGAGATTATCGAGGAGATGATCGAGCTCGAGCAGGAGGCATACCGTCAATGGTACGCGACGCTCGGCGTCAGCCCGCTCATCCGCGCCCTTCAGGAGAAGGCCGCCGGCATTCAGGAGAACACGATGGAGAGCCTGCTGCGGAAGCTGCCGGAGCTGGACGATAGGCAAGTGAAAGTCATTCGCAAGCTGACGAAGAGCATCGTTAACCAAGTGATCCACGATCCGATTCTGCGCATTAAAGAGCTCTCTGCCGAGAAACGCAGCGATGAGGCGTTGAAGCTGTTCGTTCAGCTGTTCGCGCTGGAGGAAGACGTCGCGCAGCTTAAGGCCGAGCAGAAGGCGGAGGAGAAGACCCGCAAGGACGCGGCGCTGACGGCGGCCAAGGCGCCGGAGACGGGAACGGGATCAGGCTTGGAACAAGGGGGCTTGCTAGCCAAGCTCGCGGGTGCGCTTCGATAACGGTAGGGAAGCGGGAGGCGCTGCCCTCATGATGACGCAAGATTTGTTAACGGACGCCGTCCTGTATATTTACGCCCTGAGCCTGCTATTCTTCGTTTCCGACGCCGCATCCGGCAACCGGAGCGCGAGAAGAGTCGGAACAGGGCTGCTTGTTTTTGTATGGTTCATCCAGACGGCGTTCTTGATCTACATTCTCGTTCAGAGCTTGTCCCATCCGGCGCTCACGCTCCGGGAGTTCCTGTTCTACGTGTCATGGCTGCTCGTGTCGGCTTCGTTCCTGCTGAACCGGTGGCTCAAGGCCGATCTGCTCGTACTGCTCGTCAACGTCGTCGGCTTCGCGGTGCTCGCCCTGAACTTGATCGAGCACCCGCGGCGCAAGATGGAATTGGCGACGGAGGAGGTCGGGCGGCGATTGCTCGTCTTGCACATCAGCTTCGTTACCTTGTCGTTCGCGGTGCTGACTGTCGCCGCGTTGTTCGCCCTCATGTACCTGTACTTGCATCGTCGGCTGAAGACGAAGAAGTGGACGCCGCTCATGAGCAGGATGCCGGGTCTGCAGCTCATCGACCGGTACGCGTACCGATCGGGGCTGATCGGGGTGCCGCTGCTGCTGCTGTCGCTCTCGACGGGAACGGCTGCGCTTCTGTTGACGGACGGCTGGAAGACGCTGCTGGATCCGAAGGTAATGCTGGCTTACGGCGCCGGAACGGTCTACGTCGGTTCCTTAATCGTAAGCCGAACGAGACGCGAAGCCGGACAAGGCTTAGCCAGATGGAATTTGATCGGGTACGCCCTGCTGATCGCGGACTTCTTCGCCAGCGCGTTCTCTTCGTTCCACCATATGTTCTGAAGCTCGCGCGTGAAGGGAGACGTTGCGCTTGGCCGGATGGTATCCGATTCTGATCGACCTGCAAGGCCGAACGTGCGTCGTCGTCGGCGGGGGGGCCGTCGCAGAACGCAAGACGAGAGGCTTGCTCGAAGCGGGCGCGCTCGTCCGCGTCGTGAGCCCTTCCCTTACGGCAGGGCTTGCCGAATTAGCCAGCGAAGGCGCGATCGTAACGATCGATCGGGAGTATAGAGACGGGGATCTTGCGGAAGCGGCGCTTGCGTTCGCCGCGACCGATCATCCGGAGGCGAACGCCGCCGTCGTGCGCGAGGCGCGGAATCGCGGCGTGCCGGCCAACGCGGCGGACGGCGGGACGGAGGGAGACTTCATCGTCCCGGCGGTCGTTCGCAGAGGCGATCTTCTGCTGACGGCGAGCGCGTCGGGCGCGGGTCCGGCCGTTGCCGCGCGCATCGCCGGCGAACTGGCGGGACGTTACGGACCGGAATACGGATCCTATCTGAAGGCGCTGAGGCACATACGGAAGGTCGTGAAGGCGGAGGTCGCCGATCCGGCAACCCGAAGGAAGCTGCTGGCCGCGGCGTCGTCGGAAGACGCGCTCGCCGAATGGGCGGGCATCGACGCGGAAGCGTTGGATGCAAGCGAACTATTAGAGAGATTAAGAGTGCGAGCACTCGGCGGGAAGGAATAGAGGAGCATGCGCAACATTATCGTGGGAAGCCGTCAGAGCACGCTGGCTCTGACGCAGACGCAGCAGACGATCGACGCGATTCGCAAGCTGTGCGAGGATGCGGGATTGGCCTATACGTTCGAGGTCAAGCCGATCGTGACAAGGGGAGACCGCATTCTTGACGTGACGTTATCGAAGGTCGGAGGCAAAGGACTGTTCGTCAAGGAGATCGAGCAAGCGCTCCTGGACGGGGAGATCGACTTCGCCGTGCATAGCATGAAGGATATGCCGTTCGAGCTGCCGGAAGGATTGACCGTGGGCGCGATACCCGCGAGGCAGGACGCGCGAGACTGCTTGATCTCGGATAGCGCGGACAGCTTGGAGCAGCTGCCCCAAGGCGCGCGCGTCGGCACGAGCAGCCTCAGGAGAGCCGCGCAGCTGTACGCGCATCGGCCGGATCTGAAGATCGAGTCGATTCGCGGCAACATCGATACCCGTATTCGCAAGCTTCAGGACGAAGGCTTCGACGCGATCCTGCTGGCGGCTGCCGGTCTGCACCGGATGGGCTGGCAGGACAGAATCACGGCGTACTTGCCGCCTGAAGTATGCTTGCCCGCCGTCGGGCAAGGCGCGCTCGCGATCGAATGCCGCCAAGACGACGAAGACGTGCTGGCCATGCTGCGCTTGATTAACGATCCGGTCACCGAGCGTACGGTCGCAGCGGAACGCAGATTGCTCGGGTTGCTGAACGGCGGCTGCCAAGTGCCGATCGGAGCTTACGCGGCCGCGGCTTCAAGCGAGCCCGGGGCGGCGCTGACGTTGACGGGCATCGTCGCGTCTCCGGACGGGCGCACGCTGCTGAAGGAAAGCGCGACGGGAGACGACCCTTCACGGGTCGGCTTCGAAGTGGCGCAGGCGCTCTTGGCGCGCGGCGCGGATCAGCTACTGGCGGAAGCGAGGGAATAGGCGGATGACAACGGGGAGAATAGGCAAAGTATTTCTGGTAGGCGCGGGTCCGGGAGATCCGAAGCTCATTACGATTCGCGGTCTCGAGGCGCTGCAACGCGCCGACGTCGTCGTGTTCGACCGATTGGCGGGACCGCAGTTGCTTAATCACGTCAGGCCGGACGCCGAGCGCATCTACGTCGGCAAGCTGCCTGATCGCCATACGATGAAGCAAGAAGAAATCAATCAGTTGCTCGTCGACCTGGCCTTGCAAGGCAAGACGGTCGCCCGTCTCAAGGGCGGCGATCCGACCGTCTTCGGCCGCGTCGGCGAAGAAGCCGATCTGCTGAGGAAGAACGGCGTCGAATACGATATCATACCGGGAATTACGTCCGCGATCTCGGTGCCCGCGTACGCGGGCATTCCGGTTACCCATCGCGACTGGGCCTCTTCTTTCTCCGTTATCACCGGGCACGAAAGCCCGGACAAGCTCGATCAGTCGATCTATTGGGATAAAGTCACGAACGCGACGGGCACGCTCGTCTTCTTGATGGGCGTCGCCAAGATCGGATATATTAGCGAGCAATTGGTCAAGCACGGCCGTTCGCCGGACACGCCCGTAGCGCTCGTGCAGTGGGGCACGCGCGCGGAACAGCGCACGCTCGTCGGAACGCTGGCGGATATCGAAGCGAAGGTACGGGAAGCGAATTTCAAGCCTCCCGCCGTCATCATCGTCGGGGACGTCGTACGCCAGCGCGAGACGCTCGCATGGGTCGAGCGCAAGCCGTTGTTCGGCCGCCGGGTGCTCGTCACCCGGGCGCGTTCGCAAGCGAGCGAGCTCGTCGCGAAGCTGGACGAACTCGGTGCCGAGACGTACGAATTCCCGGTCATCGAGACGAAGCTGCCGGATTCCGCCGAGAGCGTGCGGGCGATCCGCGAGGCGCTGGCGCAAGCGGACGACTACGATTGGGTCGTCTTGACGAGCGTGAACGGCGTCGAATACTTCTTCCGCTGGCTGGACATCGCTCAGATCGACATTCGCAGGTTCCACCGGGCGAAGTTCGCGGCCGTCGGGCCGAAGACGGCGGAGGAGCTCGCGCTGAGGGGCATTCGCGCCGACCTGCTGCCGGAAAGCTACCAGGCTGAAGGGCTGCTCGAACGGCTGGACGCGCTGGTCGCTCCGGGACAAAAAGCGTTGCTGCCTCGCGGCGACCTGGCGCGCGAGCTGCTGCCGAAGGCGCTGCGGGGCAAAGGCGTCGAAGCGGTCGAGATCGACGTGTACGAGACGGCGCTCGCGGCGCCTCGGGATCTATGGCTCGCCGAGATGATCTCGGCCGGCGAGATTCACGTCATTACGTTCACGAGCTCGTCGACCGTCGTGAACTTGTTCGAAGCGCTGAAGCGCATCGGCATCGAAGACCCGGCGACGGCGTTGCAAGGCGTAGAGATCGCGTGCATCGGCCCAGTGACGGCGCAAACGGCGGAGCAACACGGACTTCAAGTGACGGTCGTACCGGAGAAGGCGACGATCGACGGGTTAGTACAGGCGCTCGCAGAACGGCGCCGCATGACGAGGGGAGAATAGACATCATGGCATATCCGACGGCAAGACACCGCAGATTAAGAGGCTCCGCTTCGTTGCGAGGCTTGGTTAGGGAAACGGCGATCGGAGTGAACGATCTGATCGCGCCGATCTTCATAACCGAGGGAGTAGGCGTCCAGCACGAAATTCCTTCCATGCCTGGAGTCTACCACTGGTCGCTGGATACGATGGAGAAGGAAATCGAGGCGATCGGCTCGCTCGGCATCAAGGCCGTGCTCGTGTTCGGGGTACCTTCGGCCAAAGACGCGATCGGTACGTCCGCGTTCGCGGACGACGGCATCGTTCAACGCGGCATTCGCCGCATCAAAGAGCTGCGGCCCGAGCTCGTCGTCATCGCGGACACGTGCTTATGCCAGTTCACGGACCACGGGCATTGCGGCATCGTGCGCCAAACCGAGCATGGCGCGGTTATCGACAACGACGCTTCGCTCGAGATGCTCGTCAAGACGGCGGTGTCCCAGGCGAGAGCGGGCGCTGACATTATCGCGCCTTCGAACATGATGGACGGCTTCGTCGCGGCGATTCGCGAAGGATTGGATCGCGAAGGCTTCGAGAACACGCCGATCATGTCTTACGCGGTGAAGTTCGCTTCGGCCTACTACGGTCCGTTCCGCGAAGCGGCTCATTCGACTCCGCAATTCGGAGACCGGAGAACGTACCAGATGGATCCCGCCAACGCGCGCGAAGCGCTTCGGGAAGCGAGCTCGGACGCGGAGGAAGGCGCCGACTTCCTGATGGTTAAGCCGGGACTCGCGTACTTGGATATCGTGAGAATGCTGCGCGACCGGTACGAGCTGCCGATCGTCGTCTACAACGTGAGCGCGGAATATTCGATGGTGAAAGCGGCGGCGATGCAAGGGTGGCTCGACGAGCGCTCGATCGTGCTCGAGACGCTCGTCGGCATGAAGCGCGCGGGGGCGGACTTGATCATTACGTATCACGCGAAGGACGTCGCGCGTTGGCTGGGGGACGGCTAACGATCGAACGCGGGCTCAGCCTCTCAGCTTGAGAAGGTTGAGCTTGTACTCGTTAATGCCGAACGTCAGGACGCCGCGCGATTCGAGCTCCCGGATCACGTCGCTCAGCACGATCTTCGTGACGCCGGCCATCTGGGCGAGCTCGTCGTAGTTGAGCGCCATATGGATCGAGATGATGTTGCCGTCGCGTCTGCCGTTCTGGTTCGCGAGAGTGATCAAGTTCTTGAGCACGCGCGTGCGGCCGTCTAGGAACGTCAAGTCGTTGACGTGCTCGTTCGTCTTGCGAAGCCGGCGGCTTAGCTCGGTCAGGATGCCTCTCGTGATGTCGAAGTGGGATTGCAGCAAGCTCATGAATTGATCCGACGACAGCTCGAGCACCGTCGTAGGCTCCAGCGTCTGCGCGGATGCCGAGCGCGGCAGCCCGTCGAGCAGCGAGAGTTCTCCGAAGCTTTCGCCGGCGCTGACGAGCGACAGAACCTTCTCTTCTCCGCCCGAGCTTCGGGTGAACAGCTTGATCGATCCGGACAGCACGACGTAGAACGTGAGCCCGGGCTCCTTCTCCTGGAACATCGTCGTTCCTGCGGGGAACGTCCGTCGATGCGAAATTCTAAGAATATGTTCCAATTGGTCGTCGTTGAGATTGTCGAATAAGGATACTTTTTTGAGCCACTCGATCATCGCAATTCCTCCTGCAAACCGGTAGAATCAGTCTCATCACAGTGTACCATAGCTTTTTCCAATCCAGATAGTAGGGTGTGACGAATATGAGCGAAAATGGTCGAATTCGCGACGACGCAAAGTCCAAAGCCGCCTTCGAACGGGCGAAGCATGTGATCCCCGGCGGCGTTAACAGCCCCGTGCGGGCATTCAAATCGGTCGGTCTGACGCCGCTCGTTATCGCGCGCGGGGAAGGAAGCCGCATCACGGACATCGACGGACAATCGTACATCGATTACGTCTTGTCCTGGGGACCGCTGATCGCCGGCCATGCCCATCCCGAAGTCGTCGAAGCGATCAAACGGACGGCAGAGAAAGGGACGAGCTTCGGCGCGCCGACGGAGATCGAGACGCTGATGGCGGAGCTCGTCTGCGAGCGCGTGCCTTCCGTCGAGATCGTGCGCATGGTCAACTCCGGCACGGAAGCGACGATGAGCGCGCTCCGGTTGGCCCGCGGCTATACGAAGCGGAATAAAATATTGAAGTTCGAAGGCTCCTATCACGGACATGCGGACAGCCTGCTGATCAAGGCGGGCTCCGGCGTCGCGACGCTCGGATTGCCCGACAGCCCCGGCGTGCCCGAGAGCGTGGCGACCCATACGTTGACGGTTCCGTACAACGATCTGGAATCGGTCAAGCTCGCGTTCGAGAAGTTCGGCGAGGAGATCGCGGCCGTCATCGTCGAACCGATCGCTGGCAACATGGGCGTCGTTCCGCCGCTTCCGGGGTTCCTGACCGGCTTGCGTGAAGTGACGTCGCGTTACGGCAGCTTGCTGATCTTCGACGAAGTCATGACCGGCTTCCGCGTGCATCGCAATTGCGCGCAGGGCTTGTACGACGTGACGCCGGACTTGACCTGTCTCGGCAAAGTCATCGGCGGCGGGCTGCCGGTCGGCGCGTACGGCGGGCGCCGGGACATCATGGAGCAGATGGCGCCGGTCGGTCCGATCTATCAAGCCGGCACGTTGTCCGGCAATCCTCTGGCGATGGCGGCGGGTTACACGACGCTGAAGCTGATGACGGACGAGGCGTACGAGTTGCTGGAGCGTCTGTCGGTTCGGCTGCAGGCGGGGCTCGAGCGCAACGCGGCGGACGCGGGCATCCCGATGACGATCAATCGCGTGGGCTCGATGGTGTGCCCGTTCTTCACGGACAAGCACGTCATCAACTATGACGTCGCCAAGCAAGCGGACGCGCAGACGTTCCGCTCCGTGTTCCGCGGCTTGCTCGATCGGGGCGTCAACATCGCGCCGTCGGCTTACGAAGGTTGGTTCGTGTCCACCGCGCATACGGAACGGGATATCGACCTGACGATCGCTGCGCACGCGGCGGCGCTTCGCGGTCTATAGAACGCAACGCGGGTTTTATTGCAACCTCCCGGCATCCGCCGGGGGGTTGTTTGCTTTTTCCTCCCCGAACAGGCATGCCGGGCACCTGCCGGCATATAGATAAGTAATGAATCGAGAAAGGTCCCGATAGCGAATCGGCGCCATGTTGAAGGAGGAGTTCGCCGTGACGGAGCCACCGTACGGACTGCGGTTCGATATTTACGAACGGGTTCATTTGCCCGACGACGTAGCCGCGATCGAAGAGCTGGAGGAAATCGAGCTTGTGCCCCATATGCAAGTGCTGCCGCAGGACGACAACGTCCTGCTTAGCGGTCATCTGCTGCTGTCCGGTATCTATCGCGCGCAGCAGTCGCAAGACGTATCGCAGCTGGAGCATTGGATTCCGGTAGAAATTACGCTGCCGCTCAACCGGGTGAACAACGTGGACGATCTCGCGGTGGAGATCGATAATTTCGACGTCGACGTGCTGTCGACGCGGTCGCTGAACGTGACCGGCGTGCTGGCGCTAAGGGGTTTGCAGGTCGCCGCGGCGCAGGTGCCGATCTGGAAGGACGACAGCTTCACGGTCGTGCATCAGGCGCAGCCCGGTTACGACGCGGACTTCGAACGCGACGGCTTGTCCGAGCCGGGCCTATCCGCCGCCGACGAAGTCTACGCCGATGCCGATTCGGACGTTAACGCCTATGACGCGGAAGACGCAGAGCCGGGGCGGGTCGACGCCCAGCAGCCGTTCGCGTCCATCGCGAACGCGGCCGAATACGACGAGTGGCTGGCGAAGTTCAAGAGCCAAGAGGAACAGCAACAGCTGCTGCAAGCGCAGGCGCGCGCGGCGGATGCAGCGGCGGCGTATCCGGCCGGATCGTCCGCGGACCGCTGGGGCGACTTGAGCGCGCGCCAGGCGGAACCGACGGCGTCGCAACCGGCTGCCGAAGCGGCGTCGCAACAGGCTGCCGAAGCAGCGTCGCTCCCGGTCGCCGAGCCGTCGTCCGAGCCGCCGAAGATCGCGGTCAACTTATTGGCGTCGGATCCGGCATCGCGCGCGCAATCCGGCGTAGGCTTGCTATCGCAGCTCGGAGACATCGGCGCGAAGCGAGAATCGGAGCTCAAGCAGCTGGAAGCCGTACTCGCGGAAGAGAAAGCGGCCGCGGCGAAGAGCGCGCAGCAAGGCTCCTCCGGGGACGAGGTCGAATGGACCCGCCTGTTCCTGTCGAACGGCAACGAAGCGCAATCGTTCCGCAAAGTCCGCATGTGCATCGTCCAACGAGACGATACGCTCGAAGGAATCGCGGGCCGTTACAACGTTCAGCCTCGCGCGCTGCAGTTGCATAACCGGCTGAACGATCCGTACTTATCGGAAGGCCAAGTGCTGTACATTCCGTAAGACGCCTTGTTCAAGCGCGCTAAGCGTCCCCTTATTGACTCTCCCTTCCGGGGCGGGTACAATAAGGGGAAAGACTTGGATAGGGAAGAGTACGCAGAACGTCCTACAGAGAGCGGCCCGCTGTTCGCAGCGCTGGAAGGGTCCGCAGGAATCGCCGCTGCGCGCGAGTCGCCCTGGAGTTTCTTGCTCGAACGCACGGCCGCATTCGGCCGACGGCGCGTAGAACAAGACGGCTGCCGCCGTTATCGCGCATCGAGTGCCGTCGAGCCCCTATGGCTTTGGCGGAACGAAGGTGGTACCACGGAAGTTGAACCTTTCGTCCTTTGCGACGGGAGGTTTTTGTGTTTTTTATGGGCCGCGTCGCGGATGATTCTCCGCGAACCGACGGCTGAATTTGCTCCTATGGAGGTCAACCGCTCATGTCCGAAACGAAAAGCTACAACGTCGAAATGCCGACGACTTACGATCCTTCCAGCGCCGAACGCAAATGGTACGACGCCTGGGTGCAAGGGGGATATTTTCAAGCGGGACGCAATCCGGACGCGCCCAAATATACGATCGTCATCCCGCCGCCCAACGTAACGGGAATGCTTCATATCGGGCACGCGCTCGACTATACGCTCCAAGACATCATCATTCGCTTCAAGCGCATGCAGGGCTTCGACGCGCTCTGGCTTCCGGGTACCGACCATGCCGGCATCGCCACGCAGACGAAGGTCGAGCAGAAGCTGCGCGAGGAAGGCAAGTCCCGCTACGATCTCGGCCGGGAAGCGTTCCTGGAGAAAGTATGGGATTGGAAGGAACATTACGCGGGCTCGATTCGCAGCCAATGGGCCAAAATGGGCTTGAGCCTCGATTACTCCCGCGAGCGGTTCACGCTCGACGAAGGGTTGTCGGCGTCCGTGCGCGAAGTGTTCGTTCGTCTGTACGACAAAGGGCTGATCTATCGCGGCAAACGGATCATTAACTGGGATCCGGCCGCCCGCACCGCGCTATCCGATATCGAGGTCGAGTACAAAGAAGTCAACGGCAACCTCTATCACCTGCAATATCCTCTCGCGGACGGCAGCGGACATCTCACGGTCGCCACGACGCGTCCGGAGACGATGCTCGGGGATACGGCCGTCGCGGTACATCCGGAAGACGAGCGTTACAAGGACCTTATCGGCAAGATGATCCTCTTGCCGATCGTGAACCGCGAAATTCCGATCATCGCCGACGATTACGTCGAGAAGGAATTCGGCAGCGGCGCGGTCAAGATTACGCCGGCGCACGACCCGAACGACTTCGAGGTCGGTTCCCGCCACGACTTGCCGCAGATAACCGTCATGGACGAAGGCGGCAAGATGAACGAGCATGCGGGCCCGTACGCGGGACTCGACCGCGCGGACTGCCGCAAGGCGATCGTGAAGGATCTGCAGGCGCAAGGCGTCTGCATCAAGATCGAAGAGCACGTTCACCAAGTCGGCCATAGCGAGCGTTCGGGCGCGGTCGTCGAGCCGTATTTGTCCACGCAATGGTTCGTCTCGATGAAGCCGCTCGCCGAGCGCGCGATCGACAGCCAGAAGTCCGGCGAAGGCGTCAACTTCGTGCCGGACCGGTTCGAGAGAGTGTACCTTCAATGGATCGAGAACGTCCGCGATTGGTGCATCTCCCGCCAGCTCTGGTGGGGCCACCGCATTCCGGCTTGGTACAACGACGAGACGGGAGCGATTCACGTCGGCGTCGAGGCGCCCGAGGGCGCCGATCAACCGGGCTCGCCGTGGAGACAAGACGAGGACGTGCTTGACACTTGGTTCAGCTCCGCGCTTTGGCCGTTCTCCACGCTCGGTTGGCCGTCGGACACGGACGATCTGAAGAACTACTACCCGACGAGCACCCTCGTGACGGGTTACGATATTATCTACTTCTGGGTCGCGCGCATGATCTTCACGGCGCTCGAATTCACCGATAAGATTCCGTTCAAGGACGTGCTCATTCACGGTCTCGTGCGGGACGCGGAAGGCCGCAAAATGTCCAAGTCGCTCGGCAACGGCGTCGATCCGCTCGACGTCATCGCGCAATACGGCGCGGACGCGATGCGGTTCATGATCTCGACCGGCAGCACGCCGGGCCAAGACTTGCGCTTTCGCTTCGAGAAGGTCGAGCAGGCTCGCAACTTCGCGAACAAGATCTGGAATGCTTCGCGATTCGCTCTGATGAACCTGGAAGGATTCGGCCACGCGGATATCGATCTGAGCGGCAAGCTGTCGACGGCGGACCGTTGGATTCTCCATCGCTTCAACGAGACCGCGCAGGACATCACGCGTTTGATGGAGAGCTATGAATTCGGCGAAACCGGCCGACTTCTGTACGACTTCATCTGGGACGATCTGTGCGACTGGTACATCGAATTCGCGAAGCTTACGCTCTACGGAACGGACGCGGAAGCGAAGCGCAGCACGCAGTCAGTGCTCGCCTACGTGCTCGACCGCACGCTTCGTCTGCTGCATCCGTTCATGCCTTACTTGTCCGAGGAAATTTGGCAGCATCTGCCCCACGAGCCGGGCGAGACGATCATGCTGGCCGCTTGGCCGACGTACGACGCTTCGTTCGAAGCTTCGGAATCGGTCAAGGAGATGAAGCTGCTCATGGAAGCGATTCGCGCCGTCCGCAACATTCGCGCGGAGGTGAACGTATCGCCGGGCAAGAAGATCGAGCTGCTGCTGAAACCGACGGGAACCGAGGAAGACGGGATTTTCCGCCGCAACGAAATTTACGTCCAACGTTTCTGCAACACGTCGCAATTGACGCTAGACCCGTCTCTGACGGCGCCGGACAAGGCGATGACCGCCATCGTCACGGGAGCGGAGCTGTACTTCCCGCTGGCGGGACTCATCGATATCGGCCAAGAGATCGCGCGCTTGAACAAGGAGCTCGACGGCTTGAACGCGGAAGTCGACCGGGTGGAGAAGAAGCTGTCCAACGAAGGCTACATGGCGAAGGCGCCGGCTCACGTCGTCGAGCAGGAGCGGGCGAAGGGCCAAGACTACCGCGACAAGCGCGACAAGGTGCTTGCGCGCATCGCCGAGCTTCAGGCTTAACGGAGGGGATCGCATCATGACAGACGAACGTACCCTCCCGGAAGGAAGCTTCCGGACCGCCGAAGAGGCGATGGCTTGGATTACCGGGCTGACGTCCTTCGGCATCCGGCCGGGCCTGGATCGGATCCAATTGTTGATGGAAGCGCTCGGACATCCGGAGCGCAGATTGAAGTTCATACACGTGGCCGGCACGAACGGCAAAGGCTCGGTATGCGCGTATTTGACGAGCATCCTGCGCAAGTCGGGCTACGACGTCGGGACGTTCACGTCGCCGTACTTAACGTCGTACGCCAACCGGCTCCAATATAACGGCGAAGATATCGACGACGCCTCGATCGTCCGGCTCGCCAACCGGCTTAAGCCGGAGACGGACAAGCTGGCCGCCGGCGAGTGGGGCTCGCCGACGATGTTCGAGGTGACGACGGCGCTCGCTCTGCTCTATTACGGCACCGTCGTCTTCCCGGACTACGTCGTCTGGGAGACGGGGCTCGGCGGGCGGTTGGACGTGACGAACATCGTCAGCCCGGTCGTGACCGTCATCACGAACGTCGGACACGACCATATGGACGTGCTCGGACCGACGATCGCCGACATCGCGCGGGAGAAGGCGGGCATTATCAAGTCCGGCGTCCCGCTCGTAACCGCGGTCTTGCATCCGGAAGCTTCCGGGATCGTTCGCGAGACGGCCGCGGCGAAGCAAGCGACTCTCTACGCGCTCGGCGACCGGTTCTCGTTCGAAACGCTGTCGGTTCGCGAAAATGAGCAAAAGTTTACTTTCCAAGGTCCGTTCCGCGCGTTACAATCGTTAACGATCGCTTTGAACGGGGCGCATCAGATCGTGAACGCCGCCGTGGCGATCATGACGATCGAAGCGCTGCGGGTTTATTACGCGTTGATCGTGGACGACGACGTGCTCGAAGCCGCGTTGCGCGAGACCGCTTGGCCCGGAAGGCTGGAGATGGTATCCGAATCGCCGCGCGTTCTGCTCGACGGCGCCCATAATCCCGAAGGGATGGAGGCGCTTGCCGCCGCGCTTCGCGACGTCTACGAGTACGATCGGCTCAACGTCATGATGGCAATGATGCCGAATAAGAATCACGAACATTCCCTGCGGCATATACTACCAATGGTGGATACGCTTGTGATTACGGAACCGGATTTCCATAAAAGAATGGCCGCCGACGAACTGGCCGCAGTCGCCCGAAGACTGCGGGAAGAGCTCGGAGGTCCGCGCGACATCGTCGTCGAGCCGGATTGGCGGCGCGCATTAACGCTTCTGCGCGAGGCGTCCTCGCAAGCGTCGGAGCAAGACAATCCGCTAAGCGTCGTTACCGGCACGCTCTACTTGATTGCCGACGTTCGCTCGTGGCTGCTCCACGGAACGAATTCAGAAAAAGGCTGGTGAAGCGTCGTTGCGAACCGCTGAACATGTGCATTTTATCGGTATCGGTGGCTATGGCATGAGTGCCATCGCCCGCGTGATGCTGGAGATGGGTTATGAAGTGTCCGGTTCCGACGTGGTCGGACAGGAATTAACCGAGAAGCTGGCGGCGGGCGGGGCGCGAATCTACATCGGCCACGAGCCGGAGCATGTACGGGGCGCCGACCTCGTCGTGTATTCCACCGCGTTATCCAAAGACAACGTCGAACGGCAAGCCGCGGAACAACTGCAAATTCCGACGTTGCACCGGGCGCAGATGTTGGCAAGATTGTTGAATGCCCGCACGGGCATCGCCGTCGCCGGCGCGCACGGCAAGACGACGACGTCGTCGATGATCGCGCTCGTCATGGAGACGGTAGGGCTTGACCCGACTTATATTATCGGAGGAGAGATCGTTAACGTCGGCACGAACGCTAAGGCGGGCAAAGGCGAGTTCGTCGTGGCGGAAGCCGACGAAAGCGACGGCTCTTTCTTGCAGTACACGCCGGCCGTCGGCGTAGTGCTGAACATCGAAGCCGATCATCTCGAGAATTACGACGGCGACTTCAATAAGCTGAAGGACGCGTACGTGTCGTTCCTCGGCAACGTTCGTCCGGACGGCTGCGCGGTCGTCTGCGCGGACGACGATAACGTTCGCGAAGTAGTGCCGAAGGTGAACGGGCCTCGCGTCATCACGTACGGCGTGCAAGCGGCCGACGCGGATTACACCGCGACGAACATCGAGCTCGGCGATCGCTGCGCGTCGTTCACCGTGCGCAAGGGGGCGGAAGAGCTCGGATCGATCACGTTGTCCGTGCCTGGACGCCATAACGTGTATAACGCGCTCGCGACGGTCATCGTCTGCCTGGAGGCGGGCGCTTCATTCGGGGCTATCGCCGAAGCAATCCGCGAATTCCGCGGCGCCAAACGGCGGTTCCAAGTGCTCGGCGAAGTGAAGGACATGCTGGTCATCGACGACTACGCGCATCATCCGACCGAGATTCAGGCGACGATTCAAGCCGCTAAGGCGACGGGCAAGCGCATCGTGGCGGTGTTCCAACCTCAGCGGTACACGCGCACGTACTTCCTGCTGGACGCTTTCAGCAGGGCGTTCGCGGACGCCGACGAGGTCATCATCACCGACATCTACTCGCCGGCCGGCGAACAAAGGATCGAAGGCGTCAACTCGAAGAGGCTCGTCGAGCTGATCGCCGCGAACAGCAATCCGAACGTCCGCTACGTGCCGACGAAGGAAGAAGTGCGGGAGTTGCTCGCCGGCGAGATTAAGCCGAACGATCTCGTCATCACGATGGGCGCGGGCGACATTTGGAAGACGGCTTACGAGCTGGCGAAGCTTCTTCGCGAGCGGTATAGTTAAATTCGTTGACGGAACCCCCGTTCGCTTCGGCAGTGCCGAGGCGGCGGGGGTTTTTGGCGTTTTTTTGGCGGGGTGCACGGCTAGCGCGTTTGCCGGGGCTCTGTCTAGTAACTCGGTGCCATCGCGCTATCTCGTGTATGCTGGGGAGTTTCGTTTGAATAACTCGGAGTGACCGCGCTATATCGTGCATGCGTTGGAGTTTTGTCTGAGTAACTCGGTGTCATCGCGCTATATCGTTTATGCTCGGGAGCTTCGGCTGAGTAACTCGGTGTGACCTCGCTATATCATGCATGCGAGGGAGTTTTGGTTGAGTAACTCGGTGTGACCGCGCTATATCGTACATGCGAGGGAATTTTGGTTGAGTAACTCAGTGTCATCGCGCTATATCATGCATGCGCGGGAGTTTTGGTTGAGTAACTAGAGGTGGGCCCCAGATTTGGTTGCGTAGCCCGGCAAATCCGGGTTACTGGAGGCCGCGGCACCGAATTTGGTTGCATAGCCCGGCAAAGCCGGGTTACTGAAGGCCACGGCACCGAATTTGGTTGCATAACCCGGAAAAGCCGGGTTACATAAGGCCGCGTCATCAGATTTGGTTGATTAACCCGGAAAAGCCGGGTTACAGAATGCCCCGGCCCCGGATTTGGCTGCATAACCCGGCAAAGCCGGGTTATGGAACGCCGCGGCACCGAATTTGGTTGCATAGCCCGGCAAATCCGGGTTATTGAAGGTCGCGGCGCCGAATTTGTTTGAGTAGCCCGGCAAATCCGGGTTACTGGAGGCCGCGGCACCGAATTTGGTTGCATAGCCCGGCAAATCCGGGTTACTGGAGTCCGCAGCACCGAATTTGGTTGCATAGCCCGGCAAATTCGGGTTATTGAAGGTCGCGTCACCGGATTTGGCTGAATAACCCGGAAAAGCCGGGTTACATAAGGCCGCGTCATCAGATTTGGTTGATTAACCCGGAAAAGCCGGGTTACAGAATGCCCCGGCCCCGGATTTGGCTGAATAACCCGGCAAAGCCGGGTTATGGAATGCCGCGGCACCGGCCACTGCCACCGCAACTCTTTTCCCCAATCCGCGATCATATCTTTCTCTCTTCTCTCATATCTTATTGATAGATTGCAGGACAAGGGGAGACGCAGGATGACATCCAAGGCAAGAATGACGTTCCGATTCGATCCGTTGCCCGCGCCGAAGCCGGACAAGCCGGCGCATGCGGCGGAACCCGCCCGCCAAACGCAGCGCCAGTTGCCGGTACGGCCCGCTGAAGAGTCTCTCGCGACGCAGACGAACGCGGAGCTTCTGCCGATCGCGCCGGATGCGCGAATAACCGAACCGACCGATACGGTCATCGAATCGTATCCGCCTATGAACGGACCTTATCTGGACGACGATATCCGCGCGCTCGAGGACATGATCCGGCGCACGGATTCGGTCGTCGTGCATTTACCTAAACAACCGCGACAACCGGAAGCTCGTCAGCAGGCGGAACCGAAGGCTCCTCCAACGCCGATATCCCAGCCTGCGCCGCCGATGATCGACTGGAAGATCCCGGCCGCCCGAGAGCGTCAGCCTCGGCTCGTGAGGGAGCTGGAGCAGATCGAGACCGACCACGAACAGCCGGAGAGGTGGAGCTTGCCGGAGGACGAAGCAGGCGATTATCGCCCCGCGAACGCCGGATGGATGTCGCGTTCGGGCGCCTATGCGCCTCCTTCCGCTCCGTCTTGGACGCGAGTCATCCTCTCGGTCGCCGCCGCGATCGTGACGGGAGCTTTGTTCGGCTACATGGTGCTCACGCTGTTCACCGGCGAACCGATATTTCCGAGCAAGACCCCGGAGACCGACGGAACGGAGAGCGTGCTGCTTCCGTCGGCCGATCCGTCGCCGGCGACTTCCGCTACGTCGTTGCCTGGTACGACCGGCGATACGGATGTCCCGCGATCCGCGGAGCCGAACGGGACGATCGCCGAGGTTCCCGCGAACGAAGCTTACGTCCTCCAATACGGCGTGTTCAAAAGCGCGGACAGCGCGCAGCTTGCGGTGGCGCAACTGCAGGAAGTCGGATTGCCCGCCGCGATCGACGACACGGACGGCTACCGGGTATACGCCGGCATCGCGTCGACGAAAGCCGAAGCCGAACTGCTGGCTGCGCAAATGCCCAATATCGAAGTGTACGTTAAGCCTGCGGGCGGCGCGACGTTGCTGTTGGGCGCGGGAGAACTTACCGAAGCGACTGCCTCGTACATGACGAAGAGCGCGGCGCTCGGGCAACTGATCTCGCAGCTCACCGTTAGCGGTCTGCAGGACGATCTTCCGCAGCCTATGTCCGCCGACGATGCCGATGCGCTTAAGCAGGCTTCCGCGGATTGGCAAGCTTCGCGAACCGCGGCGGGAGCGTTGACCGGAGCGGCGAAGGCGCCTGCGGATAAGCTCGGGCAATCGCTCGATTCGGCCCTCGATTCGCTTGCGAGCTACGGCGGCAAGCCGTCCCGGTACCACCTGTGGGGCGCCCAGACTGCGGTTCTGCAGGCTCGGCTCGCGGACGGCGAATTGCGCCGGACGCTGCAACCGTCGACCCAAGGATAAGCGGTAGGAACTATTGGAAGAGACAGCTCTGATTCTTCGGGGCTGTCTTTGTTATTGCGCATTGTGCGCGTTCGCGGGTACACGTATAATGAGGAAGCAGGTGTCAAAAAATGGTGGTGAAACGCGAATCATGAAGAAAAACGCTTGGATCCTTCTCTTGTTCGTCTGGCTCGGCATGCTCGCCGGAACGCTCGTCGCGAGATCGCTGCAAGACGCGCAAAGCTTGAAATTCCTTACGCGCACGCTTCCGATCGATTGGTCGCCGGCGGCGGACCTGATCGTGTTCCGTTACGACTTCACGTTCCACGCGAATATCAGTCTGCTCAGCTTGATCGGGGCCGCTCTCGCGATCTGGGTGTATCGGAAAATGTAATATCGAAAGGATGTATCCGCAAGATGAACGCAACCGCAGCAACGTTAATTCTCGCTTCCGGCTCGCCGCGCAGGCAGGAGCTGATCCGCTTGCTCGGATTGCCCTTCGAAGTCGTTCCGAGCAACGTGGACGAGGACACGCCGTCCGATTGGACGCCGGAGCAGATCGTCGAAGGACTTTCCCGGAGAAAGGCATTCTCCGTTCAAGAGCAACTCGCCGGACAAGCCCCGCCTTCCGCGATTATCGTCGGGAGCGATACGATCGTCGTCTTAGACAGGGAAGTAATGGGGAAACCTACGGACACGGAAGACGCGTTCCGAATGCTTCGGGCGCTGTCCGGACGCGTTCACGAAGTCTATACGGGCATCGCTTGCGTCCGCGCGTCTGACGGAGAGTCGGTCATTTCCCACCGGGTAACGAAAGTTCGCATGCGCGAGCTGTCCGACGAGCAGCTGTCGCGATATATCGCCAGCGGCGAACCGATGGACAAAGCCGGCGCATACGGCATTCAAGAGCTCGGGGCGCTGCTCGTCGAATCGATCGAAGGCGACTTCTTCAACGTGGTCGGGCTTCCCGTCTCGCTCTTGGCCGTCATGCTGGAGACGTTCGGCGTCTCGAAACCTTAGTACCTTAAGCCAATCCCGCGGCCGACGCGGCTATGGAAAGCAGGACGAAGCGGTATGGAACAACGTTCGTTTCGAATTAGGGAGATTCCGTCCGAAGAACGGCCGCGGGAAAGAATGCAACGACACGGGGCAAGCGCTCTCAGCCACGCGGAGCTGCTCGCGATCATGCTCGGAACGGGGACGAGGGACGAGTCTTCCGTCCATCTGGCGCAGCGCATCCTCTCGGAATGCGGAGGCTTGCGCAAGTTCGCGGAGAGCAATTGGGACGAGCTTACGCACATCAGAGGCGTCGGTCCGGCCAAAGCGCTTCTCCTTCAAGCCTCGATCGAGCTGGGCAGGCGGGTCGCAAGGTCGCGGCTCCCGGACATGGTCAAGATCTCGTGTCCGGAGGATGCGGCTAATCTCCTCATGGAAGAGATGCGCCATCTGCGGGAAGAACACTTCGTATGCCTGTTCTTGAACACGAAGAACCAAGTGATCGGCCGTCAGACGCTATCGATCGGGAGCTTGAACGCTTCGATCGTCCATCCGAGAGAGTTGTTCCGGGCGGCCATTCGCCGCAGCAGCGCTTCGATTCTGTGCGCGCATAACCATCCGAGCGGAGACCCGACGCCGAGCCAGGAGGACATCGTCTTGACGAAGCGCCTTGCCGAAGCCGGAGAGCTGATCGGGATCGAATTGCTCGATCATTTGGTAATCGGTGACAATCGCTATACGAGTTTGAAGGAGACGGGATGCTTGTAATATAATAAGAAGGATTGTCCCGACGACTGGTACGCCCCTCCCGGCGTCATCCTAGCAGTCGCGGTTAAAGCAGGAGGTAGCAACATGGCATTCACGCGAGATCTGGGTATCGACCTAGGTACGGCTAATACGCTCGTCTATGTTAAAGGCAAAGGAATCGTCGTCAGGGAACCGTCCGTGGTCGCCCTGCGTACCGATACGAAAAAAATCGAAGCCGTAGGCACGGAAGCGAAGAAGATGATCGGCCGCACGCCGGGCAACATCGTCGCGATCCGTCCGATGAAGGACGGCGTCATCGCCGACTTCGAGACGACGGCCACGATGATCAAATATTTCATCCGCCGGGCGCAAAAGCCGCGGACGCTGTTCCCGCGCCATCCGAACGTCATGGTATGCGTCCCGTCGGGCATTACGGCCGTCGAGAAACGCGCCGTGGAAGACGCGACGAAGCAAGCGGGCGCGCGCGAAGCGTTCATCATCGAAGAGCCGTTCGCGGCCGCGATCGGCGCCGATCTTCCCGTCTGGGAACCGACGGGCAGCATGGTCGTCGACATCGGCGGCGGAACGACGGAAGTGGCGGTCATCTCTCTCGGCGGCATCGTTACGAGCCGGTCGATCCGCATCGCGGGCGACGAGATGGACGACGCGATCATCTCTTACATCAAGCGCCTGTACAATCTGATGATCGGAGAACGCACCTCCGAGCAATTGAAGATGGAGATCGGCTCCGCGCTTCCGCTCGACAAGCTCGAATCGATCGAAATTCGCGGCCGCGATCTCGTGTCCGGCTTGCCGAAGACGCTGGCCATCACGTCGGACGAAGTGACCGAAGCGTTGTCCGACACCGTGAACTCGATCGTCGACGCGGTCAAGATCACGCTCGAGAAGTGCCCGCCGGAGCTGTCCGCCGACATCATGGACCGGGGAATCGTCCTGACCGGCGGCGGCGCGCTGCTGCGCAACCTCGACAAGCTGCTCGCGCGCGAGACGGGCATGCCCGTACTCGTGGCGGAGAACCCGCTCGACTGCGTCGTTATCGGCACGGGACGTGCGCTGGACAATATCGGGTTGTTCAAATCGAAAGGCGGATCGCGTTAAGCAAGCAAGCTTCAGCCCATGGGACGGAAAAGCAGGTGAGCGGATATCTTTAAATTAATGCGCAACAAAAGATTGTTCATTCTTATGATCGGGTTGATCGTGTTCATCGCGCTCATGGGATTCACGCTCGGGCGCAAGAAACTCACTTGGCCCGAGAAGTTCATCAACGATGCCGTCGGGACTGCACAAGGCGTATTCTACCGGCCGGTCGGAGCGGTCGCGGATTTCTTCCGCGACCTCGGCCGGCTTTCCGACGTGTATAAGGAGAATGAACTCCTTCGCCAGACGGTCGCCCAATATACGCAAGACCAGATTCGGTTCAATTCGCTGGAGGCGGAGAACAAGCGGCTGCAAGAGGCGCTCTCGTTCACCGAACGCCAGAAGCAATTGGATAACTATCGTTACTTGATCGCGCAGGTCGTCGGAACGACTTCGAATCCGTACGAGAAGACGATCAAGATCAATCTCGGCTCGAACGACGGCGTCAAGCCCGAGATGGCGATCACGACGATCGACGGTCTCGTCGGCATCGTCAGCCACGTCTCGACGTTCACGTCGACCGTCAAGCTGATTACGGACTTGGACGAAAGTTCCTCCAAGGGGATGCCGGTATCGGCGACGGTGCTCGGCAAGGAAACAGAATCGTTCGGAATCATCGAATACGAAGAGGAGTCCGGCACGCTTCAGATGACGAAGATCGACGAACGCGATCCGCTCGCCAAGGACGATAAAGTCATCACTTCGGGTCTTGGCAACGTATTCCCGAAAGGCATCGTTATCGGCACGGTCGAGAGCCGCCAAGTCGGCGACTTCGGCTTGACGCATACGGCGATCATTACGCCGGCGGCCAAGTTCGATCACTTGCGGGAAGTGTTCGTCGTCGTCGTGCCCGACGTGGACGGTCCTTGACGATGAGGATCAACCGGGTCGTCGTCTGGACGCTACTGTTGCTGCTCGTCGAGAACGCTATCGTGCCGTGGCTCGTTCCGCCCGAGTGGACGGACAGGCTGCTGCCGCATTTCGCATTCATCATGACGTTATTCGTCTCCGGCTTCGCCGGCCGTCACCGCGCGTTCTTATTCGGTCTCGGCTTCGGGTTGCTGCAAGATCTGCTATTCTATGGCCACCTCATTGGCCCATACGGCTTCGGAATGGGCTTGCTCGGCTATGCGGCCGGCTTGCTCGCGGAGCGTCGAACGTTCACGCTCGGTTTTTTCGTCTGGATCGTCGTCATCGGCAGCGGTTTGCTGGATACGATCGTCTATTTGATCTACAAGCTTTTCCGTCTGACGGACTTGCCTTATAGCTTCGTCTTCTACTGGCAGGTCGCACCGACGTCGCTGTTGCAGCTATTGTTCGCCCTTGTTATCTACGTGCCCGTACGTCGTTATTTGGTGAAACCGTCCCAATCCTCGGGAGAAGACAATTCGGAGTAAGCAGGAATTCGGCTTATCTTGGCAGAATTTCAATATCCGTAGGGAGGAGCGGAAAGATGGCCGTCAAGTCGCACATTACGATCAAGGGAATTAAAGAAGGGCTTGTTTTTCTGCTGGACGACGAATGCGAATTCGAAGCTCTCTTGGAAGAACTCGGCGCGAAGCTGGACAAGCACGTGCAGCAATTCACGGGACCGATCATACACGTGTTCGTCAAGCTGGGCGCGAGGCAGTTGGACGAGGACGACCAAGAGCGGCTGCGCGCCATATTACGCAAGCAAGGCAATCTATTGATTCAATCGATCGAGAGCAACGCGCCGGCCGAACCGGAGGAGTTGTCCGGACCGCCGGGGTTGCGGACGGTAGCCACGATCGTCCGATCCGGCCAGACGCTGGAATTCGAAGGCAATCTGCTCCTGCTCGGCGACGTCAATCCTGGCGGAATCGTTCGTTGCACGGGGGACGTATATATTCTGGGTGCGCTGCGGGGCATGGTTCACGCGGGCTCCTCCGGCAATACGGATGCGATCATCGCTGCGTCCTCGATGACGCCGACCCAGCTTCGAATCGCGGACGTTATCAGCCGGCCGCCCGACGAATGGACGTCCGCGGAGCCTTGGATGGAATACGCGTTCTTGAAGGACGGCGCCATGGCCATCGACAAGATGACGAGCCTCGGCCGTCACCGCAAGGAAGTCATGCAGTTCAAAGGAGTGTAACGTCATGGGAGAAGCGATTGTAATCACTTCAGGCAAGGGCGGTGTCGGCAAGACGACGACATCGGCGAATTTGGGAACGGCGCTCGCGCTGCTCGGCAAAAAAGTGTGCATGGTCGATACCGATATCGGCTTGCGTAACCTGGACGTCGTCATGGGGCTCGAGAATCGGATCGTCTACGACTTGGTCGACGTCGCGGAAGGCCGGTGCCGGGTAAACCAGGCGCTCATTAAAGACAAACGCTTCGACGAGCTGTACATGCTTCCGGCGGCGCAGACGAAAGACAAGAACGACGTTACGCCGGATCAGGTGAAGCAGATTATCGAAAGCTTGAAGCCGGATTTCGATTACGTCATCATCGATTGCCCGGCGGGCATCGAGCAAGGCTTCCGCAACGCCATCGCGGGCGCGTCGCAAGCGATCGTCGTCACGACGCCCGAGAACGCCGCCGTTCGCGACGCCGACCGCGTCATCGGCTTGCTGGAGAAGAGCCATATCTCCTCGCCGAAGCTCGTGATCAACCGGATTCGGCCGAACATGATGAAGAGCGGAGACATGCTGGAGATCGACGATATCTGCCAAGTATTGGCCATTGATCTGATCGGCATCGTACCCGATGATGAATTAGTAATCAAAGCCGCTAACCAAGGGGAACCGACGGTTATGAACCCGAACTCCCGCGCGGCTATCGCATACCGCAACATCGCGCGCCGCATTCTGGGGGAAACCGTTCCGCTGTCTCAGTTGGAGGAAAAAGCCGGCATGTTCCGCAAAGTAAAGAAGTTCTTGGGAATGGGTTGATCGGAGCTTGTTGAACCGATGGAAGAAAATGGATTGGATGATGCTGCTCATTCTCGCGGCGTTCATGTGCATCAGCGCGATTCTAATCCGTAGCGCGACGCACGGCAATCCGCTATATCCGAATTACGATCTGAAGACGCTCGTCTATTTCGGCGTCGGTTTCGTCGTCATCGTGCTCAGCACGCTGATCGATTACCGTCTCATCTTGAAAATGTGGTACGTCTGGTATGCGATCGGGATCATTCTGCTCGTTGCCGTGTACTTGTTCGCTCCGGAGATCAACGGGGCCAAGGGATGGTTCATCTTGCCGGGCGGATTCCAATTCCAGCCTGCCGAGATCATGAAAATCTTCCTGATCATCACGATCGCCGCGGTGCTCGGCAGACGGCTCGGCGACCCGCTCAGAATGCGCAGCGACGTCATGCTGGTGGCCGCGATGGTGTTCGTTCCGTTCCTGCTGGTCATGATTCAGCCGGATTTGGGCAACGCGATCATCTATATTTTCATCGTGCTCGGCATGCTCTGGATCGGGAACATCCGCTATTCCTACGTGATGATCGGACTTGTGGCGGTCGTCGGCGGCTTGATGCTGTTCGTTACGTTGTTCAATACGTATAACGAAGAAATCAAAACTTACATGCAAGAGCACGAAAAAGCGCACTGGTACCAGCGGATTAACACGTATATCCACCCGGAGGAAGCTTCGGCGGACGATCGCCGGCAGTCGGAATACGCGCAGATAGCCATCGGTTCGGGCGGGCTCGCGGGCGACGGCTATATGCAGGGCGAGTCGAAGAACCGCAAGTTCATTCCGTATACGTATTCGGATTCGATATTCGTCGTTATCGCCGAGGAGTTCGGCTTCCAAGGGGCGGCGGTGCTGCTGCTCTTATACTTCCTGTTCATCTACCGAATGATCCTGATCGCGTATCAGTGCATCGACTTGCGAGGGTCGTTCGTCATTATCGGGATCGCCTCGATGATGGTGTTCCAGATCTTCGAGAACATCGGGATGATGATCGGAATCATGCCGCTGACGGGCATTACGCTGCCGTTCATTAGCTACGGCGGAACGTCGCTGCTGCTGAACATGCTGTCGATCGGGCTGGTGTTCAGCATTCGGGCGCACCAGGAGAAGTATCAGATGGATCTATAGCGGACAAGGGACTGTTCCATTGGGGGCAGTTCTTTTTGTTGTCGACGGTGGCCGGAGCGGGACGAAGTATCTCCTTCGTATTATCAGGTCAGCCAGTTATTTCTGGTTGGCCTTTTTTTATAGGCAATCTATGATGGCGGTAGCCGGGAGAACGCGTATCTCCTAGGGGATTTTACCCCGCAGCGTAAACTGTTCTCCCACTACCTCCAATGACCATGTTTGAGCTGGTTGGGGCATTTGACCTCGCATCACAAGCGAAGCTATGGGTTTGGAACCATCGTGGGTTTGCCGGCTATTTTCACATCAGGAGGAGTTGACATGAAACCGGTTATTGGACTTGATGTCGCGAAGGATTTTAGTGTATTTCAAGCGTTTACGAAGCGTGGTGAGGCATATGGAAAATCGGAAACCATTCGGCATGCCGGAGGTGGGCTTGAAAGGCTAGTCTCCGTCATTCATGCTTTAGAAGAGCACACGAGTGCCAAGCCCGTTGTTGTTTTGGAAGCAACCGGGCACTACCATAGAGTGGTCGTCGCCTACTTGGAGCAGATGAATGTCGAGCATTTCATCTTAAACCCTTTGTTGTCTAAACGCTCAAAAAGCGCACAGTTACGCAAAGTTAAAACGGACGCGGCAGATGCATGGCATTTAGCCGAGATGTACTATCGTGGCGATGTAAAGCCTCACCGAAGGTGGGCGGATCAAATAACAGAGATGCAGCACCTGACGAGGCAGCATGAGTTTATGACGGCTCAATTCGTTCAGTCGAAATTGAACGCGAGGGCGCTGTTGGATCAAGTTTGCCCGGCCTATGAAGGTGTGTTCCATGATCTGTTTTCCAAGACTTCTTTGCGTGTGCTACTTCAAGTGCTTCAGGGGGTGGCCATTACGGAGGAAGTGATACGCGAAACAGCAGGCACTTCCCACGGGAAGACATGGATTCAATCGAAAGTAGAGCGAATCCAAAACCTACAACTCCCTCGGAAGCAAAGTGCCGCTCAAGGGACAGCATTATTGTGTATGGTAGAGATCCTGCTTGCTCAACAAGAACAATTGAGTCAACTGGAGATGAGAATCCAAGAAGAGGCGAAAGGAATTCCGGAAGTGGAGTTGCTAAAAACAATTCCAGGCATCGGGGATAAACTAGCGGCCTCGCTAATAGCGGAAATCGGGGATGCAGGGCAGTTTGAGGATCCGAAACAACTCGTAGCCTACGCAGGGCTAGATCCGAGCGTGCATAGTTCCGGACAATTCGTAGCGTCCAGCACCCGCATCACCAAACGCGGCTCTAAAAGGCTGCGAAGAGCGCTATATTTGGCGGTGCAATGTGGAATTAGGGGAAGTAACAACAAGAGGCTACGAGCGTACTACGATAAGAAAAGAGAAGAGGGCAAGCCCTATAAGGTGACGGTGATTGCTTGCGCTAACAAGCTCTTGCATCACATATACGCCATCTTGAAGAAGGGATTGCCCTACACTGCATAATCCATAATTAACCAATACCTCCGCTGCAACGGGGGTTATTTGGTATGTACAGAATTATAACAAGATTTTTTCCAGAGGCCAAGACGCCAATGCTTGACAAACATTAGCTGGTTTACGCTGCCGTTACGATCCCGAACTCTGAAATGGGAACCCCGTTATAACGGAGAGTTCGGGACCGTAAAAGCAGCCGCTTCGCTCTCCAGGAGACACTTGTCCCTTTTCCTACTCGTCGACGAAACCCGTGGAACCCGCCCAGAAGTCTAAAAGCCCCTTGTCCGCCATAAGGTGGTAGTAGGGTAGAAGGACAAGGAGGGCTTGCCATGCCGATGCGGAACAACGTGCGCGAACGCAGGCGTGAACGGATACAGCAGCTGCTGGACGAGATGGAGACGAAGGGGAACGACGAAGCGGCGGACCCGCTGCTGCCGGTCCCGGCAGCGCCGGTAGAGGCGCAGATGAAAGCGGAGCACGTAACGACGCTTGCTCCTCCGTCCGCGCAGCTTCCTCCGATGTCGCCGATCATGCCGTACGACGATCCGGATCCGGAGCTCTGGTGGAAAGAGAAGCAACGGACGATGAAATACGATACGGCGAGCCAATGGACGGGCATGAAAGGGCTGCCTCCGACGTCTCGCGCGCCGGACTTGCGCCGCGCGCCCGGCCGAAGCGGCTTGTCCCCTTGGGCGCGCGGGATGGCGATCCGCATCTTCATCGCGGGATTGCTGTTCGGCGGTATCTGGGGGGGAATGAAGCTGGAGCTTCCGGGCAGCGGGGAAGCGAAGCTATGGCTGATCGATTCCGTATCCAACGATATGGACTTCGAGGCGATCGAGGCTTGGTACGGCGATACGTTCGGCGGCTCGCCGTCGTTCCTGCCGTTCTCCCCCCGCGGAGTGGAGACGAAGGAAGCGAGCGTCTCGCTGAAGCCGGAGGATACGGTGCCGCCCGTTCAGGGCAGAGTCGTCGAGACGTTCGCGCAGAGCGGAAGCGGAGTGCAGGTCGCCGCTCCCGGCGGAAGCGACATCGTCTCGGTGTATGCCGGACGCGTGCTGCAGGTTCAGTCCGAGGGAGAAGGCGGCGTTACCATTCTCGTCGAGCATCCGAGCCGCGTCTTATCGGTCTACGGCAACTTGGGGAGCGCCGCGGTCGGCGAGAACGACTGGGTGGAAGCGGGCGATAAGCTCGGCGAGCTGAAAGCGGCGACCGAAGCGGGAGGAGAAAGCTCGCTTTATTTCGCCGTGCAGCAGAACGGGAAGAAGCTGAATCCGACGGAAGTGGTTCCCTTTGATTAAATGGAAGGGCATCGCGTTCCGCTTGCACCCGCTGTTCGTGCTCGTCATGATCGCGTCGGTCGCGACCGGACGGTTCATGGAGCTGGCCACGCTGTTCGTCATCGTCTTATGGCACGAGCTCGGGCATTTGCTCGCGGCTCTGCGCTTCGGCTGGACGGTGAGGGAAGTCAAGCTGCTGCCGTTCGGCGGCGTCGTCGAGGTGGAGGAAGCGGGGACGCTGCCCGCGCGGGAAGAAATCTGGGTCGCGCTCGCGGGACCGGCGCAGAACTTGATTCTATGCGGCGCCGGCTGGATGCTCGGACAAGCTGGCTTGGCGGACCCCGTCTGGGTGGAAGCGTTCGTTAGGGCGAATCTGCTCATCGGCGCGTTCAATCTGTTGCCGGTACTGCCGCTCGACGGAGGCAGAATGCTCCAGGCGTGGATGAGCTTGCATACGCCTTATCACCGAACGTTGATGTGGTGCGCGAGAATCAGTCTCGTCTTCAGCGGCCTGATCGTGCTCGGATCGCTCTATCCGTTGCTGGGAGGCGGGCTCGTGCATTTGAACCTGCTCGCGGTCGGGCTGTTTCTGTGCGCGTCCAACTGGACGTATATGCGCAACGTTCCGTTCGTTTTTTTGCGATTTCTCGTCCACCGCAGCGAGCGATCGGACAGCCGCATCGACCGGGGCGTGCTGTCCCGTCCGATCGTCATCGCGGAAGATCGTCCGCTCGCGCACGTCATTCGGCTGTTCATGAAGGAGCAATACCATCTCGTCTACGTCATGCGCCGCGGGAAGATCGCGAAGGTCGTGCCCGAGAAGACGATAATCGACGGGTTTCTCGGCAGACTGACATCGGGGAATGCGGATTTGCGTTTTTTCATGTAAAATAAAGAAAAGCGCAACCAGCGGGAGGTTTGCATGAAGCAGCTGTTCATCCATTGCTCGCAAAACGTTACCCAATCGGCCTTGCTCGAGAACGGAAAGCTTGCGGAATTCAGCGTGGAGAAAGTCGAAGGAACGTCGCTCATCGGCAATCTCTACAAAGGGAAAGTCGTCAACGTTCTGCCGGGCATGCAAGCTGCTTTCGTCGATATCGGATTAACCAAGAACGCGTTCCTGTACGTGGACGACGCGCTGCACCCCCACTTGGACAAGCAACCGAAGGACAAGCCGTCCATCTCGGATCTGCTCAAGCCGGGAGACGAACTGCTCGTGCAGGTTATGAAAGAGCCGCTCGGCGGCAAAGGCGCTCGCGTCACGACCCACTTCTCCTTGCCGGGCCGCTGGCTCGTCTTCATGCCTGGCGCTGATTATATCGGCATATCGAAGAAGATCGATCTAGAATCGGAACGCCTTCGCCTCAAGAGTCTGGCGGAAGACATTCGCCAGGATGGCGAAGGGCTGATCATGCGGACGAACGCCGAGGGGGAAAGCCGCGCCTCGCTCGAGGAGGACTTGAACGGATTAAGGCGGAAATGGCAGGACGTCGCGGCGAGCAGCGCGCGATCGGAAGCGCCCGCGGAGTTGCATAGGGATTCGGGGCTCGTGCAGCGGCTTATCCGCGACGTCATTACGCCCGACACGGAAGAATTGATCATCGACGACGAAGCGCGCGCGAAGGACGCGAAGGAATACGTCAGGCAAGCCGTCCCCGGACTGCAGGACCGCGTCAGGTTCTACGGCGAACCGCAGCCGATGTTCGAGAAGTTCGGCATCAAGGAACAGCTCGACAAGGCGTTCCAATCGCGCGTCTGGCTGAAGAGCGGCGGGTACTTGGTGTGGGACCAGACGGAGGCGCTTACCGTAATCGACGTGAACACCGGCAAGTATACGGGCACCGCCTCGCTCGAGGAGACGGTATTCCAGACGAACCGGGAAGCGGCGGAGGAGATCGCCCGGTTGCTCCGGGTACGGGACGTCGGCGGCATCATCATCGTCGATTTCATCGATATGGAAACCGAGGAGCATCGGCACCAAGTCGTGCAACGGCTGGAGACGACCATGAAGAAGGACCGCACGAAGTGCCAAGTCGTCGGATGGACGCGTCTCGGCTTGCTCGAGATTACTCGCAAGAAGGCGCGCGCGAACGCGATGAACTACTTCTACGAGACGTGCGCCGCCTGCAAAGGCAGCGGGAAGATTTACGTGCGATAACCCGTTCGGCATCATTCCTCGCGACTTTCGAAGGCTTGCAAGGTTTGCTTAAGTTTACGGTTGAATTCATTTGGGCATTATGATAAACTACGTTAGTGCGTGCAATCTGAAGTTTTGCAGGCTACAACCGCACTCCACCGGGTCGACAAGACCGGCGCTGCCCTGGCTGAACGAAGCTGCGGCAACCGGCACCCCATGAGGCGAGTCTTAGACATGAGGAGGTGCAACAGAATGTACGCGATTATCGAAACAGGCGGCAAGCAATACAAAGTCCAAGCAGGCGACGTTATCTTCGTCGAGAAGCTTGCGGCTAACGCAGGCGACAGCATCACGTTCGACCGCGTGCTCGCGGTATCCAACGGCAACGGTCTTACGACGGGTGCTCCGCTCGTATCCGGCGCGTCCGTAACGGGCAAAGTCGAGCAACAAGTCAAAGGCGAGAAGATCATCGTCTTCAAGTACAAGCCTAAGAAGAACTACAAGCGTAAGCAAGGTCATCGTCAACCGTACACGAAAGTGACGATCGAGAGCATCAAGGCGTAAGAGGTGGCCTTATGATCAAGATTACGCTCGTGCGGAACGGACGTAGCCATATTACGCGGTTTACCGTATCCGGTCACGCGTATTACGACGACCCGGGCAAAGACATCGTCTGCGCCGGCGTGTCGGCGGTCGCGACGGGAACGGTGAACGCCATCGAGAAATTGACGGGGCTCGCGCCCGATGCCGAGGTATCCGAGAAAGACGGGTTGTTGAAGGTGGTAACGCCGATCAGCGACGACGAAGCCCGGAACGCCCAAGTCCAGCTGTTGCTGGAAGGCATGCTCGTTTCTCTGGAATCCATCGCGGATGCATACGGCAAGTACGTCAAAATAAAAGTAACCTTTGCGGAAAAAGGAGGTTGACACTATGTTGAAGCTGAATCTTCAGTTGTTCGCCTCGAAAAAAGGGGTAGGTTCGACGAAGAACGGACGCGATTCGCACTCCAAGCGCCTTGGCGCTAAACGTGCGGACGGACAAAACGTTCTCGCGGGCAACATCCTGGTACGCCAACGCGGCACCAAGATCCACCCGGGCAACAACGTCGGCATCGGCAAAGACGACACGCTGTTCGCGCTCGTGACCGGCGTCGTGAAATTCGAACGTTGGGGACGCGATCGCAAGAAAGTGAGCGTATACCCGCTCGAGCAAGCGCCAGTAGCCGCTGCTCTTGAAGTCTAATACGGCACCGAGAACACCCGGCCATCGTAATCATGGCCGGGTTTTTGCGTAAACGGCGACGCGACTTGGTACTCATGGTGACGCCGCGAGCCCTCGTGCTATACTGAGGAAGCGATAAGACGTGCCGTCGGAACGAACGAAGGGCTGAGAGGAACGGGGAAGTCGAATGAAGGTAAGGAAATTAACGCCTTGGGAAATCTTCGCGGCTTCCTCGCTCGCGTTGCCCATCGCGGCGATATTCGTCTGGCCGGACCCATGGTGGCCGCTTGCTCTATTCGTGATTTGGAGCGTCGCGCTTGGGGGTATCCTAATGTACGCGGCGTCTCGCAGGGATCGCGAGCGTTACGAGCGGCTGCTCGACCATGCGCATGCTTCGGTGATCCAGACGCTTAGCCATCATCGGCACGATTGGATGAACGAGTTGCAGGTGCTGTACGGCTATTTGCGCTTGAACAAGCCCGATAAAGCCGTGGCGATCGTGGATCGCATTCGAGCGCGAATGGACCATGACAGCCGGTTGTCCCATTTCGGCATTCCGAAGCTGTCGATCTATCTGCTGTCGTTCCGTACGATGTGCGACACGATGCGACTCGACGTAGAGGTACAGGAAGGGTTGCAGCTGGATCGGGCGCCTTACGATACGGACAAGCTCGCCCTCGCGATTATCGGGATGATCAACGTCATTCGGGTAAGAACGGGCGCGGCCTCGAGCTACGATAACGTACTGAAGCTGTCGCTGTCGCAGTCCGAATCCGGCTTGCAGGTCGATCTGGCGTATACCGGAGAGTTAGCGGCAGCGGATAGCGTGAACGCGGATTTAACGCAATGCCTGGACGGCATCGGACATGTAGCGCTAGAGCAGCTGTCCGAAGAGAAGCCGCAAGCGAGAACGCTCGTCGTTCGATTCCCGCTGCCGGCCTAAATTAACGTGACGGCAATGCCATGGACGCGCGCAGGCGGTCCGGTTGCCGCACTTGGAGTGAAATCAACATGTTCGTAGACAAAGCGAAAGTATTCGTAAAAGGCGGGGACGGCGGCGACGGTCTGGTCGCGTTCCGCCGCGAGCTGTACGTGCCGGAAGGCGGGCCGGCGGGCGGGGACGGAGGAGACGGGGGAGATCTTATCTTCCGCGTGGACGAAGGTCTCCGGACGCTCATGGACTTCCGTTACCAGAAGCACTTCAAGGCGCCGCGCGGCGAGAAGGGCCGCAACAAGAGCCAGCACGGCGCGAACGCCGAGGATTACATCGTCCGCGTGCCGCCGGGCACGATCGTCATAGACGACGATACGGGCGAGCTGATCGCCGACTTGACGCGGCACGACCAGCAGGTCGTCGTCGCCAAGGGCGGCCGCGGCGGACGGGGCAACACCCGGTTCAAGAGCCCGGCGAACACCGCGCCGGCGATCGCCGAGAACGGGGAAGAAGGCCAGGAGCGTTGGGTTACGCTGGAGCTGAAGGTCATGGCGGACGTCGGTCTCGTCGGCTTCCCGAGCGTCGGCAAGTCGACGCTGCTGTCCGTCGTGTCCGGCGCGCAGCCGAAGATCGGCGCATACCACTTCACGACGCTGACGCCTAACTTAGGCGTCGTCGACCTCGGCGACGAGCGGAGCTTCGTCATGGCGGATTTGCCCGGGTTGATCGAGGGCGCGCACACGGGCGTCGGACTCGGGCATGAATTCCTGCGGCACGTCGAGCGCACGCGCATTATCGTCCACGTCGTGGACATGTCCGGCATGGAAGGCCGGGATCCGTTCGAGGATTGGGAGAAGATCAACGACGAGCTGAAGCTGTACAACGCCAAGCTCGCCGATCGTCCTCAGATCGTCGCGGCGAACAAGATGGATATGCCGGACTCGGAAGACAATCTCGCGGAATTCCGCGCGAAGGTCGAAGCGGCCAAGCCGGATATCCTGATCATGCCGATCTCCTCTCTCACGAGGCAAGGCGTGCAGGAACTGCTGTACAAGGTGGCGGACTTGCTCGATTCGTTGCCCGAGTTGGCGGAGACGGAAGAGACGGACGCGAAGGAAGCCGAGGAAGGCATCGTCTACCGGTTCGAGCCGGAAGGCGGCGCCGAATTCACGATTACGCGGGATAACGACGCGTTCGTCATCCATAGCGAAGCGATCGAGAAGCTGCTGCGGCGCACCCAATTCGGATCTCACGAAGCGGTCGTCCGCTTCGGACGCATTCTGCGGGGCATCGGCGTCGACGCCGAACTGCGCAAGCGCGGCGCGAAGGACGGCAACACCATTCGGATCGGCAAGTTCGAATTCGAGTTTTTCGAAGGCGGAACGGACGATTATTTGTTCGAGGACGCTTAAGCATAACCGCAAGAAGCCCCCGTCGCCTGATCGGCCGCGGGGGCTTCGCTACGTTATCGGGACGCGTCAGCCGACGATCTGCTCCATGTAGATGCCGGTTTCCTTGCTAAGATCGATGAACGATTCTCCCGTATGAATCAGAGGGCGGGTCGGATCCATCGGCGGGATGAGCACGACGCGGCCGATCCGGCCGTCGGTCAGTTCCACTTCGCAACCGATCAGTCCGTCCATTAACCGCCTGGTGAACAAAAGCAATATGCTCGTATCGAAATTTCCGAGGTTGCCCGTGTACATCTGGTGCAGAATCTCGTAGAAAGGCGAAGCGTTCCGGTAGGAACGATCGCTCGTCAGCGCGTGGAACACGTCGGCGATGGCGACGATCTTGCTGAGCGAATCGATCATATCGCCCGTCACGCCGAACGGATAACCGCTGCCGTCCTCGCGTTCGTGGTGCTGGAGGGCGATCAGGGCGGAACGCCAGTCGAGCTCCTTGCATTCTTGGATCAACTGGTAGCCGTATACGGTATGCTTCTTCATGATCTCGAACTCTTCGTCCGTCAGCTTGTCCCTCTTGTTCAGGATATGCTCGGGAATCCTCATCTTGCCTACGTCGTGCAGGATCGCTCCCATCGTTAGAATCGCTTGTTCGTTCTCGGGAAGCTTCAGCCATTTGCCGATCATGGACGAGATCGCGCCGACGGCGATATTATGGCGATACGTATAGTCGTCCTTCGCCTGCATCGAGACGAGCAGCGGGAATACGCGGAGCTGCTCCGTCGATTGCACGATAGCGGGCAATACTTCCTTGCGAATGTCCATGAACGGAATCGTTCCGCCTTGTCGAATGTCATCGAACAGCCGTTGAATCGTCTCGACCGATTCTTCCAGCGCCTGAAGCGCCTGGTCTTGCTTGGATAGAGGCTCGAAGTCGGCTTCCGTCAATTCGATGCGATGGCGATGAACCTTCATGATGTCTTCATCCGAGAGCGGATGCCCCGCGGGGAGCAGGACGACGCCGTTCCCGGCGTGCAGGTCGCTCCTCAGGCGTCTTCCGGTCCAAGCGCGCTGGTTGGCGTTTAAGTTAGGCTCCATCCGATACCTCCGGCAAGCTTATTTAATCTAAATGCTCCCAGTATACCACATGGTTAGGCATCTTTTGACAATTTTCTCGCAAGTGGAAGCCGCCTATTGCCTCGAGTGAAGATTTTCGATATAATGTCCACCATGAGCATACATTCGTCTCTTGTGGGAGGACGGAAGATGGCGGAGCGCTATTATGTCGTTCGGGAAGACTTGCTGCCCGAAGGCATCCTCAAGACGGAGCAGGTCAAGGAGCTTCTCCGGCGCGGGGAAGCGGCGACGGTTCACGAAGCGGCCGAACGCGTCGGATTAAGCCGAAGCGCGTTCTACAAATACAAGGACGGCGTCTACGCGCTGGAGCAGACGACACGCGAACGCATCGTTACGTTGTCGATGGACTTGGAGCATCGCTCGGGCGTTCTGTCCAAGGTGCTCGGCACGCTCGCGGCCAGCGAAGGGAACGTTCTGACGATCTCGCAATCGATTCCGCTGCAAGGGATGGCGAACGTCGTCGTGTCCGTGGACACGTCGCTCATGAACGGAGAGCTGGCGGAACTTCTAGAGAAGCTTCGCGCCATCGACGGCGTGAAGCGGGCGATCGTCGTCGGCAGAGGCTAGCGCGACATAGGCATCGGAAGACGAGTCATTGGAAGATAGATAGAATCGGAGGAGTCAGGATGAAGCCGGTAAAAGTAGGATTGCTCGGATTAGGCACGGTCGGAACGGGTGTCGTTCGCATCGTCGAAGGCCACCAAGAGGATTTGCGCAGTCAAGTCGGCTCGCACATCTCGATCGCGAAAATATTGGTGAAAGACCGTTCGAAATCCCGGAGCGTCAACGTGGATCCGAACAAGCTGACGGAGGATCCGTGGGAGATCGTCCGCGATCCGGAGATCGACGTCATCGTGGAAGTGATGGGAGGCATCGCCCAATCCCGCGACTTCATTCTCGAAGCGCTCGAGCGCGGCAAGCACGTCGTTACCGCGAATAAGGACTTGATGGCGATGCACGGACCGGAAATCCTGGCGAAGGCGCGGGAGAAAGGTTGCGACGTGCTGTACGAAGCTAGCGTCGCAGGCGGCATTCCGATTATCCGGACGCTGATCGAAGGCTTCTCTTCGGATCGCATCACGAAGATCATGGGCATCGTAAACGGGACGACGAACTATATTCTGACGAAGATGAGCCAGGAGGGCGCCGCCTACGAGGATGTCCTGAAGGAAGCGCAGGCGCTCGGTTACGCGGAATCCGATCCGACGTCCGACGTGGAGGGGCTGGACGCCGCCCGCAAAATGACGATTCTGGCGACGCTCGGCTTCCGGGCCAACGTCGCGCTGGAAGACGTTCGCGCGAGCGGAATCAGCGGCGTTACGCAAGAGGATATCGGCTATGCGAAGCGGCTCGGCTACCAGGTGAAGCTGCTCGGTATCGCCGAGCGGGACGAAGACGCGATCAGCGTCAGCGTGCAACCGACGATGGTGAAGACGAGTCATCCGCTCTCGTCCGTAGGCGGCGTGTACAATGCGGTATACGTTCACGGGGAAGCGGTCGGCGAGACGATGTTCTACGGACCCGGCGCGGGCGAGCTGCCGACGGCGACGTCCGTCGTGGCCGACTTGGTCGCCGTCGTCAAGAACATGAAGCTGGGCGTGAACGGACGCCAAGCCGGTCTTAGCTATAAGGTCATGAAGCTCAAGACGGACGAGCAGATCGCCTCGAAGTACTTCCTGCTGCTGCACGTCGACGACCGCGCGGGCGTGCTCGCTCAAATCGCCCAAGTGTTCTCCGGTCTCGACGTCAGCATCGAATCGGTCATGCAGCCTTCCGCGCCGAACAAGTCGGGCGCCGAGCTGATCATCATTACGCATAACGCGAGCAAGGCGGCGATGAACGACGTACTGGATGCGTTCGAAGCGCTGCCCGCCGTGCAACAAATCAAAAGCGTCTACCGCGTCGAGGGGTAAAGGAGTCCGCAATGAGCCTGAATAATAACGCAACGATCGCCGACCGCGTCGTGGTCAAGGTTCCGGCAAGCACCGCTAACCTCGGACCGGGCTTCGATTCGCTTGGTATGGCATTATCTTTATTCGCATGGGTGAGTCTCGCGCCAGCAAGCGAGACGCGGATTACGCTGCACGGCGACAATCTCGGCGGCGTTCCGACGGACAAGACCAATCTCGTGTACGAGGTCGCGCAAGCCGTATTCGAGCGCGCGGGAACCGAGCTTCCCGAACTGGACATCGCGATCCGGTCGGATATTCCGCTGACGCGAGGGCTAGGCAGCTCCGCGGCGGCGATCGTCGGGGCGCTCGTCGCGGCGAACGCGCTGATCGGGGATCCGCTCTCCAAGGACGAGTTGTTCCAGATGGCGACCGCCCTCGAGAAGCATCCGGATAACGTAGGCGCCTCGCTGTTCGGCGGCATAATCGTCGCCGCGTGGGACGGAACTCGCGCGGAGCACGTCAAGCTCGATCCGCCCGCGGGCTTGGCCGTAATGGCGGCCGTGCCGCAATTCGAATTGGCGACGAAGAAGGCGCGCGGCATATTGCCGGAGAGCCTGTCGCTTACGGACGCCGTCTTCAACGTCTGCCATAGCTCGCTGTTGACCGCGGCGCTTGCCAGCGGAAGGTTGGACCTGCTTCGCTTCGCGATGCGGGACCGGCTGCACCAGCCGTATCGCGCGCCGCTCATACCGGGCATGGAGAAGATTCTGCGCGAGGCGTGCGACAACGGCGCCCTCGGCGCGGTGCTGTCCGGCGCCGGCCCTACGCTGCTGCTTCTCGCGGAAGCGGGGGATGAGCCGAAGAAGGGATTGCTGGAAAGCTTCGTCGTGAAGTCGATGAAGGACGAAGGCATCGACGTGGCGACAAGCTGGCTGGCGCCTTGCTTGCATGGCCCGCAGGTGCGCAAGCTGAGCAAGGACCAACCGGAGTTCGGAGATGCGCCCGACCGCATTCTCGCGGCATCCGAAGCGGAGGTGAGCGCATGACGAGACGCAAAGTCGCGCTGCTGCCTAGCGGCACCGTATCCGACGAAGCGACCAGGTACTTGTTCCGGGGCGAGGACGTCGAGTTCGTGTATTACAAAATGATTCAGGACGTGTTCCAATCGACCGCGAGAGGCGTTACGGATTGGAGTATCATTCCGATCGAGAACACGATCGACGGCTCGGTAAGCCTGCATATGGATTGGCTCGTTCACGAGGTCGATCTGCCGATTCAAGCGGAATGGATCTATCCGTCGATTCAGAACTTGATCGGAAGACGAGACGAGCTGTCGGGCGAAGACGGCGCTTGGGATCCAGGAAAAATTACGAAGGTGATGAGTCACCCGGTAGCGATGGCGCAATGTCAGCAATTCGTGCGCGCCAACTTGCCCCACGCCGAGCTCGAGACGCTGAGCAGCACGAGCGAAGCGGTACGCGTGGTGAAGGCGAACCCTGGACTCGGATGGGCGGCGATCGGCACGAAGCTCGCGGCGGAGGACCTCGGCTTGGATATTCTCCGGGAAGGCGTGACCGACCACGACAACAACTACACGCGCTTCCTGCTCGTCGGCAACGCGCCGCTGGAACGGCCTCAGGCGCCGCTTCGGAAGACGAGCATCCTGATCACGCTGCCGGAAGATTACCCGGGCGCGCTCCATCAAGTGCTGTCCGCGTTCGCTTGGCGCCGGATCAATCTATCGAAGATCGAATCGCGCCCGACGAAGAAGAAGCTGGGCAACTATTATTTTTACATCGATATCGAACTGTCGCTCGATACGGTACTGCTGCCGGCCGCGATCTCCGAGATCGAGGCGATCGGCTGCCAAGTACGCTTGCTGGGCTCGTATCCGAGCTTGCCGTTCGTAACCGAATAACGTCCCCGAACGAAGCGATCGTTCACGAATCCGGCATCCCGTCCTGGGGTGTCGGTTTTTTATGCTCGGAAGGATGTCAAACGCCCATTGCCTGCATAGGATGTAGGGATTGCGCGAGGGCATCCGCCCGCACGTAGAGGACGTTATCCGATCAGGGAGGGAACGGCGTGAAGATCCATATGGTGAAGCAAGGGGATACGTTGTATTTGATCGCCAAGAAGTACAACGTGCCATTGGAAGAGTTGATCAAGGCGAATCCGGAGATCAGCAATCCGGATGAGCTGGCGATCGGCACGAAAGTCAAAATCCATTCGCAGCCGAAATCGGCGGTCGAAGTGATGCACCAGCATATCGTTCAGCAGGGAGACAGCCTGTGGAAGCTGTCCAAGGCGTGGGGCATTCATTTGTCAGATATGATCAAGGCGAATCCGCAGTTGAAAAATCCGAACGCGCTTCTTACGGGCGAAGTCGTGAATATTCCGAAGGCCGGTTCCTCGAACGAAGGAGTAGGCTCGGCGGGACACGGCGGTATGCATGGGAAGGCGCCTACAGGCGTGAAGCCCGAAACGGGCGCGAAGCCGAACACGGGCGCGAAGGCGGAAACCGCACCGATGCCGATGCCGTTGCCGACGCCTCTTCCGGCACCGGTGCCGATGCCGATGCCGATGCCGATATCGGAGAAGATCGCTCCCGTCATGCCGCACGCGCCGGCATATCCGGTGCAAGACATTCAACCGATCTACGGAGGCCATGCGGCGCCGAGCAAGGATCTGTTCCTGCAATATCCGACGCCTGCCGTCGTAGCGGGAGCCGTGGCGGACGACTGCCCACCGGATTACGGCTTCGGATTTCCTTCCGCGGTATCTCCCGCCGTTCAACCGCAAGGCGGATACGGGCACGCTCCTATTCAGGGCATCGGCTCGCTTGACGGACAGTTGGGTAACCTCGGAGGAAATATCCATGGCGGTATAGGAGGCTGGAACGACAGCAATTACGGCGGGCATACGGCGCACAACGCTCCGTTCCCGAACGCCGTCTCTCCCGCTTCCGTCGGCGGTTGCTCTTCGTGCGGGGCGCCGATCGGCTGGCCGAATACGGCGGGTGCATTCCAGGGCATGGGCAATCCAAGCGCCGTGCAACCGATCGCTTCGTCGCCTTACGACGGTTACGGGTACGGAACGGTTCCGCAGGTCGGCGGGGTTCAAGCCGGGGCCATGCCGAACGTCGGTTATCCGGGCTACTACGGCAGCTATCCCAATGCGCAAGTGGCGGGGGCCGTATCGCCGGCCGACTTGATATCTCCGGGCCATGGCTTTTCCTACGCCGGCGCCGAGCCTTACGCTTACGGCGGATTCCCGTCGATTCCGGCATTCCCGTCGCTCGGATCCATGACGCAGCCGGAATCGTTCGACGGGTCATACCGCGATCCGTCCGACGAGAGCGGGGAAGTCGAGCATCAGCCCGCGGCTCAGGCGAAACCTCGCGCAGCGAAGGCAAAGCCTCGGCATGCGGCGGCGAAGAAGAGCAAGCCGAGACGCAAAGAAAGCTTGCCATGGATAAATTGGTAACCTAAGCGCATAGTACCGGAATTCCCAGGCAACAATAGAGAAAAAGGCAGAGAAGGGGATTCCGGTGCTACGCTTTCGCGTTTTCAAGGAACTGAAGAAGAAGCTGAAACGCAAACGCCGTCATATCTGGTCGCTCGGCATCGGCGCGGCCGTATTCGCGCTGGCGACGCTGGCCGGCTCCTGGGGGGCTTACGCGATCGTCAAGAGTTGGACCGCCGACGTGCCGGACGACGCGGTCGCCGTCTTCTCCGCGTCGGACAAGCTCGGATTCGGTCCCGGTTACGGAGAAGCGAACCGCGACAAGACGATCGCCTCGCTGCGCGAGCGCAAAGGGGACGTCGAGCTCGTGCTGCACCGAACGTACTTGTGCGGAGAAGAAACGAGGAAGCTCGGGATGCATACCCCGGAAGAGGCCTATAACCTGCTCCTCGCTCACCGGGAATGGGATGCATCGATGACGGACGGAGGCAAAGTCACTCTATCGGAAGACGTCGACGATCTGTCGCCGCAGTGCCGCAAGACGGCGTATATCGGCATGGACCAGGACGGCAATCTGTCGCTGTTCAACGGGCCTCCGCAGAAGGATAAAGTCGTCCGAACCTTTTTCCAGTTGGACGTGAAGACGCTGCAGACGAGCTTGACGCAGGAGAAGCTGAGGGAGCTGCTTCACGGCATCCGCGTGTCGGACAAGGACGAATACAACAGCGTCATCTCCACGTTCAGCGATTATGCGCGGCTGAAATCGCGCGGCGTGATGGGACACGAAGAATAGATGGATTCCGGACAAAAAAGTCAACCGCCAGCGGCGGTTGACTTTTTATTTGGCATTCGCAAGCTCGCGCGTTAGATTGCGCTCGAGATGAATACCGAGTACATAGCGGTCTGCGTCACATTATTATTCAAGTACAGGGAAATCGCGCTCGTTCTGGAGACAGGGTTGCCAACGACGTTACTCGTCCACGTGACGTTCGCCTGCGCGAGAGTTAACGGCGCGTAAGCGCCGCCGTTCGATACGCGGACCGTTTGCGCGCCGACGTCGGTCGGCCGAATCGTGAAGATGATCGTCCCGGTCTGGGCGACGCCGATCGTTAGGGTGACCGTCGAGATCACGTTGCCGGGCAGCGGCGAAGCCGCGCTGTTGATGACGTCCCAACAGATTTGGTAGAGATACGTACCGGCCATCAAGTTGTTGATATTAATAGAGGCGGAGAACCCGACGATGCTGCCGGCTCCCCCCGTGACGTAAGGCAACGCTTGGGACAGAGCTCCCGGAGAGCCAGCGATCCGTTGGAAGCCGACGTTGTTGCCGCTGAACAGGATCGCTTTGGTTGAGGTAGACGACGCCGGACCCGTGGCGCCGGTAGAACCGGTAGCGCCAGTAGCGCCAGTAGCGCCTGTTGCACCGGTAGCACCGGTAGCGCCAGTAGTGCCGGTAGCACCGGTAGCGCCAGTTGCACCGGTAGCGCCAGTAGCGCCAGTAGCACCTGTAGCGCCAGTAGCACCTGTAGCACCTGTAGCACCTGTTACGCCGGTATCGCCAGTAGCGCCAGTAGCGCCGGTAGCGCCAGTAGCGCCGGTAGCGCCAGTAGCGCCTGTTGCGCCGGTGGCGCCAGTAGCGCCGGTAGCGCCAGTAGCGCCGGTATCGCCAGTAGCGCCGGTAGCGCCTGTTACACCGGTATCGCCGGTAGCGCCAGTAGCGCCGGTAGCGCCGGTAGCGCCAGTAGCGCCAGTAGCGCCAGTAGCGCCGGTAGCGCCGGTAGCACCAGTAGCACCAGTAGCACCAGTAGCACCAGTAGCACCAGTAGCTCCGGTAGCGCCTGTTGCACCGGTAGCGCCAGTAGCACCTGTAGCGCCAGTATCGCCGGTAGCGCCAGTAGCGCCAGTGGCGCCGGTAGCGCCAGTAGCTCCGGTAGCGCCAGTAGCGCCAGTAGCGCCAGTAGCGCCAGTAGCGCCAGTATCGCCAGTAGCTCCGGTAGCGCCAGTAGCGCCAGTGGCGCCAGTGGCGCCGGTATCACCAGTGTCACCGGTTGCACCGGTTGCTCCGGTCGCGCCAGTAGCACCAGTAGCACCAGTAGCACCAGTAGAGCCTGTATCGCCTATATCGCCGGTTGCGCCAGTAGCGCCGGTAGCACCGGTATCGCCAGTAGCGCCGGTAGCGCCGGTAGCACCAGTAGCACCAGTAGCACCAGTAGCACCAGTAGCACCAGTAGCACCAGTAGCACCAGTAGCTCCTGTAGCTCCTGTAGCTCCTGTAGCTCCGGTAGCACCTGTATCGCCGGTATCGCCTGTTGCTCCAGTGGCTCCAGTGGCTCCAGTGGCACCGGTAGTTCCGGTCTCGCCTGTTGGTCCGGTAGCACCGGTCGCGCCCCCGGCCGGTCCCGTTTCGCCGACCGCTCCGGTTTCCCCTGTTGCACCCGTCGGCCCAGTCGCGCCCGTATCGCCTGTTGCACCGGTCGCGCCAGTAGCTCCGGTATCGCCGGTTGACCCTCCGCCCGGTCCCGTCGGCCCGGTGGCTCCCGTAACCCCGAATCCGGTAGCGCCCGTATCGCCAGTCTCTCCGGTCGCGCCGGTAGCTCCAGTGGCTCCGGTAGCTCCTGTATCCCCGGTCTCACCGGTAGCACCAGTCTCTCCGATATCGCCCGTTGCACCAGTCACACCGGTAGCACCTGTTGGGCCTGTCGCTCCTGTAGGTCCCGTGGCACCTGTAGTTCCGGTAGCGCCTGCATCGCCCGTAGCACCGGTGGGTCCCGTCGGACCCGTACTGCCCGTTGCACCAGTCACTCCGGTAACGCCTGTTGCTCCCGTCGCTCCGGTAGGTCCCGTGGCTCCTGTAGTTCCGGTAGCGCCTGCATCGCCCGTCGCACCGGTTGCTCCAGTATCCCCGGTAGCGCCAGTTGCACCTGTAACGCCTGTAGTTCCATTCGCTCCGGTAGCGCCTGCATCGCCCGTCGCACCCGTTGCTCCAGTGTCGCCGGTAGCGCCTGTCGCGCCGGTTGGTCCCGAAGCACCGGTCGCGCCGGTATCCCCTGTGGTGCCAGTCGCGCCGGTTGCTCCGGTGTCCCCGGTTGCCCCCGTATCGCCAGTCGCTCCACCGGTCGGTCCCGTGTCGCCGATCGGTCCGGTCGCTCCCGTTTCTCCCGTCGCGCCAGTCGTGCCCGTTGCACCCGTCGCGCCGGTAGCGCCAGTAGCACCCGTGTCGCCTGTTGAACCTCCGCCCGGACCGGTTGCTCCAGTCGGTCCGGTCGCTCCCGTTACTCCGAATCCGGTCGCGCCCGTGACACCCGTATCGCCAGTGGGTCCCGTCGGTCCCGTTGCTCCGGTGTTGCCCGTGGCACCCGCGTCGCCAGTGGGTCCCGTCGGCCCTGTTGCCCCCGTTGAGCCGGTATTGCCGGTCGCTCCCGTCGTGCCAGCGTCGCCGGTTTCACCGGTAGCTCCTGTAGCGCCGGAATCGCCGGTTACGCCCGTTGCACCCGTTGCGCCTGTGGCACCGGAATCGCCTGTCGCTCCTGACGCGCCGGTCGGCCCGGTAGCTCCCGTGGCTCCTCCGGCAGGCCCCGTATCTCCGACCGGCCCGGTCGCTCCCGTCTCCCCGGTCGCGCCAGTCGTGCCCGTGAGTCCGGTCGCTCCGGTCGGTCCCGTCGCGCCGGTATCGCCGGTCGAGCCGCCGGCTGCCCCGGTGGCCCCCGTCGGACCCGTTGGCCCCGTCACCCCGAATCCGGTTGCACCCGTGTCGCCGGTAGATCCCGTAGCCCCGGTAGCCCCGGTAGCTCCCGATACGCCGAATCCGGTCGCACCGGTATCGCCGGTAGCACCCGTCGCTCCGGTGGCTCCCGTGGATCCCGTCGGCCCCGTCGGTCCAGACAATCCGATTCCGGTTGCCCCCGTAATCCCGGTCGCGCCAGTAGCGCCTGTAGCCCCTGTAGCGCCTGTAGCCCCTGTAGCGCCCGTCGCCCCCGTTGCTCCGAACCCGGTTACCCCCGTAATCCCGGTCGCGCCAGTAACGCCAGTAGCCCCGGTTGCGCCTGTAGCCCCTTTCGGCCCCCTCGGTCCTCTTTTGCAGCATCGGCAATGCTTCTTATGTTTCCGGCATCGGCAATGCTTGTGTTTCTCGCATCGGCAATGCTTTTTCTTTTTCTTGCACTTGCAATGTTTCTTCTTATGCCTGCCGCACTCGTGCGGCTCCCGGTCATCTTCGTCGCCCGATCGCTTCAACTTGCTCCCACCGCCTCGTCCTCTGATGGGATATTGTATAAGCTTGTATCAATTATGGTAACGACTGTCCGCAAAAACAATCATTGTCCCAGACCGAATAGCCGCACCCGAATTTATGTTCTCCTTCTGTTCTCATCCCGTTCGACTTTTGCTATAATCATAGGATAGTCGATAGCGATAGGAAGAAAGCGGGGAAACGCGAAGATGAGAGTGCTCGGCATAGACCCCGGAATCGCGATCATGGGCTTCGGATTCATCGATAAGTCCGGCCATAAGCTGACGCCCGTGCAATACGGGAGCATCGTGACGGAGGCGGGAACGCCCCAAGAGATACGTCTCAAGCAAATATACGAATCGGCTTGCGGCTTGCTCGATCAATACAAGCCGGACACGGTCGCCGTGGAGAAGCTGTTCTTCAATAAGAACGTAACGAACGCGTTCAGCGTCGGCCAAGCGCGGGGAGTATTCATGCTCGCGGCGGCGCAGCGCGGCCTTCCGATCTCCGAATATACCCCGATGCAAGTGAAGCAGGCGGTCGTCGGTTACGGCGCCGCGGAGAAGAAGCAAGTGCAGGAGATGGTTCGGATGCTGCTGAAGCTGCAGGCCGTGCCGAAGCCGGACGACGTCGCCGACGCGCTCGCGGTGGCGATCTGCCATGCGCACTCCGTCGTGATGAATGATAGAATGAATGGAGCGACGCTAAGATGATCGATTTCCTGCGAGGCAAGGTCGTACATACGGAATTGGAATACGTCGTAATGGACGTTCGCGACGTCGGATACCGGGTGTTCACGCCGAATCCGTACGCGCTCGCGGCTAAGGAAGACGCCGTGCAGCTCTTCATCCATCATCACGTCCGCGAAGACGCGATCCAATTGTTCGGATTCGCGACGCGCGACGAACAGTGGCTGTTCCGAAGGCTGCTCGAAGTGTCCGGCATCGGACCGAAGGTCGCTCTCGGCATCATGGCAGGCGGCAAGCCGGAGACGATCGCGGCGGCGATCCAGCAAGAGAACCTTACGTTCCTTACGAAGCTGCCCGGCATCGGGAAGAAGACGGCTCAGCGCATGATTCTCGATCTGAAGGAGAAGCTCGGCGGCACGGACGGTCTATGGACGGCATCGGCGATCGAGGAAGTAAGTTCGCCGGCGGTCATGGGCGGCGGCGCCTCGTGGGCGGCCGCGCGCGAAGCGCTCGGAGGCTTGGGCTACCGCGAAGCGGAGCTGGACCGCGCATGGCACGCGATGAAGGACAAGGTGACCGGCAGCGAATCGCCGGATGCTCTCATGAAGCTGGCGCTCCAGCAACTTTTTCAGGGATAATCGCGTTATAAGCGGGAGAGGAGGCCGGAAGGATGGAAGACCGCATCGTCACCGCGCATTTGATGATGGAAGACCAGGCGGTGGAGTACAGCCTGCGTCCGCGTTACTTGGCGGAATATATCGGCCAAGCGCAAGTGAAGGACAATCTGAAGATTTACATAGAAGCGGCCAAGATGCGCCGCGAACCGCTCGACCATGTACTGCTATACGGGCCGCCGGGGCTGGGGAAGACGACGTTGTCGAACATTATCGCCAACGAGCTTGGAGTCAACATCCGCACGACGAGCGGACCCGCGATCGAGCGGCCGGGAGACCTGGCCGCGATCTTGACGAACTTGCAGGAGAACGACGTTCTGTTCATCGACGAGATTCATCGGTTGCACCGTACCGTCGAGGAAGTGCTCTATCCCGCAATGGAAGACTTCGCGCTCGATTTCATTATCGGCAAAGGCCCTAGCGCGAGGTCGGTCAGGCTCGACTTGCCGAAGTTCACGCTGATCGGCGCAACGACGCGAGCGGGCCTCTTGTCCGCGCCGCTGCGCGACCGGTTCGGCGTCGTCAGCCGCCTCGAGTTCTACACGGAGGACGAGCTGTCGTACATCGTGACGCGCACGTCGGAGATTTTCGGCGTCGGCATAATCGGGGAAGCGTCCCGCGAGATCGCGCGCAGGTCGAGAGGCACGCCGCGCATCGCGAACCGCCTGCTGAAGCGGGTTCGGGACCATGCGCAGGTAAGGGGAGACGGCATCATTACGGAAACGGTCGCCCACGACGCCTTGGTGCGCATCCAAGTCGATCCGATGGGGCTCGACAGCATCGACCATAAAATGTTGCGGGCGATGATATTGAATTACGCCGGCCGTCCGGTCGGCCTCGACACGATAGCGGCTTCGATCGGGGAAGAGAGCCAGACGATCGAGGACGTATACGAGCCTTATCTCATGCAGATCGGCTTCCTTCAACGAACGCCGCGAGGAAGAATCGTAACCGCCGCAGGCTATAAGCACCTCGGGCTCCCTATGCCGGAAAGAGAGGCTTAGAAGATGACAAGCATTCGACATCAACGATCTTACTCTCGGTTGGCCTTGCTCGTTATACTAGTCGCGGCCGTATTGTCCGCATCGTCAAGAATCGTCGCCGATGCGGCCGTGAACGTCCCGCCGACGATCCGGGTAGCGCTGTTCATCAATACGGGAAGCAGCGCATCGACGTCGCTGACGTCCGTCGCGACGCTACAGTCCGCGGGCGGATTGACCGTCTCGTGGAAGGACCCCGCTTACAGCGCGGTTATCGGCAGCGCGGCGCCTAGGCAGGCGGTAAGGTTCGGCATGGACGGCTACCGCGCGCTCGTGCTGGAGACGACCGAGCAGGGAGCGGCGATGACGGTATTGAAGAACATTCAGACGCAGTCTTCGGCCGCGTTCGTGACGCAGCTGAACAAGTCGGGCAAGGTCGTCTATCAAGTGTCGGAGGGCGCATACGCGACCGCGGCGCAGGCGGCGGCCTCGCTGACCAAATGGTCGAACGCGGCTGCGTCCGTCGGGGTGCAGACGTTGCTCAGCCCGCGCATCGCCGGACCATGGGCAGTCGAAGCCGGCACGTATGCCACCGTCGAAGAAGCATCGGCGGCGGCAAGCGTCATCGGCGCCGCCGGACTGGATACGTTCGTCGCGGCGAAGCCGTTGTCCGGCGCGATGACGTACACGGTCCGCGTCGGCCAAGAGAAGGACGCGTCGACGCTGCCGGCGCTGCAGCAAGCGGCGCTTGCGGCGGGGGCCGCTACGGCGACGATTCCGACAGCCGGAGATGCTTACGCGTTGCTGCGCAACGATGTGACCGTGAACGCTCCCGCCACGATGTACGCCATACCGGCGGCTTCCGGCGTCGTGCTTCGCGCGGATCCCGCCGGCGCGGATACGATCCAACTGACCGAACGGTCGAAGCGGACGTATCGCGGCAGCATGGAGATGAGCGTGTACAACAACTCGCTTGCCGTCGTGAACGACGTGAACCTGGAGCATTACTTGTATTCCGTGGTGGCCGCCGAAGTCGGATCGGGCTGGCCGGCCGAAGCGCAGAAGGCGCAGGCCGTCGCGGCGAGATCGTACGCGCTCGCGGGCGGCATGTCGTTCAAGATCGCGAACGTCGTCGACACGACGGTCAGCCAAGCGTATTACGGCGCGGGAGAGGGCAAGGAGAACCCGAACTCGACCGCCGGCGTCGACGCGACGAAGGGCGAGGTGCTCGTGAACGCATCGGGACGTATCGTCAGCGCGCTGTTCGCATCGAACGCCGGAGGCATTACCGCGGATTCGACCGAAGCGTGGGGCAACGTCGATCCGACTTACGCAAGCGCCGCGGTCAGCCCGGACGATGGACCGAACGCCGGCAAGAAGCCATGGATCAAGGTCGCGACGGGAACCGGCATCGTCGGCTACGTGCGCGAGGATTTGCTGGCCGATACCGGCCTTAAGAACGCGGTCGGATTGCCGCAGTTGCAATCGACCGCGTCGGGGACGATCGTCCGCTCGAAGCCGACGACGGCCGGCGAAGAGCTCGGCAGGCTGGCTGTCGGCGACGCGGTCGTGCCGCTGGACAAGGTGCCCGAGATGACGACGGCGTACAGCTGGATCGCGGGACCGTTCTCGCCGGATCAGATGCGAGCGTCGCTCGCGAAGTACGACAAGAGCATTACGGGTCCGATCTACACGCTCGAAGTGTCCGCTAGAGGTCCTTCCGGGCGCGCGACGGAGCTGCAGGCGAACGGCGTCCGCGTCGCTCTCGCTTACCCGGATAACATCCGGAGCGCGCTAGGCGGCGTCAATAGCACGCTGATCACGATCGAGGAAACGGGCAGGATGTCGATCGTAGACGGTCAAGGCAGCACGAGAGAACTGCCGAGACAATTCGGTTCGTTAGCCATCGCCGGCGGGGACGGACAAGTCCGGACGGCGAGCGAAGGCAATCTGTTCATCATGGACGGAAGCGGCAAGCTGCGAGCGGCGTCCGCGACTCCGCAGTTCGTTATCTCCGGCAAAGGCTGGGGACACGGCATCGGCATGTCGCAATGGGGAGCCAGAGGGTTCGCCGAGCAAGGGTATGACTACCAATACATCCTGCAATACTACTATAAGAACGTCACGATCTATAAAGGTTGACTAAAAGGTGCGAACGAGATGAACGTCAGCGATTACGACTTTGAATTACCGGAATCATTAATAGCTCAAACGCCGCTTGCGGATCGGACCTCCTCCAGGCTGCTCGTCCTTCATAAGGACGACGGCCGGACGGAGCACGGTACGTTCACCGATCTCGCGAAGCAATTGAACCCCGGGGACACGCTCGTGTTGAACGACACGAGAGTGCTCCCCGCGCGTCTGTTCGGCACGAAAGCCGAGACCGGCGCGAAGGTGGAGCTGCTGCTGTTGAAGCAAATCGAGGGAGACCGATGGGAAGCGTTGGCCCGTCCGGGCAAAAGGATCACGAAGGGCGCGCGATTGCTATTCGGACAAGACGAAGCGGGCGAACCGCTGCTGTCCGCCGTCGTGGAGGAAGAAGGAGAAATGGGCGCGCGGCTCGTCAGGTTCTCGTACGAGGGCATCTTCAACGAGCTGCTCGACCGTCTCGGACAGATGCCGTTGCCTCCTTATATTAAAGAAACGTTGGAAGACCGCGAGCGGTACCAGACCGTGTACGCGAAGCACGAAGGTTCGGCCGCCGCCCCGACGGCGGGGCTTCACTTCACGGATTCGTTCCTTGGGGAGCTGCGGGCGATGGGCGTGAAGGTATGCCCGATCACGCTGCACGTCGGACTCGGAACTTTCCGTCCGGTGTCCGCGGAGACGATCGAAGAGCACGAGATGCACGCGGAATGGTATTCGGTCAGCGAGGAGAGCGCCGCGATGCTGCGGGAAGCGAAGGCAAGCGGCGGACGAATCGTGGCGGTCGGGACGACGTCCGCGCGAACGCTCGAGACGATCGGCAACCGCTTCGAAGGAAGCGCGGTCCAAGCATGCGAAGGGTGGACGGATATTTTCATCTATCCCGGTTATCGGTTCCGCATGGTAGATGCGCTATTGACGAACTTCCATCTGCCGAAGTCGACGCTCGTCATGCTCGTCAGCGCGCTCGCGGGACGCGAAGCGACGCTGTCCGCATACCGGGAAGCCGTCGAACGGCAATACCGGTTCTTCAGCTTCGGAGACGCGATGTTCATCACTTAGGCAGCGCTTAAGCAGAGAGGAAATGCACACAGATGGCGATTAGATACGAATTCATCAAAGCATGCAAGCAGACCGGAGCGAGGTTGGGCCGGGTGCATACGCCGCACGGCGTCATCGATACGCCGACTTTCATGCCGGTGGGCACGCAAGCGACGGTCAAAGGGATGAGCCCCGAGGAATTGAAGGACTTGGGCGCGCAGATCATCCTAAGCAACACGTACCACCTATTCCTCCGTCCCGGCCATGAGCTCGTCGAGCAGGCCGGCGGCTTGCATAAGTTCATGAACTGGGACCGCCCGATCTTGACGGACAGCGGCGGGTTCCAAGTGTTCTCTCTGAGCGAAATGCGCAAGATTACGGAGGAAGGCGTGCAGTTCCGATCCCATATTAACGGGGATAAGCTGTCGCTAACGCCGGAGAGCGCGACGCACGTCCAGAACGCGCTCGGTTCGGACATTATGATGGCGTTCGACGAATGTCCGCCTTATCCGGCGGAGTACGAATACGTGAAGAAGTCGACCGAGAGGACGAGCAGATGGGCGGAACGTTGTCAGCAGGCTCATCGCCGTCCGCACGATCAAGCGCTGTTCGCCATCGTGCAAGGAGGCATGCACGCCGATTTGCGCAAGCAGAGCGCGCGGGATTTGACTTCCCTTGATTTTCCGGGGTATGCTATGGGTGGACTGAGCGTAGGCGAGCCTAAGCACTTGATGTACGAGATGCTGGAGGAGACGGTACCGCTGCTCCCGAGTGACAAGCCCCGTTACTTGATGGGGGTCGGTTCTCCGGACGCGCTCGTCGAAGGCAGCATCCGCGGCGTCGATATGTTCGATTGCGTGCTGCCGACGCGGATCGCCCGCAACGGCACGCTCATGACTAGTCAAGGTCGGCTCGTCGTGCGCAACGCGAAGTTCGCCAACGACTTCGGTCCGCTAGATCCGGAATGCGATTGCTACGCTTGCCGCCATTACTCCCGCGCTTATATCCGGCATCTCATCAAAGCGGACGAGATGTTCGGCCTCCGTCTCACGACCGTACATAACCTGCATTTTCTGGTTAAGCTCATGGAGAACGTGCGTCAGGCGATTCGGGAAGACCGGCTTCGCGACTTCCGCGATCAATTTTTCGATGCTTACGGCATGGCCGGTAACGAAAGCGGATTCTAGAGAAGGGGGGGACTGCAAATGTGGTTAGCCGAAGGCGATGGAGGTAGCAACCTGCTCGTGACGTTGCTGCCGTTCATTCTTATGTTCGCTATCTTTTATTTCCTGCTGATTCGTCCACAACAGAAGAAGCAGCGCACGCGCGGCGCGATGCTTAACAATCTGAAGAAGGGCGATAAAGTCGTGACGATCGGCGGCATGCACGGCACGATCTCGGAAATTACCGACGACACGATCGTGCTCAAGGTGAACGACGTAACGAAACTGACGTTCGACCGTTCTTCCATTAATAACGTGACCGCTCGCTCGGAGACGAAGGAAGACTAATCGGTAGTTGGACGAAGATAGAACGGTTCCATGCGAATCGTTCTATTTTTATGCGTCAAAAAAGGGTTGTTCCCGCGAGACATCGAACGATGCCGCAGGAACAACCCTTTTGCACAACTTCATCTTAAGATTCAAGCGAGCGAGCCTTGAGCTTCGCCCGAATGCGCAGCGGATAGCTGACGTCGCCGAGAGAGCTGTCCGCCCACTCTCCGACCTTCATTCCGACGGTGGCCGCGAAGGACGCGAGCACGAGGCCGGCAAGCATATCGGTGAACCAGTGGATGCCGAGATAGAAAATCGTGAAAATAATGATCGCCGCGTGAATCCAAGTGAAGACGGCCCATCTTCGGATGCCGGAGCGGCTCGCGATCAACGCCATCGTAACCGAGATCGACGTATGTAAGCTCGGGAAGCAATTGTTCAGACCGGATAACGCCCGGTAATGCGATTCGAAGGCGGGGAACGCGTCGAGCATCAGAAACTTCATCTCCGGAAGCGCGTACCATACTTCGTTCACCGGCACGAACAAGTAGAACGGAACCGCGATGAAGTAATTCAGCAATAACGCGACGCAAAAAGCGTAATACATCTTCCTCATGTTATAGAACGTGTAGATGCCGACGGAAGCGATCATGACGGACTGGAAGACGACGAGATAGAACGTCGCGCTAATGCCGGTAAGCAGGTCCGAATGGAACGTCTGCTGCACCCATAGCATCCAATTGCCTTCCCATCCGGTCAACGCCGGCGTTAAGTCGTAAGGAACTTTCAGCCAATGCTCCAGCCGGAGCTCGTTCTTGTTCAGAACGAGAATGGCGAACATCGCGACCAAGAACAACAAGTAATTGCGGGACATCGCCAGCGATTTGAGGAACAACCATACGGTAATTAAAGGCTGCCGTCCGGTGCCGAACGTCAATAGGATGGCAACGACGACGATCGAATAGATCGTCAGCGACGACATGCTCTCGAACAAAATCATGGGATGCCCTCCGAGTAGCCGATAGTCGAAATACCGAACTATTATAGCACAAAACGTTCGGGATTATCGAATCGTCGGGAACTCGGGAGCGCGCTTACTTGCCTTGGCGCGTATTGACGCCGAGCATGCCACCGAACGCCCCCGAGAGGGCGGCGACGAGCAATAACGACGGTACCGCGGCCGTCCAGTTCGCGTCCGTCGCGAGGAAGCTGATCATCAGGACGAGCAGCGTGTACAGAACCCCGTTCGCGAGACCGAAGTACCAACCTTTGCGTCCCGCTCTCCTGGCGGACGCGAAGCCGCCGGCGAACGAAGAGAAGCCGTGCGCGCCGAACACCCAGGGCAGCAAGTTCGCCTCGTCGAAGGACGAGCCCGTCAGCAGAATGGAGAGGACGACCGCACCGATCGCGAGCCATATGCCGGACCAATACAGCCCGGAGGCGACCGGAGACGCGATCCGGAAGCCCAATGCGCCTGTAATGGATTTCACATCGATCACTCCTTGGATACCTATTTATAACAGCTTATGGCGCGTCCAGCCGGGCTAGTACCACCTTGTTAGGGACGGCCTGATTGCCAATAATTCCGTGCGTTGCAATCGAATGAGCCTACTGCCATAAGGCGACACTACAACGGCAAGCTTCGTCCGGCGTAAATTGACGGTTATCGTGGGAGAAGGAGGAAGTCGCATGGAATTAACGGCCATTTTGCTCAGGACGTCGTTCATGTACATTTTCATCTTCGTCATCATGAGAATGATGGGAAAGCGCGAGATCGGTAAGCTGTCCGTATTCGACCTCGTCATCTCGATCATGATCGCGGAGATCGCGGTCATCGTCATCGAGTCCACGGAGAAGCCGCTTCTAACCGCCATATCGCCGATCTTGTTCTTATCGCTCATCCAGATCGGCATCGCTTACCTCACGCTTAAGAACAATCGGCTCCGGCTATGGGTGGACGGCAAGCCGAGCGTCATCGTGCGTCACGGCCGGCTGAACCGCAGGGAGATGCGCAAGCAGCGGTACAATCTGGACGATCTCATGGTTCAGCTTCGCGAGAACGGCGTGGTCGACGTCGGCGAAGTGGAGCTCGCGGTGCTGGAATCGACCGGCAAGCTGTCCGTGATCACGAAGGATCGGGACGGTTCCGCCGGAGGAGCCGGAGCCAAGGAGTCGACCGCGAGAAGCGGGGGCATCGAAGCGGACCCGAGCGTCGCCTCGTTCCCGAAAGTCCGCTACGAGCTGCTGCCGCTGGCGCTCATCTTGGACGGACAAGTTCAAGACGATACGTTGGAGGGCATGGGCAAAACCAGGTTCTGGCTCAAAAAAGAACTGCATGGCTACGGGATCGACAGCTTCAAAGACGTGTTCTTCTGCAGCATCGACCATCGCGGCAAGCTGTACGTGGACAAGAAGTCGAGACTATAGCCCTTAGCTCGGACGAATCGGGCGGAACAGACGGCCGATGACCGGGACGCGCGCGGCGTCGTGGCGGTCGATCAACTTAAGCGCGACGAGCAGCAGCAAGTAAACGATGACCGCGGCTATCGACGCCGCGATCATATCGACGGCGTCGATATTCGCCCAATGCCGGTTCCAGATCCATAGCGCGACCGCGCTCGTCACGATCATCGCGACGGTTACCTTCAGGAAATCGATCGGATGCATGCGGAATCCGGTTAACCTCGCGACGCTGATCCAATGCAGCAGCGTCACGAGCGCCATATTGACCGCGATCGCGATGACGGCTCCGTAGATGCCGAACTTCGGCTGCGTCGCGAGCTCCACGATCAGGATCAGCTTGACGGCCGCCCCCGCGAACGTGTTGAATAAGGCGGTTCCGGGTCGATTGAGCGCTTGAAGCGCAGCCTGCAACGGCGCCTGCATATAGAGGAAGACGGCGATCGGAGCCATCCAGCGCAGCATGCCCGCCATCGAACCGCTGCCGTAGAGAAGCTGGCATAACGGCTCCGCGAGCAAGCCCATCAGCACGATGAACGGTGCCCCCGTGACGACCGCGAGACGCATCGATTGGTGCAGCCGAACGTGGATCGTCGCCCAGTCCCCGCGGGAGGCGGCTTCGGACAAGGCGGGTACGAGCGAGACGGCCAGCGAATACGTGAGAGCGCCCGGCAACAGGAGCAACGGAATGACCATGCCTTGAAGCGCGCCGTATTGCGCGGTCGCGACCGCGGGAATGACGCCGGCGATGGCGAGGCTTCGGGCGGTCAGGATCGATTCGAGCAGGTAGGAGAGAGAACCGATGAGCTTGCTGCCGGTGACGGGGGCCGCCGTTGCCAGCAGCTTGCGCATATAGCCTCCTTGGTCGCGCGAGATCGGAGGAGCCGGTACGTCCTTGGTCGACAACTTCGGGTTGCGTTCGCGCAGCAACTGGAACCAGAGGACGAGTAGCCCCGCCAATTCGCCTGCGGCCATGCCGAGCACGGCTCCGGCCGCCGCCCATTCCAAGCCGTACGGAAACAGCATGCCGGCGATCAGAATCGACAGCACGATTCGGACGAGCGTCTCCGCCGTTTGCGATATCGCCGTCGGAATCATGTTCATCTTGCCTTGGAAGTAGCCGCGCCACACCGACGAGACGGCGACGAGCGGCAATATCGGCAGCATTGCGAGGAAGGCGTGATAGACGCGGCCGTCTGTCATGATAGATGAGGCGATCCATTCGGCCAGTCCGAGGCAGGCGGCAGCCGCGGTCAAACTGAGCGTGAGCGCGAGAGAGAAGGCGACGCGCACGATGCGGCGGATCGCCGTCTCGTCGCCGCGGGCTTCCGCTTCCGCGACCAGCTTGGCGACGGCAAGCGGGATGCCTCCCGCGATAAGCGTCAACAGGACGATCGTGAACGGATAGACGAGCTGGATCAAGCCGACGCCTTCCGCTCCGATCATGCGGGGGAACACGATGCGCGGCACGAACCCGAGCAACCGGTTCACTAAGCCCGCGGCGAGCAGAATCATCGCGCCTTGGATGAACGTCTGTTTGCGCAGAGACAACATCAATCCCTCATTCCGGGTCAAGTCCTTGCTTCATATGTATGCGAAGGTTGTCCTTCTTCATGCCGGCAGGCAGGAAAATCGAGCCGAGCGGAGAATGTTATATAGGGATGGAACTGCGAAGCAACTGGACGAGGAGGGCTAACGAGGTGAACGACGCCGATTCTAACCATCCGGTCAGCGAGACCGGGGAACCGCTTCAGGAAGCCGAATTGAACGAAATGATAGAGCGGCTTTGCGAAAGCAAGGCGGACGAGTTCCGTTTGATCGGGTACGATCAAGTGACCGGCGCCGACGTCTGGGAATGCGTAAGCGACAAGTACCACAAGCGGGGCACGCCTAGCATCCACCAGGTCGTGAACGACATTTTATCCCTTAAGGTGACGCAATTCATGAATTTCATTACGCTTAATATGTACCGCGGCGAGCTCCGCGGCCGATAATTCGACGATAACGGCCTTTCTCCGAACGCGGAGGAAGGCTTTCTTTTTGACTTCCTTTCCGGGGCGTAGGTATAATAGGAACATTGAGAATCGAAAGGGGCCGCAGGCACAGATGAACCGTTTAGTAACATTCGCGCTTATTGTTGTGGTAGCTTTCGCGGTAATGGGAGCGACGACTCCGGGGCTGCTCAACAACACGAAGCTCGGTCTCGACTTGAAAGGCGGCATCGAGATTCTGTACGAGGCGTCTCCGCTTACGGAAGGCGGAGAGGTAACGAAGGAATCGCTCGTGCAGACGGCCAAGAGCTTGGAGGAGCGCGCCAACGGGAGCGGCGTCGCCGAGCCGGAGATTACGACCGAAGGCAACAATCGCATTCGGGTCAAGATCGCGATCGATACCGGCAAGACGGAGAAGGAACGCGAAGAAGCGATCAACGCGATCCGCGATCTGATGCAGAAGCCTGCAGAACTGCAGTTCCGCAGCGCTTCGGACTGCGCAGACGGCAGCTATTGCAAAGTAGAATTCTATGGAAGCGACTTCAAATCCGGCGCCGCGCAAGTCGAGCCGGGCGATCTGAACCAGCCGGTCGTGCGCATCGAGGTCAAAGAGAAGGACAAGCTGACCGAAGTGTCCGAGCGTCTGATCGGCAAGGAACTGGCGATCTTCCTGAACGACGAGCTGATCTCGGCGCCCGTCGTACAAGGCGCGCTGACGCAAGGTACCGCGGTCATCACGGGGCAAGAGTCCCGCGCCGAGGCGCAAAACTTGGCGGACATTATCAACTTGGGCGCATTGCCGCTTAAGCTGACGGATAAATACACGCAAAGCGTGGGCGCGTCGCTCGGCAAAGAGTCGCTGCACGATACGCTGTTCGCGGGCGTACTCGCGTCCGTGTTGATCTTGATCTTCATGGTCGCGTTCTATCGCGTGCCGGGCGGCGTCGCGGCCATCTGTCTCATCACGTTCGTGTGGTTGTTGCTCGCCGTCTTCTGGATGATGAACGCGACGCTGACGCTTCCGGGCATCGCTGCGTTCGTACTCGGCATCGGCATCGCGGTCGACTCGAACATCATTACGGCGGAACGGATCAAGGACGAGCTGCGCAGCGGCAAGTCGATCGCGTCCTCGCTCCGCGCGGGGGCGAAGAACAGCTTCCGGACGATCATCGACGCGCACATCACGACGATTATCGCCGCGGGCGTCCTCTACTTCATGGGCGAAGGCATCGTCAAGAGCTTCGCGATCGTCCTCATGGCGAGCATCATCGCCAACATCGTGACGAACGTATTCCTGCCTAGGCTGTTGCTGGGGCTTCTCGTCAAGAGCGGCAAGTTCAACAAGCCGAGCTATTACTGCGTGAAGGAGAGTGAGATCCATGCACTCTAACAGAAAGTTCGACTTCGTACGCACCGCCAAGACGTTCATGCTGATCTCGTTGATCGTCACCGTGCTCGGCATCGTCGCGGTGAGCATCGCGGGTTTGAACTACGGCATCGACTTCAGCGCCGGCACTTCGATGGACATCTCCGGGAAGAAGCCGATCGAGGAAGCGAAGCTGGAGACATTCATCGGCGAGCACGATCTGGGCGAGCATTCCATGACGGTATCCACCTCGGATAACCGCGCATCCATTCGATTCAAGGACGCCTTGAGCCAAGAGCAAGAGAAAACCTTCAAGGCCGACTACTTCGCGCAATTCGATACCGACGCCTCGTTCGAGGTTAACGTCGTCGATCCGGAGATCGCGCAAGAGCAGCAGACGAGCGCGCTTATCGGCATGGCAATCGCGTGCGTCGGCATCGTATTGTACGTCAGCATACGCTTCGAATGGCGATTCGCGATCGCGGCGATCATCTCGCTCATCTATAACGCGTTCTTCGTTATTGCCGTGTTCTCGGTATTGCAACTCGAAGTGAACTTGCCGTTCATTCTGGCCGTTCTTACGATCATCGGTTACGCGATCAACGATACCGTCGTTATCTTCGACCGGATTCGCGAGAACTTGCGCTTCGCGAAGCTGAAGACGCCCGCGGATCTCGACGATCTCGTCAACAAGAGTATCTGGCAAACGTTGGCTCGTTCGATCAACACGGTCGTTACCGTCTTGATCGCGGCCGTCTGCTTGTTCATCTTCGGCAGCGAATCGATCAAGCTGTTCTCCTTGGCGATGATCGTCGGTCTTGCCAGCGGCGCGTACTCTTCGATCTTCATCGCCAGCCAAGTATGGCTGTACTTCAAGAAGAAGCAGCCGATCAAGAAGACGCCGGCGCCGGTTAAAGCGGCACCGAATCCGTAACAAGCGAATCGCATAGGTAAGGGGTGGCTCTGATGAGATCGGATCAACGCTCCGCGGCTTGCGAGCGCGGAGCCAAGGTTTCCCTGTGGGGGCTGCTCGGTTTGTTCATCGTGAAAGGCGCGGCGGGATGGCTGACGGGCAGCAAGGCGCTGATCGCGGACGCCTGTCAATCCGCCGCGGATTGCGCGAGCTCGGCGACGTCCTACTTGGGGCTTCGCAAAGGCAGGCTCTCTTCCGCGCGGCAAGCGTCTTCCCAGGCGCAGCCGGGACAGGCGATCACGATCGTCCTGTCCGCGGTGCTGCTCGTCGCCGGCCTTGAAGTCGGCATCTCGTCCGTGCGCGCGGTAGCGGAAGGCGTCGACGAAGCGCCCGGTTGGGGCGCCGTCGTCGTCATCGCCGCGAGCATCGGCGTTCGGGAAGGCATCGTCCGCTACAAGCGCAAGCGGGACAGCGAATGCGGAATTCGGGAAGACAGGACGGGCGACAATCGCTCCGACATCTTCGCTTCGATGACCGCGCTCGTCGGAACGTCCGGCGCGCTGGCGGGCAGCATGCTCGACATGCCGTTCCTGTACGTGCTGGATCCCGCGGCGGGTCTCGTCATCGCCGTATTCGTCCTTCGGATGGGTTACCGCATGTCGGCCGACCTTCTTCGCAAAAATTCGACGAGCACGATGGACGAGATCGACGCGCAGACGTTGCTAGAAGCGGTACAGCGCGTGGACGGCGTCGTCGCCGTGGAGGATTTGAGGGCGCGCGAGCAAGGGCATTACATCGTGCTCGAAGTGACCGTGCGCGTCAATCCGAGAATAACGGTGGCCGAAGGTCAAGAGATCGGCCATCGCGTTAGAAGGCATCTTACGAAGCGGTTCCAGCATATCATCGATGCGAACGTTAACATCCAGCCATACGATCCGGGTTATCCTTATAAGTCGAATCACCAGGAAGAGGAAATGTCGACGTTCCTGCAATAATCGTTCATTCGCAATACCGCCATTCATTCGCCGCCGGTCGTTCTCGGCGGCTTTATTATTTATCCGATATTATCGTGTCATGGGGGCATTATCCGTTGAAATTATCCAAGTATAGATGGACTTTGCCGGAGACGGACGATCGGCTCGAGGCGGAGCTGGCGGAGAAGCTCGGCGTCAGCCGCCTCGTCGCCGGCGTGCTCGTCGCCAGGGGGTGGACGTCCGCAGACGATACGGCCGCGTTCCTGAACGCCGGAGAAGAGCAGCTGCACGATCCGTTCGCGATGAAGGACATGAGAAAAGCGGCCGACCGTATTGCCCGGGCAATCGCGTCCGGAGAACGGATTCGCGTATACGGCGATTACGACGCGGACGGCGTGACGTCGACGGCGCTCATGACGCGATTGTTGACGCTGCTCGGAGCGAACTTCGACACGTATATTCCTCATCGCGGCAACGAAGGCTACGGCTTGAACTTGGGGGCGATCGACAAGGCGGCCGAAGCCGGCGTAACGTTGCTCGTGACGGTCGACAACGGCATTAGCGCGATCGATCAGATCGCGTACGCGGCGGAGAAGGGCATCGAGGTCGTCGTGACCGACCACCATGAACCTCCGGCGTCGGGCATCGTTCCCGCGGCGTACGCGCTCGTGAATCCGAAGCAGGAAGATTGCCATTATCCGTTCAAGGGGCTGTGCGGCGCCGGCGTCGTATTCAAGCTGGCCCACGCGATGACGGGGCGGCCGATGCTCGAGTACGCGGACCTGGCGGCGATCGGCACGATCGCCGATCTGATGCCGCTCGTCGGAGAGAACCGCGTCATCGCGCGTCTCGGTCTCGCGCAGCTGCGCCGAGACCCGGCTCCCGGCATTCGGGCGCTCGCGAAGGTGAGCGGCGCGAAGCCGGAGGAGCTGACGAGCGGGAAGATCGGATTCGGCCTCGCGCCGCGGCTGAACGCGGGAGGCCGGCTCGCTCATGCGAGCGGAGCGTTGCAGTTGCTCGTCGCGGCGGGAGAAGCGGAAGCCGAAGCGCTGGCGACCGAGCTGGACGAGCTGAACAAGGAACGGCAGGCGCTCGTCGAGACGACCGTGGCGGAAGCCGACGGGATGTGGAAGGCGATGGTCGCCGGCGGCGAAGGCCGGAACGTGATCGTACTCGCCGGCGAAGGCTGGAACCCGGGCATCGCCGGGCTCGTCGCTTCGAAGCTGGTGGAGCGATATTATCGTCCGGCTATCGTCTTGGCGGTCGATCCGATCACCGGCAAGTGCAAGGGCTCGGCACGGTCGATCGACGGATTCGACTTGTTCGAGGCGCTGTCCGAATGCGCGTCTCTGATGGACCATTTCGGCGGTCATACGGCGGCGGCGGGACTTACGATTTCCCGGGAAAACATCGCGCCGTTGTCGGAGCATCTGCATGAACTCGCCGGTCGATGGCTGACGGAGGAAGACTGGCAGCCGAAAAAGCGGGCGGACCTCGTCTGTACGTTAGCCCATGCGACGCTTGCGGCGGTCGAGCAACTGGCTCGACTCGAGCCGTTCGGAAACGCCAATCCGACGCCCCGCGTCGTGATGCACGGCCTGACCGTCCGGGACGTTCGCACGTTAGGCAAGGAGAACAATCACCTGAAGCTGACCGTGGAGCAGGACGGGCGTTCGCTCGAGGCGATCGCCTTCGGCATCGGGGCGGAACGGGAGAAGTTAACGCCGGGCATGCGAATCGATCTGCTCGGGGAGCTCTCGGTGAACGAGTGGAACGGCAGCCGCCGCGTGCAGCTCGTTTTCCAGGACTGGCGTACCGACGAGCTGAGGCTCGTGGACAAGCGCAAGGACAAGGACGCCTGGCGCGCCTTGGGGGCGCTGGCCGCCGAGGAAACAGCCGGAACGGCGGTGTTATGCGCGTCTGCTAGACACGTCCAAGAGGCGATCGATCGAATCGGGCATACGGGTATCCACGTGTCCGCGTACGCGGACGGGGGTCCGGGGCAACGACCGATCGAGCGGCAAGTCGCGGCGACTTCCGAACCGCGGGGAGGCGCCCGCGCCGACGGCAACGCATGGGAGAGATTGATTCTGTTCGGATTGCCCGATAACGAGCGGGACGCCGAGCGGTTGTCTGCATGGCTGTCTCCGGGTCGAGGCGTCGAGTGCGTCGTCGCGCTCGCGGACCCTAGGCAGGACGTTCATGTCGGACCTGCGGCAACGTTCCCGGACCGCTCCCAATTCGGCGAAGTATACGGACGGTTCAAGCGTCAAGGCTCATGGCTGGACGCGCCGGAAGGCTTCCTTCAGACGGTGGCGACGGAGACGGGGTGGCCGCTCGCGACGGTCCGAATGATGCAGGACGTATTCGCAGAGCTCGGCTTCATACAAGCCCAGGGCAGCACCCGGCAAGTCGTCGCCGCGCCTCCGCGCAACGAATTGGATAAGTCGGAGCGTTATGCCCGGGCGAAGCAAGCGGCCGAAGCGCAACGGCTGCGCCACATGTCCGCGGACGAGCTGAGAAGCTGGATGCACCGCTGGCATCTGGCATAGCCTGGCTCTAGCCAGAAGATCGCGCGAAAGTGTATAATGCTTAACGGATAGAGGAACGGCTACAAGAGGGCCGACCACGATTAAAGGAGCGCTATGACGTTGGACTTCAAAAATTACATTCGGGTCATCCCCGATTTCCCGCAGCCGGGCATCCGGTTCAAAGATATTACGACGCTGTTGAAAGACCCGGTCGCCTACCAGGCGGCGATCGACGAGCTGAAGGCGCTCGTGAAGCATCTGGATATCGACCTGATCGCAGGTCCGGAAGCACGCGGCTTCGTCATCGGCGCGCCGCTCGCCCTCGCGCTCGGCGTAGGCTTCGTGCCGATCCGCAAGAGCGGCAAGCTGCCGGGCGACACGGTGGAAGCCGCTTACGATCTCGAATACGGCAAAGACCGCCTGGCCGTCCATAGAGACGCGATTCAGCCCGGACAGAAGGTGCTGATCGCCGACGACCTGCTCGCGACCGGCGGCACGATCGCGACGACGATCAACTTGATCGACCAGCTCGGCGGAGAAGTCATCGGCGCGGCGTTCCTGATCGAGCTTGGCTATCTGGACGGGCGGGACAAGCTCGGCGATATCGAAGTCGTCTCTCTCGTTACGTATTAATAATCGCATAATCTCGGTCGAACAAGCCCGCCCCTATGCCGTTCCATCGGCACAGGGGCGGGCTTGTTCGCATCGTTCTCGGCACGTTTTGCGGGCGCGCTGTATAAGGTATTGCATCGCGAGTTTAGTCGGAGCAATCGGAGAAGGGCGTTGTCGAACGAAGGCGAAATCCAAGACTTTCGACGGAGGGCGTGGTTGACGTGTCCCGGCGATAAGAGGCATAATGGAAGGAATAACTTCAGGGACACTTCCGGCGCCGGGCGCCGGCGGAAAGGAACCAAGCATGGGCATGGAGCAACTGCTCGAGAAAGCGTCGACTTATATGAAAGAGCAGGATTTGCTCGGCGTGCGCGACGCGTATGAATACGCGGAGGAAGCGCACCGCGGCCAAATGCGCAAATCCGGCGAACCCTATATTCTGCACCCCGTCGCCGTCGCCGAAATCTGCATGGGCATGCAGATGGACGTCATTACGGTGATGGCGGCGCTGCTGCACGACGTCGTCGAGGATACGAACGTGACGGTCGACGACATCAAGGAACGGTTCGGCGATGCGATCGCGGGTCTCGTCGACGGCGTGACGAAGCTGGAGCGCATTCAGTTCCGTTCCAAGGAAGAACAGCAGAACGAGAACTACCGCAAGATGTTCGTGGCGATGGCCAACGACATTCGCGTCATTCTGATCAAGTTGGCGGACCGTCTGCACAATATGCGCACGCTCAAGTTCCAATCGGAAGAGAGCCAGCGCCGCATCGCCCACGAGACGCTTGAAATCTATTGCCCGATCGCCCACCGGCTCGGGATCAGCGCGATTAAGTGGGAGATGGAAGACATCGCGCTCCGGTTCCTGAACCCGCAGCAATATTACCGGATCGCGCACTTGATGAAGAAGAAGCGCACCGAACGGGAGCAATACATTACCGAATTGATCGACCGCATTCGCGAGAAGCTGGACGAGATGGGCATTCAAGGCGACATCTCGGGACGGCCGAAGCATATTTATAGCATTTTCCGCAAGATGTCGACCCGCAACAAGCAGTTCAACGAGATTTACGATCTGCTCGCCATTCGCATTCTCGTCGATAACGTGAAGGATTGCTATGCGACGCTCGGCATCATCCATACGCTATGGAAGCCGATGCCGGGACGCTTCAAGGACTATATCGCCATGCCGAAGGCGAACATGTACCAGTCGCTCCACACGACGATCGTCGGACCGACGGGCGAGCCGACCGAAGTGCAGATCCGAACGTGGGAGATGCACCGCACGAGCGAGATCGGGATCGCGGCCCACTGGGCTTACAAGGACGGCAATAGCGCCGGCGTCGCTCAAGGCAGCTTCGGGGAGAAAATGAACTGGTTCCGCGAAATCATCGAGCTGCAGCAGGAAACCCGGGACGCGGCGGAATTCATGGAATCGCTCAAGATGGACTTCTTCACCGATCTCGTCTTCGTCTTCACGCCGAAGGGCGAGGTGTTCGAGCTGCCGGCCGGTTCCGTGCCGCTCGACTTCGCGTTCCGCGTCCATACGGAAGTCGGCAACCGGACGATCGGGGCGAAGGTGAACGGAAGAATCGTGCCGCTCGACCATAAGCTGAAGACGGGCGATATCGTCGAGATTCTCACGTCCAAGCATTCCTACGGCCCGAGCCAGGATTGGCTCAAGATCGCGCAATCTTCCCATGCCCGGAGCAAGATCCGCCAATGGTTCAAGAAGGAGAAGCGCGAGGAGAGCGTCGAGAAGGGCCGGGATTCGCTCGAGCGCGAGCTGAAGCGGCAAGGACTCGATCCGACGGAGTGGCTGACGGAAGAGAAGCTGCAGGAGGCCGCGAAGAAGTTCACGTTCAACGACGTCGAGGACATGATGTCGGCGATCGGCTTCGGCGGCATTACGGCGGCGCAAATCTGCACGAAGCTGACCGAGAAGCTGCGCAAGGAAGCCGAGGAAGCGAAGCAGATCCAGCTGACGACGGAAGTACAGGAGATGAAGGCTCCCGCCGCGCAGCAATCGGAGCGGCGCCGTCCGTCGAACGGCGTCAGCGTGAAGGGCGTCGACAACTTGCTCGTCCGCTTCGCACGTTGCTGCAATCCGGTGCCGGGCGATGATATTATCGGCTATATTACGAGAGGCCGCGGCGTGTCCGTCCACCGGACGGACTGCCCGAATATCGAGGCGGCGGAAGAGGGCGAAGAGGCGGCTCGCGTCATCGAAGTGCAGTGGGAGGACGCGGTCGAATCGAACTACAGCGTCGAGATCGAGATTCTCGGCCATGACCGCAGAGGCCTGTTGAACGAGGTGCTGCTCGCGGTGTCGGAGAGCAAGACGAACATCGCCGCCGTATCGGGACGTTCGGACAAGAACAAGATGGCGATCATGCATATGACCATACTCATCCGGAACAAGGATCACCTCGCCGCGGTCGTGGAGAAGATCAAGCGGGTCAAAGATATTTTCTCGGTGCAACGGATGATGCAATAATAGCGACGGGGTAGCAGGATGGAGGCAGGCAATTGAAAGTCGTAGCGCAACGGGTATCCGAAGCCAGCGTCACGGTCTCGGGAGAACTCGTAGGGAAGATCGGCAAGGGACTCCTGCTGCTCGTCGGCGTCGGACACGAGGACGGGGAGCAGGATGTCGCCTGGATGGCGGACAAGCTGACGGGACTGCGAATCTTCGAGGACGACGACGGGAAAATGAATCTATCGGTAGCGGATATCGGAGGATCGATCCTGTCGGTGTCGCAGTTCACGTTGTACGGCGATTGCCGGAAGGGCAAGCGTCCGAACTTCATGGCCGCCGCCCGGCCGGAGCAAGCGGAGGCGCTCTACGAGCAGTTCAACGCGCGGCTTCGGGAGAAGGGGCTCGTCGTGGAGACAGGCAAGTTCGGCGCGATGATGGACGTCGCGCTCGTGAACGACGGACCGGTGACGCTCATCGTCGATAGCAAGGACTGACGGTTGAAAGCTTCGCGATCGGGCGATACTACATGTCGACATCTCTATCGGGAGCTGAGGGCATGCGGCAATCGCGCAAGGAAGCGAAGCTGGAATGGTTCGTGCGGGAAGGCTTGATGCCGGAACGCAGGGAAGCGATGGCGTTCGGGGCGGCGAACGAGGAGTTCGGCAGCGAGCTCGGTTCGTCCGGATCGCCCGCGGGGGCGGCGCACGGCAGGAAGCATCCGCCGGGCGGAAGAGGGTAAGAAGGGAAAGCCTTCGCGGCAATTGTGCCGCGAAGGCTTTTTTTGTTATGGCGTAGTTCGGCGATGTATTCGCTTTATCAACTATATTTTTCATGAAACCGGTCAATTCGGAATATATAGACTAAAAATCGAGTTTATTCGAAGTACGATTGGTGATTCGAAGGAATAGATGCGAAAAAACGAATATATGTTCGTTAAACCGGCTATTTAAGGGAGATGTACCCGAAGTTTCGAATTCGTTGACACCGAGCCGCTTAGCTCTTGAACGCCAAACCAGCCTCCTGCAACGACGCGCGAAGCTTCGGCATCGACCCCGGCCCCATACCGTGGAGCTTCAGGATTTCTTTCTCGCTATAAGCGGACAGCTGCTGCAGCGTCACGATGCCGTGATGCTCCAACGCCCGTCTGGCCGGCGCGGAGAGCAACGCGAGAAATCCCTCATCGGGCTTCCGTTCCTGCTCGCACGCCGGGCAGGTCGGGCAATCGCTGCTCTTGTAGTAGCGATGGCCATTGGGACACGTTCTTAGCTCTTTCTCCGTGGTAGCCATGCGTAGACGACGTCCTTTCCGATCTTGGATTCTTTATGGGTATATTCATTTTCTCAAACCGGATGAATAGGGTCAATACGCGCCGATCGTTCGTTTTTGTAACACAACTGTAATGTTCTGTTCACCTGCGCTTAAAGTTCATCGATTACTCTATAGACGACCCCCTTTTTTCAATATAGTTCATTTTGAACCTGTCGAGTTTCGGCAGGTTATTTTCTTTGTGCGGGGCCGAGGCGGATGTCGCCTTGACAGGCAACCCGCAACCGTCTACAATTAGTTTCAATTATGAAACTGCCTCAAATTCGATGACAGGGAAGAGTAGTCCGGACCCAGGTCCCCAGAGAGGAAAGACTTTCCGCGCGTAACTTTCGCGGATTGGCTGCGAGCTTTCCGGCAATGAACGGACGAAAGACACCTTCGAGAACCCGATGCGAACGGCTTGCCCGCTTACGCGAGCGACAATGGCCTAGTAGCGTTATGGCGTAACCGGGCGTTAACCGGATGAAGCGCAAGCCGAACATTGCTCGTTCCGCATGAAGGACGAGGCGTCGCGGCTTGAATGGCGGGTGGCACCGCGGGAGCATGCATTTACGGCTCTCGTCCCCGACGATCCGAGGATCGTCGAGGGGCGGGGGTCTTTTTTGATTGTTCGCAAGAGAGAAGGAGTGAGGGGCATGGGATACCAGAAGCCGACGGGCACGCAGGATATATTGCCGGGCAAATCCGCCATGTGGCAGTACGTGGAGAATAAAGCGAGAGATCTCGGCCGGAGATACCGCTACAACGAAATTCGCACTCCGATCTTCGAGTCGACCGAGCTGTTCCACCGCGGCGTCGGCGAGACGACGGACATCGTCGAGAAGGAAATGTACACGTTCGAGGACAAAGGCCAGCGCAGCATGACGCTGCGTCCGGAAGGAACGGCGGGCACCGTCCGCGCCTACGTGGAGAACAAGCTGTACGGCGAGCCGGACATCTCGAAGCTGTACTATATCGGACCGATGTTCCGTTACGAGCGCGCGCAGGCGGGCAGATACCGCCAGTTCCACCAGTTCGGCATCGAGGCGATCGGTTCCACGGACCCGGCGCTCGACGCGGAAGTGATCGCGCTCGGTTACGCCTTCTATACGGAGCTTGGCCTCACGGGCGTGACGGTCGATCTCAACTCCGTCGGCACTCCGGCCGTGCGCGCGGCGTTCCGCGAGCAACTGCTCGCGTTCCTGCTTCCGTTGAAGGACAGCCTGTGCAAGGATTGCCAATCGCGCATGGAGCGCAATCCGCTGCGCGTGCTCGACTGCAAAGTCGATCAAGCGAAGTTCGAAGGAGCGCCGTCGATCCTGGACAGCTTGGACGAGGAATGCGAATCGCACTTCGCGCGGGTTCGGTCGATTCTGGACGAGATGGAGATTCCGTACAACATCAATCCCCGCCTCGTTCGCGGACTCGACTATTACACGCACACGGCCTTCGAGTACAAGGCACAGGGCATCGGCGCGATCGATACGATCGGCGGAGGCGGGCGTTATAACGGCCTCGTGGAGCAGATCGGCGGGGAAGACCGCCCGGGCGTAGGCCTCGGCCTTGGCTTGGAGCGTACCGTGCTGCTGCTAGAGAGCCAAGGCGTGAAGCCGGACTTCGGAGACGAGATCGAAGTCTACCTCGTCGCGCTCGGCGAACGCGCCGAACAAGCGACGCCGGGCATTCTGCACCGTCTGCGCAGCGCGGGAATCGCCGCGGAGCGCGATTACATGGGGCGCAAGACGAAGGCCCAGTTCAAGGCGGCGGACCGCCAAGGGGCTAAGTTCGCGGCCGTTCTCGGCGACGACGAGCTGGATCGCGGCGAGATCGCCTTGAAGCACATGGCAACGGGAGAACAACGGGCGATACCGCTGAGCGGGCTGTCCGATGCGATACACACATTCATTCCTGCAGAGGAAAAGGGGACGAACTAACCGATGATGCTCAAAAATATCGATTGCGGTAAACTGACGAAGGCCAACGTGGGCCAGAACGTCGTATTGAACGGGTGGGTGCAAGGCTGGCGCGACTTCGGGGGCATTCTGTTCATCGACCTGCGCGACCGCACGGGCATCGTGCAAGTCGTATTCAATCCGGCGTTCTCGGGGCAAGCGCTCGAGCTCGGCAGCCGCGCGCGCAACGAATACGTGCTCGCCGTGAAAGGCGTCGTCGTCGATCGCGATCCCGAGACGTTCAACGCGAGCCTCGAGACAGGCGAGATCGAAGTGCAAGTGCACGAAGTCGAGATCATCAACGCGGCGAAGACGCCTCCGTTCCCGATCGAGGACGGCGTCGAAGTGGACGAATCGCTTCGCCTGAAATACCGGTACCTCGACCTTCGTCGTCCGGAAATGCAGAAGACGCTGCTGCTCCGTTCGAAATCGACGAAGGTGTTCCGCGATTACCTCGACGACAACGGCTTCATCGACGTGGAGACGCCGATTCTGACGAAGAGCACGCCGGAAGGCGCGCGCGACTATCTGGTGCCGAGCCGCGTCCATCCGGGCGAGTTTTTCGCGCTTCCGCAATCGCCGCAAATTTTCAAGCAGTTGCTTATGGTCGGCGGCATCGAGCGCTACTATCAAGTCGCCCGCTGCTTCCGCGACGAAGACCTTCGCGCGGACCGTCAACCGGAGTTCACCCAGGTGGACATCGAGACGTCGTTCCTGTCGCAGGATCAACTGCTCGGCATGATGGAGAGCCTCATGGTCAAGCTGTTCCGCGAGACGGTCGGCGTCGAGATTCCTACGCCGTTCCAACGTCTGACGTATCATGACGCGATTCATAAGTACGGCTCCGACAAGCCGGATCTCCGCTTCGGCCTCGAGATCGAAGACGTCACCGACATCGTGAAGGGCAGCGAAGTGAAAGTATTCGCTTCCGTAGCCGCTTCCGGCGGCGTCGTCAAGGCGCTGAACGCCAAAGGCTGCGCGAGCTGGAGCCGCAAGGAGCTCGACGACCTGCAGCCGTTCGCGGCGCGTTACGGAGGCAAGGGCATCGCCTGGATCACGGTCAAGGACGGCGAATGGCGCGGTCCGATCGTCAAGTTCTTCAAGCCGGAAGAGATCGCCGCTCTGACCGAGCGCCTGAACGTCGAGGAAGGCGACTTGCTGACGTTCTCCGCCGACAAGCTGAAGACGGCCGCGGACGTCATGGGCAACCTGCGCCAGAAGGTCGGCCGCGAGCTCGGCTTGATCGACAATAAGGCTTACAAGTTCCTGTGGGTCGTCGACTTCCCGTTGCTCGGCTGGGACGAGGAAGGCAAGCGTTGGGTCGCGGAGCACCATCCGTTCACTCGCCCTCACGACGAAGATCTCGCGTTGTTCGACACCGATCCGGGAGCGATCCGCGCGCAAGCGTACGATATCGTCCTGAACGGCTACGAAGTCGGCGGCGGCTCGATGCGGATATATCGCCGCGACGTGCAGGAGAAGATGTTCTCCGCGCTCGGCTTCTCGATGGAGGAAGCGAAGGAGAAGTTCGGCTTCTTCCTCGACGCCTTCGATTACGGCACGCCTCCGCACGGCGGCATCGCGTTCGGCCTCGATCGTCTGGTCATGCTGCTCGCCGGCCGTACGAACTTGCGCGAGACGATCGCGTTCCCGAAGACGGCGAGCGCGACCGACTTGCTGTGCGACGCTCCGTCCGCGGTAACCGATCGCCAGTTGGACGATCTGCACGTCCGCTTGTCCGCGAAGGCGATCGCGGCACAGACGAAAGCCGCGGCTCCCGCCGCCGAGGCGGAAGCTTCGGCCGTGCCTAGCCAAGGCTAAGCGAAGGAGCGATCGAATCCGATGCTGCATCAATTTTCTCGGACTGAGCTCGCGATCGGACCTGAAGGTCTTGCCAAGCTGAAGGGCAGCACCGTCGCCGTGCTAGGCATCGGCGGCGTCGGCGGCATCGCCGCGGAAGCGATCGCGCGTTCCGGAGTCGGCAGAATCATTCTGATCGACAAGGACGTCGTCGACATTACGAACATCAACCGGCAGATCCACGCGCTGACGACGACCGTCGGCCAGCCGAAGGCCGATCTGATGAGAGACCGGATCAAGCTGATCAACCCGGAGTGCGACGCGATCGCGCTGCGGATGTTCTACACGGAAGAGACGTACGAGGAGCTGTTCAAGTATCCGCTCGACTACGTCGTCGACGCGTCCGATACGATCTCGTACAAGATCCATCTGATCAAGCAATGCCTCGAGCGCGGCATTCCGATCATCTCGAGCATGGGCGCCGCGAACAAGATGGACCCGACTAGGTTCCAGGTCGCGGACATCTCCAAGACGTCGATGGACCCGATCGCGAAGGTCATTCGCAAGAAGCTGCGGCAGGAAGGCATTAAGCGGGGCGTCAAAGTCGTTTTCTCGACCGAGATTCCGATGAAGCCTCGCGAAGACGTAACGCAGCGGATCGTGCCGGACAACGCGCCGGAAATTCGCAAGGCGCAGCAGCCGCCGTCCAGCAACGCGTTCGTGCCGCCGGTCGCCGGATTGATCATGGTCAGCGTCGTCGTCAAGGATCTCGTGGATAAATAACCAGATGAACTGTGCGTATGTCCCTATCGGTCCCGACGGTCGCTTCATAGACTGAAGCATCATCGACGAGGAGGCTGTTGCACAGTGGGTACGTACAGGCATAAGCATCGCCAATGCTCCTGTCAGAAGAAGCGTAGCGCCCCTAAGCGCGGACGAACGAGCCCGACGACCGGCGCCGGCAATGCCGTGGCGGAAGAGACGCAGTACGAGGACCATCTTCACCGCACCGGCAACTTGAACTTGGCGGGAACCGTCGGATTCTGGGGACCGCTGTGGGGAGACGATTGTCCGCCGGGCGGACGCTCCGGAGGCTCCGGCAGTTGGTTATGAACCGCATAGGCGCATAGAAGCAAGCCCCCGCAGTGGGGCTTGCTTCTATTTTTTGGCGGAACGACGCATCCTCAATGGTTAAACGCCGTTTCCGCGAACGCCTTGCGAACATACGTTGATCGGGGCGGGCCGTAGAGGCGATCGCGGAAAGGCGGAATCGGCCATGACTGTTCCGTTGCCGGTCATCGAGCTGCGGATGCGGGATCAAGCGCTCGCGGCGCTGGAACGCAATCTGTGGAGCAATCGCTACGTCGACGGGCATATACGCGCGGGCGAACCGTTCGCGACGGCTCGGGTTCGATACCGCGGCGGTCATACCCGCGGCTATCCGAAGCGATCGTTCGAAGTCGAGACGGGCGGCAAGGTTACGCATTACAACGCGGAGTACGACGATCCGTCGATGATACGGAACGCGCTGTCCTTCGCGTTCTTCAATCGGATCGGGGTCCCTTCGCCTAAGACGGAGCACGTGAGGCTGTCTATGAACGGCAAGCCGCTCGGCGTCTATCTAGCCATCGAGGGGGTCGGCCGGCCGTTCTTCGTCAAGCGGCGGCTCGGCGCCGCCGCCTTGTTCTACGCGGTGAACAACGACGCGGATTTCGGCCTGGAAGCTTCGGGAACGGGAGCGCGCAAGACCGCGATTCTGTCGGGCTACGAACACCGTTTCGGCGGAGCGGCGGAGAAGGCGCGGCTGGCGGCTTTCATTCGCGCGATTCACGCCGGGAAGACGGCAGGGTCGATCTCGCGGACGATCGGCGGACTAGACGCAGACAATTATTTGCGTTGGTTGTCCGGCGCGGTGTTGACCGGCAACTACGACGGCTTCGAACAGAACTACGCGATTTACCGAAGCCGTCGAACGGGCAAATACCGCATCATTCCCTGGGACTACGAGGGCACGTGGGGACGCAACTGCTATGGGCGCGCCGTCGACAGCAATATGGTTTCCGTGACCGGCTACAATCACCTCACGCGCAGGCTGCTCGCGGACCGGACGATCCGGGCCCGATACGCAAGACTGCTTCGCGGCCATCTCGAAGGACCGTTCACCGAACGAGCGCTCATGCCCGTCGCCGACGGAATGCTGGCGCGCCTTGCGCCTTACGTCCGGGAGGACGGATCGCAGCGATGGTCGTACCGGGACTTCGCGGGAGAATCCGGACGCATCCGCCAATATATCCGCGAGCGCCGGGAAGCGGTGGCGGCCGAGCTCAAGAGACTATGAGGGAACGCCCGTTCCCGTTTGTCTTCCTGTCCGCGCGACGATCTGCTATGATAGGGACAGCAGAAAGGCGGGAATGACATGGATCTATTCAGCTTCCGGGAGGAAGCGGAGCCGCGGGCGCGATTGCTCGCGGACCGCATGCGTCCGGAGTCGTTGGAACAATATATCGGGCAAGAGCATTTGGTCGGACCGGGGAAGCTATTGCGCAGGGCGATCGAGGGGGACGTCGTCTCTTCGATTCTGCTGTTCGGTCCTCCGGGATGCGGCAAGACGACGCTCGCTCACATTATCTCGAAGCAGACGCAGGGCGACTTCGTGCGGTTGAACGCCGTCGACGCTTCCGTGAAGGACGTGCGCGACGTCATCGCGCAGGCGGAGCAGAATAAGAGCATGTACGGACGCAAGACGATTCTGTTCCTCGACGAGGTACACCGCTTCAACAGCGCCAGGCAAGACGCGTTGTTACCCGCGGTCGAACGCGGCATCATTATCTTCATCGGCGCGACGACGGAGAATCCGTTCCACTCGGTGAACGGAGCTTTGCTGTCCCGTTCGACGCTGTTCCGGTTGGAGCCGCTCACGAAGGCGCACGCCATGGAGGCGATGCGCCGCGCGCTCGCGGACGAGAAGAGAGGGCTCGGCTTCATGAAGCTGACCGTCGACGACGAGGCGCTCGAGCATATCGCCTCGATGGCGGGAGGCGACATCCGCCGGGCGCTGACGGCGCTCGAGCTGGCCGCCGTCACGACGCCGTCCCAGCTCGACGGGACGATCCGCGTGACGCTCGACGTCGCGGAGGAGTCGATCCGCCAGCCGAGCATCCATGCGGACGAGTCCACGCAGTACGACGTGCTGTCCGCGTTCCATAAGAGCGTCAGAGGCTCGAGCGACGCGGCGCTGTTCTGGTTCCTCTACGCCGTGGAGAAGCTCGGCATGGATCCGATGGTGTTCCTGCGCCGGTTGACGGTGGCGTGCAGCGAAGACATCGGTCTCGCGAACCCGCAGGCGATGGTGCAGGCGGTCAGCGCGATGGACGCCTATCATAAGATCGGCTGGCCGGAATCGAAATATATCGTCTCGCAGGCGATCTTGTTCGCCGTGGAGAGCCCGAAGTCGAACGCGGTCGCGGTCGCGATCGGGAACGTCATGTCGACGCTCGAGGAAGCGAAGAACGCCGAAGTGCCCCTCCATCTTCGGGACGGCCATTACAGCGGGGCGAAGAAGCTGGGTCACGTCGGTTACTTGTATCCGCACGATTATCCGGGCCACTACGTCGCGCAGAACTACTTGCCGGACAAGCTTCAAGGACGCTCGTTCTACGAGGCGACGGAGCAAGGCACCGAGGACCGAATCCGGTTGAACCAACAGAAGCGAAGAACGACCAGATAAGCGGAAAAACCTAGCGTTACCGCGCGATCGTCGTGTAAAATGACAGTAGTCGAACCTATACGACAAGCCCTGACGATGGAGGCACGGATATGCTTCGAAGAAGCGAATGGCGTCTGAAGTTGACCTATATATGCTCCATTGGGCTTATCGTCGTCATTTGCGTCTTCAATTACGTCGCGGTTCGCGACATGAACGGCAACGCCGACCGGTTGGCTGACGAGATGTACCCGATGGACCGGACGGCTAAGGAATTACGGCTCGCCGTCGTTAACCAGGAATCCGGCATTCGGGGCTTGCTGCTGTCGGACGATCGTACATACTTATCCGATTACGAGACGGGCAGCGCCGACGTAGAGCGCTACTCCGCGGAATTGCGGGAGCAGGCGAACGATACGAGCGTTCGTCCGCTCGCGGATGCGACGTTAACGAGCTTGATCGACGTGCAGCAATTGTTCCGCAACGTCGTCGGGCTATTCGAATCGAGCGACGAAGAGAAGGCGAAGTCGCTGCTCGTGGGCGGCAAGACGACGCTGGATCAATTCAGGACGGCGACGGACCGGTTGAACGCCGCGCTCTCCGAGTCGATGCAGTCGACTTGGGAAGCGCAGAGCAGACGAGCGTCGATGTCGCAGGAGATGATCGTCGTTACGGTCGTCGTGGCGTTGCTCGCGATCGGCCTGCACGGCTTGCTGTTCCGCACGACGAAGCAAGCGTTGCGGCTGACGATCGAGAGCGAACGCCGTTATCGTCGCCTGATCGACAGTTCGCCCGACGCGATCGCCGTTCATCAAGGCGGCATCATCGCGTTCGCGAATCCCGCGTGCCTTACCCTGATGGGAGTCTCCCATACCTCGGATCTCGTCGGGCAATCGATCATGAGGTTCGTGCCCGCGCATCTCGCCGAAGTCGTAGCCCGCCGCGCGCAGAGCGCGATGAAGGAGAACGAGGTCGGCGCCCTGGACGAACAGTTCGTAAGGCCGGACGGTTCGGTGGTGGACGTCGAAGTGACGGCGATCGGCATCCCGTACATGGGGCGCCCGGCTGTCTTGATCGTCTGCCGGGACATCGGGCCGCGCAAGGAAGCCGAGCGCAAGATGACGGAGGCCAACGCCTTGCTGCAACGGCTGTCCCAGCTCGACGGCTTGACGGGCATTCCGAACAGGCGGTCGTTCGACGAGCAGCTGCAGCATTGCTGGAGCGAAGCGCGCGAGCGGAGAGGGAACGCTTCGTTAATCTTGCTGGACGTCGATAGTTTCAAGGAATACAACGATCATTACGGCCATCAGCGGGGAGACGCGTGCCTGCAGACGATAGCCGGCATCGTGGAGGACGAGGCGCGCAAAGCCGACGGCACCGCCTACCGCTACGGCGGCGAGGAGTTCGCGGTGTTGCTCCCGGGGTGCGATCGGGAATCGGGCAAAGCCGCGGCGGACCTGATTCGCCAGGCGGTAGCCGGCGTAGGCATTCCTCACGAAGGCGCCGGGAACGGCGCGACCGTGACGATCAGCGTCGGCGTCGCGACGGCGACGTCGCGAACGGACGGCTACGCCTCCATGCACGGATGGCTTCAAGCGGCCGATCAAGCGCTCTACCAGGCGAAGAGGCGCGGACGCAATTCGACCGTCGAAGCATCTGCAAGTTGACTCTCGAACGCGCGTTATTCGGGTAAAATCGTTGGAATCGAGGATTTCCCGCCTTAAGAGCCGAAAAATCGGCATAGGAGGCAGGCAGGGGCGAATAGAGATGGGTACTACGGCGAAATGCTGTGGCATCCGGCGTTTGACGGTCCGCCGCAAACCGTCTAAGCTAATAAGAAAGCTATTATTTATACTTCATGTACAATAAAGGAGGTGTACCTATCCTCTCTCGTAAGCGGGGATAGGGATTATTTGGACGGTGACCCCATTCCGCTAAGCGTGGACTTGGTCTTGATCGCTTTTCTCGTATTTTTGAACGGCTTCTTCGTGGCCGCCGAATTCGCGGTAGTGAAAGTTCGCGGCACGAGACTCGAATCGTTGGTTCAGGAAGGACATGCGCGCGCGAAGCTCGCGTCGCATATCGTGGACCATCTGGACGCCTATTTGTCGGCGTGTCAGCTGGGGATCACGCTAGCATCCCTTGGACTCGGCTGGATCGGCGAGCCTGCCATTGCGAGAATGCTCGAACCCCTTTTCGCTTCGATGAACATCAGCGAGAAGTTCGTTCACCCGTTAGCGTTCATAATCGGATTCTCGTTCATTACGGTGCTGCACATCGTGCTTGGCGAATTGATGCCGAAGACGGTCGCCATTCGCAAAGCCGAGATGGTCACGCTGTGGGTAGCGGCTCCTTTAAAGTTTTTCCGCAACATCATGAGTCCGTTCATCTGGCTTCTCAACGGTACCGCCGGCTTGCTGCTGCGCCCGTTCGGCATTAACATGGCCGAGGAGTCCAACTCCGCCCATACGGAGGAAGAAATCCGCATTCTGGTGAAGGAAAGCCACAAGAGCGGGTTGATCGACAATACAGAGCTTACCCTTGTGGACAACATCTTCGACTTCGCGGAGACGAATGCCCGCGAAATCATGATTCCCCGAATGGAGATGATCTGCCTCTACGGCAATCTGTCCTTCGAGGAGAACCGCAAGATCGCGCTGCGCGAGATGCATACGCGTTATCCGGTATGCGACAAGGATAAGGACAACATCATCGGGTTCGTTCATATTAAGGACCTTCTTAAAGTGTCCGACAACGCCGTCCATGACATCCGCGACATTATGCGACCGATGACGACCGTTCCCGAGAGCATGCCGATTAGCGCGCTGCTGAAGCTCATGCAGAAGCGCAAGTCTCAGATCGCGATTCTGATCGACGAGTATGGCGGCACGGCCGGCTTGGTGACGCTGGAAGACATCATGGAAGAGATCGTAGGCGAAATTCAAGACGAGTTCGACGAAGAGCGTCCCGACCTGGAGAAGAGAGACGACAGCACGTACTCCATCAACGGCATGATGCTGATCGAGGAAGTGAACAACTTCTTCGGTCTCGACCTTCCGACGGACGATTACGATACGATCGGCGGCTGGATCTATTCCCAGATCGAGAGCCCGCCGAAGAAGAACCAGTACGTCGAGTCGGAGGAAGGCCTCCGGTTCACGATCGAAGAGACGGATCATCTGCGCATATCCCGCGTTACCGTCACGAGACTCGACGAAGCCGCTTGGGAACTGCAAGCCGAAACCGGCTGAAGGGATTGAAGGGCCTCATATTCATAAAAAAGGTACGGCGCGATGTTCGATGTTCGCGCCGTACCTTTTTGCATGTTCGGAATAGTGTTGGATGTCGTTGATTGATTTGATCGATAACAGAGAGAAAGGGCATGTATGTCCTGAAGAGCGAAGCGCCTGCCTTTACGGTACCGAATTCACCTTGCTACGGGTTTACCATTCAGAATTCGGGACCGTAACAGCAGCGAAAGGATATACATGCCCGGCCTCGGCGCAACAGCGATCGAGAGTCCTACTCCGCCGCTCTTTTCCGAACATGCATGAAGAAGAACCCCGTCGCACCCAGCAAAGCGAAAACCGCGCCCAACCGGAACGCCGACGCGAACCCGATCGCATCGATCAACCAGCCGCCCAGCGTGCCAGCCGCGACGCCGGCGAGACCGCTCCAGACGACCGCGAACACCGCTTGGCCGGACGAACGGAACTCGTCGGGAATGACGATCTGCAAAAAGCGCAACGCCGTAATGTAGAAGATGCCGAAGGTGACGCTGTGCATCGTCTGCAAGGCGACCATCATCCACGGCTCGTCCGCGAAGCTGAGCAACCCCAGGCGGACGACGTACATGACGCTCGCGATCGCGAGCAGCGGCAGCTCGCGGAACTTGTGGCCGTACTTCGCGAGCAGGAAGAACACCGGGATCTCGCTCACCGAAGAAGCGAGGGAAGCGAGGCCGATGACCGAGTCGTCGGCGCCCAGCTCCCGCATGGCGAGCGAGAGGAAGCCTTCGTTAATGCGGTGCGCGATCGACACGAGCATGATCATGACGAAGAACGCGATCGTCTCCCGTTCCTTGAAGATGCCGAGCAAGCCGCCGAATTCGAACTTGCGAAGCGAAGCCTGGAAGTTGCCTAAGAACAGCGACAGGACGAGCGACGACGCGACGACGACCAGGCCGATGACGAGCGTCTGGTCCGAGCCGTAATGCTTCAGAATGTAGCCGAACAGGACGGCGCACACCGCGTAACCGAGCGAGCCGAACATGCGGATGGACGGGAAGCTGCGGTTCATCTGCTGCGCCGCGAGCAAGGTGATGCTGTCCATCATCGCGTTCATCGGCGTCTGGCAGAGGTAGAAGAACGCCATGATGCCGGCCATGATCCCGAATTCTTTCTGCGGCAGCAGAAGAGCCAGACCGAGAATTTGACCGACGAACAGGATGCTGAGCACTCTGCGCAAGTTCTGAGACCGGTCGCTGACGATGCCGACGATAATGTTGGAGGCGATCGACAGCATCGGTCCGATCGAATAGACGGCGCCGATCTGGAACTTGGTGAATCCGAGGCTCTCGAAGTAGAGCGGGAAGTACGCGATCAGCAGCACCATGAACGCATAATTCAGGAATTGCATGCCCCGAAGGACGAGCAATTGCGCGCTGTCGTTAATACCTGGTTTATCCATGGCTTACCTAACTCCTATACGATGAACTTGAAGCTTACTTGGCGGTTCGATGATTGCGCCGGAACAGCCAGGCGAGGAGAATCAACTCGGCCGCTACGCCGCCGGACTGCGCGATCGAGCCGAGCACCCCGTTCCAGCCGGGCAAGGCGATCGTCAGCACGACGATGAGCGTGACGGTCATGATCGCGTTCGCGATCTGCGAACCGAACATCAGCTTCGTCTCCCCGTTCGCCATGACGATGCCGTTGAGCGTATCGAGCCACGGGAAGACGAGCACGAGCGGGAGGAAGCCTCTCAGCGCGTGAATACAGGCGGTCAGCAGGTCGTCCTTGACGCCGAGCACGTGAGAGAACATCCAGGAACCGATCGGGGTGAAGCACATGACGAGCATCGACGCCGTCGGAATGAAACCGAGCATGAGCGTGAATTGCTTGACGAGCTGCGGATGAGTCTTCACGAACAGCAGCGCGATCTGGTGGAAGTACGTGAAGAAGCCGAGCATTAAGTTCATGAGGCTTCCCGCGACGGCGAACGACGCGATCGTCAGCGAGCTTTCTTCCGTCGTGCCGAGCAGCGCGTTCATGATCGGGCTGACCCAGACGACGATCAGGGACGAATACAGCAGCGGGTTATAGAACCGAAGCACGTCCTTCGGAGTCGAGACTTCGCACCCTTCTTCCTTCTCCGGCATCTCCTTGAGCAGCTTATGGGCCTCGATTCCGCTGATCGTCGCTTCGATGATCATGCCGAACAAGAAGATGATCGCGCCTTGCAACGCGCTGTCCACCCCGACGAACAGGAAGTACTGCGAGAGGGCGAACATGCCGGCGAGCCGGAAGGTCATGCCGATCGTCAGCCAGCGCGTGCGCATTTTATAGATAATGATGCCTTGATACAGGCACCGCAATCCGGAGAAGACGGACAGGAACATTAACGCATGGTAGGTATCGATCGCTTCCCGTTCGACGACCGGGTCGGCGCCGAACGCGCCGCCGAATATCCAATGGCCGACGGGCGTGAACGCGACGGCCGCTCCGAACAGCAGCCCGGCGCCGAACACGTACGCGCTGATGCGCGAGACGGCGCGGAACGATACGCGGTCCCTGACGAGAGCGGAGCAAGTCTGCCGCATGAGCACGGCCGGACGTTCGGTAACGACGAGCAGGCTCATTCCGAGCGCGTAGCCCGCGATGATGATCTCCTGGGCGCCGGAATCGGATCGGGCCAACGTGCCGTTAATGATGACGTGGGACAAGTTGATGAGCAGCACCGACACGCCCATCGGAATGAAAAAAAGGAAAAGCCGCCTCAGCGAGACGGGCTCGTTCGTTCGGTTCATGACGACACGCTCCAAGGACATGATGATGGCGACAAGGATGACAAGATTGCTTGTATTATAACAGATTCCGCGCGCCCCGAGGGCGAAAAGCTGAAGGTTTGTGCTGGATTTCATGGTTGCGAAATGATAAATTAAAGAATGATGTATTTTCAGGCGGGTTACGAACGGGTGAACGATGCGAATGCAAACGGACGACAAGGCTTGGCTGGACGGCCAATTCGCCTATAGCGAACGGTTGGGAATCAGAGTGCCCCGGCTGACGGAAGATTGGGATTCTATCTGCGTAAGCAGGCAGATCGCCTTGCTCTCGCAATGGGAACACATTCGCGGCAACATCCCCGATCGCGTGAAACGCTTCGAAGAAGAGATTAAGATCAGACAGGCGAAATTGTACGAAGAAGACGATTTTGCCGAGTCGTGTCGCCTGAATAGCGATATCGCGGAACTTGCGAGCCGGATCAACGATTTGCATATTTGGTTCCGCACCCAGCAAGAGCTGGATCACGGCGGCAAACGGCATGGCTGATCGACCGAGCGGAGGGTAACGACCGGAATGAACGGGAATGAGCTATTGACGGGCCGAACGCCTCAGGGACCGTTCTCGCTCATGAAGAGAGTGTATAAGTACGTATTGCCTGAAGTGCGAAGCGAGCTTGGGCGCTGGAGGGAATTCGCGGAGTCGATTCCCGATCCGGAGCTTCGCAAGCAAGCGATCGACAGCATCACCCACAAGCAATTCCATTGCGAGGGCGGAGGCATCTACGCGGCCGCGAACTTGGCGCAGCGGCACGTGCTCGTCCCGCTGATCGTCGCCTTGCAGACGATCAGCGATTATCTGGACAATCTGTGCGACCGCAGCACGTCGCTCGACCCGGAAGATTTCCGCTTGTTGCATCAGAGCATGCTCGATGCGGTTACGCCGGGCGCGCCGATGCGCAACTACTACGCGCTTCGCGCGGAGCAGGACGACGGCGGCTATTTGCCCGCGCTCGTCGAACGGTGCCAAGCGATGATCGCGAAGCTGCCGGGTTACGCGTACGCGCAAGAGCACGTGCGCGAGTTGGTCGGGCTGTACGGAGACTTGCAGGTATACAAGCATATCGCCCGCGAGAAGCGCGAGCCGGCGCTTCAAGCGTGGTGGGAATTGCATGCTTCCCGATACCCGGCGCTGCTCTGGAACGAGTTCGCGGCGGCGACCGGATCGACGCTCGGCATGTTCATGCTGTTCCTGGCCGCGAGCGACGAATCGTTCGACGCGCGGGAAGCGCAGCGCATTCGGGAAGGGTACTTCCCGTCGATATGCGGCTTACATATTCTGCTTGACTACTTGATCGACCAAGCGGAGGACGAGCTCGGCGGCGACTTGAACTTCTGCGCCTACTACGAGGATCAGCGCATGCTGAACGACCGGATGGCGAATATGGTTCAAGCGGCGAGAAGCTCGGCGGACGGCCTGCCCTTCGGCAAGTTTCACCGGATGGTCGTGGAAGGGCTCGTCGCCCTCTACCTCTCGGACCCTAAGGTGAAGGGGCAGAGGAACGTCAAGGCAACCGCCAGGCGCCTGATGAAGGGCAGCCCTTGGACGCGCGTGTTTTTCTGGCTGAACAGCCATTGGATAAGGAAGGCCCTGTAAGTGCGAACGATTGCATGGGCCGGGACACTAACGTAGGAGGAATTGGATATGAGCGCAGTGAAGAAAATTGCCGTTCTGACGAGCGGAGGAGATTCCCAGGGAATGAATGCGGCCGTACGCGCCGTCGTGCGCAGTGGATTATATCGCGGACTGGAAGTGTTCGGCGTGCAGCGCGGCTATCAAGGGCTGCTGAACGAAGATTTGCGTCCGATGGACTTGCGGAGCGTAGGCGACATCATCCAACGCGGCGGCACGATCCTGCAGACGGCACGCTGCAAGGAGTTCATGACGCCGGAAGGCCAACAACGCGGCGCCGAGGTGCTGCGCAAGCACGGAATCGACGGCCTTGTCGTTATCGGCGGGGACGGCTCATATCAAGGCGCGAACAAGCTGAGCAAGCTTGGCATCAAGACAATGGGCTTGCCGGGAACGATCGATAACGACATCCCGTTCACCGACTTCACGATCGGCTTCGATACGGCGGTCAGCATCGTCGTCGACGCGATCAATAAGCTTCGCGACACGATGACGTCCCACGAGCGTTCTTCCGTCGTCGAAGTCATGGGCCGCCATTGCGGCGACATCGCCCTGTACGCCGGCCTTGCGAGCGGCGCGGAAGCGATTCTCGTACCGGAAGTGCCGTTCGACGTGAAGGAGATTTCGCTCCGCATGAAGGATAACTTCATGAAGGGCAAGCGCCACGGCATCGTCGTCGTCGCCGAAGGCGTAGGCTCCGGGGAAGACATCGCCCGCAGCATTACGGAGTACAGCGGCATCGAGCCGCGCGTGACGGTGCTCGGTCACATTCAGCGCGGCGGTTCGCCGACGCATAACGACCGCATTCTCGCCAGCCAGCTCGCGGATTTCGCGGTGCAGAAGCTACAAGAGGGAGACTCCGGCAAGGCGATCGGCATCGTCAAGGGCGAATTCGTCGCGACGGAGATCGACAAGGTCGTCACGTCGAAGAAGTCGTTTAATATCGATCTGTATAACTTGGCGATGCGTCTGGCTCAATAACCCGGTCGCATTTCCGGGATAGAACGGCCCGGCCCGGGGCATATTGTAAATGCGCTATATTCGTGCGAGGAAAGCTGACACTCCGATGCGGGCGTCAGCTTTTCTGTGTAAATATGCCTAGCTAAAAGGTGTCGAATCCGCTATAATAAGCGCAATAGAACATAATTTCATTCACGATGAACATAATTTCAAAAATCTGTCGTATGAAAGCGTGTGACAGTTGTTGGAATCCGACAAAATCAAAAAAGTAATCGAGGCCGCCAAGCTGTATTACCAGCTGGATTACAGCCAAAGCGAAATCGCGGACGCGCTCGGCGTGTCCAGGCCTACCGTATCCCGCTTGCTTCAGCAAGCGAAATCCGAAGGCATCGTACATATCGAAATACACGATCCGACAAGGGATATCGAGCAGTTGCGGAAGAAGCTGATCGAGCGGTTCCAGCTCGAGCAGGTCGTTATCGCGTTCACGCCGACTTACGACGACGACATCGTCAAGAAGTACATCGGCCAAGCGGCCGCCGACTATATCGTCGCGCTGGCGAAGGACGGTGACACGATCGGCGCCTCCTGGGGTTCGACCATGTACCAGGTCGCGCTTCATCTGCAGACGAAGGCGCTCAAGAATTCGCTCGTCGTGCAGCTTAACGGAGGCGTGAGCGACGCGGACATTCTCATCTCGCCTTCGGAGATCGTCCACCTGTTCGGCAAGGCGTTCGGCGTCGTTCCGTACTTCATGTACTTGCCGGCGATCGTGGATCAGACGGTCGTGAAGCAAGCGATCATGTCTGACCGGCACATTCGACGGGTAATGGATATGGGGAAGAACGCGAACATCGCGATATTCACGGCCGGCGCCCCGACCCCGGATTCGGTGCTCATCAATTCGAACTACTTGCGGCCGGACGAGCTCGAGGTCATCATGACAAGGGCCGTCGGAGACATCTGCTCCCGGTATTACGATCAAGACGGGGAGATTTGCTTGCCGGGCTTGAACGAGCGAACGGTCGGCATCGAATTGGCGGATCTAAGGCATAAAGAGCATGCGATTCTCGTCGCCGGAGGGGCATCGAAGGTGAACGCGATCTACGGCGCGCTGAAGGGAAGGTACGGCAACACGCTCGTCACCGACCAGATCACGGCCAAGGCGTTGCTCGACAAATCAAAGAGATAGAAGAGGGATAGGTGCGGATGAAAGCGGAGCAAATCGCGGCAATGATCGACCATACGTTGTTAGGAGCCGTCAGCACGAAGCAAGACATTGCAAGGGTATGCGAGGAAGCGAAGCAATACGGCTTCGCGACCGTATGCGTCAATCCTTATTGGGTACCGGTCGCCGCCAAGGCATTATCGGGCAGCGGCGTCGGGCTGACGACGGTAATCGGATTCCCGCTCGGCGCGAGCCGTACCGAGATCAAAGCGGCGGAAGCGGCCGACGCGATCGCCGCCGGCGCGACGGAAATCGACATGGTGTTGAACGTTGGCGCTTTGAAGTCCGGCTTGACGGAAGCCGTGTCGAAAGATATCGAAGCGGTCGTTCGGGCATGCAAAGGCAAAGCCGCCGTGAAGGTCATCATCGAGACGTGTTACTTGACGGACGAAGAGAAGCGGCAAGCAGCTCTGCTGTGCAAGAACGCGGGAGCGGACTTCGTGAAGACGTCAACCGGCTTCGGCACGGGCGGAGCCACGGTCGAAGACATCGCTCTCATCCGGCATGTCGTCGGTCCGGAGATGGGCATCAAGGCGTCCGGCGGGGTAAAGAATCTTGAAGTGGCGAACAAGCTCATTCAAGCCGGAGCGACCAGACTGGGCGCAAGTTCGTCGATCGCGATCGTGACGGGCGGAACGGCTCAAGGTTATTAAGGCGGGGAGATGCCACCCATGAGAACGGTCGATTTAATTACGAAGAAGCGGGACGGCGGAGAGCTGACGAAAGCGGAAATCGACGCCCTCGTTCAAGGATACACGCATGGCTCGGTTCCCGATTATCAAATGTCGGCGATGGCGATGGCGATCTTCTTCCGGGGCATGACGCCGGACGAGAGGGCGAACCTGACGATGGCCATGGTGCACTCCGGAGAGGTCATCGATCTGTCCGGCATCGGGGGCACCAAAGTCGATAAGCATAGCACCGGCGGCGTCGGCGATACGACGACGCTCGTCCTCGCGCCGCTCGTCGCGAGTATCGGCGTGCCGGTCGCGAAGATGTCCGGAAGAGGGCTGGGCCATACGGGAGGCACGATCGACAAGCTCGAATCGGTGCCGGGCTTCCACGTGGAGATCGGCAACGACGAATTCATCGAGCTGGTCAACCGCAACGGTCTCGCGGTCATCGGGCAGAGCGACAAGCTTACGCCGGCGGACAAGAAGCTCTACGGGCTAAGGGACGTAACCGGAACGGTCAATTCGATTCCGCTGATCGCCAGCTCCATCATGAGCAAGAAGATCGCTTCGGGCGCCGATGCCATCGTGCTCGACGTGAAGACGGGCGACGGCGCGTTCATGAAGGAGATGGACGAGGCGCGCGAGCTTGCCGCTTGCATGGTCGATATCGGCAACCGCGTCGGTCGTCGCACGATCGCCGTGCTGTCCGATATGAGCCAGCCGCTCGGCAACGCGATCGGCAACGCGCTGGAAGTCCGTGAAGCGATCGACACGCTGCGCGGAGTCGGACCGAAGGACTTGACGGAGCTGTGCCTGACGTTAGGCAGCCATATGACGGTGCTGGCGGGAATCGCGGCGACGCAAGCGGAAGCGGCCGAGCTGCTGAAGGAAGCGATCGCGAGCGGCAAGGCGATCGAGAAGTTCAAGACGTTCTTGGCCTCGCAAGGAGGCGACGCTTCGGTCGTAGACGACCCGAGCCGCTTGCCGACCGCGGCTTATCGGATCGAAGTGCCGGCGGAGCGTTCCGGATACGTCGCTTCGATCGCGGCGGAGAGCATGGGGCTTGCGGCGATGATGCTCGGAGCCGGACGCGCGACGAAGGAGTCCGCGATCGATCTGGCCGTCGGCATCGTGCTTCATAAGAAGGTCGGCGATTACTTCGCAGCCGGCGAGGCGATCGCCACGATACATTCGAATCGCGAGGACGCTGCGGACGCGATGGACAAGATACGCGCTTCGATCGTTCTGAGCGACGAACCGGTGACGCCGCCACCGCTATTATCCGGCGAAATCGTCTAACGTCCGCCTAGCGGCGGATGAAGGCGCGCAGAGGGGCATACTTGGAAGGAGGTGATGGAATGGGCCAATTACTTCAGACGATGGAAGATGCGAAAGCGTTCATTCGATCACGGACGAACGTCCAACCGCAGATCGGGCTTATTCTAGGCTCGGGATTGGGCGAGCTGGCGAACGAAATCGAGAACGCCGTGCGAATCCCGTACGAATCGATTCCGCATTTTCCCGTATCGACGGTCGAGGGTCATGCAGGGCAACTGGTCATCGGCACGCTGCAAGGCAAGCCGGTCGTCGCGATGCAGGGACGGTTCCACTATTACGAGGGCTATACGATGCAAGAGGTGACGTTCCCGGTGCGCGTCATGAAGGCGCTCGGCGTCCGGCAGCTGTTCGTGACGAATGCCTGCGGCGGCATGAACCCCGCGTTCAAGCCCGGAGATTTGATGATCATCCAAGACCACTTGAACTTGACCGGCGCGAATCCGCTGATCGGAGCCAACGAGCCTACGCTCGGGCCGAGATTCCCGGATATGAGCCGCGCTTATACGCCGGAATTGCTCAAGCTCGTCAAGGACACGGCGGCAGCACTCGGCATCGAAGTCCAGCAGGGCGTCTACGCCGGCATATCGGGACCGAACTACTTGCCGCCTGCGGAGCTCGTCATGCTGCGCCGTCTCGGCGGAGACGCGGTCGGCATGTCCACCGTGCCGGAAGTCATCGTGGCGAGCCATATGGCGATGCAAGTCATCGGCATCTCGTGCGTGACCGACATGGCGATCGGGGAAGAGCTCGAACCGCTTAGCCACGAGCAAGTCATCGAAGTGGCGAACCGCACGAAGCCGAGATTCATTACCCTAGTCAAGGAAGTCGTCGCGAAGCTGTAACGCGCGAGTCGTCCGCGATCTAACGATGGTTTCACGCAACACATTATATATGTACTAGACAAAGGAGTGTCATGGAAATGAAAAAGACAGCGAAAATCGCAACAGGCTTGATGCTGGTCGCGTCGCTCGCCTTGACGGCTTGCGGAGCGAAGAACAACGAGAACAACAATCAAGGCGCAAGCCCGTCGGCAAGCCCGACCGAGGCGGCAAGCCCGGCGAACACGAGCGGAGCGGGCAAGAAGTTCGCGATGGTTACCGACGTCGGCGGCGTCAACGACAAGTCGTTCAACCAGAGCGCATGGGAAGGCTTGCAGAAGCTGTCCAAGGACACCGGCGCGGAAGTGGATTACCTCGAGTCCAAGGAAGCGACGAACTATCTCACGAACATCAACCAGTTCATTCGCGAAGGCTACGACTTGACGTGGGGCATCGGCTTCCTGCTTGGAGACGACATCGGTAAAGCCGCCAAGGAGAACCCGGACGCGAAGCTCGCGATCATCGACAGCGTCGTGGACGCGCCTAACGTCGAATCGATCACGTTCGCGGAGCACGAAGGCTCTTACTTGGTCGGCGTAGTGGCGGGCCTCATGACGAAGACGAACAAAATCGGCTTCGTGGGCGGCATCGACATTCCGGTAATCAAAAACTTCGACCTCGGCTTCGAAGCGGGCGTCAAAGCGGTTAACCCGGATGCCCAGATCATTAAGAACTACACGGGCGCGTTCGACAAGCCGGACCTCGGCAAGGCTGCGGCCGCAACGATCTATAACGACGGCGCGGACATCATCTTCCACGCTGCCGGCGGTACGGGCAACGGCGTCTTCAACGAAGCGAAAGAACGCAAAAAATCCGGCAAAGACGTATGGGTTATCGGCGTAGACAAAGACCAATCGCTTGAATTCGGCGACGACGTAACGCTGACCTCCATGCTCAAGCGCGTAGACGAAGCGGTATACCGCATTACGAAGGACATGATCGACGGGAGCTTCAAAGGCGGCCAGACGATGCTCGGCCTGAAGGACAACGGCGTCGGCTTGCCGGAGACGTCCACGAAGAACGTTCCGGCCGACATCCTCGCGAAGGTCGACGAGTACAAAGCGAAGATCATCAGCGGCGAGATCAAGGTACCGACAGCTTATTAATTATTAATAAAAGGGTGCTACTATGAACAAGGCGAATACAGTCGTTGAAATGCGGAACATAACGAAGCGTTTCCCCGGCATCGTCGCCAACGACCGTGTCGACTTCGAGCTGAAGCAGGGCGAGATCCATGCCCTGCTCGGCGAGAACGGCGCGGGCAAGTCGACGTTGATGAACATTTTGTTCGGACTGTATCAGCCTGATGAAGGGGAAATCTTCGTTAACGGCGAAGGGGTCGTCATCGACGGCCCCAATAAGGCGATCAAGCTCGGTATCGGGATGGTGCATCAGCATTTCAAGCTGGTGCACCCTTTTACCGTAACGGAGAACATCATCCTGGGGAGCGAGCCGACGAAAGGCTTGGGCGTGAATTACAAGCAAGCGAACGACAATGTGGAGAAGATATCCAAGCAATACGGCTTGAACGTAGACCCGACGGCGAAGATCGAGGAGATCTCCGTAGGCATGCAACAACGGGTCGAGATCTTGAAGACGTTGTACCGGGGAGCCGACATCCTTATTCTGGATGAACCGACGGCCGTCTTGACCCCGCAAGAGATCGAAGAGCTGCTCGCCATCATGCGCAAGCTCGTAGAACTAGGCAAATCGATTATTCTGATCACACACAAACTTAAGGAAATCATGGCGATCGCCGATCGGGTGACGATCGTACGACGCGGCAAAGTGATCGACAGCTTGCCGGTGTCCGGCACGAATCCGAACGAACTGGCCGAGAAGATGGTCGGCCGGGAAGTATCGCTTAAGCTCAATAAAAAATCCGCCGTGCAGGGCGAACCCGTACTCGAGGTCGATAAGCTCGTCGTCAAAGGACGTCAAGGGCTGCCGGCGCTGAACGAGACGTCGTTCGTGCTGCGCCGCGGCGAAATTCTCGGTATCGCGGGGGTAGAAGGGAACGGTCAGAGCGAATTGATCGAAGCGCTTACCGGACTGCGTCCGGTCGTCAGCGGTTCCATCAAGGTCGCCGGCGTCGAGCTATCGGGCGCGAAGGCGCGCGCGATATCGGAAGCCGGGCTGTCGCTTATTCCGGAAGATCGCCACAAGCACGGACTCGTGCTCGACTTCCCGATGCGGGAGAATATGGTGCTCGGGACGTACTACCAGGAGCCGTTCAACAAGGGCGGATTCCTGAACTACGACGCGATCGACGAGCATGCGAAGCGGTTAATCGCCGAATTCGACGTGCGCACGCCGAGCATTCAGACGCCCGCGCGCGCGCTGTCCGGAGGCAATCAGCAGAAGGCGATCATCGCGCGGGAAGTGGACAAGAACCCCGATGTGCTCATCGCCGCGCAACCGACGCGCGGACTCGACGTCGGCGCTATCGAATTTATCCATAAGCGGCTCGTCGAGCAACGGAACATGGGCAAGGCGGTACTGCTCGTCTCGTTCGAGCTCGAAGAGATCATGCAGCTGTCCGACCGCATCGCGGTCATCTATGAAGGGCGTATCGTAGGGGAAGTCGATCCCGCGGAGACGACGGACGAGCAGCTCGGCATGATGATGACGGACTATAAGAATCCGCAAGGAGGCACCGGGGCGTGAACAACTTCATCAAGCTCTTTACGAAGGATTCCGCGGTCGTTCCGCTGGTCGCCATCCTGCTCGGTCTGATCGTCGGCGCCATCATCATGTTGCTGGGCGGATACGATCCGATACTCGCCTACGGTTCGTTGCTGAAGAAGGTATTCGGCCATTCCTATGACATAGGCGAGACCTTGACGGCGATAACGCCGCTCGTCTTCACGGGCTTGGCGGTCGCCTTCGCGTTCCGCACGGGCTTGTTCAACATCGGCGCGGAAGGCCAGTACATCGTCGGCATGACGGGCGCTACGATCATCGGCACGCAACTGGACGCGGCATGGTACATAACCGCTCCGATCGCCATCATCGTCGGCATGCTGTTCGGCGGCTTCTGGGGCATGATCGCGGGGTATCTGAAGGCGGCGCGCGGCGTGAACGAAGTCATTACGACGATCATGCTGAACTGGATCGCGCTGCATCTGGCGAACTATATCGTCAGAGCGCACCTTCAGGAGCCGGGCAAGGGCCGTTCGTACTTCATTAACGAATCCGCCAGCGTGAAGTTCGTCTGGCTGTCCAACGCGCTCGATAACGCGCGCGTGCATTGGGGAATGTTCTTCGCGATCTTGGCGGTCATCTTCTTCTATGCGTTCCTGTGGCGCACGAAGCAAGGCTATGAGCTGCGCGTCGTCGGCTCCAATCCGGACGCCGCGTTGTATGCGGGCATTAACGTGAACCGCGGCGTCGTCAAGGCGATGTTCATCTCCGGCGCGCTCGCCGGACTAGGCGGCGTGTTCCAAGTGCTCGGCGTCTTCATGACGCAGACGATCAGCGCGAGTCCGACCGGGCACGGCTTCGACGGCATCGCGGTCGCGCTGCTCGGCGGCAATACGGCGCTTGGCGTTCTGTTCGGCGCGATTCTGTTCGGCACGCTGTCTTACGGCGCGGCCGGCATGAGCTTCGGCGCGGACGTACCTCCGGAGATCATCCGGATCGTCATCGGCTCGGTCATCTTTTTCGTGGCGGCTCCCGGCATCATCCGTTGGGTACTGAAGCTGCTCAGATTACGCAAGAACAAAGGCGAGGTGGCATAGATGGATCTCGTTACGCTCGGCAATATGCTGAACGTCGCCTTGGTGTTCTCGACGGCGCTCATCCTGGCGGCGATGGGCGGCATTCTGTCCGAACGCTCGGGCGTCGTCAATATCGGGCTCGAAGGCTTGATGATGGCGGGCGCGTTCGCTTCGGCGGTCGTCGCTTACCACGCTCAGGAGGCCGGATTCGGCGCGGCTACGCCATGGATAGGCTTGATCGCGGGAGGCTTGTTCGGAGTGCTGTACGCGCTCATCCATGCGGTGGCGACGATTACGTTCCGGGCCGACCAAGTCGTCAGCGGAATCGTCATTAACTTCATCGCGGCGGGCTCGACCGTCTACTTGGTCAAGCAATTGTTCGACGGGGCGGGGGAGACGAGCCTCGTCGACGAGACGTTCCATAAGATCAGCATTCCGCTGCTGTCCGACATTCCGGTCATAGGAGAAGGCTTGTTCCATGCCTATCCGACGACGTACTTAGCGTTCATCCTCGTCGCGATTATCTATTACGTATTGTTCAAGACGCCGTTCGGCCTGCGTCTGCGCGCGGTGGGAGAGCATCCTAGCGCGGCGGATACGGTCGGCATCAAGGTGCTCCGCATGCGGTATATCGCCGTATTGCTGAGCGGCCTGCTGGCCGGCATCGGCGGAGCGACGATCGCGATGACGACGACGGGCAGCTTCTCGCACAACACGATATCCGGACAAGGCTTCATCGCGCTGGCGGCGGTTATCTTCGGCAAGTGGAACCCGCTAGGCGCGCTAGGCGCGGCCGTATTCTTCGGCTTCGCGACGTCGATTAACAATATCCTGCAGCTGTTCGACTTCGCGAAGGACATACCGTCAGAGTTCATCTACATGCTGCCGTACGTGCTTACCATTCTGGTGCTCGTCGGAGCGGTCGGACGCTCGAAGGCGCCCGGGGCGCTCGGAGAACCGTATTACGCGGGTAAGCGATAGCGATACATGGAATATAGGCTGCTGCCCGGACGATTCGGGCAGCAGCCTTTTTTGCATATTGCATTAGCGTTATGAGATGGCGCTAAATCGTCTTGGATCAGAGTTATGTCGCATTAACGATATGAGATGGCGCTAAATCGTCTTGGAGCAGCGGTGTATGAGAGACAAAAGCCACAAAATAAGGCCGCCCATAACGGGCGGCCTGGAAGTTATGATTGCAGTAAGCTTAATAATTAACGCCGGTCGAATACGTGTTGCCCGCGTTCCAGAGGAGGAATTCGTTGACGCCGGTGTCGCGCAGCGCCTTGATCTGCGCTTCGACTTCGGCTGCTCCGTACTTGGCGTAATGGCCTGCGCCGAGCCACTTGGCGGTGAAGTCTTGAATCCAAGGACGAATGATCGGCTGCGAGTCGCCGAGAGGATCGAGCTTCTTGTGCGTGTCCAGCATCGCGCCCTTGATCGTCTCGTACGGCGCCTTGTCCGGATCCTTCTGCTTGAACCAGCCCGTGCTGTAATGGCTCGGATAGACCATCGGGGAGATGACGTCGACGGCGTTCGAGATCTTCACGAAATCCTGTCCGATGCCTTCGGCTGCCGGCACGGACGCCGCGTAGCCGAAGATGTCCACCGATACTCTTACGCCCAGCGGTTCGAGCTGTTCCTTGGCGTACTCTACGAATCCGGCCACGATGTCGACGCGGCTCTTCTCGTTCTTCGCGAACTTGAGTCCGTCGGCTTTCTTCTCGAAGCCTTCGGGGAACCTAACGTAGTCGAACTGGATTTCCTTGAACCCGAGCTTGGCGGCTTCCTTCGCGATCTCGACGTTATAATCCCATACTTCCTTGACGTACGGATTGACGAACTTGTCGCCGTTCCCGTTCTGCCAGAGTTTGCCGTCCTTCTGTACGTAGGACCACTCGGGATGGTTCTTGGCGAGTATGCTGTCCTTGAATACGACGACGCGGGCGATCGGGTAAATCTCGTGTTCCTTCAGCGTCGTCATGAGCTTGCCGATGTCTTTAATGAACGGCTTCGGATCGCCTTGGGCTTTCAAAGTCTCGTTATCGGTCTTATAGGTGATGTACCCGACGTCGTCTTTGATGTCGATGACCATGCTGTTCAGTTCCGTCGTATCCAGCAGCTTCAGCAGCTTCGACATTCGTTCGCCGCCAGCGCTGTAAGCGGTAACATAGATACCCTTGACGACGGGCGCATCGGGCTGAGGATCGGACGAACCGGACGATTGCGGGTCGCCTGGCGTCGTAGGCGCCTTCGGGTCTTGCGCGGTACCCGACACGTTGGTCGGGGTCGTTCCTTTCGTTCCGAATGCTTCGTGAGAGAGAGTGAGCTTAACCGTGTTCCATAGCTTGGAGATTGCCGAATGATCTTGGTGCTGGCCGCTTCCCGAGGCCGTGTTAAGCAGTAGGAACAACGCGAATAGAATATCCATATGATCTCTCCCCATAAGCTCTGTAAGAAGATTATAAACGAGTTGATGGGGGCTAGACACAGGTATTTTGTAGTATTTTGAAGGTTTTTGGCGATCGCGGACGGATTATTTGACCTAGTTCGTCCGGCGTCGGAATTCGCCGATGACGTCGATCGTTTGGACGATGTTGACGAAGGCGCGGTTGTCGACTTCCATGATGATTTTGCGCAGCTCCGCGAGCTCGTATCGGGTAGCGACGGTCATGAGCATATCGCGTTCTTCGCTCGTGTACGCGCCCCTGGTCTTCAAGATCGTAACGCCCCGGGGGATCGACATCAGCCTGTCCGCCAGCTGCTGGGAGTTCTTCGTGACGATGAAGGCGGTTATTTTACGATGAGGGGTATGAACAATATCGACGACTCTTCCCGTTAAGTAGATCGACAGCATAGAATAGAGGGCGGCATTCCAATCGTCGATCAGAATGCCCAGCGCCGCGACGACGATCGTGTTCATCAGAATGACGATCAAGCCGATCGGAACGTCGCGGTAACGGGAAACGATGGAAGCGACGATGTCGAACCCGCCGGACGATCCGCCGTACCGGAGCGATACGGCGCTGCCGAGGCCGACGAGGACGCCGCCGAACACGGAACCGAGCAGCCGGTCTCCGTGCGTGATCGCGATTTCCGGGATGATCTGCATGAACAGCGAGGTGGAGACGACGACGATCATGCTCAGGACGACGAAGCGGCGGCCGAGCACGCGATATCCCCAGAGCAAAATCGGAACGTTCAGGGCAAAATAGAGCCAGCCGATGTTCCATCCGCTTACGTATCCGATGATCATGGCGACGCCCGACGCCCCGCTGCTCAGCAATTCCTCGGGAATGAGCAGCCATTTGAAGCCGCAGCCGACCGCAGCGGCGCTTAGCAACATCAATACGACGGGCCCGACGGCGGCTAATCTTTTCATCATGAGCGCTCCTGTCTCTAACATGCAAGGAAGGGTATGGGGTTAGGTTCCCCCTTCGCCGAACGTTCATGCGAGAGAAAATGGTACCCGTTTCCTGCTACTGGAGTTTACAAACAGGTATGTGCTATAATGAACTGATTATTTTTTTTGGAAGCCGTAATGGCCCAATACAGAAGGAGTTTGAGAATTTGAGTACATTTGCAGAATTTGGGTTGGAGCCGGACGTTCTTCAAGCCATCTCGGAGATGGGTTTTGAGGAAGCGACTCCGATTCAAGCGAAAGCCATTCCTGTCGCGATTTCCGGTAGGGATATGATTGGTCAGGCTCAGACAGGTACAGGCAAGACCGCAGCTTTTGGAATTCCGCTTATCAGCCGCATTGCCGTCAATGAAGACCGCATCGTCTCATTGATTATGGCGCCTACGCGCGAATTGGCGATTCAGGTCGCAGAGGAAATCGAGAAGCTTGGACGATTCAAAGGAATTCGTTCTTTGGCTATATATGGCGGTCAAGACATCTCGCGTCAGATTCGCTCCTTGAAGCGGAAGCCGCAGATCATCATCGGTACCCCTGGTCGTTTGCTCGACCATATCAACCGGAAGACGATTCGCTTGGACGACGTGCGCACGGTCGTGCTGGACGAAGCGGACGAAATGCTCGACATGGGCTTCATGGAAGACATCCAGTCGATCCTGAAGCTCGTACCGGAAGAACGCCAGACGTTGTTGTTCTCCGCGACGATGCCGACGAACATTCAGCGGCTCGCGCAGCAGTTCCTGCGCAACCCTGAACACATTTCGGTCATTCCGAAACAAGTCAGCGCGCCATTGATTCAGCAATTTTACATCGAAGTACAGGAACGGATGAAATTCGACGGACTTTGCCGTTTGCTCGATATGGAACCGCCTGAACTCGCCATCATCTTCGGACGCACGAAGCGCCGCGTAGCCGAGCTATCCGAAGCGCTCATGAAGCGCGGATACGCTTGCGACGGCTTGCACGGCGACTTGTCCCAGAACCAACGGGATACGGTCATGCGCAAGTTCCGCGACGGCAGCATCGACGTGCTCGTGGCGACGGACGTGGCCGCGCGCGGTCTCGACGTATCCGGCGTAACGCACGTCATTAACTTCGACCTTCCGCAAGACCCGGAGAGCTACGTTCACCGGATCGGCCGTACGGGCCGCGCGGGCAAGGAAGGCACGTCTTGGTCGTTCGTCACGCCTCGCGAGACGGATCACCTGCACTTCATCGAGAAGATCACGCGCCACAAGATCGCGAAGAAGCCTTTGCCGACGATCTCCGAAGCGATGGAAGGCAAGCAGAAGATCATGGCCGAGCGCCTTGTCGAGACGGTCTCGGGAGAAGAAGACTTGTCCGCGTTCAAGTGGGTCGCGATGCAGCTTCTCGAGCAATACGATTCCGTTCAATTGTTGGCTGCCGCGATGAAGCTGCTCGCGGGCGACAAGAAGGACGTAACGGTCGAGTTGACGCCGGAAGATCCGATCCGTTCGAAGAAGCGTAAGTTCGACGGCGGTCGCAGCGGCTCCGGCGGTTATCGCGGCGGATCGAGCGGCGGCGGCTACCGCGGCGGCAGCAGCGGCGGTCAGGGCGGCTCTTGGCGCCAAGGACAAGGTCGCGGCGATTCCCGCGGACCGGGCAGCGGTTACGGCGGCGGTCAACGCAAGCCTTATAACGGCGGCGGATCGAGCGGTTCCGGCGGCTCCGGCGGTTACCGCGGCGGACGTACCGAGCGTCGCGACGAGCCGAGATCCGGCAGATCGCACAGCGAGGATTTCGTAAACATCTAAGAACTCGACGATTGTCATCAGGGAGGAAACACCCATGGAGATGCGGGGCATGATGGGCGGATTTTATCGGATTTCCGAATGGATCATGCGGCTATCGGTCACGAACGTACTATGGTTGCTTACCGCTCTGCCGTTCTGGTATTTCGCGCTGGTGGGCTTCCAGAGCCTCCAGCTTGCCGAGACGGACGACGCGTTAATCAATTCGTTTCAAACGAGCGTAATCGTGCTTGCGGTGTTAGCTCCCTTCACTCTGTTTCCGGCGACCTCGGCTTTGTTCTCGGTCGCCCGGAAATGGGTGTTAGGCGATACGGACGTTCCTCTGCTGAAGACGTTCTTCCGGAACTATAAGCAGAACTACGTGCAAGCGATGCTCGGCGGTATTTTCTACGCGTTGCTCTTCGCGATCATGATCATCGATTTCCGCGTCTACTTGAACCAGATCGACGGATTCCAGATCGTGGCTTACTTGTTCATCGCGCTCATGTGCTTGCTTACGATCTCTCTGCTTCATTTCTTCTCCCTGCTGTCGCATTTCCATATGAAATCGCTGCAGCTCATCAAGAACGCGCTGATCCTTACGATCGGCCGTCCGATCCGCTCGGTCATTATGGCGATGGGTACCGCTGCGGTACTGTACATTAGCTTTCAATTTACGTTCCTCATTCCGTTCTTTTTCGGAAGCGTTATCGCGGTTTACACGTTCTACAACTTCAATCTCGTCATGCAGAAGATGATGACGCTGAAGGACGCGCTCGAGGCGAAGGAAGCCGAGAAGGCCGAGGAAGAAGAAGGCAAGAAGGCGTAAGTTTACTTACGTCATCGCCTGATCTATAATGGAGCTATTCCTGCCATGTGCGTTACGGTGCTATATGTTTTGAACCAATGTTTGTTTCCTTGGGAGCTCTAGATTTCGCTGCGGCTGACACGCCCCCGAAACGGGTAGTCAAAAACACGCGATGCGGGCACCCACCTGCTAAGCAGGTTCAGAAACATGCACGCCGGACGGCATAGGCGGGTTTTTCTATCCTTGCTCTTTAATCGCCGGGTCAGGCGTGGTAAGATAGATGGTAGCGCCAATGGCACCCGGAGGGAGAGAGAGCTTTGCTGAAGCGAGTGCTGATCGGATTAATCCGAAGCCACGAACATACGAGCGATCGTGCGAAAGACCCGAAGCTCAAATCCCATTACTATCGGCTTTCTAAGGACCGCGCATGGGATGAAGTGACCTCGATTCTGAAGAAGATGAAGGGGTACAAAGTACTTCACGAAGTGCAGAACGTCGGCGAGATCGTAATGGAGAAGAAGACTTCGGTCGGCCGGACGATGGACATCACGATCCAAGTCGTCGGTACAAGCCCAGGCAACACGGCTGTCGATATTTATTCCGCATCCCGTGGATCGCTAGGCGATCTCGGCGCGAATTATCGTATCATCCAAGAGATTTACAGCGTGCTCGACCGCAAGCTTGCATCTTACAAAACCTCATGATGAATAGTAAAAAAGCGAGGAAGGCGCTAGGCCGTCCCTCGCTTTTGTTGTATATAGCCGAGCCGATGTAGCTTAGAGAAGCGCCTTAACGGCAGCGACAGCCGCATCGTAGTTCGGATGTTCGGTCATTTCGCCGAGTACTTCGACATAAGTGATTTGATCATTGCCGTCTACGACGAAGATCGCTCTCATGTCCAGGTGCAGTTCCTTGATGAAGACGCCGTAGGACTTGCCGAAGCCGTTGTCCTTGTAGTCGGACAGCAGGACGACGCGATCTACGCCGGCCGCGCCGCACCAGCGGGCTTGCGCGAACGGAAGGTCGGCGCTGACGGTAATGACGACGACGTTATCGCCGAGCTTCGAAGCTTCTTCGTTGAAACGGCGGGTTTGCGCATCGCATACGCCGGTGTCGATCGAAGGGACGACGCTGATCAGCTTGACTTTGCCCGCGAAATCCTTCAGGGAAGCGGTCTCGAGCAGGTTCTTGTTCAAGGTGAAGTCAGGAGCCGAGTTGCCTGGGGCGAGCGTCGGGCCAACGAGCGTGATCGGATTGCCTTTAAGCGTGGCGGAGCGTTCTTGGGACATGAAATTGTTCCTCCTTCATTGATAAGGCTTGCCGTAATCATTATAATCGTTAACGAATACCGTTGTCCAATCATTGGAATTCGCCATCGGAACGCAGGGGGTCGCGTCATTCATGGAGCTTAGGCAACTGCAATATTTCGTACAAGTCGCGCGCATGCAGCACGTAACGAAGGCGGCGGAAGAGCTGCACGTGGCCCAATCGGCCGTCAGTCGCCAGATTCATCGGCTGGAAGAGGAGCTCGGGGTGCGTCTCTTCATGCAGAGAGGGCGCAACGTGCAATTAACCCCGGTCGGCCAATTGTTCCTGCGCAGGGCGGAGAGCGTGCTCGCGGATTTGGACCGCGCCGTTACGGAAATCCATGAATTTCTCGATCCGGAGGTCGGCGAGATTCGGCTCGGCTTCCCGCATAGTCTCGGCATCCAACTCGTGCCGCAAGTCGTCGCCGCGTTCCGGCGGCTTCATCCGAACGTGAAGTTCAAATTCCGTCAAGGGATGTTTCCCTCGCTCATTCGGGACGTCACCGAGGCGGAGGTAGACCTCGCGTTCATCTCTCCCTATCCGGATAAGAGCGAACAAGTGACCGGCGAGATCATTCTGACGGAGGAGCTGTTCGCGATCTTGCCGGCGAATCATCGGCTCGCGATGGAGGATTCGATACAGCTGAGCGAGCTGAAGGACGATAACTTCGTTCTGTTCAGTCCCGGTTACTCCCTGCGGCCGATCGTGACGGATGCGTGCAGGGAAGCCGGATTCACGCCGAAGATCGCCTTCGAAGGCGAGGAGACGGATACGATCCGCGGCTTGGTTGCGGCGGGGATGGGCGTCAGCGTGCTCCCGGAGCTCGCGATGTACAAGACGAGCGCGATGATGCCGGCCGTCGTGAAGATCAGCGAGCCTCAGGTAACGCGGTCGATCGCGCTCATTCGCAGGTCCGGCGAGAAGATGCCGCTGGTCGTGCAGATGTTCCACACGTTCCTGATCAATTTCTTCAAAGAACAATATCGCGCGAAATAACGAATAAGCCGAAGGGGCAATCCCTTCAGTCATCCGTAGATGGCTGAGGGATTGCCCCTTCTTGTTGCTTGCCTGCGCGATTATTCCCGGTTGCTGTTGAAGATCATAATGTACTTGATGAGCTCCAGCAGCGAGATGAGCGCCGCGGCAACGTAGGTGAGCGCTGCCGCGTTAAGCACCTTGGCGACGCCGCGTTCCTCGTCTTGGGCGATGAACCCTTCCGAGATCATGATATCGCGGGCTCTGGAGCTGGCATTAAATTCGACGGGCAACGTCACCAGCTGGAAGGCGACGGCCGCCGAGAAGAAGATGATGCCGACGCCGACGAGGTTCATCGCGTGGAACAAGAAGCCCGCGATAAGCAGGAACGGCGCGATGCCGGACGCGAACCTCACGACCGGGAACATCCGGTGACGAAGCGTGAGCATCGGGTAGCTATGCGCGTGCTGGATCGCATGTCCGACTTCGTGGCAGGCGACCGAGATCGCCGAGATGGAGTTCTCGTAGTAGACCGGTTCGGACAACCGTACGACGCGGTGGACCGGATCGTAGTGGTCGGTTAAGCGGCCTTGCACCGGCTCGATCGGCACGTCGTGCAACCCGTTGCGGTCGAGCATGCGGCGAGCGGCTTCGTACCCGGTCAGGCCGCTTCGCGAGGGAACTTCGGCCCAGCTATTGAACGTTCCCTTGACGCGGAATTGCGCCCATAGCGACAGCAGGAATGCGATAATGATCAGAAAATCCATCGGGTGAAAAAACATAGCCGTATATCCCTCCATCGTTCTCGTTGCTAAGCGCTGCTGCTTAGGATAGGCGCCTTACATGAAGTTACTTTTCCCTAAAAGAAGAAGAAGCGCTTCGACGCAAGCGGCGGTTTGCGGAGTAATCGCGCGGAACAGCCGTTTCGCTTGCTGCGGCTTCAGTTGATCGAGCACGGGCTCGAGCTCCTTGACCTCCCGTTCCAGCTGGGCGAGATGATTCTGAAGTTCGGCCAGCTTGCGGGTGACCGCTTCGTCTTGCGTAACCCGGTCGAGCGAAGCGAATTGATCCCGGATCTCTTCCAAAGTGAACTTCTGCGCCTTCAAATGTTCAATACGGCGTATGCGCGACAAAGTTTCATCGTCGTATAGGCGATAGTTGCCGGTCGAACGTTTCGCGGGCGCCAGCAGGCCGAGACCCGTGTAATAATCGATCGTTCTCGCGCTAATACCGGACAAGGCGGATAATTCGCCAATCTTGTACAGGCGCGGAGCATTCATCGATCCGTGACGCATGGCGTTCACCGTTCCTCTCTGATATGCAGCTTCTTTCCTATTAATATCATACTCAACCGACAACCATACAGTCAAACGTCATGCTTACGCGTCCGGAGCGCGAAGACTAGGCATTTTATACCCCAACGACATATAAACTAACACATGTAACATATGTGCAGGCAAAGATCCCGAATCCGAGGAGGTCTGTCGCCCTATATTTGGTAAAAATGAAACGCAATTTCATGTATTTGTGGTCTAAATCCTAACATTAACGGCCGTTTACAATGTTAATGTTAGATTTTTGGTGGTATTCAGGGATATTTTTACGAAAAACGTATTGTCAAATCGTGAAGTTCAACCTATAATGACACTAAGTCTTTCTTATAATGTCATGAAACATTACACGTAGGGAGTGGTCATTTTGGTCAAGAAGAGTCTTATCGCATTAGGTGCACTTCTCGTACTGTTTCCAACCATCGCGTTCGCGGACGAAACAACCGCGGCAACGGTAGACGTAGGGTTGAACTCGTTGTGGATCCTCGTCGCAGCCATTCTCGTACTCCTCATGCAAGGCGGATTCATCCTCCTCGAGGCAGGCTCCACGCGCATGAAGAACGCGGGTCACGTTGCAGGCAAGACGATCTTCACCGTAGGACTTTGTACTCTGGTATACTGGGCAGTAGGTTACGGATTCGCGTTCGGCGGCGACGCAAGCGAATCGCTTAATAAGTTCATCGGTCTCGGCAACTTCTTCTACGAACCTAGCTTCCTGGTAGAAGCCGACGCCAACTATCCTTCTTCCATCTTCTTCGTCTTCCAATTGGCGTTCGTGGCGGTATCGCTGTCGATCGCATGGGGCGGCTTCGCGGAACGCGCTAAGCTCTCTGCTTACTTAATCTTCACGGTTATCTTCTCGGCCTTGATCTATCCGATCATCGCGCACTGGATCTGGGGCGGCGGTTGGCTCGCCGAAGACGGCGCGCAAGACTTCGCGGGTTCGACGGTCGTTCACTTGACGGGCGCCATGGCTGCGTTCGCGGCGACGATCTTGCTCAAGCCTCGGATCGGCAAGTTCAACAAAGACGGCTCCGCTAACGAAATTCTCGGTCACAACCAAGTGTTCACGGCGCTTGCCGTATTGCTCCTGTGGGTAGGCTGGTTCGGCTTCAACGCAGGTAGCTGGCTGGCGGTCAGCGACGGATTCTTCGGCTTCGTAGCGTTCAATACGCAGCTCGGCGCTGCGGGCGGCGCGGTTGCGGCGCTACTGATCTCCTGGCTCGTGAACGGCAAAGCCGACATCACAACGATGCTGAACGGCGGTCTCGCGGGTCTCGTTGCCATCACGGCATCTTGCGCATACGTAGATCCTTGGGCAGCGGTCGTCATCGGCCTGATCGCAGGCGTGCTCGTCTTCTTCAGCGCCAAGTTCTTCGAGAAAATCAAAGTCGACGATCCGATCTACGCATTGTCCGTGCACGGCGCGGCAGGCGTATGGGGAACGCTCGCGAACGGTATCTTCGCAACGGAAGCATTGGTCGGCCAAGTCGGCGTCGGTAAAGCGGGTCTCATCGACGGCGGCGGTTGGGAGCAATTGTGGGTTCAATTCGAGTCCGTCGTCGTATGCGGCGCGTTCGCGTTCGTCGCTTCGTTCGCCGTGTTGTGGGTCATGAAGCAAGTGATCGGCTTCCGCGTAACGGAAGAGCAAGAGATCATCGGTCTCGACCTGAGCGAGCATGGCAACTACGGCTATCCGGAGCAAATGAAAAAAGCTGGCACGTCGGTCTAATATTGCGGTAACATACCGGCGACCTGACCTAACAGGAGGGCATAAGCCACATGTCTAATCCCCATAGGGAGAAGCGGTTGCTTGAAATCGCCGTCGCCGATAACCTGGAGCAGCTTAGACGGGTTCGGGATGCGGAACAAAGCCGGTTATCGGCGGAAGTGTCCTCTTCGTCGGTCCATGCGGTAGTAGACGCCTTGAATCGTCTGCACGACGCGTTGATCGCAAGATCGATTCAGCTTGCGGAGATCGAGATGGCACGGTTGGGGCATGGCGCCCCTCCCGTGCCTTACGCGTATTTGTTGTTCGGAAGCGGCGGTCGTTCGGAGCAGACGATGTATAGCGACCAGGACAGCGGACTCGTATACGCGAATCCGGGAGACGAAGAGCAGGCGAAGCAAGCGAAGATCTATTTTCACGAGTTAACCGCCATCATCGTTCGATATCTCGTCGGCATCGGGTATCCTCCGTGCGAAGGCAACGTCATCTCTTCCAATGAAGAGTGGTGCTTGCCGCTCTGGGAATGGGAGGCGAAGATCGACGGTTGGTTCACCGAGCCGAGCTGGGAGAACGTCCGTTACTTGCTGATCGCGGCGGACAGCCGTCCGATCGCGGGGGACCTCGCGCTCGCCAAGACGGTGAAGGACCGGTTCTTCAACGATATGATCGTGAATCCGATCATCGCGGAACGGATGCTGCATAACACGCTGCGGCACAAAGTACTGCTCGGGGTATTCGGGCAACTGCTGCGGGAGAGATACGGGGACGACGCGGGAAGCTTGGATATTAAGTACGGCGCATATATTCCGATGGTGAATGCCTTCCGGTTGCTCGCCTTGCGCGCGGGCATTCGGGAGACGAGCACGCTCGGGAGAATCGCGGCACTGCAGCACGCCGGCATCTTGACGATCGGGGAGGCGGAGGACGCCTCGCAGGCGTTCTCGTTCTTCTTGAGACTGCGTCTGCTCGGTTCCGTCGCGATGGAGAACGGGCATCTTAGCGGAACGGGCAAGATCGCCAGGGATAAGCTTACCAAAGAGTTGGTGGATCCGCTGAAGAAGGCGCTGAGGACGGGCAAATATTATCAACGAAAGGTTGAACGGGAAATGAAGGGCCGCTTCGGCGGGAGGTGAAAGCGATGAAGGAGCCACCGAAGAGCACGAACTCGATGGGGCGGATGTGGAATTTGTATAAAATGGGCGGGCTGACGCCGGCGATCGCTTCCATGCTCGGCATGTCCAACGCGCAGCAGATGGCGTTCATACGCTCCATGTCGCGCGACCAACGGAAGGAAAGCTCGCTGGAGATGCAGCTCTCGGACATGGAAGCCGTCGTATTCGACTTGGAGACGACCGGATTCAATCCGTACAACGGGGACGAGATCATCTCGATCGGCGGGGTGTTGATAAGAGGCGACAACTTCGAGGACGCGGAGCCGTTCTATCAGCTCGTGAATCCGAAACGGAAGATTCCTAAACATATCACGGAATTGACTGGCATCACGAATGAGATGGCCGAGAAAGCACCGGACTTGATGCAGAGCCTGCACGATTTCATGGATTTCGTCGGCAAGCGCGTGCTCATCTGCCATGGCAGCGGGCACGACAAGCAATTTCTGAATTCCGCGTTATGGCGAACGTCCAAAGTCAACCTGACGCATCGCATCGTCGATACGATGATGATCGCCAAGTGGCTGGAGCCCAAAGCGATTCACTACGGGCTGGACGACGTGCTCGAACGGTACGATGTCGAAGTGACGACGCGCCATCATGCGCTGCATGATTCGGTGATGACGGCTAAGCTCTATTTTAAATTTCTCAAAGATATCATGAACCGGCAAGTGACGAATCTAGGCGAGCTTTATGCCTATATGAGCCGACATTGACCGATCAGGTAACGCGCTCCACCGATAAGGAGACGAAACCGTGGCGCGCGTCGTGCCGATAGGCCGAGATCGCTCCTTGACCATCGGCGAAGCTGACGATCCAATACGAATCCCAGGGCATGAGCGTCCTTGCGTCGGACGCGCTCGGCTCTCCGGTGCCGACCGGGTGGGAATGAAATACGCCAACGAGCCGTCGTTGGTTTTTTTGCGCTTCGTAGCAAGCGGCGATCCAATCCTCAGTGTCGAACGAGAATCGATTCTCGGGGGAAGCCGCTGCGTTACGAATGATCGAATAGCCTTCGACCGCTACCGTATGTTCCTCCTCCAAGCTACCGTAGACGACGCCGCAGCACTCCAAAGGCAGCCGGTCGCGGCAAGCGGCGATCATGCTATTCTCGACTTCTATCGTAAGCTTCGCGATAACCGGATTCGACATACGCGGCTTAACCCCCCTTATCCCATCCATACGGTTAGTATGCGGCATCCCGGGGGGGATGGCAACGGAGGGGCGACGGGTTATTGTACTTGCTTGCCCGGCTTCACTAGGAAGAAGACGAGCCCGAGCGCGATTAGCGACAGGATGGATACCGTCATGAATACGGTGCGATGCGAGATGCTCATCATCCAGCCGAACAGCGGCGGACCGACGGCGACGCCGAAGAAGCGAAGACTGCTGTAGAGCGACGTGATCATGCCTCGTTCTTCTTTCTCGACGGCGCCGGTAATCATCGTATTCAAGCAAGGGAGGAGCAACCCCGTGCCGATGCTGCTGACGGTCAATAAGCCGATGAACACGTACAGGTTCTGATTCAGCCAGATCGCGAGCGCGAGCGAGACGACCATGAGGCATAAACCGATGTTCATGAGCCATCGCATGAGCACGCCGTTCTTGCGGATGACCGTCCCGGTCACGTACGCGGTCGTCACCATGCCGAAGAGCGGAATGGCGAGCACGAAGCCTTTGCGGACGCCTTCGATCGAGTATGGCTTATTCTCCAAGATGTCGGACAGGAAGAAGAGCACGCCGAACAGAATGAACAACGCCAGCGCCCCGCTGAAGAACGACGAGATCAGCCATCTGCCGTGTTGCTTGAATATGCCGCGGACCGAGCGGATATATTGACGGATGGGCTTCGGTTCTTGCTTGCGCTTCGGTTCTTTAATGAGGAAAATAATGGCGACGAGCGACAGCGCGCAAAAAGCGGGAAACGCGAAAAATGCGGCGTACCACACGATAAGCGCAAGCAATGCCCCCAGAATCGGACTGACGACTTTGCCGGCGCCGTTGGAAGCTTCGATCAAGCCGAGCGCCTGGCTTTCTTGACCGTCCTTATACATGTCGCCGACGAGCGCCATCGCGATAGGGGCGGTTCCCGCGGCGCCGATGCCTTGGAGCGCCCGGGCGCCGATCAGCAGGCCGTAGGAATCCCATACCGCGGCGAAGCCCGCCAGTATGCCCGCGCCTCCGTACAGGATTAACGACGGGATAATGACTGCCTTACGGCTGAACCGATCGGACAAGTAGCCGGCGAACGGAATAACGATCGCGGCGCAGATGGAGAACAGGCTGATGACCAGGCTGCTCTGGAACTGCGAGATGGACAGTTCTCTGCGAAGGGTCGGCAATACCGGCACGAGCATCGAATTGCCTAGCACGAGTACGAGCGGGACGCTGGCTAGCGCGATATACTCCCATGCCTTGCCTTTGCGTCCGCCTTCCGCCTTTCCTTGGCCGGACGGCTTCGTCCGCTCGGCTTCTTCGTGGGAAGGGACGATATCGCTCGTGAACGTCACCGTAAGTCTCGATCTGGATTTTGTAGCCGCCATGCGCGATCCGTTCCTCCTAGCGACAATTTCGGGTACCGAACAGCTGTAATGTTCCCGCGATCCGAACCCCCTATGCGCTGGAGAGTAGCGACGGCGAGCCGTTACAGATCGGTGACAACGTTGGAACTGCGCTTGAGAATGGGGTACAATAGATACGACTTAGGTTGACCGAAAAGCGGGGTTGAACATGAAGAGGAATATCGTGATTATCGCGCTGGTGATCGCTGCGCTCGTCGTCGTCGTATTGACCAATAACGATAAAGGCGACAAAGGCGCGAAGGGAACGACGAACGGCGCGGTAGCGGACGTGGACGGAGCCTTGCCGGAAGGGCCGAAGAAAGGCGCGGTCGCGCCTTCGTTCAAGCTTGCGTCGCTGGACGGAACGGCATCCTACGAAGCCGGCGGCAAGCGGGATAAAGTGCTGATCATCAACTTCTGGGCGGCATGGTGCGGACCGTGCGAGCTGGAAGCGCCGGATCTCGTCGATATCTATGACAAGCATAAAGACAACGTCGAAATGTACGCGGTCAATGCCACGAAGTACGACAAGCTGCGCGAGGCGAAAGTATTCGTGAAGGAGCAGAACTTCCGCATGCCGGTACTGACCGACGCGGATAACGTGGCCGGAGAATTGTATAAAGTGTTCTCGTATCCGACGAGCTTCATCGTGAACCGTGACGGCGTAATTCTGGAGCGAATCGAAGGGGTAATCGACAGGGAACAATGGGAAATTTACTTGCAAGACGCGATTCAGTCGTAAGCGTATAGGAGTCGCATGATAACAATAAAGGCTGTGCCACATCATCGACCGTGTAAGCGTCGATGATGTGGCACAGCCTTATTTATGCGATGCCGTTAGTGGTTGATCAGGCCGAGCTCTTCCCAGTTCGAACCGGCCGTCTGGCCGTGCTTCACCATGCCGAGCAGGGCGTAACGGATACTGTCTACGAGCGCTTCCCAGCTGGCTTCGATGACGTTGGAGGAGACGCCTACGGTGCTCCACGTATCCTTGAAGTCGGTCGACTCGATCAGCACCCGCACTTTGGCGGCCGTCGCGTCCTTCTCGTCCAGCACGCGAACCTTATAGTCGGTTAGGTGCACGTCGCGAATGGCCGGGTAGAACTGTACGAGCGCCTTGCGAAGCGCGTTATCCAGCGCGTTGACCGGGCCGTTGCCTTCGGCGACCGTATAGACTTGTTCTTCTCCGACCGTCAGCTTCGTGATCGCTTCGGTCTTGAGCGAGCCGTTCGACTTCTCGACGATGATCTTGAACGAGTCGATCGTGAACATCGGCGCCGTGTTGCCCGCGGCATCGCGAAGCAGCAGCTCGAGGGAGGCGTCCGCTCCTTCGAATTGATACCCTTGATGCTCGAGCTCCTTGATTCTGTCGATGACCGCTCTGGACTTGAGCGCATCCGACTGAATGTCGAGGCCCATCTCTTGCGCCTTGGACAAGATGTTGCTCTGACCGGCAAGCTCGGAGACGAGCACGCGCTGTTTGTTGCCGACGAGGTCGGGGGCAATATGCTCGTACGTCTTCGAATCCTTCATGATCGCCGACACGTGAATGCCGCCCTTGTGCGCGAACGCGGCGTTGCCGACGTAAGGCTGGTTAACCGGCACGTGAACGTTGGCGATCTCGCCGACATAGCGGGCGACGCTCGTCAGCGTCTTCAACTGCTCGTCGCTCACGACGGAGTAGCCCATCTTCAGTTGCAGCGTCGGAATGATCGAGACAAGGTTGGCATTGCCGCAACGTTCGCCGTAGCCGTTGATCGTGCCTTGAATCTGGCGCGCGCCGGCCGAGACGGCGGCCAAGGAGTTGGCGACCGCCAGCTCGCAATCGTTGTGCGTATGGATGCCGATCGGCGCATCGATGGCGGCTACGACGCGAGAGACGATCTCCGAGATCTCGTTAGGCAGCGTGCCGCCGTTCGTGTCGCACAGGACGATCCAAGCCGCGCCGGCTTCCTTCGCCTTGCGTAGCGCCGCGAGGGCGTATTCCGGGTTCGCCTTATAGCCGTCGAAGAAGTGCTCCGAGTCGAACAGCGCTTCCATGCCGCCCCGCTTGACGAACGCAAGCGATTCGTAGATCATCGCCAGGTTCTCTTCGAGCGTCGTCTGAAGCGCCGTATGCACGTGGAAATCCCACGACTTGCCGACGAGCGTCGCCGCTTGCGCGCCGGATTCCAGCAAGTGCTTCAGGTTCACGTCCTGCTCGCACGCGATGTTCTTGCGCCGCGTGCTGCCGAACGCCGTCAGCTTCGCTTGCAGGTTCATCTCGCGGACGCGCTTGAAGAACTCGATGTCCTTGCCGTTGCTGCCCGGATTGCCGCCTTCGATATAGTGGACGCCCAACGCGTCGAGCTTGAGCGCGATCTTCAGTTTGTCTTCAGCAGTCAGGCTAATGCCTTCCCCTTGCGTGCCGTCGCGCAGGGTCGTATCGAATATGCATAAGGGTGTTGACATGCGTGAAAGAAAAGCCTCCTTCTGATCAAAAACAAGATAAACTATTATAGCATGCTTGCCATCAATTGTAGAGGGCGCTCGGCTATTATTGCGGCCGCATTCGCTTAATTTGTATAATGCGAATAGAATAGAATGCGGCTAAGGGAGGCGATGGCGGGTGAGCGAGGCGAAACGCAGAATCATTCTTCATATCGACATGAACGCGTTCTATTGCTCCGTCCACGCCGCCGAGGAACCGGAGCGCTACGGGGGCAAGCCGACAGCGGTCGCGGGCAGCGTCGAGCTGCGCAAAGGAATCTTGGTGACGAGCTCCTATGAAGCGCGCTCGACCGGCGTTCGCACCGGAATGACCGTCCGCCAGGCGTTGGCCCTCTGTCCGGAATTGATCTTGATCGCGCCCGATTTCGATCTGTACCGCAAGTACAGCAAAGGCTTCATGCGTATCGCCGGCAACTATACGCCGCTGGTCGAACCGGTCTCGATCGACGAATGCTATCTCGATATTACGGGTAGCTCGCAATTCGGGACGCCGATCGAGATCGCGGAGACGATCCGTCGCAGGGTCAAGGAAGAGTTAGGCTTACCTTGCTCGATCGGGGTCGCTCCGAACAAGCTTCTCGCCAAGATGGCATCCGACATGCGCAAGCCGGATGCCGTTACCGTCTTGCGGAAGCGGGACGTGCCGACGCTGCTCTGGGATAAGCCGTGTCAAACCTTGTACGGTATCGGAGCCAAAACCGCGGACAAACTATCAAGGCTTAACGTTCGGACGATCGGGCAGCTGGCCGCGGCCGACGAACGCATGCTGGAGGAGCGCTTCGGCGTCTACGGCGCGTGGATGAAGAGGGCCGCGAACGGGTCGGACGACGCTCCGGTCGAGCCGCTCCACGAAGCGCCGAAGTCGATCGGCCATACGACGACGCTGCCCGAGAACTTGACGGAGCGGGAGCAGTTCTTCCGGGTCATGCTGAACCTGGCCGACCAGACGACGAGAAGGCTTCGCCATCAGGGAATGGTGTGCAGGGCGGTGCAAATCACGATACGCGACCCTGATATGCGCACGATCACGAGGTCGATGACGATCGCCGACGCCACGGACGACGCGCAAGTCGTCTACCAGCTCGCTTGCAAGCTAATGGACGCGCATTGGTCGCCGGGCAATCCCGTCAGGCTGCTCGGGGTGACGCTGCAGACCTTAACGCCGAAGACGGAGACGCCGGTTCAGCTAGATCTGTTCTCTTTCGAGAAGCAACCGAAGCAGAATAAACTGACGGAGGTCATGGATCAGCTTCGGAACAAGTACGGCGAAGACGCGGTACTTACCGCGGGGATGTTAGGAGACGATCCGTCCTCGTTAATTCGCAACAAACAACGCCGCGGGACGTCGCTTCAGAAGGATTTTCTTCGTGAGAATCATTCTCATAATGAGAATGATTATTAAGACCCGATTACGATGGAATCCATCTGTAAAATTGTTTGATCTCGCCTTGGATTTGTATTATATTTGACAGTAGATGGACTACTTATCGTAAGAGTCGTATTGATATTTAGGAGGTTAGATTCCATGGCCAAGTTTACCTATGTAGATAAAGACACCTGTATTGCCTGCGGAGCATGCGGTGCCACAGCACCGGACATTTACGATTACGACGACGAGGGACTTGCCGAAACGATCTATGCCGGCGATGGAAATCACGGCAATACGGAAATTCCGGAGAACCTGTACGACGATCTTCAGGACGCAGCGGACGGATGTCCGACGGATTCCATCAAGGTAGCGGATTCCGCGTTCAACATGTAAGACAGGTTACCCGACCTCGCATAGAACGAAGCCCTTTTCTAGGCATTAAGCCCTAGAAAAGGGCTTCTTTGTCGTTCCGGTCATGACTGGCGTCACGATAGTCATTTTTTGGACAAAATCCAACAAAAAGCGCAGGACCTACGATATAATAGTAGGGATAATGGAACGATTTTCATAGAGCGGGCGGGATTACTTGTGAAGGAAAAGATTAAACGAATCGCCATCGTATTGAACGCGGTGTTGCTGCTGGCCGTGTTCTTCATCTATCAATCGCATGCGTTATGGAAGATCGACAACTTGCTGTCGGACTTCAACATGTCCAAGGCGGCCGACCATTCGCCGGATCCGCGCATCGTCGTCGTCACGATCGACGAGCCGTCGATCGAAGCGCTCGGCCGTTTCCCGTGGGACAGGGCGGTATACGCGCAGCTCCTCGCCAACATGAATCAGGAAGGCAACATTCCGAAAGCGATCGCGTTCGATATTATCTTCAGCGAGCCGAGCGATAACCCGGACAGCGATATGGCATTCACCGAGGCGCTCGCGACGTACCCGAACGTCATTCTTCCCGTGGTCGGCAACATGACCGGAGACGTGTTCGGGACATCGATCGCGAAGCGTGACGAGCTGATCAAGCCTTATTCGGTGCTTAAGCCTTACGCGGATTTCGCCGATCAGGTGCAATTGGCGCACATCAATAAGGTCAGCAGCCCGGACGGCGTCATTCGCCAGACGTGGCTCAAGATGGAGGGGCCGGACGGGGAGATCATTCCTTCGCTCGCGTACAAGGCCGTAGAGATGACCGGCGCGGACCTGAGCAAGTACGACGCCATGACGGATCCGAAGAAGACCGAACCGGTCGCGAAGAACACGATAACGATCGATTACCAGCTCGTGACGGACGACTTCATGTCGGTATCGTTCATCGACGTGCTCGAGGGCGCGATACCGCCGGATATGTTCAAGGACGCCGTCGTGTTCATCGGTTTCACCGCGGTCGGGCTCTCGAGCGACGGCGGCCAGGACACCGGCGTGACGCCGATCGAGAAAGGCTTCAAGCTCGTCTATGCCCATGCCAACATCGCGAACCAACTACTGGAAGGCACGTCCGTTTCCTATAGCCCGAACTGGGCGGAATTGGCGCTCGCGCTGCTGTTGTTCGCGCTATTCGTCTGGCTTCCTTGGAAGTTGAAGAACGTCTACTCGTTCTTGATCTTCGTCGTGGTCGCGTTAGGCGTGCTCTACGGACAATATGCGATCTACAACTCGGCGACGCTGCACGTGAACGTCGTGTACGCGCTGCTGGCGATGGTGCTCGCCTACTTGGCGAACGTATCGCTGAAGTCCTACCTGGACAGCGCGCAGAAGAGCTTCGTTACGCGCCAGTTCGGCCGGTACATCTCGCCCGATCTCGTGAAACAGATCGTCGAGAAGGATATCGATATCGAGCTCGGCGGAGACTTGAAGCTCATTACGATTCTGTTCCTCGATATCCGCGGGTTCACGCCGCTGTCCGAGAAGCTGACGCCGCCGGAACTCGTAGACACTCTCAATACGATGTTCAACATGATCACCGAGACGACGCTGAAGAACGAAGGCACGATCGACAAGTTCATCGGGGACGCGGCCATGATCTTGTTCAACGCGCCGCTGCACGTGGCGGAGCACGAGCGTATGGCCGTGAAGACCGCATACGAGATTCAGCAGGGCATGAATAAGATTCGCGACGAGATTCTGGAGAAGTACGGCTGCGAAGTGAACGTCGGCATCGGCATCCATACGGGCAACGTCGTCGTCGGAAATATCGGCTCGTACCTGCGCGTCGACTATACGGCGATCGGCGACAACGTCAACATCGCGGCGCGGATCGAATCGCAGACGAAGAAGGGACAAGTTCACGTCTCCGAGCAAGTGTACGAGAAGACGAAGGAGCACTTCCGCTTCGACGAAGGCGAAGATCGCATGTTCAAAGGCAAATCCCAACCGATTAAAGTATATGAAGTGCTAGGTCCGAAAGAGTAACGAGAGGAGAAGGGTATAATGCGCAAGGTTCTGATTCAAGCGATGGCGTTGTTATTGGTTATCGTGCCGTTATTGGGCGCATGGACGAACGACGCTTCGGCTGCAACGTCCCGCGTCGCGGTCATTAAGGAATTGAAGGGTACCGTCAAGGTTAATAAGGCCGGCGGCGCCAAGGAGTTCACGGCGTTCGCCAAGATGAGCTTGAACGAGGGAGACGTCTTGTCCGTAGGAGCGAACGGCTCCGCGGTGCTGCAGTTCGCCAACGGAACGTCCGAGGACGACCGGATGACGGTGTCGGCCAACTCGAAGCTGACGTTCTCTAAGCTGTCCGACAAGAACGGGACGACGACGAAGGTCAGCTTGTGGAGCGGCTCGGCGTGGACGGACGTCAAGTCGATCAAGACCAAGGACGACAACTTCACGCTCGAGACGCCTACGGCGGTCATGGGCGTTCGCGGGACGCACTTGTTCACGCTCGTCGATCCGTTGACGGGAGCTACGCGGACGACGGTCATGGCCGGCATCGTGTCGGTGCTGCCGGCGGCCGGCAAGCCCGGCGGCGGAACGACGCAACCGCAGTTTATCTACCCGACGCAGAATATTTTCGTGGCGCCGCAGCCGGAGGGGAATAGCCCGGGCAATATAATCGCTCCCATCGTTCCGAGCGAATTGCTCTCGTTCGCGGGTCAAGAAGTCGTCCAAGCTTTCCTGAGGTCGATGGCCGAGATACAGCAGGAAAATCTGCAGCTCATGCAGGTGTACTTGGGCGGTATGAAGCCATTCCAGACGGAGCTAGAGCGAATTCAACAAAACATTGAGAACATCGTCGCGACGATCGCGAACCAAGCGCGCCAAACCGGCAAGATCGACCAAGCGACGCTTGATCGGTTCCTGGAAGAAGCGAACAAGAAGTTGGATCAGAAGATCGATCTGTCCAAGGGCGAGCTCAAGCTGACCGAGGAAGAGCGGAAGCTGCAAGAAGCTCAGCTCAAATTGGAGCAATCAGCGAAGGAGCTGGCCGAGAAGCAGAAGCAACTCGAGCTGGAGAAGCGGAACAAGGAGCTCGAAGAGAAGCTCAAGCAGAAGAAGAGCGAGAAGAAGAAAGCGAACGACGAGAAGCTAGGGAAGAAGAAGAAAAAGGCGTTCGACGAATATGAAGCGCAGCTGAGCCAGCTGGAGAAAGAGCGTCTGAAGAAGGATAAGTCGGCACGAGACGCGGAGTCGGGCACGGCATCGCCGAACACGCCGGCGTCGCAGTCGAGCGGCCAGCCGTATGTGAGTCCTTTGAAGTCTTTGAAGATTGAGTATGCAGGGGTGCCAACGGAGCCATTGGAGTCATGTTACTCATGCTCACCAGTTCCTTCGATCGAGATCGAAATCCCGTTGACAGCTAGTGAATATAGTCATTCGATAGATAGACCCGTCGGCATGATCAGCTTAGAGATTGAGAGACTGAATTCCGAAGAATTTGACGGAGACGATCTGAAGGTTCAAGTCAATGGAGAGCCGGTAACCGTCTATTTCGGTGAATCCTATGATGAACAAGATGTAATCGATCATGCGACAGTATATCTTGAACGCGATAACAATGTCATCACGATCGACGTGAAACCGCACGGAGAACTCGCAACCGCTGGCAATACGAAGCGGTTTACGATCCACGTGTCCAGGCCATCGATTCCGGCTGGGTTGACGTTTACGACATCAACGACTCCTGGTATTCCGCTCGATTGGGTGTCCGATGGCACTTACTCCTTTAGAGCGGATACCGCCGAAGCCGTCGAGTCGTTGACCTTCGCGATGTTCAATGGTGGAACACCGATTTCCACGGCGACGTTAACTTGTATTAGTTATGAGAACTGTGAAGGCACCGTGAGAGATGGGCTGACGATTAGCGGGCTTTCGGAAGGCAACGTCTATATATTTGATGTGGAAGTTCCTGGCTTTGGCTATTTAACGTACATGTTAGTTAACGATGTGCCTGAACCAGACTGGGAGCAACTCTTCCTGAATGAGATCGAGTTTCAGTTAGACGATAGATACGGTCCGTACATTCAGTTCAGCGAGCATAACGGCGAATATTATGCAGAAGTTGGATATGACGAAGAGCAACTGTACATGTCTTCCCGCGACGAGAATGAAGATGGAACATATCCTATGCTCGGCGGCGTCTGGGATGAACGGAATTGGACATGGGTGAATGGAGGTTGGAGAACGGGTTGCTACGAATCAGATTATTGCGATCAGTTCGAACCCGGAGATAATCATTTTACTTTATACGTCCAGGATCAGGATAACCTTTATACCCATGCTTATCCGCTGACCATTCATCTAAACGATCCGCCGTTGCTGTTCGAGTATATTTATGGTTCTAATAACGGAGAACTGGATCTCAGGTATGCCGGAGATAACACTTGGGTATTGTACGCTCCGATATCCGAAAACGAGATCACCTTCATACCGGAAAATAGCTGGTTATCGATGTCCGGCAGCGGTGAGAACGGAATTCAGCTTGTTGAAGAAGAGCTAGAGGAATCCAGCGTGACGAAGGCTACGTACCTCGCTTCGGATAGTTTGAACTTGTTGAATATATCCGTTAGCAATACGAATCAACCGAACGTGATGTATTCTCCTTACAAGATGATCATTTATAATGGCCTCCAGATAGAATCGAGCGATTTCGCTATTGAGGGTCTATTCTACGATCAGGTTGTACCATTACTTGCGCGTCAACCGGAGGCGACGATCGATCCAAGCGATGAGAACTTATTGAGTGAAGATAAGATTCTCATTGGTATATTCGATCATCTTGGCAATCGAATTTTACCTGGTTCAGACGGCTTGTATCGACTAAGCGTAGAACAGTATCCATACTGTTACATTGTCGTCAAGGATGAACTCACGGGAATTTATATGCCAACGCTTCTGATGCTGTTCTCTGTTTAATCCATTCAATCAATCGATAGATACCAAAGGAGCCCTTAACCATGCATAAATCCCGATTCAAGAAAAGCATCGCCGCTACGCTCGGCCTTACGCTAGCCCTATCCGTTCCAGCACTCGCCTCCGCGGCGGCGGATACTAGCTGGACGAAATCGTCTAAGCTCTTTGAAGTTCGCACGTGGACAGGTAAATCGGAGCTCGGTCATGCCGACGGAGCGCTAAACGCCGCTACGTTCTTCCATCCGCGTTCCGCGATCGCGTTGCCGGACGGTCGTCTGCTCGTATCCGATACGGAGAATCATCTGTTAAGGGCAGTTTCTGCTAGCGGAACGTCCATCTATGCAGGGTTGAACCTCGGCGAGGACGCAACGAATACGCCAATCGGCGGCTACAACAACGATACGCTGCTGTTATCCGCGTTCGAGCGTCCGACAGGACTCGCCATCGATGCGAAAGGCAACATCTACGTTGCCGATAGCGAGAACAACGCGATTCGCCGCATTTCCAAGGACGGCGCCGTTACGACGCTTGCGGGAAGCGGCAATCTGGGCTCGGACGACGGCGTTGGCGAAGCGGCAAGCTTCGATCATCCTTCGGACGTCGCCGTCGACAAGAGCGGCAACGTATACGTCGCAGATACTTTGAACCATTCGATCCGCAAAATCACGTCCGACGGCAAGGTAACGACATTGACGGCAGCCTCCGAGCAGCCGATCGAATATTTCCCGGGCGCGGTAGAGTATACGGGTGACTTCCTGGATGGAACGATCGCTTCCGCGAAGTTCAACGAGCCTAGCGGTCTTGCGATCGATGATAAAGGCAACCTGTTCGTCAGCGACCGCGGCAACCAACGCATTCGCTACATCGACTTCGCGGCGGGTACGGTCAGCACGGTAGCGGGCGGCGGAACTCGCGAAACGCAAAAACCATACGTAGAAGGCGATTATATCGACGGAGCCGCCGCTCAAGCGCGCTTCAGTGCACCTGAAGGCTTGACGATCGCTTCGGACGGCACGCTGATCATCGCGGATAGCTTAAACCATGCGATCCGTACGCTGAAGGACGGACAAGTAGGCACGCTGGCCGGTATCGCGACCGAATTCGGCAAGTCGGACGGCGTGTCCGCTTCCGCGCAATTCAACCATCCGACGGATGTTACGATCTTGGCCGATGGTCGTCTCGTCATTGTCGACGAATCAGGCAACAAAATCCGCGTGTTGCAGAAGTATGCGGCCCCGGCGTCGCTTCCGGCGGACAAGACAGTTAAAGTACTTTACGACGGCGCGCTTGTGCCTACCGAAGCTCCAGCGTTCTTGAAGTCAGGCGCGACGTTGCTGCCTCTTCGCAGTGTCGGTACGGCCCTTGGCTACGAAGTGAAGTACGACGACAAAGCTCACGTCGCGATTCTGACCAAAGGGGATATCGTCTATACGATCGCGAACAATTCGAAGTCGGTGACGAAGGCGGTAGCCGGCAAGCAAGAGCAGCTGACGCTGAACGGCGCGACGGTTAACACGGGAGACAGATTGTTCATTCCGGTTCGCTTCTTCGCGGAAGAGAACGGCCTCGACATTCAATGGGATCAAGAGAAGCAGATCGTCGTTATCCGTAACAAACAATTCAATTAATCCAATATACGCGAGAATCGAGCTAATGCCGCCGACGTGGCGTTAGCTCGTTTTTACGCCAAGACGTAAAGAACGGAGTGGAATCATGCGTAGAATCGTACTCGCTTTATTGGCTCTTCTCATTATCGCGGTGCCGCTTAACGGTGCATTCGCGGATCGCGCGCATGCGGCGTCCTCCCGCGTCGCCGTAATCAAGGAATTGAAGGGTACCGTCAAGGTGAAGAAATCGGGCGGATCCAAGGAATTTACCGCATTCGCGAAAATGAGCCTGAACGAAGGGGACGTGCTGTCCGTCGGCGATAACGGCTCGGCAGTACTGCAGTTCGCCAACGGTATGTCAGAAGACGACCGCATGACCGTGTCTTCCAATTCGAAGCTGTCCTTCTCGAAGCTGTCGGACAAGAAAGGTACGACGACCAAAGTCAGCATGTGGAGCGGCAAAGCTTGGGTCGACGTCAAGTCGATCGCCAGCAGCTCGGACGAATTCACGCTGGAGACGCCGACGGCGGTCATGGGCGTTCGCGGCACGCATCTATTCGTGACGATCGACCCGCTGACGCAATTGACTCGCCTGACGGTTGCGGCCGGCGTCGTTCGCACGTTGAGCAAGAGTAGCGGGCAGCCATCGGTTGACGTCTATCCGTCGCAGCAGATCGTGCTCGCGCCCGAGGGAGAAGATCCAGCGGACGGTTTGAAAACGACAATTGATCTGAATGATTTGATCGGTCAGAGCAATCCGTCGATTATCCAAGCTTTTCTAACGTCGATCGGAGAGATTCAGGAGGAGAACGATAGACTCATGCAGGACTATCGCCGCCAAATGTCTCAGTTGACTCCGGAGGATCTTGAGCGGTTCCAAGACAATATTGAAAGTTTCATCGGAGCTTACGTTGAGCAGGCGCTTAGTCAATCGCTCGTCACGCAAGAGCAGATCAATAAGCTTCTCGAAGAAGTTCTGCAATCGACCGGACAGAAGATCGATCTGACGAAGAAGACGATCAAGTCGTCCGACGAGGAGCGTCTCATACAAGAAGAGCAACGCAAGCTTGCGGAGCAGTTGAAGAAGCAGGCCGAAGAGAAGATGAAGAAGGAACAGCAAGATCGGGAGATTGCCCTGAAGGACAAGCTTAAGGAGCTCGAACGGCAGAAGCAGCTTTTGGAGCAACAGCGGAAAGAAGCGTTGCTGAAGGCGCAGCAACAAGCGAAAGAAGCTTATGAGAAACTGTTGCAAGGAACAGAGAAAGAGCGATTCAAGAAGGATGCGGAAGCTCGGGCGAAGGAGCAGGAAGCGTCGCCGGGACCGGGTTCTTCGAGCACTTCTACGAGCACAACACCGCCGTTGTCGCAGGATGCGTCGCTTGCGAGCTTAAAATTGTTTAAGTATACGGATTTGTCGATTCCATCAGCCGAGCCGTCCCCAAGCTCGCAACAGATCGAATTGTCTCCATCGTTCGCAGCTTCGACTCTATCCTATTTGGGCTCGGTCGGGTCAGAAGTCACATACGCGAATATCAAACCGGTAGTTAATGTTACAGGGGCAACGGTTACGATTAATGAGCAACCGTTAAGCGGGCAGAGCACGTGGGTTCCTCTAGCGTATGGTAATAACACGATATCGATTAAAGTTACCGCTCCAAACGGCTTAATGAAGCAAACTTATACGATTACGATTCACAGACAGGGACAGGTACAAGGAGATGGAAGGCTATTAGGCATTAGCGGACTTCATCTGACCACCACATTCGATCCAGAAATCTTTGAATATGTAGGCGAAGTCGAATCTCCATATTTAATGGTGGAGCCGGAAGAAGGATCCTCGGTCACCGTTAAGCTTAATGGATCGGGAATTTCACCATATGATGGTCCGGTATATAGACCGAATTACATTGGCGGAGTGAATGTTCTCGAGGTAATCGTTGTAACTGAAATCGGAGGAAGCACGACGTACACTTTCACAGTCGTATTCCCTCAGACTTTCGGTATCCGAATTAACGGTGAACCGATCGTTCTATCGGAAGACGTGTACGTATATGAACGCGAGATCGAATCCTCGGAGTATACGATTACGGCTGATTTCGATTCCGGTTACGAGGTAAGCGTGAACGGAGTTCCTGTATCGAGCGGCATTGGAAATAACTACTTCGCGTCGCTTGGCGTAAACAACGTTGAAATCACGGTAGATGCTGGCGACCGACCGCCGCTTGTATACACGCTCAGGTTGTACCTTGCTAGCAAACCAGCAGGCATTGCTAACTGGTCGACAGTAGCGGATACGGAAATCGGACAGATTCCTCTTTATTGGATTGATTCTTCAGGTGAAGGACCGAATCGTTATTACGCGGTGCTGCCGATCGGCGCTGAATCGGTAACTTTCGAAGCTTCGTTCTTGGAAGGACGAATGGGTAAGATTGACGGTGGAACATATACCGAAGCGCCTCTTTCTTACACGGTGGACTCTTGGGACGAATCGGGTTACACGCACTTCAGGTTAATCACGACGAACGACGGCGGCGAATCCAATGTTCCTATCGATTTCTACCTGTTATCCGAAGATGTTCTCTTCGATGAGCATAGGCCTTCAGAAGTGACGGCAAGCTTCTGGGAAGTCGAATTTACGAACGTCATCCATGCGAAGTTTTTAGACGGTGCTTACTACCTAACGCTCCCGGAAAATGCATATTCTACTGAAGATGGCGTTTTAGATTTCTCGGCTACGGTTGAGGATGAGTCGGACTCAATAGCTTGGATAATAGACGGTACCGAACTGTCGCAAGCTACTGGAGCATCGGTGGGGGCTGCTCCTCATGGGTTCGCTAAGTATGCGTTAATCGTTAGAGATTGGGTAGGGTATCCGCACTATTATCCCGTGTACGTCTACCAAGGAAATCCTACGATTACGGAAGGTGACTGGAACTATATCTATCCGTATGAGAATCATGATGGATGGATCATTCTGCTTGCATACAATCCGGTTACCTATGAATGGAGCACGCAATTTGCATTGGAGCTTCCGGGATCCTATTCCTACGCGATTCGAAGAGGCGGCGAGGATACATTCCTGCCTGATGAAGAAGGCGTAGCGACGCTTGAGGGGACAGTGGATCCCGAGAATGTCGATCCGGAGATTCCTGTAACCCAATATTACGAGTTAATCATTTTGGACGAAGACGGCGTGGAAATCGCAAATTATGAATTAGAAATGAATTTGTCTTTCCCTTCCGTCTAATCCATCCCCCAACCCCGCCCTCCGCTAACGCGGAAAGGCGGGGTTTCTTCATTCCTCAAGCCTGCAGACCGATATAGAAGAGAGACAACCACCGCAAGGAGCGTGCAAGCCGCGTGAGCAAAGAGAAACGGATCGAGGCGCAGATACAGCACTTTTACGATCACGTGCCGAACGTGGACGACGCTTTTCCGCTGAAGGAATACTTATTGAAACACGAAGATAGCCGCATGGCGTGGTACTTGCTCGGCAAGCAATACGAGGCGAAAGGCGACACGGCGAAGGCAACCTACTGCTTCGGACAAGCCGGCGACATCTATACGGCTTTCGAAGGGAAGCCGGCGCCGGCGTTGCCAGATCCGCAGGACGACGAGGGCGGGAGCAACCGCAAAGCGTTCTGGATCTGGACAAGCGTATTCGTCGTGCTCATCGGAGCGATCGGTCTCGGCGTCTACGCGATTACGCAACAGCAGGAGAAAGAAGCGACGCCGGTTACGCAAGAAACCAAGCAACCGAGCGGAGCTGCGGAGCCGACTGGCAACGTCGTACAAACGGATCCAACGGTCCCCGCGATTACGCAAGTGAAGACGGACGCGCCGCTCGGCGTAGTCTCGGCGGCGCTTGATCCGAAGTCGGACGGTCGTGCCGTGCTCGGAGCGATGCTAGTGCCCGAGGATGCTCCGCGACATCATCTCATGGTGCAGGCGGTTCCGCTAGGCGAGTGGAACGATTGGCTGAGAAGCGGCAAGCCGCTCGCGTCCGTCGTCGCGGACGGTTCGGTCGGCGCGTCGGGCGTCGATTGGCTCGATCCGAAATGGTGCAATTGCAAGCCGCATGATGCGGAGCCTTCGCGCGTGCGAGTTCAGCAGTGGAAGCCGCTGCAGGAGTACAAACTCGCCCTACGGTCCGCGATCGTCCAATACCGGGCGCGGACGGGCGCATGGCCGGCGAATCCGGATGCGCTTAACGGCGACTATCCGGCCAACACGATCGCAGGCTGGAGCGAGGCGATGACGCCTTGGTTCGACGACGTGATCGCGGAGCTGACCGATAAGAAGGACGGCAAGCTTCCGACGAAGGTCGGCTGGCCGGCTCAATCGGGTCCCGATGCCGGCCGCGGGATGCCTGCCGGCGCGTTCGCGCCGCTTGCCGAACAACCGCTCGAGATCATCGTCGACAAGACTAGCCATCGGCTAGCCGTCGTAAGCGGGGACATTATCATACGTAATTACGAAGTGGGACTCGGCGGAGACCGTACGCCGGAGAGAACGTTCGTCATCAGCGAGAAGGTTCGCAACCCGAACGGAACGGATCAAGGGAAGTTCGGCAGCAGGGGCATGACGCTGTCGGATACCGATTACGGCATTCACGGCACGGATAAGCCGGGAAGCTTGGGGAAGGACGAATCGCTCGGCTGCGTCAGAATGGAGAAGGCGGACGTCGAGGAGCTGTTCGATCTCGTGCCGCTTGGAACGAAGGTGACCATATCAAAAGGAGGTTTGCCCTCCGAACTTCGCGCGCCGGCTGAACGGTTCAAGCTCAGCAACGCGAAGGACGAGACAAACCCCCGCAAGGTATATGACTGGTTAGATTGAGTGCTTCCGCGAATCGATCGAGGTTACGGGTTCACGATCAATAGTACCGCCATGACCGCAACGACCACCACGAACGCAACGCCGATCCAGATGAGAGCTTTCTTGTTCACTTGTTCTTTTTGCTTGGCACGTGGATTAACGGGGGCTCTTTTCTTGGTTGCGCTCATCGTTCATCAACCTCTCATCGAATGATTCAACTGCTACCCCTTCATTGTAATCGTTTTCTCGTTAAAATGCCAGACAACCTGCGAGCGTTCCCGCGAATTTCAAAGTTTGCATCAAGATGCTCCGATTGGGCAATGCGCCCTTTTCTTTTGCCTGCGAAAAGGCTAAACTGATACCCGAAAGGTTTTGTTCATCGCGCTAGCGGATCCGTATCATTCGCGGCACTTATTATCGGAAGGGAAGTTGAATTCGTTGTTGTATAAAATGGCCAAACCGTTCTTGTTCCGTATGGACCCCGAGTCCGCCCACCATCTGATCGTGGACGGCATGGGGTCCGCCGCGCGTATTCCCGGCGTTCCCGCCCTGTTGTCGGCCGTGTGGGGAACGAGCGCGGCGCCGGAGCTGGCGGTAGACTTGTTCGGACTCCACTTCGCGCATCCCGTGGGCCTCGCGGCAGGGTTGGATAAGAACGCGAAGGCGGTAACCGGCTTGTCCAGAGTCGGATTGTCATTCATGGAAGTCGGCACGGTAACGCCGAAGGGCCAAGCGGGCAACGAGACGCCGCGCTTGTTCCGGTTGCCGCCGGACGAGGCGCTCATCAACCGGATGGGGTTCAATAACGAGGGCGCGGACGTCATGGCGGAGCGGCTTGCCAAGCTGCCGAAGCGCCGCATTCCGCTGGCGGTCAACATCGGCAAGAACAAGCTGACGCCGAACGAGAACGCGGCGGACGATTACCGCGAATGCGTTCGGAAGCTGTATGCTTACGGAGACTTCTTCGTCGTCAACATCAGCTCGCCGAATACGCCGGACTTACGCGCGCTGCAGCACGGAGACGAGCTCCGATCGCTGCTGGACGCGGTCAAGGACGAAATGGGCAAGCAGGCGGAACGGCAGGGTGGCCTGCCGAAGCCGATTCTCGTCAAGATCGCGCCGGACAACACGGAGGAACAGCTCGCGTATATGGCGGAAGCGATCCAATTGAGCGGCATGTCCGGCATCATCGCGACGAATACGACGATCAGCCGCGACGGGTTGACGCACGCGAACAAGGACGAGACAGGCGGCATGAGCGGGCGTCCGTTGACGCAGCGTTCCACGGAAGTCATCCGGACCGTGTACGCGTTGACGCAAGGAAAGCTGCCGATCATCGGATCCGGCGGAATCTTCACGGCGGACGACGCCTATGACAAGATTCGGGCGGGCGCGAGCCTGGTCGAAGTGTATACGGCGCTCATCTACAGAGGGCCGGGGCTGCTGAAGTCGATCCACGCCGGGTTGCTGAAGCGGTTGAAGCAAGACGGCTTCACCCGCATCTCGCAAGCCGTAGGCGCGGATCATCGCTAAGCAAGGGATATCAGAGTAAGGCAAGAGGAGGTATGCCGATGATGGACGGAAGGGACTGGGGGAAGTTCTTGCTGCCTTACCAGCAGGCGGTCGAAGAGCTGAAAGTCAAGCTGAAGTCGCTTCGTTCCGAGCTGAAGGCCAGGGACGAGTACGCGCCGATCGAGTTCGTCACGGGTCGCGTGAAGCGAATCTCGAGCATCCTTGAAAAAGCGCGCAGGCTGTCCGTGCCGCTCGATCGCATCGAGATGGGCATTGAGGACATCGCGGGCATCCGGATCATGTGTCAGTTCGTGGACGATATCTATCGCGTCGCGGAGCTGATCCGGCAACGCAAAGATCTCGTGCTCGTCTACGAGAAGGACTATATTACGAACTTCAAGGATAGCGGCTATCGCAGCTACCATCTCATCGTTGAGTACCCGGTGCAGACGTCGCTCGGCTCCAAGCCCGTGCTCGCCGAGATTCAGATCCGGACGCTCGGCATGAACTTCTGGGCGACGATCGAGCATTCGCTCAACTACAAATATAAAGACCAGCTGCCCGAGCACGTGCGGGAGCGGCTGCGCAAAGCGGCGGAAGCCGCGACGCAGCTCGATATGGAGATGTCCAGCATTCGGCAGGAGATCGTCGAGGCGCAGCAGGACTTCGAGGAAAGCTCGATTATCGTCCACAAGGTGCTGAACGAGATTCAGGAGTTGTACTTCTTCCGGAGGGTGCGGGAAGCCGCGCAGTTCCAACTGCGGTTCAACGAGCTGTGGGAGCAGGACGACGTGTGGGGTCTCAAGGAGCTGTCCGGGGAAATTCAAGCGGCGCTCGACCGCGCGGGCAAGAGCGGACATAGCTAGACTAAGCTTGGCGAGAGGCGGGTACCGGCATGAATAAGGAAGCGCGCGGACTGGCCAACGTAATGGGAGATGAGCGCTACTTCGCGTTCATCTCCTATTTCAATACGGACCGGGATTATTTCGAATGCCACGAAGTGATGGAAGAGATGTGGCTCGAGGAGGGGCGGCATCCGCTCCTGCAGGGGCTCCTGCAAGCGGCCGTCGGCTTGCATCATTGGCATAACGATAACTTCACGGGTGCGGTGAAGCTGATGGAGGCCGGTCTCGCGAAGCTGTCGGCCTATGCCGACGTCGTGTTAGGGCTGGATCTTGCGCGGCTTCGCGGCGATCTGTCGACAGCGCTAGGCTCGCTCGCCGAGCGCCCCGCGGACGCTCCGTTCGCGGCGTTCGAGCTCGTCGTGCGGGACGAGCAGTTGATTCGCGCGGTCGAGGAGTGGGAGCGGACGCGGGGGCACGTTGCGGAATAGATGCTGGCACCAACAAAAAAATCGGAGCGAGAAGCGCGAGCCTCTCGTTCCGATTTGATTTTACGCGTTGTAGTTCGGGTTGAAGTTCTGCTCGATCAGTTGACGAATCTCGTCGTCGGACTTGCCTTGCTTGCTCCACTTCTCGATCTCGACGAGCTCCTCGGTGCAGATGCCGCACAGTCCGCTATGGTCGGTCCATACGACGCCGTTCTCGTCCTTGCTCGCCACGTAGCAGCGGAACAGCCCCGCGTGAGGATCGTCCTCGTATTCCATGCAGCCGCAGTAGCAATTGATCGTCTTCATCAGGTCTTCGTACTTCCCGACGATCGAGTACAAGTGATTCGTGCGCTCCGAGAAGTCCTCCAGGAACGACGGCATATCGGCCAGCGACGCTTCGTGCTCCCAATTCTCGTTGCCGTGACGTTCGGCGTGGGATTCGTGACCGCCTCCGCCGCCCCCGCCGCAAGCGACGAGCAGAATGCCGCCGGATAGGACGGCCGCGGGCAGGGCGAGTAACCATTTGGCTTTCATGATCGCTACCTCCCGAACCTTAATTAATCGTTGCCTTCGGGTTTATGCTTGTTGAAGAACGCGCGGAAGTCGTCCAGCGAATATCCGACCGTGTTCTCCGCTTCCTTCAGACCGCCGACCATGACGTCGGACTGCACGCCGTCTTTGTAGTAGACGAGCGTCGGCGTGGATTCGATACCCATTTTATCAAAGTAATTGCGGAACTCCAAAAGGTTGAACTGATGGAAGTTGATCCCGAGCTCGTCAGCGACCGGCTTCAGCTGAGGCGTCGTGAATTTGCAATGCGGGCAGTTCGCCGCGAAGTAGTAGACGAAGAAGCTCTTCTTGTCGGCGATCATCTGATCGAGCTTGTCCGGCAACAGAATGTTGTCGTAGTTCGGATCGTCCAAGAGCGCACGCGTGTCCGGATACAGGTCGTCCTCCGGCATGCCGTACACCGTATCTTCCTTCAGATTGCTAAGCACGACGAGCGCGACGATGAGTACGGCCAGGATGCCGAAGAAGATGCCTAAGTTTTTCCCTTTCATTACCTAATACCCCCAATATTCCGATTAGAGTCGGGACGAAGCGCGCACTAGTCCCATCAACACACTTCCATTATACTTGATTAGATACGCCTGCAAAACGGAAAAGGTAGCATTGCCATCAAAATGCCCCAACTCCGATAGGAAATACGCGCGACTGCGACGGGCGGGCGACGACAAAGGTGGACTACGAACATGAAAACAACGATAAGACTCGATAAAATGCTCGGCAACCTCGGCTACGGCACGCGGAGCGGCATCAAATTGCTCGTCCGGCAGGGCGCGATCGCCGTCAACGGGCAGCGCGCCAAAGACCCGGGCATGCAGATCGATCCGCGAAGCGACGTCGTCGTCATCGACGGCGAGACGGTTCGGTACCGCGATACGGTATACGTCATGCTCCATAAACCGGCGGGCGTCGTATCGGCGACGGAGGATAACCGCGACAGGACGGTGCTCGACTTGATCGAGGACGACGACGTGACGGTGCTGTCGCCTTTTCCGGTCGGCCGGCTCGATAAGGATACCGAAGGCTTGTTGCTCTTGACGAACGACGGCAAGCTGTCGCACGAGCTGCTGTCGCCGCGCAAGCACGTGCCGAAGACGTACCGCGCGCTCGTGGCGGGCGGCGCCGTCGGCGAGGAGGATGCCGCGGCCTTCGAGCGTGGCGTGACGCTGGACGACGACTACGTCACGATGCCGGCGCAGCTTCGGGTGCTGGCCGCGGCAGGCGACCCGGGCGAAGCGTTCGGCGGCGAAGACGCGGCAGATGAGCCGTACCGGGCGGAGCTGAAGGAAGCGGCGAGCATCGCCCGTCAAGCGATCGCTACTGATTATACGTCGTCTCCGCTCAGTTGGATCGAGCTAACGATACATGAAGGCAAATTTCATCAAGTGAAGCGCATGTTCGAAGCGGTCGGTAAGAAGGTGCTCTACCTTCGCCGAGTCTCGATGGGACCGCTGGCGCTCGATCCGGCGTTGGCCCCTGGGCAATGGCGGGAGCTGTCGGAAGAAGAAGTGGACAGCCTGCGCAATTACCGGAAGGAAGGTTGAGTATGGGTTACGCAATCATCGCTCTCGACGTAGACGGAACGCTTATTAACGATCATCACGAGGTGACGCCCCGCGTGCGGGCCGCCGTGCGCGCCGCGGCGGAGCAAGGCGCGGAGATCGTCTTGTGCACCGGCCGCGGCTCGACGAGCGCGTTGCCGGTGCTCGCGGAGCTCGGCCTGGAAGGGACGATGATCACCCACAACGGCGCGTCGATCGTCGACAGCAAGACGCGCAAGGTGATCGCGGAGACGGCGATCCCGTTCGAGCCGGCGTACCGGTATTTGCATTTTGCGCGGGAGCGCGGCGTCCATTACGATATGAACACGGCGTTCGAACTGTATGTAGACGGGATGATGACGGACGAAATCTCCGGCATGTACGAGAGCATGTTCGCGCGCCCGATCGTAAGAACGGGAGAGGAATCGCTTCCGGAAGGTCTGGTCAAGCTGTCGCTGTTCGCGCCCAAGGAAACGTTGGACGAGCTGGAGACGGCGTGGGGCGAATGGGAGCACGAGCTGCAGACGGTCAGAAGCGGCGATTACTTCATCGACGTGCAGCACCAACAAGCTTCGAAAGGGACGGCGCTGCGTCAGCTTGCCGCCATGAGAGGCGTACCGCGCGAGCAAGTGCTCGCCATCGGCAATTATTATAACGATCTGGGGATGATCGCTTTCGCGGGATTAGGCGTGGCAATGGACAATTCGCCGGAGGAAGTGAAGGCGGCGGCGGACGAGACGACGGCGTCCAACAATGAGGACGGCGTCGCGCTCGCGTTGGAGAAGCACGTGCTAGGTTAACCTAGTCGAAGGCTTGTCCGCCCGACGCGAAAAAAAAGCAAGCCAGCGCACGCCGGACTTGCTTTAAGCAAGACTGGTCCGAAACGTTGGTTACGTTACGAACTCAGTAGCCTGCTTTCAGGATGATGACAAGCAGAATGAACAGGACCAGCACGAAGGCTGCCGATGCATAGTACCCGCCGACTACACCGGACATGCAAATTCCTCCTTCATGAATATAATGTGTTTGGAAAGCCGAGTGCAGGTTGCCCTCTTCGGGATGTCCCGCGTCTCGGTCTACACTTATAGTATGAAGAAGGCCGTTCACCGATTGGACATTTACCCTATGGCATTCGATTTTGGGCCAATGTCTCGCGGATCAAGCGTGCCGAGCGTCCGGGGTCTTCAGCTTGGCGAAATCGGTGACGCGGTTCTTGCCGTTCGTCTTGCTGTGGTACATCGCTTGGTCGGCGTTCTTCATGAGCGCTTCCGCGGATTCGCCGGATTCGTAAGCGCGAACGCCTACGCTGATCGTGACGATGCTCTCCTTCTCCGTACGGGCGCGAATCGCTTCGGCCGTCTGCAATAGCGCGTTCGCGGGACCCGCGACGATCGCGACGAGCTCCTCGCCGCCGTAACGTCCGGCAAGACCGACGCCCTCGGTCTCTTCGGTCAAGATCGCGGCGACCTGCTTCAGCACGAGGTCCGCCTTATGGTGGCCTTGCGTGTCGTTCAGCCGCTTGAAGTTGTCGATGTCGCAGAAGATGACCCCGTGCGGCCGTCCGGACCGGACGAGCTGCTCGAGCTTGCCCATGAAGTAGCGTCGGTTGTACAAGTTCGTCAGCCCGTCGGTAATCGACGAACGGTAGACGGACTGCAGCAGCTCGACGACGCGTTCGAACAGCAGCACGAAGAGCAAGCAATAGTAGACGAGCGTCAGCAGCCCGGTGAACGTGCCGAAGTCGCGCGGTTCGGAGAAGCCGTAAGCGCCGACGATGACCATCAGCTGGGACCCGAACGCGACGAAGAGCGACGCGAGATACTTGCGCGGTTGACCGATGTGCGGCGCGAACATGAGCGCGAACAACGGTCCGAGCAGCAGCATGAACCCGTCCAGCGCCGGCGTGGCGCGGAGAAGCGCGGCCGCGTCCGCGAATTCCGTAGGCGTCTCGGGGACGAAGTCCGCCGCGGCGATGAGCAGCGCGACGAAGATTAAGCCCAGCAGCCATAAGCGCGTGCGGGGGCGTCTGCGATGATAGAGTTCAAATACCGCGAAATTGATCACGATGAACGCATATACTTGTAGTAGCTTCCCGCCGAACACGATCCAGGCGCTCGGCTGCGCCGCGTCGAGGACGATCGCGAGCTGGAGCAGGTTGTAGACGAGAATGATGGCGAGAGAGACGAGCAAGGAACGGAAGGCTTGGCGACGGTTGCTGCCTTGAAGCCGATAGGACATGAACAGCATCAGGCCGACGATGACGACGGTCATCGCGGATGTGAACAATTGGCCCGAGATGTCGAAAACGTGAATAGGCTGGTCCATCGGCGGCTCCTTTGCGTACGGCCATTTTACGTAATTGGTTGCAGAACATGTGTTTCTATAATATCATAATTTTGAGTTGTTCTAAATGAGATGTCGATAGTCTTATAGTCATAGGAAACAAGGAGGAATCGCCCTTGAACATCTTGCAGGCGCTGTTTTTCCCCCCGGAACAACCGGGAGGCGTCTCGTCCATGGTGCCCCATATCAGGGAGCGGTTCCGCAAGCTCGGCTGGGAGATGGAGCTCTTCTCGCTGCCGAAGCGAATCCGCAACAAAGGACAAGAGGAGATCGAATTCGAGACGTTCGACTGGCGTCAATATGCCGGCAATGCGATCGTAGACAAATATATTCAGACGTACAAGGATTACATCTGGTGGGTGAAGCTTCGGCTGTCCAAGCAACGCTTCGACTTGATCCACGCGCACCACCCGATCGCCGCGCTGGCGATGAAGCATTATTTCACGGATACGCCGGTCATGATGACGGTCCACTCGAGCTTCGAGAAGGAATTGATTCTGAACGGACGCATTCCCGAGGGCGGCCCGGAGCACCGGTTCCTGACGTCCGTCTACGGGGAGCTGGAGCACCGGATGGACCGTATGCTCACCGTATCCAAGTCGTTCGCGGAGTACATGGGCGGCTATATGAAGCAGCCGGAGCGAATCGAAGTCATCCCGAACGGCTACGACGAACGGCGCTTCAAGCCGATTCCTCATGATAACGCGGTGACGCAGCTCGTCTCGGTATGCCGTCTCGTTCCCGCCAAAGGGCTCGACGTGCTGCTGAAGGCGTGCGCGGAACTGCGGAAGCGGAACTGCCCGTTCGTCCTCCACATTATCGGGGACGGCCCGGCCCGCGAAGAGCTCGAGCAGCTGTCGCAGAGCCTCGGCATCTACGACGATACGATTTTCTACGGCTACATGCTTCATCCGGAAGAGATGATTCCGTTCTTCGACGTGTTCGTGCTGCCGTCCCGCGCGGAATCGTTCGGCTCCGTGTTCGCCGAAGCGGCGCTCTGTTTGCTCGCGCTCGTCGGAACGAACGTCGGAGGCATCGCCGAGCAAATCCAGGACGGCGTCAACGGCATGCTCGTTCCGCCGGAAGATCCGGTCAAGCTCGCGGACGCGCTCGAGACCGTTATCAACGATCCGCATTTCCGCTACGAGATGGCGAGAGCCGGCTGGAACAAAGCGGTGAAGACGTATTCGCTTAACCGCGTGATCGGGCAATTGAAGCGCATCTACACTTCGTTCCAGACGGAGAAGGCATAACGGGAGAGGGGCGACGTTGGCGTGGGAGTACCGTTTACGTTCATACACGCGGCGGATTTGCATCTGGACAGCCCCTTCAAGAGCTTGGCGAAGGCGCCCGACGCGGTGCGAAGCCGCCTGCAAGACGCGACTTTCGCGGCGTTGCGCCGATTGGTGGACGCCGCGAAGCGCGAGAAAGCCGACTTCGTCGTTCTGTCGGGCGACCTGTACGATGCCGCCGACCGCTCGCTTCGGGCGCAGCTGCGGCTGCAGCGCGCCCTGGCGGAGTTGACGGAGCACGGCATCGAAGTATTCGCCGTACACGGCAATCACGACCCGGAGAGCGGACGCCAGGCGATGCTGGAGCCGCCCCCGGGTTTTTACGTGTTCGGGTCGGACGAAGTGCGCTGCTTGCCGGCGCGGAAGCGGAGCGGAGAAGTCGTAGCGCATGTGTACGGGATATCTTACGCGACGGCCGCCGTGACCGATAATCTGGCCCGCCGTTTCGTCAAGAAGGACGGCGCGGACTATCATATCGCGGTACTGCATGCCAACGTGGACGGCGATCCCGCGCACGACAACTACGCGCCGTGCCGGCTGGACGAGCTCGTCTCTGCCGGCTTCGATTATTGGGCGCTCGGACACGTGCACCATCGCCGGGTGCTGCACGAGTACCCGCACGTCGTGTATCCGGGCAACCTGCAAGGCCGCAGCGTGCGCGAGACGGAAGGCAAAGGCGCCTATGTCGTTCGCGTATCCGCGTCGGGAGAGGTTGACATGAAGTTCCTGGACGTCGCGGACGTGCTCTGGCAGGAGGCGGCGGTGTCCATCGAAGGCATCGAGCGGGAGCAGCAGTTGAAGCACCGGATGCTGACCGCGGTCGAGGAGAAGCGATTGGCGGCGCGAGGCCGTCCGGTCGTATTGCGGCTGCGGATCGAAGGGCGAGGGCCGCTGCACGAGAAGCTGCTCGACCCGGCCGTCGCGGAAGAATGGCTGACGGAGCTGAGGGAATGGATAGGCGCGCCGGAAGGCGCGCCCGGCGAATGGGCGTGGCCGGAAGCGATTCGCGTGCGGACGGGCGGCGAGCTGCGTCTGGAGACGGTCGCGGAAGAAGACGGCTTCGTCGGCGAGCTGCTGCGGATCGGGCTGGAGGCGTGCTCGGACGAGGAGCGCTCCTCGGAGCTGTTCCTGGAGGCGATGGATTCGCTTCGCAAGCAACCGGCGATTCGTCGCTGGCTGGAGACGCGCAGCCATGATGAACGCGCCGAGTGGATCCGTCAGGCGATGGAGCTGTCCGCGGAATTGCTGCGCGAGGAAGAGAGGTAACGGCATGTACATACGCGAGCTTAAGGTCGACGGTTACGGCGCGCTGCAAGGCGTCGAATTGACGCTGGACGCCCCCGTAACCGTGCTGTACGGTCCGAACGAAGCGGGCAAGAGCACGTTGCTTAGGTTCATGCGAAGCATGCTGTACGGGTTCCCTTCCCGCAAGGATATGGTCGAGAGAGGGGAGCCGGTCCGGGGAGGACGGCACGGGGGCCGTATGCTGCTGCGCGGGCGAGACGGCCGGGAATGGCTCGTCGAGCGATACGCGGAACGCGGATCGGGACTCGTCGTGCGCGAGTCCGGCGGGCCGGAGAGACAGCTGTCGCAAACGGAATGGGAGCGGCTGGCGCTCGGCGGCATTACGGAGAAGCTGTTCCGGCAGCTGTTCGCCGTATCGCTGGACGAGCTGCACCAGTTGCGCGCGCTGCAAGGTGAAGAAGTCGGCAATTACTTGTACCACGCCGGCTTGGCCGGCGGGGCGGCTTTAACCGAAGCCCGGCGCCGGATCGGCGCGGAGATGGACCGGTTGTACCGCCCGAAGGGCGCGAACCAGGACATCAACAAGGCGATGGCGGCGATCAAGGAAACCGAGGCGGCGATCCGGCAGAGCAAGGATCACATTCAATTCTTCAATGAATGGACGTCGGAGCTGGAGGAGACGAACCGGCAGCTTGCGGAAGCCGATGCTCGCCTGCCGCGGTTGCGGGAGCTGGCTACGGAAGCGAAGGGCGCTTACGAGCTGCGGGAATGGTGGCTGAAGACGCAGTCGCTTCGGCTGGCGGACGAAGAAGCGCGCGGAGCTTTGCCGGATCCGAATTCCGCGCCTCTGCCGGAGAGCGCGGCGTTGCGATGGTCCGAGCTGAAATCCCGGCGCGGTTTGTTGGTAGAGAAGCTTGCGCAAGCGGGCGAGGCGGAAGAGGAGCTCGTACGCGAGCGGGCAACCTACCGCTGGTCGGAAGCGTTATTGGCCGCGATGCCGGAGCTGGAACGGCTGGAGTCGCTGCGCGAAGGAATCGCGGCGCGTCGGGAGGAAGCGGCGGAGCTGGAAGCGGAGCGGCGCATGCTGGACGAGACATTGGCCGGCTTGCTCGCGAGGCTGTCTCCGGAGTGGGGCGAGCAGGAGCTTCGCGCGTTCGGAGCCGCGATGTCCGAGCGAGAGCGTATTCGCAGGCTGGCGAGGGACGTCGAAGAAGCAGAGCGCTCGCTTCAGCCTATCCAAGGCGAGCTGGAGCGGAACGCTCGCATGCAGGAAGCTTTGCGGGCGGAGGCGCAAGTCGAGGAAGTCGCGGCAGCCGGATCCATGCCGGCGCAGAGCAGGCTAGAAAGAGCGGAAGCGCGGCCGTATGCGTTCGTGCCGTCCGATCGGACGAATCTGCTGCGGGCGTGGCATGACTTGGAGGACGCGATGCGCGCGTACGAACGAGCTCGGCAGGCGTACGACTCCGCGTATGATGGCGAGCACGAGGCCGAAGCGTCGCCGATCGCCGCAACCGGCCGAAGCCAACGGTCGAGACGCGCTGGCGGCGGCCGATCGTCCGGCATGACGGCCGTGCTGCTTGGCGGCGCCGCGGCGCTGCTCGGCCTGGCATCGGTCGCGTTGCCGTTCGTCGTAAGCAGCGGAGGCAACGTATCTCCGGCCGTCGTCGCGTTTTCCGCAATGATGCTGCTCATATCGGGCGCGCTCGGAGCGATGGCATACCGCTCGAGGCCTGCCGTGTCGGGGGAGCCGCAGTCAATGCGCGGATCCGCCGCGCGGAGCAAGGAAGCCGAAGCGAATGTGCGCCTGCTTCAAGCGCAAGCGGCGAATCGGCTGAGCCAGCTCGTTCGCGATCCGGAAGCGGCGGTTGGCTTGTTCACGGCGGCGGCGGTTTCCGGGGATGCAACGGCGCGACCTATGGCGTCGGCGGACGAGGCGTGGCGACGACTCCGCGAAGCGGTGTACGCGCGGCTGGACGAGTTGGAGCATGCGGGCCGAGATGCGGCGAATCGCGAGATGGTGCAGCGACGAATGAAGGAGCTGCGGACGGAGCGGGAGATGCTGGGGCGCGATGCAACGAGCGCGAACGAACGAATCGGCGAGCTGCAAACGCAGTGGGCGGAATGGCTTCGGCGTTATCGCTTGCCCTCGTCGCTGGACGTCGACGGCTCGGCCGAGCTGTTCCACATGGCGGAGCAAGCGAGCGCCGCGCTGCGACAGCGCGAGCGCGTGACCGAACGTCTGCAAGGCATGAAGCGGGCGATCGGGCAATTCGAGCAAGCGGCTGCCCCGCTGGCGGCCTCGTTCGAGCTGCCGCCGTCGGTGTCTTCGGATCTCGTGCTCGCCGTTCGCTGGCTCTATGCCGAAGCTGCGAAGCAGCTTCAAGCCTCTCTTGAGTCCGGTCGCATCGATCGTCAATTGGAGACGTCCCGATCGAACGTCCGCAGACTGCGGGCGCAATCGGACGAGCTCGAGGCGGAGGTCGCGGCGTTCCTCGAGGAGGCGAAGGCGACGGACGAACGGGCGCTCGAGCTGCGGCTGCGGATCGACGAACGGAGCCGGGAGCTTCGCCGCGAAGCGCGAGACGCGCAGCTTCGGCTGGAGTCCGGTAGGGACGAAGCCGCGAAGGAGAAGCTGCACGCGTTGCTGCAGGCGTACGACGAAGCGTCGCTGGCGGCCAAGGTCGCGGAACGGGATGCGAGCTTGGCGGCAGCGGAACAGGATAGAACCGGTCTGCTTGACCGTCGCGGACGGCTGATGCAGGAGCTGGAGCGGCTGCGCACGGACGCGGAGCTCGCGGATTCGCGGCAGACGCTCGCCGAGCGGGAAAGTAGGTTGGAAGCGCTGCTGGAGCGTTACGCGGTGCTCGCGCTGGGAGAGAAGCTCATGTCGCGCGCCAAGGCGGTGTTCGAGGAGGAGCGCCAGCCGGAGGTGCTGCGCCATGCTTCCGCGTACTTGCGTCAAATGACCGGAGGCGCCTACGAGCGCATCGTCGCGCCGGACGATCGTTCCGCGCTGCTCGCTGAGACGGCGAACCGGCAATTGCTCGACAGCGCTTTCCTAAGTCGCGGTACGCAGGAGCAGCTGTACCTCGCCATGCGGTTCGCGCTATGCGATGCAGCTTCCCGGGATAATCCGTTGCCGCTGCTGCTGGACGACCTGTTCGTGCACTTCGACGAGAAGCGTCTGCGGAATACGCTTCCCGTCCTCGAGACGATGGCGGAAGGCCGTCAGCTCATTCTGTTCACGTGCCATCGTCACGTTGCGGACATGCTCGCGGAAGGGATCAATGGCGCCACAGCGCTATCTCTTCATTAGCGGGAGGCGGACCGCCAGGCGGCCGCGACCGGTCGCGGGTAATGAGGAACAGCCAGCCTAGGCTGAGCAAGCCGAACATCGGATACAGCGTCGACAGCAACGGTCCGAAGCCGAATTGGCCCGCGAGGAAGCAGATGAGCAGCAACCCGAACGTAAGCAAGCTTTGCGAGACGTTCAATCGGTTGTGCAGCTGCAGCGTTATGCCGTAGATATCGGCGACGAGCGTCGAGAAGATTTCCATGAAGATCAGGAACACGTAGATCCAATGCAGCCATGCGCCGAGCTCGCGGGCGATGTATCCCATCGGAATCTCGAATTGCAGAATGTCGGGCATGCGCGCGGACATCGCCAAGTGTCCGGCGATGAGCAGCGTGCCGATGCCGATGCCGCCGATCCAAGCGCCCCGGCGCAGCACCTTGGCGTCTCCGATCGCCGAGCCTAACGGTACGAGCACGGCCTGAGACATCGATAGGTTGAACGCGGCGTACAGGAACGGAGACAGCCATGCCGCCCAAGGCGACAGTTCGCTGGACGCATGAAGCCAATGACTGGAAGTCGGTTGGCGCAGCGTCTCGAACATGAGGAACAGCGTGAAGCCCATCATGACCGGGACGACGAACGTGTTGATCGTCAATATCGCGCTCATCCCTTTGCGCAGCAGCAAGATGCAAGCGAACATCGTTACGAGCAAGCCGGTCTGGTAGCTAAGGTTCAAATGCTCCGAGAAGATCGATCCGGCGCCCGCCAGCATGACGGCGTTGACGCCGAGCAGCACGACGAGCATCAGATGGCTGACCCATCTGCCCGCCTTGTTGCCGAATAAATGCATGTTCAAATCCTCGTACGACTTCGCCTTCAGCTCGGCGGACAGAAGCATGACCTTCGCGCCGATCCAGACGAAGAACATCGTCGAGACGATAATCAAGTACGGGCCCCACCAGCCGAACCGCGTGAAAAATTGCATCACCTCGCGGCCGGAAGCGAATCCGGCGCCGACGACGGTTCCGATGAAGGTGAACGCGACTTGAATGCTTAACGCCCATTGTCTCATAAAGACGGAACCCCCACACCTCAACTTGTCCTCCCTTCCTATCAGCCTATGTGGCGAATCGGACGGGCATGACTCCAGGAGTTGTCCAACATGGCTTTACCGATATCGATCGTCGTATTCGCCGTCACGTTAGTTCTTATCATCCGGCGGCCCAAGGGTTGGAACGAAGCGGCTTACGCGGCGCCGGCCGCCTTGCTGCTGCTCTGTCTCGGCACGCTCGCCTGGTCGGACGCGGCATACATATGGGAGGTCGTCTGGAACGCGACGTTGTCGCTCATCGGCATCATGGTGCTGACGGGCGTCATGGACGACAACGGCTTCTTCAAGTGGGCGGCGCTTCAAATCGTCCGCAGGTTCCACCGCCGAAGGCTGGCGATGCTGGTCGGCCTGTCGGCGTTCGCGGCGCTCATCACGACGTTCTTCAACAACGACGGCACGATTCTGATCATGACGCCGATCGTGCTCGAGGCGACCGCGCTGCTCGGCATGGGCTTCAAGGCGCGCATCGCCTTCCTGCTCGCGGTCGGCTTCATGGCCGATACGGCGAGCGCGACGCTAATGGTCAGCAATCTGACGAACATCCTGACCGCGGATTACTTCGGCATCTCGTTCGGGGACTTCGCGCGGCATATGGCTTTTCCCGGCATCGTCGCTTCCGCGGCGTCCATCGGCATGCTGCTGCTCCTGTTCGGCCGAACGATTCGCAGGGACGAGCAAGCCGGGGCGGACGCTCCCGCGTTCCCGGAGCCGTCATCGGTTATCCGCGACAAGCGCGTGTTCGCGTTGTCTTGGATCGTGCTCGCGCTCATCCTGGCATTGTACTTCTACTCGGAAATGCTCGGTTGGCCGGTATCGCTCATCGCATGCGGAGCGGCGGCGGTATTGTGGATCGCGGCGATCGCCTCTCGCAGCGTCGATTCGGCTCGCCTGCTCCGGCGTACGCCGTGGCTGATCGTCGTGTTCGCGCTGTCGATGTATCTGATCGTCTACAGCCTGCATCTTCACGGCGGGACGGGATGGTTCTCGTCGCTCATGCTGCGATTGGACGAGGCCGGATTAGCGGGCATCGTATTCGGGTCGGGGGCGTTGTTCTCGCTGCTCGCGGCCGTCATCAATAACTTGCCGGCGGTGCTCGTATCCTCGCTGACGATATCCGAGCTTGACGGCGGTCATGCCGTATTGCCGTTCGCCAGCTTGGTCGGCATGTCGGTCGGTGCGAAGCTTACGCCGATCGGATCGCTAGCCACGCTGCTGTGGCTGCAGTTGTTGCGCCGCGACGGCGTGGAACTCGGCCTCATTCGTTATATGAAGTACGGCTTGTTGCTCACGGTGCCCGTCTTGCTCGCGACGTTGGCGGCGTTATGGCTGCAAATCCGATTTTTTTCGTGAGGAAGCGGTTACCGTCGTCGAATACGCGCATTAGACGGTTGCTCGAACGGAAAGTTATTGTACAATAGAATGTGGACGATTCGCGGACCCGAGGGGGAAGCGACCGGAGACGGCTAGGTGCTCTAGCTGGGGAGGTCGCTTCGGGCAGATCACAACTACCCGGCCCGGGAGAGTCGTCCATGGTTCCGGGCTTCTAAGGAGCTGCTTCAGGATGAATCAAGCAAGACTGCAAGAACATTTGCGCAAGAAGCCTTACCTGGTCGATGCCATCGCGGGCAACTCCGCCATGTTGGCGTCGCTCGGCGGCACCGGAAGACTATTCCGTCTCTGGTGGCCGCACATCGATTTCCCGCAGCACGTGGATGAAATCCGCACCGGATTGTCGTCGGTCGGTACGCCGGGGGGCGTTACCTGGTTCGACGCGGCGGACGGCGGATGGACGCACGAAGCAGGTTACGTGCCGCATACGAACGCGTATCGCGTTCGGGCAACGCGTGCGGACTATCCGGTATCGGTCGAGCAGACCGATTACGCGGTGCCGGGGCAGCCGATATTCGCGCGGGCGTACCGTCTGACGAATGACGGCGACGAAGCGCGCGAGCTGAAATTCCATTACTACGGATCGTTCCGTATCGCGGAGAACGAGCTGTATGCGACGACCGAGTTCCGGGGGGAACACGACGCGTTGCTGCATCATCGTCACGAGTACGCCTTCGCCGTCGGCAGCTCGAGAGAGTGCGACGGGTATCAAGCGGGCGGAGGCGCGTGGCAAGCCGCGGCAGAAGACCGATTGAACGGGAACGAGATCGACATGCAGCCGGACGGCGCGATGACATGGACGTTCTCCGACGTGGCGCCGGGACAATCGGTCGAGCTGACGATCTATATCGCGGCGGGCCATGGCCGTCTCGAAGCGCTGTCCGCGCTCGAAACCGCGAAGAGCCGTTCGCAAGGCGAATGGTACGGCGACATGGTCGCCTATTGGGCGAACTACTTGGCGGCAGCTACGCCTTGCCCGACGAGCGATCCGGCTATCGCGGCGTTGTACGAGCGTTCGTTGCTCGCGATGAAGCTGATGGCGGACGAGAAGACGGGCACGATCGTCGCGGCTCCGGAGTTCGACGAGCACTTCAGCCGTTGCGGCGGTTACGCGTACAGCTGGGGACGCGACGCGGCGTTCATTACGACCGCGTTCAACAAGGCGGGCCTCGGTTCGCTGTCCGAGAAGTTCTACGAGTGGGCGCTTACCGCGCAGGAACCGGACGGTTCTTGGCAGCAGCGCCACTACCACGATGGCCGGCTGGCCCCTCACTGGGGACTGCAGATCGACGAAGGCTCCTCGCTCCTGTGGGGGATGTGGGATTACTACATCTATGCGGGAGAGAAACAGTCGTTCCTCGATCGCGTCTGGCCGGCGGTGGAGAAAGGCGCGGCGTTCCTCGTCTCGTACATCGACCCGGAGACGGGATTGCCCCGTCCGAGCCGGGATTTGTGGGAAGAACGGGAAGCGGAGCATACGTATTCGGCCGCTGCCGTATTCGGCGGGCTGAAGGCCGCCGCATCGTTCGCCCGCCGCGTCGGTCGCGACGACCTTGCCGAGAGCTGGGAACAAGCGGCGCGCGCGATCGCCGAGGCGATCGAGGCGCATTGCTGGAACGAGGAGCGTTCCTCGTACTATCGAGGCTTGAAGATTACCGTCTCCAAGGAAGAGTACGAGGCGGCGATCGGACGGGGCGAAGCGGGACACGTATTCCAGCGCGATAAGGGCTACTGGAAGCACGTCCTTGAGTTCGACCCGATCGTGGACATCAGCCTGCTCGGTCTTAGCGTTCCTTTCGGCGCGGTGCCGATCGATTCGCCGAGAATGACGCAAACCGCAGATACGATCGAGGCGTTGCTCACTTCGCCGAAGGTCGGCGGCATTAAGCGGTACGAGAACGATAACTATATCGGCGGCAACCCGTGGATTCTGACGACGCTGTGGCTTAGCCATTACCGGACGCTGCAGGGACGTTACGAAGACGCGCGCTCGCTGCTCGACTACGCGGTGAAGCACGTTACCGCGTCCGGATTGCTTCCGGAGCAAGTCGACCGCGAGACGGGCGAGACGGCATGGGTCGTTCCGCTCACGTGGTCGCACGCGATGTTCGTGCTGGCCGTTCATCTCCTCGCGGAGAAGGGCGAGCTGTAAAATAACCGAGAAGCCACTCCATGGCGGAATTTTCTGCCGGGGAGTGGCTTCTAGCGTTATGAGGTAACGTTGCAGTGGCGGAGAGCCGGAAGTTTCGCGTGTAGCGTTACGTGGTAACGTTATAGCGGCGGGGCGCCGGAAGTTTCGCGTGCAGCGTTACGTGGTAACGTTGCAGCGGCGGGGCGCCGGAAGTTTCGCGTGTAGCGTTACTTGGTAACGTTGCAGCGGCGGGGAGCCGGAAGTTTCGCGTGCAGCGTTACGTGGTAACGTTGCAGCGGCGAGGACCCGGAATGCAGCTCGCCCCCGGAAACGAGGAAATCCCCTTCGCTCCAGGAAGGGGGGACAACCTGAGCGAAGGGGATTTCTATAGGTAGGGAGTCGTACGCATCGTTAGAATTACGCGATTCCGATCAGCTTGATCGACAGCACCTCGTGAGTATCGGGATCGAGGTCGAGCTTCAGCCAGCCCTCGGCCACATCCATCGTCAGCACGTGAGAGTCGGGATGATCGGCGATCTCGAGCACGTCGGCCGCTTCCGCGCCGGGGATGCCCGTCCGAAGACCGGCGATGCCCGTCGGCACTTCGCCGGACGAGATCTCGATATAGACGACTTGCCCGCGTTCATCGAACCCTATGGCGAAGCCGGCGTATTCCCACATGTCGATCGTCTCGCCTTCGCCGGGAAGCGCGTATTGCGCGGTTGCGGCGCCGAATCGTTCGGCGACGGACGTATCGCTGTCGTGCAGCTCGATGCCAAGCAAGGCCGGAACGCCCGGGTCGAACGGCTTGTCTTCGGTCGCAGCCTTATCAGAGCCTTTAGTCGAATCGACAGGCTGCTGCGCGCCGGCGGCGCCGACTCCATCGCCGTTCGAGACGACGTCGTCGCTTGGCTCGGGTACGTCCGCCGGAGAAGAGATCGGTTCGACATGCGGCGAAGCTTCGGGCGACGGCGAGGTTAAGTTGGTAGCATGCGGGACGAGAACGCTTGGTTCGGCGGCTATAGGCGTCTGGTTGCCTGCGTTGCATGCGGTTAACGCGCCGCAGACGGCGACGACCGTTACGATCGCGATCAACCGGGTTCCGTACCTCAACATGTCCATTCAACTCCATTCCGTCTTGTCTATATGTAGTATGACACATCTTTTCGGCGAAAAGTTGCGCATGGGAAGAAAAAGTTGGAAAAACAGTTCTTTTGTCGCATTCTGGTGCATGGATTCAGGCCTATCGACTGCCGTCGAAACGTTCGACAAGTCCGGAAAATCGCCGTTGGAGCGGCATTGTTCGCGGCTTGTTTACCGGTTGCGCGAGCGAATCGGATGTGGTACGTTAGACGGAAAAGATAACGGGCGGTGGGGAGAACGATGGACATTCTGAAGGAAAGAATCTTGAAGGAAGCGAGCGTCGTTAATTCCGATGTACTGAAGCTCGACTCCTTGCTCAATCACGGCGTCGATCCTCAGTTGACGATGGAGATGGGCAAAGAATTCGCGAGAAGGTTCGCCGAGACGCCGATCACGAAAGTAATCACGGTCGAATCCTCCGGCATTCCGGTCGCCTTCGCGACGGCGCTGCAGCTCGGCGTGCCGCTCGTGTTCGCGCGCAGGAAGAAGACGCTGCTGGGAGAATCCGACGCCTACTGCGAACGCGTCCCTTCGTTCACGAAGGGGATCGTTACCGATCTGATCGTATCCCGTCACTTGCTCAGCCCGGACGATTCGGTGCTGTTCATCGACGACATCATCGCCAACGGCGACGCGGCGAGAGGCTTGATCAAGATCATCGAGCAATCCGGAGCGAACTTGGCCGGCATCGGCATCGTCCTGGAGAAGTCGTTCCAAGCCGGCGGCCGCGCGTTGCGCGAGCTCGGCTTCAAGGTGGAGACGCTCGTGAAGATCCAGTCGCTAGAGGCGGGCAAGATTACGTTCGGCGAATAGCCGACGGCCGAACTGGTGCATTTACCTTCTTTCCCAATTGAATTACTTTAACGTATAATAGGAGTAACTTGCAGGGGGAGGCGAGCAGCAATGGGGAAACTTGATCTGTCTGGTGAGTATTTTCTGGAGAAGTTAGAAGCGGCCAAAATCCACTTCGAGCGAGCGCTCGACTGCAAACATACGGAATTCGACGACCTGTATCCGTATATGATCGAGCATCCGCAGTTTTTCTGGTATAAGAGGTACGTCGCATGGTCGGAGCTGCTGACGATCGTTAAGCTGTCCGAAGAACTCGACATCGCTTGGACGGAGCGTTTCACCGAACGCCAAGCCGAATACGTCAACAACCGGGTCATGTCGAGCAAGGTGTTGGATTGCTGGTATGAAACGAACGATACGAGAGAGCACGTCGGCTGATCGAAGCGGCGGCGATTCCGAACAAGAACCCGCGCGGATTACGGTCCCTGCGGGTTTTTACATGCCCAATAGAAGGAGCAATAGACGATGAACGATGAGCAACTGGATCAATACCGGGTAGACGCTACGAAGGTTAGAATCGTAAGGGACGCGCTCGAGCTGAACGACGTCGTAGGCATCGTGGTCGCGTGGGACGACGAGTACGTGCTGATCCGCAGGCCCAATCGCCGCGTTATTAAAGTGAAACGGCACTATCCGATGCAGCCCGCTTCTGAGCCGCGCCAATGGATGGAATGAATTGTCGGGAATTGTGGCACAGTAGACGACAGATGTAGATTCTTAGCGGCCCATGCCGGGAGGTATACTGATGTCGTCGATGGAACGAATGGACGGGCTGCAGGAGGAAGAAGCGGACGTGCTGTCGTCTTGGCTGCCGAACGTCGCGGACGCTTACGAGCAGTTCGCGAACCAATGCTTCGCCGCCGGAGAGCTGGACGCGAAGACGAAGCAACTGATCGCGCTCGGCGTGTCGATCTTCGCGGGCAACGAGATGTCGATGAATTATCACGCGCAGGAAGCGATCTCGCAAGGCGCGAGCGAGCGACAGATCATCGAAGCGGCGTCCGTCGTCGCGGCCGCCGCGGGCGGACATGCGCTGTCGCACGGCGCGGTGCAGGTTGAGGAAGCGCTCGAATTGCTCAGGGGCAGCGGCTCGCTCGTGAGCGCGGTCGAACCGGACTTGCTGCATAGCCGCATGCAGGACTACTTGCAGGACACGGAATTCGCCGAGGAGAGCGGTTACTCCGACTGGGACGGCATGGAGATTCCGGGCGGAACGGCCTTGTCGCCGTCTTACTAAGCGCCGTATTAACTGAAAATTTGAACTTCCTCGCCGCGCTTGACTTCGCTTCCGGCCGCGTGCTATTATAAGTTTCGTGATCGAGACAGGGTTCGTCGGTAACGCTGCAACGCGATGAAGAATCTGCTCGGGAACACTTTATAGCATGCGGTCATGGCGGAATTGGCAGACGCGCTAGATTCAGGTTCTAGTGTCAGCAATGACGTGGAGGTTCGAGTCCTCTTGACCGCACCACCTTATGAACGAACAGCTCTTGGATCGTCCTTGCGACGATCCGGGAGCTTTTTTGTATGTTGACAAACCAATATTAAAGATCATTTCTTATATATTATAAGATCATATCAATATAAAGTTGAATCAAAGAGCGGGTGCATGGATGAAGAAGCTGGCTCACGAAGAAATTCTAGAGCAATTGCAGGAACAAATCCGCTCCGGCGAGTGGAAGCCCGGGGAACGCCTGCCGACGATGCAGGAATTGGCGTCGAGGTACGGACTCAGCCTGACCGCGGTTCGGGAAGCGCTGCGCCTGCTCGAGAGCCGGAATATCGTCAGCATCGAGCATGGCAGAGGCATATTCGTCCGCAACGATCCGGGTCTGCTTGAAGACCCGATGGCTCCGATCAAAGGAATGGAGACGCGTTCGCTGCTTGAATTGCTTGAAGCGCGCCTCGCGATCGAACCCGAGCTGGCGGCTTATTGCGCCATTCGTTCGTCCGCGGCCCAAGCCAAGTCCATACGCGAATTGGCGGACCTGATGGAAGCGCAGATGCAGCGCGGCGAGGATCACTTCCAGACGGACGTCCAGTATCACCAGGAGATCGCCGAAGGAGCCGGTAATCCGCTGCTTGCCCGAATGCTGTCCGTCGTGGCGGATTTGTCGGCGCAAGGAAGGCGAGAGACGGATAAACTTCCGTTCATGCGGGAGAAGGCCGCGGGCTATCATCGATTGATCGCTATCGCGATACAGGAGCGCGAGGCGGATCAAGCGAGATCGCTCATGAAAGCCCATATTCAAGATATGATCAATGCCATTCATTCGAAGGGGAGCGGAATATGAAGATCACGGGAATGGAATTATTCATCGTACCGCCGAGATGGTTGTTCCTGAAAATCGATACGGACGAAGGAATAACGGGTTGGGGAGAGCCGATCGTAGAAGGCAGGGCTCACACGGTGCGCGCCGCGGTCGAGGAATTGAGCGGCTATCTGATCGGCAAAGATCCGCTCGCGATCGAAGATCATTGGCAAGCGATGTACAGGGGCGGATTCTATCGCGGCGGGCCCGTGATGATGAGCGCCATAGCGGGAATCGATCAAGCTCTATGGGACATCAAAGGGAAATTCCACCAAGCCCCGATCTATCAACTGATGGGCGGAGCCTGCCGTCAGAAGATCAAGGTGTATTCATGGATCGGCGGGGATCGCCCTTCCGATGTCGGACAAGCCGCATTGCGCGCGCAGAACGAGGGCTTTACCGCCGTCAAGATGAACGCGACGGAGGAACTGCAATATATCGACTCTTACGCCAAGATCGATGAAGTGATCAAGAGAGTGGCCGCGGTCCGGGGTACGGTCGGCCCGCATATGGGAATCGGCATTGACTTCCACGGCCGCGTCCATAAGCCGATGGCGAAGATTCTAGCCAAGGAATTGGAAGCCTTCCGTCCGATGTTCCTCGAAGAGCCCGTGCTCCCGGAGAACAACGAGGCGCTTCGGGACATCGCGGCCGTTACGAATATCCCGATCGCGACGGGCGAGCGGATGTTCTCCAGGTGGGACTTCAAGAAGCTGCTCGCGGACGGCTATGCCGACATCATTCAACCGGACGTGTCGCATGCCGGAGGCATCACCGAGTGCAAGAAGATCGCAAGCATGGCGGAAGCTTACGACGTAGCGCTCGCCTTGCATTGTCCGCTCGGACCGATCGCGCTCGCCGCTTGCTTGCAAGTGGACGCGACTTGCCATAATGCGTTTATTCAAGAGCAAAGCCTGGGGATTCACTACAACCAAGGGAACGACTTGCTTGACTATGTCGTCGATCCCTCCGTCTTCAAGTACGTGGACGGCTACGTCACGATCCCCGGCGGTCCGGGACTCGGCATCGAGATCGACGAGGCGCACGTGCGGAAGATGGCGGCTATCGGACACGATTGGAAAAATCCGATCTGGCGCCATCAAGACGGCAGCGTAGCGGAGTGGTAACGGGAATGATCGTCGGACAAGTCTCCAGCCGCGAGTAGCCGTCAACGAATACTCGGTTGCCGATTCCTGTCGGCAGCCGAGTTCCCCACAATAAACGCTTGCATATCCGCCCATTTCGGGATATAATCTTAATTACGCATTGTCTACATGCGGTCATGGCGGAATTGGCAGACGCGCTAGATTCAGGTTCTAGTGTCAGCAATGACGTGGAGGTTCGAGTCCTCTTGACCGCACCACCTATACAATCGCCAGAAGCTCCGGGAAACCGGGGCTTCTTTTTATGAAACGACTGATACGGAGGCATAAGCGACTTTGAACCGATATCCTTTCGAATACGACCACGCCAGACCCTTCCTTCAGCAAGTCGGCGAATGGGTCGCGGACGTGTTCTACGACATCTTGCCCGAAGCGGGCTTCGAGGTGCGCGACGAGCAGATCTACATGGCTTACCAGATGGAGAGGGCGTTCGCGGACAAGCAGACGCTCTTCGCGGAAGCGGGCGTAGGGACGGGCAAGACGCTCGTCTACTTGCTGTACGCGATCTGCTACGCTCGCTATACGCGCAAGCCGGCGGTAATCGCGTGCGCGGACGAATCGCTCATCGAACAGCTGGCGAAGCCCGAAGGGGACCTGGCCAAGCTGACCCGGCATCTAAGCCTGGCGATCGACGCCAGATTGGCGAAGTCCATGGATCGATACCTGTGCTTGGTCAAGCTGGATCAAGCGCAAGCCGATGCCGAGCACGCGGACGCGTTCAAGGCGGTGCGCGATGAATTGCCACGGTTCGTGTATCAATACGAAGCGTTGCAGACGTTCCATGCTTACGGCGACCGCAAGCAATATCCGAACTTGAACGATCATCAGTGGGATAAGATCGGCTGGGATTCGTTCCAGGATTGCTTCTCTTGCGAGCTGAGGCACCGCTGCGGACAGACGTTATCCCGGGAGCATTACCGCAAATCGGGCGATCTGATCATCTGTTCGCACGATTTCTACATGGAGCACGTATGGACGTACGAAGCCCGCAAGCGGGAAGGTCAGCTTCCGCTGCTGCCTGAACATTGCGCCGTCGTTTTCGACGAGGGACATCTGCTGGAATCCGCCGCCCAGAAGGCTTTGACGTACCGCTTGAAGCATTCGGTGTTCGTGGAATTGATCAGCCGATTGCTGCAGAACGAGATTCGCGAATCGCTCGCCTTGCGCATCGACGAATCGATCGATCGGAGCGACTCGCTGTTCTATACGCTATCTCATCAGAGCGAGGATATTGCCGGCACCGATCGTAAACGGATCCTCATGAACGAGCGGTTGCTTGAGGAAGTGCGCCTGTTCCGCGAAGTAATCGAAGCGATCGAGGAAGAGCTCGTCTTCGAGAGCGAGCTGTACACGTTGAACGATTACCAGCTGCGCATCGTCGAGGAGCATCTGGAGACGATTCAGATCGCGCTCGGCTTGTTCCAGCGCTCCGATTCGCCGATCAGCTGGGCGACGGACGGCGATGACGGCATGACGTTGGTCATTATGCCGAGAGCCGTGAAGGAAGTGCTTCGGGAACGGGTATTCAATCTGAAAATACCGGTTATCTTCTCGTCCGCGACGTTATCCGTGAAAGGTTCGTTCGATTACATCGCGGACAGCTTGGGGATCGAGCGCTACCTCTCCTTCAGCGTCAGCTCCCCTTACGATTATAAGAATCAAATGGAATTGCTGGCTCCGGAATGGCCGCAAGGCGGGTCGTTCGAGGAGAAGACGAAAGCCGCCGCCGGACTATTGAACCGCACGGACGGCAGGGCTTTGATCTTATTCAACGGCAAAGAAGAGCTGCAGCGCTTCAAGCGATCGATCTCTTCCTTCCCGAGTTGCTCGGACATGCGCTTCTTCTATGAAGGAGACGCGGAAATCAGCCATCTGATCTCCGCTTTCCAACAGGACGAGCATAGCGTGCTGTGCGCCGTCAGCCTGTGGGAGGGACTCGATATTCCCGGTCCGTCCCTGTCGAACGTCATCCTCTGGTCGCTGCCTTTCCCTCCGGAAGATCCGGTCATTCTGGCCAAGCGGGAAGCGTCGTCCTCGCCGTACGAAGAAGTCGATCTTCCCTATATGTTGCTTCGGCTTCAGCAGGGCATCGGGCGGTTGATTCGCTCCCGCGAAGATCGCGGCATCGTCGCCATCTTGAGTGAGGAATTGCATCGGGACGCGAAGCTGCGGCAGGCCGTCGATGACGTATTGCCGGAGGGCGTACGGTTGCAGGCGTAAAGGCATAGACTCATGAATAAAGGAAGTTACACATAGCAAAGATTTCGTCGTTGAAATTGTTAAAATGTGGCATGTGCGGATGTGACGTGATATAGTTATAATGTGTCAATTGGTAGGAATGCATGGGAGATTCGCGTTGGAATAGCGAGTGAAACCCATGCTTCCGGAATTGAAAACTTCTTTATATAGTTCTGTATTCTAATAACGTTCATAGATTTTACTAGAGGAATACTTTAGTAGGAGGAATTCTATGAGCGACCCCGAGAGTAAGGAGGAGAAGAAGATGGCGGCAACCGAGTTGATCAGAAAACCGGCAGTGAATTTAAAGACTAAAGAACAGCTGGAGAACTTTATCGATGTAGCCAAGTCGAAAAACCCAATGACCGAATCAACGAAACAACGACTTAAAAATCGAACTCCTACGCCAAGGGGTAAACGGTAGAACATGCCTCTATATTATGAATATATATCATCCCGATTTACAGACCAAGTCAGTACTTTCTTATGTATCTAGGCGTGGATACTAAATATAAAAGGCAAGGTTTTGCAGCAGAAATGCTGGATGATCTTTTTACGATCGCATATGAATTGATCGAGAACACGGGTTGCAACTTTATTTACTTAGATTGCAATTCGGAATTAGGACATATTCTCTATGAAGATAGAGGTTTTAGAACAATTGATTATGATGAAGAGATAAAAATGTGGAAAATGGTTTTCAAAATTGAAAGACAATGAGCGGAATAACGATATTGATGGAACGAAGAAGCCTTGGCGAATCCGCCAAGGCTTCTTCGTATATCTTCCGCCGAACATGACTAACGTACGTTCATGATCTTGAGATACGATCATATCCATAGCCGCCGGCCCATGGAATAATGAAGCATGTAAGGATCATACACGAGGGGGATTACCATGAAAGGCTATCGCAAGTCTTATGCAGTCCTAATGAGCGTCATCTTGTGCCTCAGTATCGTTACCGCCTGTTCGAATGGCAACAACAACGGACAAGCGTCCGGCGAGTCTTCCGTTCGACCGTCGGAGAGTGCCGGCGCGAGCGCTAGCGCGGAGGCGCCTTCCGCCCAAGCGGAGCCGCAGCCGAACGATCGCACGAAATTCGAACCGCCGGTCGAGATTACCGCGGCTCTCGCCCTAAAGCCTTCGGATAAGCTGCGCAACGGCGACACGCCGGAGGATAACCCGGTGTCCCGCTGGTTCAAGGACAATCTGGGCATCGTCACCAAGTACAAATGGGTCGTAACGGACTCCCTGGAGACGAAGGTGCGGCTCGCAATGACGAGCGGCGAAGAATTGCCGGACGTTCTGTACACGTCGGGGACGCTGTTCGAGGATCTGGTCGATTCCGGCAAGATCCAATCGATCGACGAGGCGTTCGAGAAGTACGCGACCGCTAGGGTCAAAGAATCGTACGTCAAAAACCCCGAGATCTGGAACCTGGTCAAACGCGACGGCAAGCTCTACGGCCTGTCCGGCATCTCCAACGGCATCGTCGGCGCGACGGTCATGTGGATCCGCCAAGACTGGCTCGACAAGCTGAACCTGAAAGCTCCGACCACGATCGAAGAGTTCGAGACGGTGCTGGACGCGTTCACGAACCAAGACCCGGACGGCAACAACAAGAAAGACACGTACGGTCTGGCGATCGGCGGCAACACCGGCTACTACCACCCGACGAGCAACTACATGGCGGATACTTCGTTCATCTTCGGACAAAGCCAGCCTTACCTCTGGATCAAGGACGCGAACGGCAACTTGCAATACGGCTCCACGCTTCCGGGCGTGAAGGACGGACTCGCGAAATTGCAGGATTGGTACAAGAAAGACTACCTGAGCCCGGACTTCGGAACGCAGGACGCGGCCAAAGCGATGGCGGACTTCACGGCCGGCAAAGCCGGAATCGCCTTCGGACCGGGTTGGACGGGCGGTTGGCCGATCGGAACGGCGGTTGCCGAAGCCGAGAAGAACAACCAAGCGATCAACATTAAGCCTTATCCGCTCCCATCGGGCGTGAACGGCGAAGTCGGACGTCAAGCTTCCCAGCTCTCCTACGGCATCTACGTGTTCCGCGAAGGCTTCGACAACATGGAAGCGATCTTCAAATACTGGGATACGATGTACGGCTGCGCGATCGAAGATCCCGCATGTCCGTTCGACAAAGGCTACGGCGAAGGCTACGACTACGTCATGAAGGACGGCAAGCCGGATTGGACGAACGTGCCGGAAGGCGTCGTGAGCCTTAACGCTTACTTGCTGATGTCGCCTTCCTCCGGAACGGCTCCGGTGAACGTCATGGAAGGACCGAGCATCTATCAGCGCGTCGCGGCTGGTCAGACGAACTCGGTGTTCGAACAGAAGCTGGCGGCAAGCAACGGCAAGTTGACGATCGACGGCTTCGCGGTCGCGAACGAACAGCTGCCGCAAGACGTACCGAACGGCTTCAGCGGCGCCAATACGGCGACGATGAAGGAGAAGTGGGATCAGCTGTCCACCTTGGAAGAGCAAACCTTCCTGCAGATCATCTACGGCAAGCAACCGCCGGAGTACTTCGATACGTTCGTGAAGCAATGGAACGATCAAGGCGGCGCGCAAGTGACGAAGGAAGTTAACGAATCCGTCGCGAGCATGAAGTAAAGACCATAGGAACGAGTAAATGCGGAGTGCCATGATGTTCCTGTCGCTCCGCATTTACGATTTTTCGCTACCTCGCACCGATAGGAGCATACCGGCATGATAACGAAGCAATATCTCTCGAAGACGTGGCCCTTGCATCTATTCCTGCTGCCGTCCGTCTTGCTGTTGATCGTCTATAACTATATTCCGATGGCGGGGTTCCTGATCGGCTTCCAAGACTTCAAGCCTTGGCTGGGCATCGCGCATTCTCCGTTCGTCGGGCTGAAGCACTTCAAGTTCATGTTCAACGATCCGAACGCGATCCAGGTCATCTGGAATACGTTGATCATCGCCGGATTCAAGATTATCGTCGGGGCGATCGTGCCCTTCGTCTTCGCTCTGTTCCTGAACGAAGTCAGAGGCATCTTGTTCAAGCGGACGATTCAATCGCTGATCTACTTGCCGCATTTTCTGAATTGGGTCATTCTCGGAGGCATCTTGACGGATCTATTGGCGACGAACGGTCTGATTAACCAGACGTTGGAAGCATTGGGCTTCAATCGCGTCTTCTTCCTGGGAAGCGGGGAATGGTTCCGGTTCACGCTGGTCACCAGCGACGTATGGAAGGAATTCGGATTCGGAACGATCATCTACTTGGCAGCCATGACGGGTATCAATCAAAGTCTGTATGAAGCCGCCGACATCGACGGCGCGAACAACTTCAAGAAGGCCATCCACGTTACGATTCCGTCGGTCATTCCGATCGCGATCGTCATTACGACCTTGTCCTTGGGCAACGTCCTGAACGCCGGCTTCGACCAAGTCTACAATATGTACAATCCGCTCGTCTACGAACAAGGCGATATTATCGATACTTACGTGTACCGCGTAGGTCTGCTGCAAGGCTCGTTCAGCCTGGCGACCGCGGTCGGCTTCTTCAAGTCGGTCATCGGCTTCATCTTGATCGCCACGACGTATCGGTTGGCATCCAAATACGCGAACTACAGGATATTCTGAGAGGATATAACGAGATGCATAAACTTACATTCTCTAGTCGACTGTTCCAATATACGAACAACCTCTTCCTATCAGCCGTAGCGATTCTGTGCATCCTGCCGATGGTCCACGTTCTGGCCGTATCGTTAAGCGATAACTATTCGACCACGTCGTTCCTCGTCAAGCTGTGGCCGATGGGGTTCAACCTCGACGCTTACGAGAAGGCGCTGAACAGCAACAACTTCCTGGTCGCTTTTCGGGTCAGCGTATTAAGAACGGTACTGGGAACGCTCGTCTCGATGGTGCTGACGCTCATGGCCGCCTATTCCATGTCCAAGGACAACCATAAGTTCCGGGGGAGAACGGTATACGCGTGGTTCTTCGTATTCACGATGCTGTTCCATGGCGGGCTCATCCCGACTTACTTGGTCGTACAGAAGACGGGACTGACGAATACGCTGCTGGCGCTGATCATCCCCGTTGCGGTCAACGTGTTCAACGTGGTGCTCATGATGAACTTCTTCAGAGGCATTCCGAAGGAATTGGAAGAGGCGGCGGCGATCGACGGGGCGGGACACTTCCGCGTCTTATTCAAGATCTTCGTTCCGATCTCGTTGCCGTCCATCGCGACGCTGTCCCTGTTCACGATGGTGTTTCATTGGAACGCTTGGTTCGACGGCATGATCTATATGAACCAGGCCGACAAGATTCCGCTCGCGACGTTCCTTCAGGCGCTCATTACCGGATTCGACTATACGCAGATCGGTCTCAATCCGGCGGATCTGGAGAATCTATCTGAACGCTCGCTTAAGGCCGCGCTCATCTTCGTCGGCACGCTGCCGATCCTGGTCGTCTATCCGTTCTTGCAGAAATATTTCGTCAAGGGAATGACGCTAGGTTCCGTCAAAGAATAAGCGATCCTTATGCTAGAATAGGAGGAAAAGAGAGAAGGAGGACGCATCCTTGAACGTCATTACGAAAGTCATCCTTCTCATCGTGTTAATTTTAACGCCGATCATCGGCCTGTACGCCTACACCAACCATCAGAGCGTCAACGTTATCGAAGAGCAGATCAACACGAGGAACGAAGAGAAGCTGTCGTACTTCCTCAACCAGCTCGAAGATACGTTGGACCAGAACATCATGTACGCCGCGCTGGCGACGAAGGATCCCGAGATTCGGAAAGTCGGCTTCGGGAATTTGCCCGAGTCCGGCTACGACCGGCAGAACGTCATCCAATCGATTCAAGGCAAGCTCGACTTGTTCAGCGTTACGAATCAAGTGATGAACATCATATCGGTGTATTTTCCTAGAAGCGATCTGATGATCTCGACCATGTCTACCGCCATATCGGATCGCGAGACGTTCATCGAGCAATACGCGCCGAATTGGAAGCTGAACAAGGTGGACGTCAGCGGCGTGCGGATGGATGCGTTCTCCCGATACTTCGTCACTCCGTACCCCTCTAACCCTAAGGATCTCATGCGCTCCGAGATGATCATCCGCGTCGACTTCCTGACGAAGAACATCTCGAACCTCTTGGACGGGTTCACGTTGACCGGACATAGCGACGCCTTCTTCTACCATGGTCCGGATCAAGTCGTCTATAGCAGCAAGGCGAATATCGAGCTGTTCCAACGGGTGATGAAGGAGTATCCGCTGGATCAATATACGGGCAACGACAAGTATCGTACGATCGTCAAGATCGACGGGAAGAAATACCTGCTGTATACGCTGGCTTCGAGCAAGATGGAGTGGAGCTTGGTCGATATCGAGCCGCTGGACGAAATTCTGCAGCCGGTCGTGCAGAGCCGCAACTTGTTCTATGTCATTCTCCTGCTGCTCTTCCTATTCGGCATCGCTTCGGCCTTGTTGCTGTATTCGCACATCCAAGTGCCGATTCGCGCGTTGATTCGCGGCGTCGAGCAGCTCAAGAACAAGAACTTCAACTATCAGATCAGAAGCCGCCGCAGCAACGAGTTCCAGTCGCTGTTCGATTCGTTCAACGGGATGGCGATCGAGATCGATCAGCTGTTGAAGCGGGTATACGCGGAGGAAGTCCGGTCCAGGGAAGCGGTCATGAAACAGTTGCAATCGCAGATCAACCCGCATTTTCTGTACAACTGTCTGGCGTATATCGTGAATATGGCGAAGATGAACCGGAACCAGATGGTCATCGCGATGGCTCATAATCTGGGCGACTATTACAAGTACACGACGCGCAACGAATCGCTCGTGTCCACGATCCGCATGGAGATGGATCTGGCGATCGGTTACATGGACATTATGAACTTGCAACTGGAGAAGCTGCAATATAACGTCTCGATACCGGAGGAGATGCTGGAGCTCAAAATCCCGAGACTGCTCATTCAACCGATGATCGAGAACGCGATCGTGCACGGCTTGGAGGAGCGGCAGGAAGACGGGCTGATTACGATTACCGGCATCATGGAAGCGAACCATTGCAAGCTCGTCATCGAGGATAACGGATCGGGCTTGTCCTCGGACGCTCTGCATCGGCTCAGGATGACGACGGGACAGGAAGTCAATCACTCCAAGCGAACGGGAGTGTGGAACGTGAATCATCGTCTGAAATATTACTTCGGCGACCATTCGGGCGTCCGCATCGATCATTCGGCGCTTGGCGGATTGCGAATCGAGCTGTATTGGGAAATCGTCGAGAAGGAGTGAGCGGCCCATGTATTCGTTGTTAATCGTCGACGATCATAAGCATCAAGTGGAATCCCTGGCGACGACCATGCCTTGGGATCAATTCGGGATCACGACGATCCATAAGGCTTACAACGGCCATAGCGCGATGGAGATCATGCGCGACCATCCGATCGATATTCTTATTACGGATATTCGCATGCCGGGAATGTCGGGCCTGGAGCTCATTCAATACGTCAACGATCACCGGCTGGGGATCAACTGCATTCTGCTGACGGGTTACGCGGAATTCGAGTATGCCAAGAAGGCGATCGAGCTGAACGCCATCGATTACTTCATTAAGCCGGTGCGGGACGAAGTCATTCTGGCGACGGTCGGCCGAATCGTGGAGAAGCGCAACAACGAACGTCAGCAGGAACGGCATCTCGAATATACGACGTCCGTCGTGCATCGGAACTTGCCGCTCCTGAAGGAGAATCTGTTGCTCGATCTGTTGCAAGAGCGCGGCTTGTCCAAGAGCGAACTGGCGGATAAGCTCGGCATGTATCGCATCCCGTTCGCGGATGGCGATATCGTCAGAATCGCGGCGATCAAGCTCGATCCGTCGTTCTACGATTCCTATAGCGCGGAAGACATGAAGCTGTTCGAGTTCGCCGTCTTGAACATGGCGGAGGAGCTCTTGTCGGCGCACTTCCATACGTGGACGTGCAAGACCCAACAAGGCAATCTGGCGATGCTGCTCCTGCCGGCATCCGAGGACGGTACGCGCGTAGCCGAGTGGACGTCCGCGCAGGAGAAATTGCTCGTTGCGCTCGCGCACAAGCTCGCCGAGAACGTCGATCAGTATTTGCGGGGCAACATCTCGGTCTACCTCTCGAATCCGGCGATTTTTCCGACGGGAATCTATGCGGCCTATTCTTCCATCGTCGCGAGCTGGATGAAGTCGAATCCGCAAGGAGCCGTCGTGACGACGCCCGAGGCGAGCGCGCCGCGGCCGATCAAGCCGCTGAAGTCCCTCTATCAATCTCCGATGATCATCCAGTTGATGGATAACGGGAACGAAGACAAGCTGCACGAGCGATTGGCGGACATCTTCGGCGAGCTGGAAGACGCGCACGCGGATTCGCAGGCGCACTTGCGCGAGGCTTACTTGCACTTGTTAAGCTGCTTCACGTACTTGGCGCATAAGAAAGGAATCGTCCTGGAGGATATCGTCGGAACGTCCACCGGCCGGGCGGAGAACAAGGCGATTCACTCGGCGAAGCTTCTGCGAACTTGGAGCCATATTATTCTGGACGCCTTGTTCAACAAGGACCGTTTCGAGCCGCTGCAGGCGGACGAGAATCATCGGCAACTCGTGGGCAAGATCCATGCCTATATCGACCTTAATCTCGGGAAGGACGTCACGCTACAGTCGATCGGAGATTCCGTCTATTTGAACGGAATTTACGTCTCGCAGATCTACAAGGAGATCACGGGAGAGAACCTGAGCGAATACATCCTGCGGACGCGGATGGAGCGGGCGAAGACGCTGCTCGTGGAGTCGTCGTCCAAGATCTACGAGATTACGGAGAAGGTCGGGTATCAGAGTCCGCAGCATTTCATCAGAACCTTCAAGAAGTATTACGGCGTGACGCCCGAATACTATCGGAAGAGGTAACGCAATCGATCATGTCGGGGGAATCGGACGATGGCACAGGCGCATTGGGTAGAAGAAGCATGTCGGCAAGCGATCGGTAAAATAGAGAGGACGAGCCTCTCCGTCGGGGCGACGTTCCCGAACGGCTCCGCGCACGGCCGTTACGAGAAGACGCCGCCGCACGATTGGGTCGTCGGATTCTGGCCCGGGTTGCTGTGGTTGGCCTACCGGGAGACGAATAACGAGCAGCTGAAGGAATTGGCCGTCGACTGCGAACGGCAGATCAGCCGAACGCTGTGGGAGTTCGAGCAACTGCATCACGATGTCGGCTTCATGTTCGAATTAAGCAGCATCAATCAATACGAGACGACGCAAGACGCGGAAGCGAAGCGGCACGCGCTCATGGCCGCAAGCTTGCTGGCCGGAAGGTTCAATCCGGCGGGCGAATTCATACGAGCGTGGCCGAACTGGGGCGGGGAAGATCATAGCGGATGGGCGATTATCGATTGCCTGATGAATCTGCCGCTGCTCTACTGGGCGTCCCGGGAGATCGAAGATCCGAGATATCGGCTCATCGCCGAGCGTCATGCGAATACGGTGCTTCGGGAGTTCGTGCAGGACGACGGTTCCGTTCACCATATCGTCAGCTTCGACCCGGCAACCGGGGAGCGGATCAAGGCAATCGGGGGGCAAGGCTATGCCGCGGACTCGGCTTGGGCAAGAGGGGCTGCGTGGGCTTTGTACGGCTTCGCGTTGAGCTATGCCCATACGGGGAAGGACGAGTACTTGCAGGCTTCCAAGAAAGTCGCCGGTTTCTTCCTGGGCCATTTGCCTGAAGACAAGGTGCCTTATTGGGACTTCAAGCTGCCGAGCATAGACGAGCATACGCCTCGGGATTCCTCCGCGGCGGCGATCGCGGCGTCGGGGCTGCTGGATCTGGCAGCCGCGTTGCCCGAAGAGGAAGGGGAGGCGTATAAGCAGCAGGCCGAAGCGATTCTCTATTCGCTGTACCGCGATTACGGCGCATGGGATTCGGAGGAGGAAGCGTTGCTGCTGCACGCCACGGGGTATTACGCCGCTGGCGTGTATGTGGATGCGCCTCTGATCTATGGGGATTATTATTTCGTTGAAGCTTTGTTAAAATTGAAGAAATCTTGGTAATAGAAAATTACTCGAATGGATGGGAACTTATCAATGACGACGACGCAACGAATCGAGATCGTAAGACCCGGGTTCTTCGCCACGGGAGCCGCGGCGGATAGCCGCAGAGGAGAGTTCGATATCGGCAACGAGATTCTGCTCGCGCACGGCGTGCCCGTCGACTTCGTGTTCATCGGCGATTCGATTACGCATATGTGGGAGCTGAACGCCTACTTCGGCCGCGGCGGCCAGTTCATCGTGAATCGCGGCATCGGCGGCGACATCAGCAGCCACGTCCTCAGAAGATTCGATGCCGACGTCATTCAACTGAAGCCGAAGCACGTCGTCATCAAGATCGGCGTGAACAACTTCTGGGCAATGGATGGCTGGACCGCGCAAGATCGGAAGACCGCGGCGCAGATCATTCCCGGCATTGCGGACGATATTCGCGAGATGGCGAAGAAGGCGAACGAGAACGGGATTACGCCGATCGTCTGCTCCGTGCTTCCGACGAATATGCCGCAATCGGGCCATGATGCTGCTCGCAACTTGGGGATTATCGATCTGAATGGGAAGTTGCGGACGATCGCCGAAGAAGAAGGCGCGATCTACGTGGACTATCATTCGCGGATGACGACGGAGGACGGCAGCAAGCTTCGCGACGGGCTGGCCGACGACGGGCTTCACCCTCACGTGGTCGGATATGATATTATGGCGGAGACGTTAAGAGAGACGTTGAGCGGGAAGGGCATTGTTATCGGGGGCTGAAGTTACAAGGAGGGACGACATTGAGGGCGACTCAAGATGTTCTTCAAGTGTGGAGGAAGTTCGATGACTTCCCGATGGAAACGATAACGAAGGCTTGGTATTATCAGATTGCTTCAGACCGCAAGCAAAGAACCGTTGAATTAATGAGAATGCATCGAGACCAATATGGCCTGTCGGGAAATTGCTATGACCTCGCCATATGGCTGATCGACGAGTTCAGGAGGAGTCATCTGCATTGCTATGCGATCTTGACTCCTCACCTCCATGTGGCTGTCGTCGTTATCAATGAAGAAGGAAGCAAGTACTTATGCGATCTGGGCGATCAATGGATCGAACCGATCTTGATCGACCGGCAACATGAACACTACACGGAAGAGTTCCTGGACGGATTCTTCCCAGGCAGCTCAATTCAACTGAACAACCAATCGGATCATCTCGTAGTTACGTATAAGAGACCGAACGGTAAGCGGAGTCGGCAGACGTTTAAGTTGACTCCAGTTTCCGATGATGCGTTGTTAGCTGCCGGAGAGAAGACGCAGCGGAAGTTAAGAACCCCGCTCGTTGAAATGCGATTGTTCGCGGAAGATCAAGTTGCCCATTGGGAGTTTGATCAATACCAAAGTTATACGAGCGATAATACCGGCAGGGTAGAAGAAGTTCAACTCTCTAGTATCGAGGAATGGGCCAGTCGAATAAGCAGAAATAGCGGCATGAGTGAAGAAATCGTGCTGCAGTCGTTGAGAGTTTATTCGGGGAGGTCATGAATCGATCGATTAATTAACCGCCTTGATGAGAGGCGGTTTTCTTTTTGGGTGGAAATAGGCATGTGCATGAACCTGAAGCCGATCGTTGAATCGCATGGGCCGTCTCAAAGATCATCGGAAGATGATCCGAGAGACGGTCCTTTTTGTTGCTCGAAAAACACTCCCGCCTGAAGATCGTTCACGAACCGTTGGAGCCATTCGTAGTAGCCGACCGCGTGCTTCAGCTTGTGCAGGTCTTGAAGGCAGAGCTTGCGTTCCTCTTCCGGCGTGCCGGAGTCCAGGATCACCTCGGTCAACTCGGGTATGGCGGCTTCGATGGCACCGCGCATCACGTCGACTTCTCGCTGAAGCTTGACGGCGAAGAAGTTGCGGAACGCCTGGAAGAAGTCCTTCTCGGCCGCATACAAGTCCTTCCGTTCCTCCTTCTCCTTCAGCTTGGTTACCATCTTGGCGTCCAAGAGCGACCGAACGGCGTAGCTCATGTTGCTCTTGCTCATGTTCATGCAGCTTTGCATGTCTTCTAACGTCATCGGTTTATCCTCGAAATACATAATGCCGTAGAGTTGCCCGAACGTATAATTGGCGCCGTACAAGTCCATCGTCTCCGCGATCGCGTCGATGACCCGATGGCGAATCGACTCCCGAGGTACCGACGGTGCCGTCAGGCTGCTGCTCGCTTTTTTCACGAATGAATCTCCTTCGCACGATTTAACAGAAAGTTAATGGTCTCCTAGACGAGCTTTAACCATCCAAGATTCGTTCTATCGTACAATATTTTTTGAACAGACGAGTAATTCAGCCTTTAACTACGACTATTATACCGAAGATTAAGGAATTTTTGAATCATTCTGAAGGAGGTTTTCCATCGGTTCATGAGACGGACAAGGCTCGCCTCGGAGGGGAAAGCGCTGCTGTTCACGTTGCCGGCGATGATTCCACTCAGTCTATTCTGGTTCTATCCGCTCGTCTATGTCATTTACCTCAGCTTCACGGAATGGGATTTCATGAGTCCGGACAAAACGTTCGTCGGGTTCGACAATTATCGGTACCTGTTCGACAATCCGGAATTCTATCAAACGCTTCGGGTCACGTTGCTATTCTGCGTCGGAAGCGTCATACCGGTCATGGCCGCCGGGTTAGGCCTCGCGCTGCTGTTAGGCCGCAAGAGAAGGGGGGGCGCGATCTATCGAACGCTGATCTTCTCGCCGTGGGTGACGCCGACCGTTGCCGTGTCGATCGTCTGGTCCTGGATTTACGAGCCGGACGTCGGATTGGCGAACAACGTGCTGCACGTCTTCGGATCGTCCGGCATTCGCTGGCTGGAGGATCCGAATTGGGCGCTCGTCAGCGTCCTCGTCGTCACCGTCTGGAAATCCGCGGGCTGGAGCATGATCTTCTATCTGGTGGCGATCGGCAACGTCCCTCCGGATTATACGGAAGCGGCCGAGCTCGACGGAGCCAACGGCTGGAACAAATTCCGCCACGTCACGCTGCCGCTCATCTCGCCGACGACGTTCTTCCTGTTCGTCGTCCTGACGATCTCGTCGCTGCAGGCGTACGACCAGATTAACGTATTGACGCAGGGCGGACCGGCCGGTTCGACCCGCACGATGCTTTACTTCTATTACTTGTCGGCTTTCGACGCCTTCCGGATCGGGGAAGCTTCCGCCGTCGCCATTCTGCTGATTGTCGGATGCGTCGCGCTGTCGGTGCTGTCGTTCTGGATCGGCCGCCGCACCGTCCATTACTCCTAATTCGCGAATCGAAAGGCAGGGATAACGCATGCCCCAACGCAGCGGCGTTCGCCGCATGCTCGCGCACGTGCTGCTCGCCGCAACCGCATTGTCGATGGCATTTCCTTTCTATTGGATGGCGACGAGCGCGCTCAAGACGAACGACGAGATCTGGCAGTTCCCTCCGACGCTATGGCCACATTCTCCGCTATGGAGCAATATAGCGGACGCCTGGGAAGCCGCGCCGTTCGCCCGCTATATCGGGAACAGCATTCTGGTCGCCTCGGTCATCGTCGTCATCCAGATCATCAACTCCGGGATGATGGCCTATGCCATGACGCATATGCCTTTCCGGTTGAAGAACGCGTTCACCGCGCTGATTCTCGTCGGCTACATGGTGCCGGTCACCGCGGTCTACTTGCCCGGTTACGTCGTGCTCAGCAACTTGGGTCTTCTGGATTCGTATGCCGGCATCATTCTCTCGAACAGCGTCAGCATTTTCTCGATCTTCCTGATCCGCCAAGCGTTCCTTCAAGTCTCGCACGAGCTGGTGGAGGCAGGGCAGATCGACGGCGCTTCTCATCTGCGCATTCTCTGGACGCTCGTATTCCCGTTGGCCCGTTCCTCCTTCGCGGTGCTGGCGCTCATCACTTTCATCGAGCAGTACAACAACTACTTCTGGCCGATGCTCATCACCAAGAATCCGGACTTGCAGCTCGTATCGGCCGGGCTGAGAAGCTTCTTCGTGCAAGGGGGTGCATACGGGCTCAAATGGCCGCTGATCATGGCCGCCAGCGCATTCACGATCCTGCCGCTGCTGGTTCTGTTCCTGCTGACGCAGAAAACGATTATGCAGAGCGTGAACCTGTCGGCCGGCGCTAGCAAAGGGTAACGCAATCGATAGAGAGATGGATACCGAAACGGATAGGAACCCATACCCATGAAAAGGTGGAGACAACGAATGACGATGAACATGAAGAAAACGACGGCGGGCCTTGCGCTTGCCGCCATCATGGCTTTAACGGCTTGCGGTTCGAATAACGAGGGCGAGGGCTCGGCGGCATCGCCTTCCGACACGGCTTCCTCGGAAGCGCCCGCTTCGGCATCCGAGACGGCATCCGCAACGCCGGAAGCGCCGAAAGAGCCGGTTACGATCGAGTTCTGGTACGGACTCGGCGGCAAGCTAGGCGAGAACATGCAGACGCTCATCGACAAGTTCAACGCATCGCAAAAGGAAGTCGTCGTGAAACCGGTCGTGCAAGGGGACTATTCGGAGACGGAGAAGAAGCTTCAAGCGGCGATCGCATCCGGCACCGTGCCGGCAGCCGTCCTGTCGTCGAACGTGGATTGGGCTCGCAAAGGTTACTACGCTTCCTTGGACGAGCTGATTGCGGCATCCGCCGATTTCAAATCGGACGACTTGATTCCGACTTTCCTCGAACAGGGCAAGGTGGACGGCAAGCAGTACTTCCTGCCGATGTACGGCACGACGCAAGTGATGTATTACCGCAAGGACGCGCTGGAGAAAGCGGGCCTGAAGCCGGAGGACCTGACGACCTGGGAAGCGTTGGCGAAGGCAGCCGAGAAGATGGCCGCCAAGGAAGGCGGCAAGACGACGTTCTATGGCTGGGAGCCGATGTGGGGCTACGAGAACATGATGGACGCGGTGCTCGGCAAAGGCGGCAAAGTGCTGAGCGACGACGGCAAGACGGTGCTCGTCGACTCACCGGAATGGGTGGACACGTGGGAGCTGTTCCGCAAGTGGATTCATGACGACCGAATCATGCGCATTCATTCCGGCGGACAAGGCTGGGAGTATTGGTACAAGACGATCGACGACGTCATGAAAGGCCAAGCGGCCGGTTACATCGGCTCGAGCGGCGACCAGGGCGATCTGGACTTCTCGATCGTCGGCGCGATGGAGCAGCCGGGTTGGGAAGGCGTCGGCGCGGGTAAGCCGGTAGCGCAGGCGATCATGGCGGGTATTCCGGCGAAGGCTGGCAAGGAGCAGCAAGAAGCGGCATTCAAGTGGTTCCAGTACTTCATGAGCTCGGAGAATACGGCGTCCTGGTCGATGAACACCGGCTATATCGCGGTGCGCCAGTCCGCGCAGCAGGATCCGGCGTTCGTGGAATACAGCAAGACGAATCCGCAAATCACGATCCCGCTGAAGCAAGCGGCGCATGGCTCTTCGCCGTTCATGGATCCGACCGGAGGCAAGATCGCCGACGCGCTGAAGGTGGCCGCGGACAACGTCCAAATCAAGAATATGCCGGCCGCGCAAGCTTTGAAGGCGGCGAAGGAAACCGCGCAGCGAGAGCTGGATCGCCTGAACAAGTAGGAGGAAGAGCATGCCGATTCTGCATGCGGCGGGCGCGTCCTATCGGATAGACGGCGTGCTATTCGATAAGGACGGGACGCTGCTGGATTTCATTCATACGTGGGGGAACTGGAGCGAGCGCTTGCTCGCCAAGTTCTCCGCTTTGCTTCTGGAGAGAGGACTTCCGCCCGTCGGCGTCGATCTGGACGCGTTGTGGGGCGCTCTCCGCGCGGAAGACGGCTTCGTCGCCGATTACGATCGGAGGGGACCGTTAGCCATGGGAACCGTGAACGACATGCTGATCATTCTCGCTTGGCAAGGCTATCGGGCCGGCTTGTCCTGGGCGGAGGCGAAGACGCTCGCGGCGGATGCCAAGCGATGGGCGGACGAGCAACTGGATGCGACCCGTTCGGTTCGCTTGCTTCCGGGCGTGCTGGATTTCCTCGAGGCGTGCCGCCTCGTCGGGCTGCGGCTCGCCGTCGTGACCGCCGACGAGACCGAAGCGGCCGTCAAGCACCTGGAATGGCTCGGCATCCGCGAGCGGTTCGCCGCGATTATCGGAACGGACCAAGTGGAACGAGGGAAGCCTTATCCCGATATGGCCGTGCTCGCTTGCGAACGACTGGGCTTGCGCGACGGACGATTCGCGGTCATCGGAGATACAGAGGGCGATATGAGCATGGGCAAGGAAGCCGGAGCCGCCGCGTCTATTCTGATCTCCGCATCCAACGCAACCGCCGCATCGTACGCTATCTCCGGTTCTAGCCATGCGGATGCGGTCGTCGCAACCTTACGGGAGCTGAATATCGCGAAGGAAGAGAGTCCGACATGAAGGGGGCGACATCCATGGGATGGCTCTTGCTGAGTTTGGCTATCGTCTTCGAGCTCTCCGGGACGATCTCGATGAAGCTGTCGGAGAGCTTTACCCGGCTTGTTCCTTCGCTCCTGATGTTCCTGTTCTACGGGATCAGCTTTACGTGCTTGAACTTCGCGTTGGGGTATATGGAGGTTGCCGCCGTCTACGCGATTTGGTCGGGCGTCGGCATCGTATTGATTACGATCGCGGGTTACTTGATCTTCCAAGAACGATTGCCGCTCGGCTCGATGCTATGGATCGGAATCATCATCGTCGGCGTCATCGGCTTGAATATAAGCAAGAACGGGCATTGAACATTCATTCGGCATAAGGGAGGGGACTTCATGAGGCAAGAAGGAGCCAAACCTCGTCTCTCGTTCCAAGTCATTACCGATACGCACGTGACGGCCGATCCGGACCATCTCTATAACCGGAATTTCGAGCAAGCGTTAAGAGACATCGCGGCTAACGCGCCGGACAGCGTCGGCATCATGCACGCCGGAGACGTAACCGATCATGGCTTTCCCGGAGAATACGAAGAGTTTCGGCGAATCGGGGCGCTCCATGCGGAGAAGCTGCCCCCGATCTACGCGGCGACCGGCAATCACGACGTAGGGCTGGGCATCTGGGAATCGCGCATCGGGAGTTTCCTAATGGCGACGGGAATGTCGGCTGCCTACCACGAGCATCGGATCGAAGGGTATTCTTTTCTCTTCCTTGGGACCGAGCAAGGATTGGAGCTCTTCTGTCATCTGTCCGAGGAGCAGCTCGGCTGGCTGGATGCTCGATTGGAAGAGGCGGCATCGGCCGGCAAGCCGGCGTTCGTCTTTCTCCATCAACCACTGAAGAACACGACGGCCGGATCGATGGAAGGACAGAAGTGGTACGGGGTGACGCAGGACGTCGAGTTGAAAGCGGTCTTGGCGAAGCATCCCCGCGCCATTCTCTTCACCGGCCATGGGCATTGGGAGATGGAAGCCGCGCGCAATGCTTACGACGGCGAAGGGAAGCTTCCGGCCATGTTCAACGCGGCATCCGTTGCCTACCTGTGGACGGACGAGGACATCCGCAGGGAAGGCAGCCAAGGCTACTACGTCGAAGTTTACGAAGATCGAGTGCTGGTGAAGGGTAGGGATTTCGCCGCGGGAGCGTGGTTGGAATCGGCGCGGTACGAAGTGTCTCTATCGTCGCGCGCTTCCGTCAGCGAAGCTTGAACGGGTCGAGTCGAAAGTCAGTCTGCGCTGCGCAGGCTGACTTTTTTTCAATGAACCCGGAGCGGCACGCGTGCCATCCTAACCTCACAAAAACAATATTCAAGTCACGCTGCCCAATAGATTAAATGTACCCCCGAAGCTATACTAGGGTTGAAACGTAAATTGTCCGATGGCGATCGCTAACATCGCATGGAGGATCGATCATGAACGTGCTGCGCGTGCTAGAGGCATTAAGAGACGGGGAGCGGTCGGGCGGCGGCAGGAAGAAGCTGTTCGCCGAGGCTCGCAACCCGGATAAGTGGAAGGAAATCCGAGAGCAGCCATTCTACCGCGGCATGCTGGAGGAGCTTCGGCAATCCGGCGAGCAGTACATGGAGACGCCGATTCGCTCGTTGCGCTTCTCCGACTATAAGGGGTTCGATACGACGGGCGAGCGCAAGCCGTACGAACGGGAATATCTCGATCACCGGGGAAGGCTCAAGACGTTCGCGTTGCTATCATTGGTAGATGAAGATCCGATATATCTAGCGCAATTGGAAGACACGATATGGGCAATCTGCGACGAATATACGTGGAGCCTGCCTTCGCATATGGAAGGCGAGAGCTTGTCGATCATCGCCAAGCAGGACGTCTTCGGGAGACACGAGAACGCCAACGCCTATATGATGCGGGAGCAGGAGACGACGGTCGATCTGTTCGCGGGAGAGACGGCATTCGCTCTAGCGGAAATATGCGAGCTGCTCGAGGAGCGGCTCGCGCCGCTCGTCGTTCATCGGGCGAGGAAGCTCATTAAGGATAGGGTGCTCGCCTCCTACGGCGAGCTGAACCGCATGTTCTGGTGGGAGACGACAAGCATTAACTGGGCCGCGGTATGCGCGGGCACGACCGGTTCGGCCGCGCTCTATCTGATCGAGGACGCCGACGTGCTCGCGCCGATCGTGCGCCGGGTCATCGACACGATGGAGTGCTTCCTGAGCGGGTATGCCGAAGACGGCGCCTGCACGGAGGGACTCGGCTATTGGAATTACGGGTTCGGCTTCTTCGTCTACTTCGCGGAACTGTTAAGAGAGCGGACGAACGGGAGCATCGACCTGCTCCAAGGCGAGAAGCTGAAGCAGATCGCGCTGTTCCAGCAGAAGTGCTACTTGACCGGGAACGCCATCGTCAGCTATTCCGACGCGTCGCTCGCGGCGAACTTCCAGCCGGGATTGACGCACTACCTGAAATCCCGGTTCGAGGAAGTGGAGGCGCCGGACTTCCGTTACCGCACCCGGATCGACGACGATCACGCCCATCGCTGGGCGCACGCTGTCCGCAACTTCGCTTGGAGCGATCCGCGGCTGGAGACGAGCGAATTCAAGCCGTCGACGTATTACTTGAAGGACGCCCGGTGGATCATCTCCAGGGCGAGCGACGGCGGCAACCAAGCGTGCTTCTCCGCCAAAGGCGGCCACAACGGCGAGCCCCATAACCATAACGACGTCGGCTCGTTCCTCTTCCACGCGAACGGCGAGACGTTCTTGACCGACCCCGGATTGGGGGAATATACGAAGCAATATTTCGGTCCGGAGCGGTACGACTTCTTCGTCAACGGCTCCCAAGGCCATTCGGTGCCGATCATCGACGGGACGCATCAAGGAGCGGGCAAGTCGTACAGCGACAACGATACGATCGCTTCCTCGACGGATGAGGAAGATACGTTCGAGCTGGATCTGGCCGGCGCTTACGCGCACGACGGCTTGATCCGCTTGGCTCGCAAGCTCGTCTTCCGCAAGCAGGGGAAGCTCGGTCTCGCTTTGACGGATGCGTACGCGTTCTCGCGGAAGCCGTCCGAAGTCGTGGAACGGTTCGTCACGTTCTGCCGGCCGCGAATCGTCGAACCGGGGCAAGTGCTACTTCAGGGCGAACGCGGCGCATTGCTGATTCGCTTCGACCCGGAGCAACTTGATTGCAAGGTAGAGAGCCATACATTCATGAATCATCAAGCGAAGGCCCAAGACGCCTATAGCGTCGACCTGAGGCCGCGAAGCTTGAAGCCCAATATGACGGTTACGGTAGCGTTCGATCTCGTATAAGCAAGGAGATACCGGATGAAAAGATCGACGTTGCGAATTCAGCTCATACGCGGTTTCCTGGTCATCATGGTCAGTATGGCCGCGTTCTTGTTCTATGAGAACTATTACGCGATGAAGGTCGTGCGCGAGGAAGTGTCCCAGTCGACGAGCCGGGTGCTGTCGATTCAAAGCGCGCAAATCGATCAGACGCTCGAGGACGTGTCCAAGTACTTGCTGCGGCAGCTGCTGAGCAACGGGTCGAACAACGATCTGATCGCGCTGGACGCTTACCCGAAGGAGCACGGCGAGTATATCTACGCGAAGGTCCGCATCCAGTCGGCGATCGTGGAAGGCAACAGCGGCTTCGACAATATCCACTCGATCTTCGCGTACGCCGCGAGCAAGAACGATTTCGTCTTCTCCCAAACCTCCTACGAGCAAACCGAGAATCTCCGCGCGTTATTAGGCGAATGGATCGGCAGCGATACGTTCGCGGCCAATACGTGGCAAGTGATCCGCGACGATCGAGAGAATTACCTTGTCCGCGCCGATCGCGCGCCGAGCGGAGCGGCGGTATACATCGGGGCGATCATCCGGTTGAACGACCTGCTGACCTCGTTGCATAAGCTCGACAACGGCGAGCAATGGGACGCCATATTGCTCGATCGCGAGGGGCAGACGCTGACGAATTCGGCGATGCCGCAGGAGACGATGCTCGCGATCAACCGGAAGCTGCTGACGAACCCGCTCGCCTATCAGGTGTTCAAGAATCCGACCGACGACAAGAAGTATTTGCTCGTCAGCATGCCGTTCCGGCAAGCGCCGCTCAGCTTGGCCGCGATTACGCCGGAGAAGGAGTTGCTGCAGCAGCTGCCGTTCTTCCAATTCGTGATTTTCCTCATTCCGATCGTGCTGGTGTTCATCTTCTACTTCTACTCGCTCTTCATGAAACGGGTGCTGCTCAGTCCGTTGCACGGCTTGATCAAGGCGATGCGCAAGGTGATGGACGGGGAGATGGAAATCCAGGTGAAGGAAGCGAAGACGGAAGAGATCTACTTCCTGATTCAGACGTTTAACCGCATGGTGTCGCAGATGAAGCACCTCAAAATCAACGTGTACGAAGAGATGCTGAAGGCGCAGCAGGCGGAATTCAAGCATCTGCAGGCGCAGATCAACCCGCACTTCTACTTGAACTCTCTCAATATCATCTACAGCCTGTCTATTCTGGAAGAGAACGCGCTCATTCGGAAAATGACGGAGCTGCTCGTGGACTACTTCCGCTTCATCACCCGTTCGCACCGGGATACGGTGACGATCGACGAGGAGCTCGCGCACATTCGCAATTACTTGGAGATCCAGAAGCTGCGTTTTCCCGATAAGCTGACCTATTCGATCCGGGTGCCGGAGCCGCTCCGCGAGCGCGTCATCTTCCCGCTCATGATTCAGCCTTTCATCGAGAACGCGATCATTCACGGTATGGAGGAGTTGGATCCGTTCCATATCGAGATCGCGATCGATTACGCGGTGGACGGCTCGGGACGCATCGAGGTCGCGATACGGGATAACGGCAGAGGGTTCGCGCAGCATACGCTGTCGGCGTTCAACCAACTGCAATTCGGCGACGGCACGGGAGGGTCCAACCTCGGCGTATGGAACGTGCACCGGCGGCTTCAAGTCGTGTTCGGCGATCGGTTCGAGCTCGCGTTCGGCAGCCATTCGCCCAAGGGCGCGATCGTCGTTCTTCGTATACCCGAGCAAGCGAGCGAGACAGACAACCAGGGAGGCGTTGCCTAATGCTTCGATTGATGATCGTCGACGACGAGCTGTTCGCGGTGAAGGCATTGATGAAAGCCATCGACTTCGCGGCGCTCGGCATCGAGGAAGTGTACCAGGCTTCCGGGGCGACCGTCGCCAAGGATATTCTCGGCAAGCATCCGATCGATCTGATCGTGTGCGACATCGAGATGCCGGACGTCAGCGGACTCGCGTTGACGGAATGGGTGAACGAGCATTATCCGGATACGGAGACGATCTTCCTGACCGCGCACGCGGAATTCTCCTACGCCCAGAAGGCGGTGGAGCTCGCGAGCTTCGAATACTTGCTGAAGCCGGTCAAGCCGGATCAGCTCGTCGCCACCTTGAAGAGGGCGGCAGCCAAAGTGCAAGGAGAGCGCGACAGCGCCCGGATCGTGGAGGAGAACAAGAAGTACCAGAGCATGTGGGAGAGCCAGAAGACAGTCGTCATCGAGCGTTATTGGCAGAACGTGCTGGCCGGCCGCGTGGCGGTGACGGGCGACGGCTTGAAGGCGATCAACCTGCCGCTGCAGACGTCTTCGGCGCTGCTGCCGATCCAGATCAGCATCGAGCAATGGCAGCAAGACTTCGGCTCCCGCGACGAGGAGATCATGGAATACGCGCTTCGCAACGCGGCGACCGAGCTGATCATCGGAGCGCACGAGGGCAATATCATCAAGGATACGAGCGGCATTCTGCTCGTGCTCATCTACGGGAAGCCCGGCGTCGCGCTTCGTCCCGAAGAGCTCGTCGCCGCCTGCCGAACGTTCGCTGAAGCCTGCGAGCGATACTTCTATTGCAAGGTGTCGTGCTATATCGGCAACGAGACGACGATCTACGAGTTAACCGAGACGTGCCACCGGCTATTGGAGCTGGAGCAGGCGAACGTGTACGCGTCCCTGTCCGTACAGCTGTTAGGGGAGTCTACGGCGCCGGCGCAAGCGCGGAAGAAGCCGCCGATCGCGATCCCGTGGCCGGATTGGGTCGTGCTGTTCGAGACCGGCAACAAGAAGGAGCTCTTGAAGCGTCTCGACGGGCTGCTGGAAGCTTTTCCAGAAGAACGGGTCGACCGGGAGACCGCCAGCGCGCTCTATCATGCGCTCTCGCATATGATCTATTACGTCGCGCACCGGAACGGCATATCCGTCATGGGTTGGCAAGGGCTGAAGGAGCGTCACGTCGAGGCGGCGTCGATCCGGACGATCGCGCAGTTCAAGAGCTGGGCGGAGTGGCTGATCGATACGTCTTCGCGTTACTTGGACGCGCAGCGGAACGAGAGCTCCGTCATCATCGAGCGGGCGAAGCAATACATTATGACCAGCCTGAGGGAAGTGACCCGGGAGAGCGTCGCCGGACATATCCATCTGAATTCCGCCTATCTGTCCCGCCTGTTCAAGCGCGAGACCGGGCAATCGATCATCGACTATATCATTAACGCGAAGATGGAGCGCGCGAAGAGCCGATTGACGGCGACGAACACGAAGCTGCTCGACATCTGCGAGGAGATCGGGTACGAGAATTACTCGCATTTCGGGCAGGCGTTCAAGGCGAAGGTAGGGGTGTCGCCGCAGGAGTACAGGAAGCGGTATCAGCAAGTGGATATTGGTTAAGCGCTGGAAGCGCGATTCGATAAAAGATCAGAAGCCAAGGGTCTGTCAATAATTTTGTGTAAACTCTCTTATGGGAACCTCCCCCGAGGGGGAGAACGAAGCTCTTACGGCAGATATTGGCCAATTCGTTCTGGATAAAATACGGATAACTGGAGGAGAATTTGT